>JAFVDD010000042.1 GCA_017478725.1 Paludibacteraceae bacterium
AGCGGAGGACAGAGCAGCCGACTACCGCGAGAAGATGCTCCGTCGTGGCATGGATACGGATGCTTTCCGATTCATAGAGGAGACCTTCCACAACGGCATGCCGCCGCATGGCGGCTTTGCCATCGGCTTGGAGCGCATCACTGCCTGCTTCCTCGGCATCGCCAACATCAAGGAGTGCTCCATGTTCCCCCGTGACATCAACCGCGTCGCTCCCTGATCCGGTGTGTCGCTCATTAGTAAGGAAGGCTCTTTGGGGTCTTCCTTTTTTTATATGCTTCCTTTCGGCTTCTTTTATATTATCCCTCTTCTTCTTTTGTCGTATAATTGTTTCTACATGAAGAAAAGATGAAAAAAATCGACTTCCTGATTAGGGGAAGTGGTTTTTTGGGCTGTCTAACGGATAGAAGCGCTTATGAAATGGTTCGATAAAATCACCGGCAGCACGCGTGCCAGAGAACGCGAGTTCGAGAAGATGTATAATCTGTACGCGCGCAAAATATACGGTTTCGCCATCCGGTTGACAGGTGGCGACGCGTACTTGTCCGAGGAAATCCTGCAGACTACGTTCATGCGTCTGTGGGAGCATTGGGACGAGTTGCGGGACAAAGAGACGGCACTCACCTATCTGTTCTCGATAGCCAAAAACACGTTCCTCAACTACTGCGAGCACGAGACGGTGCATCATATCTACGAGGAATATGTGCTTCGTCACGGAGACGAGGCGAGTGAGGAAAGCGAGCAGAAACAGGACGCCGAGTCGCTGGAGAACTATCTCAAGGAGATAGTGGAGTGTATGCCGCCGGTGCGGAGAAAAGTATTTGTAATGAGCCGTTACGAGCACAAGAGCAACCGCGAGATAGCGCAGGCGCTGCAAATCAGCGAGAAAACAGTGGAGGTGCATATCACGCTTGCCCTGCGGGAATTGAGAAACCGATTAAACGATTAGCATACAACTACCTCTATGAAAAATTTGATGTCTAAATACCTTCGCGGTGAAGCGTCCGAGCAAGAGCGTTCGGAGTTGCTGGAATACCTGCGTACAGATGAGCAGGTAGGCAACTGGCTTCGCGCCGATATGGAGTTTGCCGACGGCAAGATGCCGGTATTGGTACAGAAGCGTATATTGCGCACTATTACGGGCGAGCAGTCACCGGAAAAAGGTCAACGCCCGGTCACGATACGTGTATGGCTGGCGGCTTGTTCGCTGGTAATAGCCATACTATGCGGTGCCTGCGGCTGGATATTCTTCCGCACGCAGCCGTCTGTCGCAGGGGGCGATGCTGTATGCGAGGATATCATTGTCCGCACGCAGCTGGGCGAGCACAGCCAGGTGACGCTTCCTGACGGAACAGAGGTGACGCTCAATGCGCAGAGTACTGTGCGCTATCTGACCGCCATGCCGGATGGCAAACGCCGCGTGCAGGTGGAGGGCGAAGCGTTCTTTCATGTAGCCCGCGACGAGGCGCATCCGTTTGTGGTGACAGCAGGCGATGTGGATGTGACGTGTCTGGGCACCTCGTTCGACGTACGCAATTATGCGGATGAACAGAACATAGCGGTGGTGCTGGCTGACGGCAAAGTGCGGGTGAGCACCGGCGAAGCCGACCTGACGATGGAGCCCGACAGCCGCGTTATCTATGACCGCTCCGCCAAGACGTTGAGCAAACGCTCGGTACCCAGCAGCGACTATACCTGCTGGCTGACGGGCGAGGTGCGGTATAACAACTATACGCTGGAAGAGATAGCGACCGAGTTGTCGCGCAATTACCATATATCAATGATTATCACATCCAGCGAACTGAAACAGGAGCGTTTTACCGGCTATCTGGGTCGCGCATCGCTGCGCAATGTGCTGGATGTGATCAGTCTCGCCGCCAATATGAATTACCACATAGCGGACGACACGGTGGTATATGTTTATGCCCGCAAGTAAGCAATCCATTCAACGTCCGTCACAGACGGGCAAACTATTAACCCATTAAATACAAGATCTATGAAAAAACATTTCTCTCTGGCACTCTGCCTGCTGGCAAGTGCAACTCTCCTGGCACAAACGCAAGTGACCGCGGACAAGACGGGCACCGAACTGCAAGCGGCTATCGATGCAGCTGAATCCGGCACGACGGTCTATGTACAAGCCGGTACGTACTACGGTAACTTCACCATGAAAGACGGTGTTAATGTATCCGGAGGCTGGAACGAAGACTTCACCGCCCAAACCGACTATGCGACTATTCTGGACGCCAATGCAGACGGGCGTGTAGTAAACCAAGCAGAAGCGTTCTCAACCCTGACTGTATGGAGTAACCTGACGATTCAGAATGGACAATTCACATCCCAATACACAGACCAAGGAGGTTCTGGCGTCGCATTGTTTGCCAATGGTCAAGTTAAACATTGTTTGATTCAAAACAATAAATATACAGGAACAAGCGGCACATGTAATGGCGGTGGTGTATTTAATAATGCATATACGGACAAGGTATTGGTTGACGATTGCATCATTCGTGGCAACACCGCTTCTCACGGTGGCGGCGTACGTATTTGCGGTGTGATTCAGAATTCCATTATTGAAAATAATACCACAACTCTCAATGCTTGTGGTGGTGTGCAACTACACTACGGTGGCGCGATGTATAATTGTATTATTCGCGGTAATACCGGAGTGGACACAGGCGGTGTGCGTATAACGGGTACTCAGGCTTGTACGGTAGCCAACTGTCTTATCGTGGATAATCATGCTACGAATACTATAGGAGGTTTGCAGATGGCTAATAATGTAGCTCATTTGGCTTATAATAATACAATTGTTGGCAACACCCAAGCTTCAGCAGAAAATCCAGCTCGTTGTGGTGTGCATTTGAATGTGGCTGCTGCTGCGAAATTTGTGAATAATATAGTGTGGGGTAACACGGCTAATGGTCAGGCTCAAACAGATCAGTTGCAAATCAATGGCAACTATAACCAATCTGCTTCCGCTAACTTCTTGAATAACGCAATTGTTCGTCCGAGCACCTATGGTACGAGTACTGTCCTTATTGACAAAGACACCGACCCAGGTTTTGTGGATGCTTCAGAAAATAATTTCCGTTTGCTTTATACGTCCAGTCTTATTAATGCCGGCAATAATACATACACCAAAGGCTCTACTGATCTCGATGGCATTGCACGAATTGCTGGCGGTACTGTTGACCTTGGATGTTATGAGTTACCGCACTTCACCCTCACTATTGCTGACTTTGCACACGTTACGCTGACCGTAGGCGGCAACACGATGGCTGCCGGTGAGTACGCGCTGCCGCAAGGCTATACGGCTACGGCAACCGTTGTGGCTGACGAGGGTTATCGCATCACGAGTGTCAAGTACGGCGAGACTACTCTAGAGGCTGCCGAAGGCGTATATACATTGCCTGCATTGACCGCTGACGCCACCTTGGCGATTACCGTTGAGCAGATCATGGTGAACCTGACGATTGCTGAGTTCGAGCACGCCACGCTGACTGTAACCGGTCAAGGTGTGCTGCCTGCCGGCACCTATCCCGTTCCTTACGGCTATACGACTACGGCTACCCTGACCGCTGACGAGGGGTGGAGTATCAAATCCGTGAAGCTCGATGCCGAAGAGCTGGTTGCCGCAGAAGGTGTTTACACGCTTCCTGAACTGAAAGCAGACGCTACGCTGACCATCGAAGTGGAGAAGAGTTCCACCACCGCGCTGGAACAGACAGGCACCACCCTCCGCGCACGCAAAACGATTGCCGACGGACAAGTAGTCATCTTGCGTAACGGAGCTACGTATAATGTTTTAGGTGAGTTACTAAAATGAAAAAGCAATCTTTGATACTGTTCTTGTCGGTGTGGGCGCTATGCGCCTGCACCCATGAGAGCGGTGTGACGCTCCCTACCTTCAGCGACATCCGTATATCTCCTGCGCAGGAGGTTTATCACAAGGGCGACTCGGTCGTTTGTACGATAGACATGCTGACGCCTGGCGATGCGAGCCTGAAGCAGGCCACGTACTGGTTCTACACCTCGTGGTGGGGCAGCGATGCGAACCTGACCGCCGATTTCCAGACGCCGGACACGATAGAGGGAGTGGTACGATTCACCTCCTCGAAGATCGAGCTGGCGAAGGAAGGGGATGTGCGGATATATTTCTGGGGCAGGCTGGAATATCCGAACTGGAATTTCCAACCGGTACAGATTCCTGTGAGTCTGAAAGTGGAACCCTAAAAAGGACTTACCATGAAACGCATTTTTCTAACCACATGGCTTATCGTGCTGAGCGCGGTAACTATCGCCCTATACGCCCAAGTGACACTGGACGTACACGATGAGGCTATCCGCACCGTGCTGCCGCGTATCGAGCAGCAGACGGGCTGGCATTTTTTCTACAACAGTTCGCTGGAGGGGCTGGACAAGACGGTGACGGTCAAACTGCAGAACGTCACGCTGGAGCAGGCTCTCTCGCGTATCTTGTCGGGCACGGGCATTGACTACAAACTGACGGAGAACAACGTGATTGTTCTGACCGCCAAACCCAACCCCAACGCCCCTCGCAGTATCAACGGTGTAGTGCTGGACAAAGCAACCAACGAGCCGGTCATCGGTGCGTCGGTAGCGGTGCGCGGCACTACTATCGGTACGGTCACTGATTTTGACGGCCGTTTCGCGATAGATGCAGCGACGGGTCAGTACCTGCAGGTCTCATATCTCGGTTACGAGACCTATGAGCTGCGCATCACCGCAGCCAGCGATAGTTACCGTATTGCTCTCTCCGAATCAACCGCCCAGCTGGACGAAGTGGTGGTGGTAGGTTACGGCGCACAGAAGAAAGTGAACCTGACCGGCGCCGTGAGCGTGGTGAACCAGAAAGATATTGTGGGCCGCCCTACGCCCAACATGGCTACCGCTCTGCAAGGCGCCGACCCTTCGCTCAATATTACGATGTCCGCCGGAGGTCCCGGAGCCGACTACAGCTACAACATCCGTGGTCTGGCCTCTATCAACAACTCCTCCACTACCAAGCCGCTGGTGCTGGTGGACGGCGTGGAGATGGAGCTCGCCCGCGTGAACAGCAATGATATAGAGTCCGTCTCTATTCTTAAGGACGCCTCCGCCTCCGCTATCTACGGCTCCAAAGCTGCGGCAGGTGTTATCCTCGTCACTACCAAGTCCGGCAAGGAAGGCCTGGCACCACAGGTGACGATTGATGCCAAAGCCGGATGGAAGTCCCCCACCACCGACCATGATTTTATCACGCAGGGTTTCTGGTCGGCGTATATCAGCGATATATTCATGCTGCAGCACACCAAGACTGCTATGACCACCTACACCGATGCCGATTATGCGGAACTATGGATGCGCCTCAATGACCGGACTGAGAACCCCGAGCGTCCGTGGGTGGTAACCCAGAACGACGGCAGCTACAAGTACTATGCCAATTTCGACTGGTATAACCATTATTATAAGACCATCCGTCCGATGCAGGACTATAACATTAGTCTCAAGGGCGGCAACGAACGTATCAACTATTTCGTCAGCGGACGGTATTACACGGAGGACGGTATGATCCGTATCGACAACGACAAATGGCATCAGTTCTCCACCCGCGCCAAGGTGAATATCAACGTGAAGCCATGGATGCACTATGGTGTTAATTTCTCCTTCTTCTCGTCGAGATATACCTATCCCGGCACTACCTCTTCGCGTGAGATTTTCCGTGTGGGTTCACTCCACGCAATGGCCTATATTCCCGCCACCAATCCCGATGGCTCGTATGTTTATCTCAACCCGTGGATATACTCTGGTCAGGGTACAGTGGGAGACGGTATGAGTGCGTTGCTGCTCAACGGCAAGCACAAGAACACCAACCTCAACCGCGAAATGGTCATTCAGAACAGCCTGACTTTCGACCTCTACAAAAACCTGACCCTCAATGCCGACTACTCGTTCACGTGGCGTATGAAGGAGATCAGCAACCGTTCGGTCAAAGTGCCTTATTCCGCCAAGGAAGGAACGACCGACCTGATAGAGAACTTCCGTTCCGTGGACAGCTATCACCAGCAACTGGCGCGCTACCAGACGCACAACTATAATGTGTATCTGCGCTGGACGCCGACATGGGACAAGCACCATATGACGCTCACGGCAGGCTATAACGGCGAGATGTACCGTTACCATTCTTTGTCCTCCGAGCGCATGGATCTGATGACGGAGGACCTGTCCTCATTCAATTTCGCCAAAGGCGAGGTGACCGACCTCAGCGAGAGTATCAAGACGGTAGCTACCAACGGTTTCTTCGCCCGCGTCAACTACGACTGGGCGGGGCGTTACCTGCTGGAGGTCAGCGTGCGTGCCGACGCCTCGTCGCGTTTCGCTCCGGGCTACCGATGGGCGGTCACTCCGGGCGGCAGCGTAGGCTGGCGTATGTCCGAGGAACCGTTCTGGGAGCCGATACATGAGTACTGGGACAATGCCAAACTGCGTCTGTCTATCGGACAGCTCGCCAACCAGATGACGGGTTATTACGACTATATCCAGTCGGTGAACGCCGACGGTATGTTCACCCAGTCCATCACGCTGGACGGCACCACCGTGCTGTCGTATGCCACGGAGGCGGACCCGAACGCCGGTACGCTGACGTGGGAGAAGATGACCACCTATGACCTCGGTCTTGATCTCGGATTCCTCAGCAACCGCCTTTCTTTCACCGGCGACCTCTATATCCGCAATACCGAAGGCATGCTCAATACGGGTACGGCGCTTCCGTCCGTATATGGCGCGACAGACCCCAAGCAGAACTCCGCCAATATGTCCACCAAGGGATGGGAACTATCCGTCACATGGCGCGACAAACACCGCCTTGCCGGCAAGGATTTCAAGTATGAGATCAGCGGCGGAGTAGGCAACTACAAGACGGTCATCACCAAATACAACAACCCCGAGAAACTCCTCTCTACCTACTACGAAGGCCAGGTGCTGGGCGAGTTGTGGGGATATGAGATAGACGGACTCTTCCGCAACCAGGAGGAAGTGGATGACTATCTGACCCGTGTCGATCCCGTCAACTCGATGGTTTATACCGATATCGTCGGTGTCCTGGATTCCAAAGCTCCCGGCCTGCATCCCGGCGATGTGCGCTACGTGGACCTGAACGGCGACGGCGTCATCACCTCGGGCAACAACACCGTCAACAACCCCGGCGACCGAAAGATAATCGGCAATACACTACCGCAGTACAACTACAATTTCCATGTAAGCGCCGAATGGTACGGAGTGGATGTAAGCGTATATTTCCAAGGAATAGGAAAACGCGACTGGTATCCGATGACCGAGGCTACCACGTTCTGGGGTCCGTACAGCCGTCCTTATCAGGGATTCATGGCAAAGGACTTCATGAACCTTGTCTGGAGCGAGGACAATCCGGATGCCTATTTCCCGCGCTACCGCGCCTACGAGGCACTGGGTTCCGCCAACTCGCTCGGCCCGGCCAACAGCCGCTATATGCTCAATGTGGGGTACATTCGTTTGAAAAACCTCTCCGTCGGCTATACGCTGCCCTGCTGGAAAAAGGTGTTCCCGGATTTCCGTATCTATTTCTCCGCGGAGAACCTGTGGTACTGGAGTCCGCTCAAGAAATACTGCCGCAGCATCGACCCCGAGTCGGCTATTGTCAGCTCGCAGGCCATCACCTACGGCTTTGCCCGCTCGTTCACGTTTGGTATAACAGCAACCTTCTAATGCCTTATGAGTATGAGAACTAAAGAAAACGTAATACAGAGTACAGAATACGGATTGATACACAAACTCGGTCTGTCAGTGAAACGGTCTGTCAGTGCAACGGTCTGTACGCTGTCAGTGTTAGCGGTCAGTGCTCTGGCACTAAGTTCCTGCAACATGGATCTCTATCCCGAGGACCAGCTCTCTACCGCTACCTATTTCACCTCGGAAACGGCATTGCGGGAGTACAGCAATTATTTCTACCGTATGCTGCCTGATCCCGAGACGATGTATGCGGAGGAGGGCGAACATTTCGTGGCACCCGTGCCGAACGATGAGGTACGCGGCATCCGCGATATCCACAGCGGCGAAGCCTATTGGAAGAAAGACGCATGGAAGAACCTCCGCAAGATCAATTACCTTTTGGAGAACGCCCATCAATGCGATAACGCGGAAGCCCGCACGCATTATACAGGCGTAGCGCATTTCTTCCGCGCGTGGTTCTATTTCGATATGCTGCGTCATTTCGGTGCGGTACCTTGGTACGACCATGTGATCAATGCCGATGACGAAGTGTCGCTCAACCGTCCGCGTGACAGCCGCGATGTGATTATCACCCATATCATCAGTGACCTCGATTCCGCAATAGCCGAACTGCCGGCTACGCGTACGCCGTATGAGGTGAACAGCTGGACGGCGCTGGCGCTCAAATCGCGTGCCTGCCTCTTTGAGGGCACTTTCCGCAAGTACCATGCCGGCACTACCTTCAACGGCGGCAGCGATGTGTATAACACCGTCTTGCCGTGGGACGACCTGCTGCAGCAGGCGGCGGACGCCTCGCTGGCGCTGATGCAGGGTGGGGGCTACTCGCTCTACCGCTCGGGCAGCGAACCCTACCGTATGCTTTTCGCTACTCTCACTCCCTACGGAGAAGAGATGATCTGGGCGCGTGCGTACAGCAAGGACCTGGATATCAAGCATAATGCGCAGGCATGGTCGGTTGCCCGTGCCACCGGCTTCACCAAACGCTTCGCCGACCTCTACCTCATGCAGGACGGCACACGCTTTACCGACATAGCGGGGTATGAAACGGTGCAGTATTCCGATATCTTCACCGGTCGCGATGCGCGTATGGCGCAGACGATGCATGCCCCGGGATATGTGCAGATAGGCGCAGACAAATCCTTTGCCGTCAATCTGCAGATGTCGCTCACGGGGTACAAGTATATCAAATACATCATGGAATCGACCTACAACACGTGGGGCGGAAGCGTGTGCTCCATGCCTGTGATGCGTCTGGCAGAGGTCTATCTCAACTACGCGGAGGCGAAAGCCGAACTGGGAACGCTGACGCAGTCGGATTTGGATATGTCCGTCAATCTGCTGCGCGAGAGAGCCGGAGTGGCGCCTCTGAGTATGAGCGATGCCAATGCCCATCCGGATGCGAGTATGACTTCGGAGAGCGGTTTCGGTTTCTCGTCACCCGTATTGCTGTCATCCGCCAACAAAGGCGTGCTGCTGGAGATCCGCCGTGAGCGTATGGTAGAGACGCCGCTGGAAGGGCTGCATTACTGGGATATCATGCGCTGGAAAGAAGGGCATCTGTTCACGCTGCCGCGGCTGGGGCTGTATTTCCCGGGCGAAGGCAAGTACGACCTTACGGGTGACGGCAAAGCCAACATCCTCATCTCCGCTACGAAAAAGAGCGGCGGCATCGGCGTCACCTGTCTGGTGCTTGACCAGGATATCTTCCTCTCCGACGGCACGAGCGGCAACATGGTGGCGTACAAAGACATGGTGATGCAATGGAACGAGGACAAGGATTACCTCTATCCCGTTCCTATCACCGACCGCACCATGACGCTGGGCAAACTGACGCAGAACCCCGGCTGGAACGACGGCATTGAGTTTTAGGTGTACCCGATACACACCATATATGTTTAATCAACCCAATTTTTTAACATCATGAAAAAATCTATCATTTTGGCTCTATCGCTGATGATGAGCATGGGACTGTTCGCACAAGACGAAACAGTACGTTATTTCTTCTCTCCTGCCGGACAGGGTGACGGAGACGGTTCTTCATGGGACAACGCCGCCGCCGGCGAGTATTTAGGTTCTACGTTGGCCAGTGCCGAACCGGGCACGGAGTTCTACCTGATGGAAGGTGCATACGCCCCCGATGTGAACACCAACAAATGGGAGATCCCGCAGGGCGTGGTGCTCAAGGGAGGTTATCCTGCTACGATGACCGGCACCAAGACGCGCTATAATTACGCTTTGGGCGGTCAGTCGGTTTTCTCAGCGGACCTGGACGGCGACGGCAAAGGTGACAACACCTCATATGCCTTCGTCTATATCGGCGAGGGTTCAGCCGATGCAAAGAGCGAGGCGTACTACAAAGACTGGCAGCTGACCGAGATCTGGGGTATCACTTTCCGCGACGGTCTGCGCCTGAACTCCAAGTATTGGGGCAACATGGTCTTTGTGCAAGCCGCCCAAGTGGATTTCCATTTCTGCCGCTTCCTGAACAACGACTCGCAGTGTGATGACGGCACTAATGGCTCCAACGGTGCCATCGAGATATGGGGTTCAGCCGTACGTTGCTTCGACTGTATCTTCCGTGACAATATCACCGCCAAAGGTTCGGGTGCCGCATTCCAGGTACGTCCGCGTCAGTCTGATTCCGGCTCGAAAAACCCGCTCGATGCTTCTATCGCTTATTTCGAGCGCTGCGAGTTCCGCAACAACATCGCCTATGGAACCCTCTTGAGCCAACCGGGTTCTGAGCAATGGGGCACCTACGGAGGCAACTCGTCGGTATCGGATAACGGCGGTACGGTTTATTATGTCAACTGCCTCATCGCGGACAGCAAGTGCTGGTACCGCGGGGTAGGTATCCGCGTAGGTGGTAACGCAAAGGCTTATTTCATCAACAACACTTTCTTCAACAACCCCTGCCGCCAGCGCAGCAGCCGCGGTTCGAACAACGGTTCGGCTGTCAGTGCCGGTACCGACTCGAAGAACTATTTCGCCGGCAACATCATGGTGGAGTATGAGGCTAATGACGACTTTACCGCTTCTGATGCAGTAGTATTCATTCAGACTGCAGGAACGGCTGTTTATAGCGCCGGATACAATGTGCTGGGTACAGTAATGAACAACAGCACCGTAGCCAACAGCGGTTTCCTCGCTACCGACAATGTACCGACTTCGCTGGAGACGGTGAACACGATAGAGAAGATATTCGGAGAAAATGCCATTGCCAACCGGGGCGGCGTGAGCGACGTGATTGCTCCACTGGCAGAGAAAGCACCGATGGATATAGCTTCCGTCAAAGCAGTGGTAGCCACATGGCCTGTTGATGCGATGGCACAGGTGATGGATCTCGACAAAGACCAGCGCGGTTACACCCGTGCCGCTACCACTATTGCCGGCTCCTACGACCCTGACGCTACGGCTCCTGAATGGAAAGACGATGAAGACGAGCAGGCTGTTGAGAATGTACCGGCAGCCGCACATTACACCAAGATCTGCCGCGACGGACAACTGCTCATCATCCGCGACGGCAAAACCTACAATGCTGTCGGACAAGAGTTATAAAACCTGACTATGAAAAGAAGAGCAGCTCTTTTGGTAATCGTCCTCCTCTCCGCTCTCACGCTTGTGCGGGCGGATGAGGAGGGCGTACACCGCTTCGCCAATTTCAATATCCGCTTCGCCAATGCTACAGCGGACACCGGCGACAAACAATGGGCCAACCGCCGGGAGTATGTCCTGCAAATAACTCAGGACTATGATTTCGACATCGTCGGTATGGAGGAAGTGACCGGCAATAACAAGGACGCCGTCACCGGCAAATCCCAATTGCAGGACATGTACGACGGAATGACCGGGTACGATCATTGGCAAGTGGAACGCAACGGCAATGGCTCCAATTCCGAATACGAAGTCATTTTCTACAAGACGGCCAAATACACGCTGCTGGACAAAGGTCTGTTCTATCTCAACGAGCATCCGGAGACCCCGGGTGAAGGGTGGGCGGTGGATGCCGGCACCAATTACCGTCGTGCCTTATGCTGGGTGCACCTGCGCGACAACAGTTCCTTGGCGGATTTCTATTTTGCCGTCACGCATACCAACTACGGGCCGTATGAGTCCGGTATCGAGTCGGCTCAACTCATCGGCTCCCGGCTGCGCCGGATAGCCGGCACCCGACCGGTGGTGCTGGTGGGTGATTTCAATATGCGGCGCGATGAACACGAATTGGCGTACAGGGGCTACGCCGCTTCGTTCTATGATGCAGCGCTTCATACAACCACTACCTGCCTTCCCAAAGGCAATGTCTCTTTTACCGCCACCAACTGGTATCCCGTCACCAACAGTGCTTGCACCGGCTCGGAGTTTGATTATATTTTCTATGACGGTATGGAGCCTCTGTCGCGGCATATCATCACCGAGGATTACAATAGGTCGGTTACTCCTTCTGACCATTTCCCTGTCCTCGTACGGTTCCGTTTTGCTGCACCTCATCCTACGCGCTATTACGCTACGGATGAACCCTCTCTGCTTTCTGCTCTGGCGCAGATTACTATAGGCGATACGCTGTGCTTGGCAGCCGGCGAAATAGCGCTTACTGCCCCCATAACGCCTTCTTGCTCGTTCTGTATGATGGGCGGTTGGGACGAGGCTTTTTCTTCGGTTGTGGGAACAACTACGCTTACCGCGCCGGAGAACAACCCCGTTCTGGCTATCCCCCATTGGTACGCAATGGAGATGCATAATATGGTCTTATGCGGAGGCTCTGTCTCCTCGCTCACCGGCGGAGGAGCCGTCTGTTCGCATGGCCTGTCTCTGGATATGAACCATTGCATCCTGCGCAACAACACCTCCTCTTCATTAGGCGGTGCTCTCGCTGTGACTACCGACCGTCTTGCCCTGTCCGCATGCCTCTTCGAGAACAATACCGCCCTTTCCGGCGGAGCCTTGTATGCGGATGTGCGCAAGCATATCTCGCTTACCGACTGCCTTTTCCGCTCCAACAAAGCGCAATCGGGCAGCGCCGTTTATGTAGCCGGAGCATCTTCGGCTACCATGCTGTACTCTTCTTTCTCATCGAATGAGTCCGAACGCTACGGCACACTGTGTTTTGCGCAGAACAGCCGCCTGCAATCAGCCTCCGTTGTCAATTGCTGCTTCCTCAATAATGTACTCAATGCCTCCAAAGGCTTGGCGGCGGTCACCAAACTATATGGCGGTGCGGCTGTCTATGCGCGGCTGAACGGTACGGACCAATACCTGAATATCGGCCATTGCTCCATCCTCGGCAATGAGACCCGTTTCAACGGCAATGCCTCCAATTTCGCCGGCGCGGCAGTCAATGTGTTCTCTGCCTCCGCCCGACTGATGAACAATCTGGTTCTCGCTAATCCCTTACGCTTGACCAACGACGGCTCTTCTTCATGGAGCGACTTATATACCGCTGACGATGCCGCGCTCACTGTCAATAGCCATAACCTGTACTCCTCTTCTGCGGAGATTAGCGGATGGGAATCTGACCGTGCCGCTACTTTTGGCAACTCCGACTCTATCCGTGTGCTTGACGATGGTTCGTATGTCTTCCTGGCAAAACAGATTGCTGCCTATAAATTATCCGTTCTTCTTTCTTCAGAAAGACAATGCGAAACCGTCTTCCAATGCGATTTGGACGGGGACGGGAAAATCTCCGGCGCAGTGACTCGCGATTATCTGCACCGCCAGCGCGGCATACAAGCCTGTATCGGTGCGCTGGATGCCGTCGTTGAAGCGCCCCAAGAGGAAGCAGTGCATGAGACGCTCATCCCTAATGCTGCCACCACCGTTTATTCCCTCACCGGCATGCCGATGGGGGAGGACCTCTCACGACTGCCTGCCGGAGTGTATATCCAAGGAGGAAAGAAAATAGTAATCCGTTAATCCCTTAATGCAATGAAAAAGATATTGATTCTTCTTTGCTGTGCCGTTTGTACCGTCTCCATGATGGCGGAGGAAGCGGGCGTACACCGCTTCGCCAACTATAATATCCGTTATGTCAATGCCTCCAATGGCGACACAGGCGAGAAACTGTGGGCGAACAGACGAACCTATGTAGTGAAGAACATCACCGGCTACGATTTCGATGTCGTCGGTATGGAGGAAGTGACCGGTAATAACAAGGATGCCACCACCGGCAAATCCCAGTTGCAGGACTTGCGGGATATGCTCACCGGCTATGCGGATTATTCGGTAGAACGCGAAGGGAAGAGCTATTCCTATAACTCCATCTTCTACAAAACCGCCAAATACACCCTGCTGGACAAAGGCTTCTTCTACGTCAACGACCATCCTGAGACGCCGGGAAACAGCTGGGGCGGAACGATACCCCGTACCTGTATCTGGGTACACCTGCAGGATAAAAACTCGTTGCAGGATTTTTACTTTGTCTGCACCCATGTCAATTACGGCGAGAACTACTGCGGCATCGAGTCCGGCAAGTTGATCGGCAACCGGATCAGGCAAGTGGTAGGGCAAACCCCAATGGTCATGGTCGGTGATTTTAATATGTCGCGTTCGGCGCACGAGGAAGCCTATCGTGGTTACGCCTCGCATTTCTATGACCTGGCGCTCACAACGCCTGTCAACCAATGCCTGCCAGCTGACGGCCCGCAAATCACGGCTACTACGACCGAGTGGACACCGGCTACCCCGGGCAGTACGGGCAATGAGTTCGATTATATCTGGTATGACCATATGGAACCCCTCTCACGGCATATCATTACGCAGTATTACCCCGAGTCGGGACGCACTGTCAATCCCTCCGACCACTACCCTGTATTAGGTCGTTTCCGTCTTGGTTCTGCGGCGCATACCACCCGCTATTACGCTACGGATGCCGCTTCGCTGCAAACAGCCCTCGCGCAGGCAACGATGGAGGACACTGTCTTTCTGGCAGCCGGCGATTATACCCTGTCGCAATCCATTACCCCTGCCTCCTCCATGACCCTGTCCGGCGGATGGAATGCGGATTTTACGGAACAGACAGGATGGAGCCGTCTGATTGCCAACGGCTTTGCGGAACCGGTAATCAATATTCCGCATTATTACAACATCGAATTGCAGCGCGTTCATATCACGGGCGGAAACGCAACGACTGTCACCGGCGGAGGTGCCGTCTATAGTTTCGGACCTAATCTGCGGCTCATCGACTGCCTGTTGGAGAACAACAAGTCGCTTACTACCGGCGGCGCTGTCGTGCATAAAGGCGACAGCCTGACCATCAGCGGCTGTGTGTTCTCCGGAAACAGCGCGGCTAACGGCGGAGCAGTTTGGTGCCAGCTGCGCGACCAACTGCGCATCCGCAATTCGCAGTTCCTGCATAACACCGCTTCTACGGCCGGAGGGGCGGTCAAGATACTGGCTTTCACCGTCGCGGATATACAGAATACCGCTTTCGTGGACAACGACGCCGCTACACACGGCGCGTTGGATATCAACCCTTCGGCAGCACCCCTGGCCGCACATCTGTTGAACTGCTCGTTTGTCGGAAACCGGCTGACCGCCAAGAAAGGATTAGCCACCGCCACCAAAAAGTACGGCGGCGCGGCACTGTGGGCGGATATGACCGCTTCTACCGTTCCAATTAACGTAGGACACTGCACCATCGTCGGCAATCATCTCGCTTTCAATGGCGCAGCGGCTAATTTTACAGGGGCGGCGGTCAATATCTTTCAGGGCAAAGCCTGCCTCATGAACAGCCTGATCCTGGCGAACGAACTGACCATAGAAGGGGAAACACCGGTGTGGGCAGACCTCTATACCGCATCCGCTGACGTCAACCTCTGGCGCAATACCTATACGCTCACCTCCTCCTCGGAGGACATCAGCGGATGGCAACAGGAGATAACCGCCCTTTTCGGCGGCACACTGCAAAACGGCGTTTATACCCCCTCCGTCAAAGCGGACGGCACGCTGCCCCTTTATCAGACTTCGCTGGTGGGATATAATATAGCTTGCCTGCCTGCCAACCAGCGCCTGTGCGAATCGGCATTCACCTATGACCTCAACGGAGACGGCGTCATCAGCGGTTCGGTCAATTATGACCAGATGGGAAGAGCCCGCAAAGTGCTCTCTTGCATCGGCGCGGTGGAGTACCACGGGGAGACTCCCATGGGAACCGATATGGCGAAAGACGGGAGTGATTCCCGGGCTACAACGGGACGGAAAATGATTCGCAATCAGCAGGTGCTTATCCTTCGCAACGGCAGATATTACACCCTGACGGGTCAATTGCTACAATAACCACAGCCTATGAAACGGATAGCATCTATAGGTCTTGTCTGCTCACTTCTCCTCTGTGCATACGCCCAGGATCCATGGATCTTGCAGACGGATAATCCTTCGGAGGGAGATTACTACGGTATCACCTCCGCCAACGGACAGATAGGACTCCTCAGCAGTCGTAACCCCATGCAGGTGGACAAACTGGTAGTGGGCGGTTTATACGACGTGTACAACTCGCGCGTCAATAATTATTTCCCGAATATCAATCCGCTGGACGTCGAACTCAGAATCGACGGAACGCGTATCTCACGGAGAAACATTACCGGTTATCACCAGTCGCTGGATATGCGTAACGCCGCTTTCTCGGGCTCCTTTGCTTATGCCGGCAAGGTGCATGTCACTTATACGATAGCGGCGCTCAGGCAGATGCCCTTCGGCTTTATGATGGATATACGGATAGTGGCGGATAAGGACTGTCACCTCCTGACGGTCAACCGGCACAAAGCCCCGGAGACGCTTCGCAATCCGTGCACCTCTTTCGCGCAGATTGACAACAAAGCCAACCCATTATACCAAGGCGGTTACCCTCATTATACCTTAATGACCACCACGGCGCAGTCGCCTACCGGCAGGTATGATCTCTCTGCCACTACGGCGTTCCTCTTGCCCTCCAACCTCTCTGTCATCCATCGGGAAGACGGGGGGGCGGGACGCCACACGATGGAGTTCGCCTCTTCCCTTCATGTCGGCGATACGCTCCATGTCTGTCTGGTGGGGAATGTGATGGCGTCCAATGTGGTGCCGGACACGCGCAATGAGACCGAACGCCTCACTGTGTTCCAGCTGCTGGAGGGTTATGACCGGCTTTGGAAACGCCATAACGAGGCATGGCAGGATCTGTGGCAAAGCGATATCCTTATTGAGGGTGACAAGCAAGCCCAACAGGATATCCATTCGATGATCTATCATCATTATGCTTTCTTCCGGGATGACAACCCCTCTTCCTCCTCGCCTATGGGGCTGAGCGGATTAGGCTATAACGGACACGCCTTCTGGGATGGGGAGACATGGATGCTTCCTGTGCTGCTGATGCTCCGCCCGCAGATGGCGAAAATGATGCTGCAATACCGTTTTGACCGTCTTCCGGCAGCGCAGACGAAAGCGTATCTGCATGGATACAAAGGTGCTATGTTCCCTTGGGAGAGTGCGGATTCGGGACAGGAAGAAGTGGCGCCCAATAATATGTACCCCTCTACCGAGAACCACGTCACCGCCGATATCGCTATCGCTGCCTGGCAATATTACTGTACGACGCAGGACAAGCAATGGCTGCAGGAGGTGGGATATCCTATCCTCTCTCAAACAGCCGATTTCTGGGTAAGCCGCATCGAACCCAACGGAGATATTGTCAACTGTATCGGGGCCGATGAATGGAGTCAGAACCCCTACGGAGGAAAGAATATCGATAATAATGCCTATACCATCGGTGCGGCAAGAACCAATCTCCGCTACGCCGTATCAGCGGCTAAAGTGCTGGGATTGAAACCCCCTCAGCAATGGTCGGAGACTGCCGCCAAACTGCATTTCTCCTATCTCCCGGACGGCATTATCGCGGTCAATCAGACCTATACGGGGCAGGTGACCAAGCAGGCGGATGTGATCTTGCTGGCGTACCCGCTCAATATCCTGACCAATACCGGCGAGATCAAGCGGAACCTGGAGTATTATATCTCTAAAGTGCCGGACAAGCAAACGCCGGCTATGAGCAAATCCATCTATGCGCTTATCTATAGCCGGTTGGGAGACAAAGACAAAACGCTGTATTATTTCCGCGATTCGTATCTGCCCAACCTGAATCCTCCTTTCCGGGTAATGGCGGAGTTTAACGGTGGCACCAATCCTTATTTCCTTACCGGAGCCGGCGGAACGCTGCAAGCCTTGCTGTACGGATGCGCAGGGATGGAAATAACGGATAAGGGTATCAGGCAAACGCGCAAACCGCTCCTGCCCGTCGAATGGACATCGCTTACCATCCGCCGGAAAGGATATCCGGATATGACAATCAAATAACTACTATATGGAACGACGTGATTTCTTAAAGAGTCTGGGTGTGGGCGCGGCTGCCATTGCACTGGAGTCTCTTCCGGGTGCTTCGCTGATGGATGCTGCGAATAATCCCCTGTTAATCGATGATTCGGCCGAAAAGCCATTGCCCAAAAACACGGAAAAACTGGCATTCGGACTGCCTGACCAGGAAGCCGTAGTAAGCCGCCCCGTTACAGCCATCGTCATCGGTGCCGGTTCACGCGGATCGGTGTATGCAGCCTATAGCGCGCAGTATAACAGGGCGTTGCGCATTGTAGGTGTGGCGGATCCTAATCCTATCCGGCGGCAGCAAATGGCGCAGGCATATGGTATCGCTCCGGAGCATCAATTTTCCGATTGGTCGGAGGTCTTCCGCCTTTCGCCTTTCGCCGATGCCGTCATCATCGCCACACCGGATAACCTGCATTACCAACCCTGTATGAGAGCACTGGCAGCAGGCTATGATGTGCTCCTGGAGAAACCTATTGCGCAAACCGCCAAAGAATGCACCGATATTCTCCGTCAGGCGCGCAAATACGGACGGATAGTCGGGGTTTGCCATGTGCTCAGGTATGCTCCCTATTTCCGCGCACTCAAACGAGTAATCGACGAGGGACGGGTGGGAAAAATACTTTCCGTCCAGCATCTCGAACCCGTCCGTTTCCATCATATGGCGCACTCCTATGTCCGCGGCAACTGGCATTCGGCGAAAGACACTACACCTATTATCATTGCCAAAGCATGCCATGACCTGGATATCGTGCGCTGGCTCCTGGATAAACCCTGCAAGAAAGTATCGGCTTTCGGTTCGCTGGATTTCTTCACCCGCGCCAACGAACCTCAGGGTGCTACGGACAGGTGCTTCGATTGTGCCGCGGAAAAACAATGCCCCTTCTCTGCATTGAAGATATACGAGCGGGAGCATAAATACCTCTACGTCTTTGACGCCCTCCCCAAAGAACGCGCCGCTAAAGACGCCAAAATCCGCGAATACCTCCGCACTACGGATTACGGACGCTGTGTCTTCCGGTGCAAGAACGACCAGTGCGACCATTACGTATGCAATCTGGAGTTTGAAGACCATGTCACCGCCTCATTGCAAGTGGAGGCGCTGACCTCTTATGGCGGACGCAAAACGCGTATCATGGGTTCTAAAGCCGACATCGTGGGAGATATGCAAACCTTTACGCTCACGGATTTCCTGACCGGCAGAAAATATATCTGGGATGAAGATATATCCAAACTGCCGGGATACGAAGGACATGCCGGAGGAGATTGGGGCATCGTCAAGGATTTTGTATTGGCCGTCGCGAACCACGATGAGAAATACCTTTCCTCCACTATCGATGTGTCAGTGGAAAGCCACGTCATGGGATTCCGTGCGGAGGAGGCACGATTGAGAAACAAAATAGTCAAACTGTAACATCTATGAAAAGACATGTGTTGTTTTTGATGTGCATAGGGATAGCACTTCTATCCTGCACGTCGCCTTCGCCCGAACTCTCTCGTGCCGAGCAGATTCGCGCAGACTTGCTCAATCCTGACTGCCGGCGTGTGCTGGTGGCTTCTCACCGCGCCGACTGGCGCGGATGGCCGGAGAACTCGCTACCGGCTGTTGAATCCGCCATCCGGATGGGAGTGGATATAGTAGAGCTCGACCTGCAATGTACGGCAGACAGCCAGCTCATCATTATGCATGACTCCAAACTCAACCGCACCACTACCGGCAAAGGGGTGATTGCCGAGCTGACTCTCGATTCCATCCGTACTTTCCGCCTCAAAAACGGCGTGAATATCCGTACGCGCCATGAGATCCCTACTTTGCGGGAGGTGCTACTGCTGTGTAAAGGGCGTGTCCTGATCAACCTTGACAAAGCGGACCGCTATTTCGATCTCGTTATGCCTGTTCTGGAAGAAACAGGTACTACGCGCCAGATTATCATGAAAGGGCGTAAGCCTGCAGATGAAGTGCGTGAGCTGTACGGACAATACCTGGACGAGGTGATTTATATGCCGATAGTGGATATGAACGATTCCGCCTCCGTGGGCAGGATCAATGCCCATCTGGCGGGCAGACCCTGCGCCTTCGAGTTATGCTGGCGCAATGACGACCGTTATGTGCGCGAAGCCTCCGCCCTCACCGCCGGCAAGGCATTGTTATGGGTCAACTGCCTGTGGGACACGCTCTGCGGCGGACACGAGGACGACCAGGCCATGCTCGACCCCGATGCGCACTACGGCTATCTCATTGACTCGCTCGGAATGAATATCATACAGACCGACCGGCCCGAATACCTGATCCGTTACCTCCAATCACGACACCTAAGATGAGTTTTTTCGCTAAATCACCGGCAGCCCCCCTCCGGAACGAAACAGAGCAGCAACGCAACCGGCGCTTCCGACGGATGCAGTGGGCTTCCTTCTTTGCCATTACCCTCGGCTATAGCATGTATTATGTCTGCCGCACTTCGCTCAATGTGGTCAAAAAACCCATTATCGATGCCGGTATTCTTGACGCGGCACAATTGGGAGTCATATCCTCCGCGCTGCTCTTTACGTACGCTGTCGGCAAATTCGTCAACGGGTTTCTGGCTGACCATTCGAATATACGCCGCTTCATGGCTGCCGGACTGCTCGTCTCCACCGTGGCGAACATTACGGTAGGCTTGTTAGGATTCCTCTCCGTCCGGGGAATGGTGCTCTCGCAAACCGCGTTCTACATCCTCTTTGCGGGTCTTTGGGCTGTCAACGGATGGACTCAATCTATGGGGGCACCGCCCTGTGTCGTCTCCCTGTCGCGGTGGTATCCCCTTTCGAGAAGAGGCACGTTCTACGGCTTCTGGTCATTGTCTCATAATCTCGGCGAGTTCTTCTCTTTCCTGCTGGTAGGCGGACTCGTCAGCCTCTTCGGGTGGCAGTTCGGTTTCATCGGCGCGGCTGTCGCCGGTATGATAGGCTTCATCCTGATTGTTCTCCTCCTCCATGACTCGCCCGAAGCGGAAGGTATGCCTTCGGTCGCTGTCATGGCAGGCGAAGAAACCGATGAGCAGGCTAAGCACCACTCCGTCGGGATTTCCCAGAAAGAAGTACTCAAAAATCCGTACGTGTGGATCCTCGCGTGTGCTTCCGCATGTATGTATGTTTCACGCTATGCCGTCAACGGATGGGGAGTCCTCTTTCTGCAGGAAGCCAAAGGCTTCTCGCTTGCTACCGCTACCCAAATCATATCCGTCAATGCCCTGCTTGGTATTATCGGAACGGTTTTCTCCGGATGGCTCTCCGATACCGCTTTCAAAGGCAACCGCTATATTCCTGCTGTAGCCGCAGGCGTGCTCGAGGTGCTGTCACTCATCCTCTTTGCCTTCGGAGGCTCCGCCCTCTGGCTGAACATACTCGCTATGGTGCTCTTCGGCATCGCTATCGGTATTCTCATCTGTTTCCTGGGCGGACTCATGGCTGTGGATATCGTTCCGCGTGAAGCCTCCGGAGCGGCGCTGGGGGTTGTGGGTATCGCTTCTTATGCCGCCGCCGGACTCCAGGATATAGCGTCCGGCTTGCTCCTTGATAATCATAAAATACTGGTCGTCAATCCCGACGGAGTAGAGCAATATACCTATAATTTCACCCCTGCGCTGCTCTTTTGGATCATCGCGGCGGCGCTCTCCGTACTGCTCGTCTGCGTGGTGTGGCGCAAAAAAAAGAATAAATCATGAAACATCTCGGTCTTATCCTGGCTTCCTTAGCGGCTTCGTCATGCCTGTGGGCACTGCAGCCTGCTATGACTATCCCCCTTTATCCCTCCGGCGCTCCTGACTCAAACGGCTATCTGCCCGCTGATGAATATGTGGGCAAGAATGGAGGCATATACCAGACTTCGGAACCCCGTATTGACTTCTACCGTGCCGAACATCCCAAGGCTACGCTCCTTGTCTGCCCGGGAGGAGGCTATCGCTATACCTCGGTAGGCAACGAGGGAATCCGGGTGGCGGAGTTTTTCGTTCCGCGCGGATATAACATTGCTGTCCTGAAATACCGGCTGCCTAACGGACATGAGCATATCCCTCTTGAGGATGCCTCCCGCGCAATGGAACTGCTGCGCGACAGCATCGAGGCGTGGCATCTGCCTTCCGCTCAACTGGGCGTAATGGGCTTCTCGGCTGGCGGACACCTCGCCGCTTCCTTATTGACCAAATACCCCTCGCCCGAAGCGCGGCCTGACTACGGCATCCTGGTATATCCCGTTATATCGATGGATAGCACGATTACCCACCAAGGCTCTTGCCGGCAACTACTGGGCGAACACCCTGCCGATGAACAACGGCTCCTCTGGTCGGCGGAAAAACAGGTGACTGCGCATACACCCCCTTGCCTCATTGTGGCGTGTCAGGACGATCCTACCGTGCAGGTGGAAAATAGTATCCGTTTCTATCAGTCGCTGACTGCGGCGCATGTGCCTGCTTCTATGATGTTCGTGCCTGTAGGCAAACACGGATGGGGATTCTCACGTTCCTTCCCGCAACGCGAACTCATCGAGCGCGGGATGCTCAGTTTCCTGGCGCAGTTCCATCCGGTTGACGTGCTCGAACCCGAATACAAAAGGGATGCGCGGAGGAATGATTGGGCGAATTTCGGCAGGTACGCTAAAGACAATGAGCAAATCAAAGCCGCCCGTTCCAAAACCAAAGTGGTCTTTTACGGCAATAGTATCACACAAGGGTGGTATAAGATGCGGCCGGATTTCTTCCTGTCTAACGGCTTCGTCGGACGGGGAATAAGCGGGCAAACATCCTCCGAACTGCTGGTGCGTTTCCGTCAGGATGTCATTGACCTTCATCCGAAAACAGTGGTCATTTTGTGCGGCATCAACGACATCGCAGAGAACAACGGCACAATCTCTCTCGAGCATACCATGGGCAATATCATTTCCATGTGCGAATTGGCAAAGGCGAACAAGATCCGTCCTGTCCTGTGCTCCGTGCTGCCGGCGCGCACCTGCCGCTGGAATCCGTTTGTTATCGATGTCCCGCAACAGGTCATCGCACTCAATGCACTGATCAAAGCCTACGCGGACGCCAGTCATATACGCTACGTCGATTATTACTCCGCTATGGCGGATAGCGACGGCGGACTCAAACAAGGCCTGAGCAACGACGATGTCCATCCTACTGTGTCCGGATACGAAATTATGGAGCCTATTGTCCTCAAAGCCTTGAAATAGTCGGGAGCATCTCGGGGGATTGTCGGGGGATTATCGGGGGATTGTCGTGTAGTCGGGAGCATCTCGGAAGCATCTCGGGAGCAAGTCCTAATCAAATTTCAATATTCTGTCAGAAAAATCGTCTCACTGGGGCGTTTTTTTTGCATGCTTAATGTTCGTATGCTTTTTCATAACAAATGCGCTTGTGTACTTGACAAATTAGCAGTAATTTTGCACCCGATTAAAAATGCGCCTTTTTAGAGGCGAAAAACGGACGAATTTTAATAAAAATCTTAATATGAGAAAATTTTTGAATATCTCTACTGCTTATTCATTCGGCGCACTCTTTTGCGCCGTACTGCTAATGAATACCCTCTCCCTCTCTGCCCAGCAGGTCAGCAATGCCAATTTCGAAGACTGGAGCGGAGCCGCTTTCAACGGTGAAGCGCAGCCCAAAGGCTGGAATGCCTCGAACGTGGAGCAGGTGGGTTTCAAATTCAATTTTGCCCACAAGGAGACAGGCCATAACGGCGGATACTGTATGATGGTACAGGATCAGTCGGTAGGAGCATTCGGTATCACGGAGACCAGCCCGGGATATTTCGCGCTGGGACAGCCCTGGTCCTACCTGGACGGCTTGAACGTGAACGGTGCCACCGCCGGTACGGCTGGCGGTATCAAATGGACATACCGCCCCGACACCATGTCCGTATGGATCAAGCGTACGGGTGATAACTGGGACAAGGAAGATTTTTACCTTCTCTACTATGCTTGGAGCGGTCAGGCGCGAGGCGACAAATACAAGGCGAAGAACCTGAGCTGTACGTCTGTGACCAAATACGACGAGGAGTCGGATATCCGTTTGGCGCTTAACGGCAACGAGTGCGGTACCGCTGTCAAAGTCACTCAGGTGGCGGAAGGTATGTGGCGCGAACGCAAGAACTACGGCCAATGGACCAACATCCGCGTGCCGATCTACTATATGAACAACACGGATCCGACTACGATGAACATCATCTTCTCGGCATCCAACTACCCGAACTTCCGTGCCAACAGCGGTCTTTACGCCGGCAACTCGCTCTATGTGGACGATGTGGAAATGATATATTCATCCAAGATCCACAAACTTTATATTGACGGCAAGGAGTGGAAAGGCTTCGATCCCAACAGCAGTGAGGTGCAGACTTACGCGCTGGGCGAGAACGCTACGGCTGTTCCGTCTATCGAGGCACTGCGTGGTGCCGGCTCTCTGACCAATGCCGCAGGAACAACCGTACAGTTTGCAGGCCGTACGCTGTCGGGCAGTGAAATAACCATTACCAAGGGCGACCTGAGCAGCAAACCGACCACTATTGTGGTGAAATCGGAGGACGGCAAATCCACTACGACCTACAAGATCCAGTTCACCAAAGCTGCCAGCTCGAATGCCAAACTGGCGTCTATCTCGGTCAACGGCGCGGTTATAGAGGGCTTCTCTCCTACCAAATACACCTACAACGTAACGCTGCCGTACGGCACTACCGCAGTGCCGGTCGTAGCCGCTGAGGGACAGGAGGACGGCCAGACTATCGCTGTAACCCAGCCCACATCCACTGCCGGAACGGCTGTCATCAAAGTGACGGCTGCCAACAAAACGGCTACGCAGACCTACACCCTCAATTTCTCGGTAGGTCAGCTGGCGGACAACACGCTCCGGGATATCCGTGTCAACGGCAATTCGATACCGGGTTTCACGCCTTCGCAAGCAACCTACAAGGTGTCGCTGCCGGTGGGTACATCCAAACTGACTATCGAGCCGGTGTCGGCGTATGAGGCCGGTGCCCAGACGATCACCGTCACACCTGCCACGCTGCCGACAGGCGAGGCTATCAACGGCGCTACGGTGCAGATTTCTGTCACCACGCCGGGCAATCAGACCCCCAAGGTATATAAACTCAATTTCCGTCTGGAAGCGTCTTCCTATACCTATCTCAAGGATCTGCAGGTGAGCGGCAGCCAGATTCAGCAATGCAGTCCCGCCAAGGACGGCGATCTGCAGCAGATAGCCTTCACGCCGGAGAACATGACTTACTATGTCAACCTCCGCATGGGTACCAAGCAACTGCCTCAGATCACTTATACCCCGGGCGATGAATACCAGACGGTGAAGATTGACACCGCAGGCATTGACGGTACTACGCGTATCACGGTGACCGCCGGCAACAAGACTGACCAGTCGGTGTATAAAATCATCTTCTCTACTGAGAAATCCGAGATCTCAACCCTTGCCGGCATCAAAGTGGGCGGCGTGCTGATTGACGGCTTCCGGTCCGACAAAACCACGTATGACTATCCGTTGCCGGTAGGTACCACCGTGCTGCCGGAGATTGAGCCGGTAGCTGGCGACGAGTTCCAGAAGATTACAGTGACTACCAACGGCGTCAACGGCGCTACGCGTATCACGGTGACGGCGGAGAACGGCAATACCACCGTCTATGTCATCAATTTCTCGGTTGCCGCCTATACCGACAACACGCTCAAGGCGCTTTACGTGGACGGCGTACTGATTGACGGATGGAATCCTGAGGCCAACGACTATGCGGTCAATCTGCCGCAGGGCACCACCGTGCTGCCGGCAGTGACTTACGAGTTGCAGAACGCAGACCTGCAGACAGTTACCGAGCGCAAACCTTCGGGTGTGACAGGCGATTACCGTATCACCGTCCGCCCGCAGAGCGGTGCCAGCCGTACCTATACCATCCGTTTCTCGGTGGCTACGTCGTCCAATACCGCCCTGGCGATGATATACGTGGACGGCGAGCCCTTGGAGAACTTCCAGCCGGAGGACACCCTTTATACCTACAACCTGCCCGAGGGCGTGACCACCATTCCTCCTGTCACCTTCGACAAGGCGGAGACTACCCAGCGCGTGCTGAGCGTCCTGCGCGACACCGTACAGACACTCACCGTGACGGCGGAGAGCGGTGCCAAGAGAGTGTATAAAGTCAATTTCCATATCCAACTCTCGGAGAACGCCTTCCTGGAGATGATTTACCTGGACGGCGACTCGCTGGAGGGCTTCGACCCGAGAACCTTTGACTACACGGTGGAGCTTGCCGGTGCAACTTCTCCGGCTATCACCGTGGCGAAAGTCCCCGGTCAGCAGACCACGATCACCCAGCCGCTTGGCGTAGGTACTGCCACTATCCTGGTAGCACCGGTGATTGGTGCTACCCAGCGCTACACCATCCATTTCGTGGCCAAGCCCGCGGAGACGGTTCAGCTGACCAATATCCTGATTGACGGTGTGGCTCTGGCAGGTTTTGATCCGGCTACTGAGCACTATGAGCAGACCTATTCGCGCACACTCCCTGTCGTGACCTACGAGGCTGAGGCTGGCCGGACGGTGCAGCTGCTCTGGCGCGGAGCCACAGCCTATCTGCATGTGAGCGACACTCTGGGCGCCAAAGCGGTGTACGACATCGTGTTCACCCGTCTTTTTGACTCCAACACCGCGCTGGCGTCTATCAAGGAGAACGGCGTGGAGATAGACGGCTTCGCGGCAGAGCGGAGACACTATGATTTCCTTCTCCCTGCCGGCAGCGCTTATCCCGTACTCGGCTATGAGAAGGGCGACTCGCTCCAGACGGTGGACTTCGGTCAGACAGGCGAGGGCGCATGGCAATGGATAGTCACCGCCGAGAACGGCACCGACACCGCCCGCTATAGCGTCAGCTATGCTGTCCAACTCTATACCGATTCGCTGCTCACAGACCTGCAGCTGCTGGATCTGCCGGAAGGTCAGACCTTCACCTTTGATCCTTCGCAGACCGCTTATTCGGGTATTCAGTTGGGCGAAGGTGCTCCGCTGCCCGACATGGCTATCACCGCCCGTCCCAAACAGCAGATACTGACTTATCAGGCGGACGAGAACACCCAGGTAGTGGTGGTGACTGCCGAGAACGGCGCACAGACTACCTATACCATACTATATACGCGTACGCGCAGCAGCAACGCCCTGCTGGCGAATATCTACGTGGACGGCGCACCGCTCTACGGCTTTGCGCCGGAGACACATACCTACACCTATCCGCTCCCCCACGGCGCTACATTCGTGCCGTCGGTCTTCCCGGTAGGACAGCAGGACAACCAGACCATCACCACATGGATCAGCCGCCCCAACGGCACAACCACTATCCGTGTGATGGCGCAGGACAGCACCACGGCGGACTACACCATCGCTTTCCCCGTGACGCTATCTACCAACACCAAACTGGGGTCTCTCAAAATCAACAACGAGACCCGCAGCGTGGACACCACCGAGTATGTGTTCGACATGCCGTACGGCACTGTCTATCCCTACGAGTTACAGTTCGCCAAGGCGGAGCCCGAACAGTCCATCGAGTTCATTGAGGCACCCCTCAACGGTACTACCCGTATCATCGTCCGTGCGGAGAACGGAGACAGTCGTACCTATTCAATCCGCTACAACGTGGCGCAGCCCGAGGGCGAGAACCTGATCCGGCGTGTGGCATATACCTACAAGACCGCTACGAATGTTATCAAAAGGGACACTATCGTGCCAGTCATCGGCGATAACGTGATCAGCCTGCCGTACGGCGCCAAGAGCTTCGAGGTGACAGGGGTGGAGAAGAACTACCCCGAGCAGTCGGTAGTGTTCTACAATGGAGGTATCCGCCGTGGCGCTACGATCATAGCTGCGGCTAACCGCGAGGGAGTGGAGGATGTGACCTATACGATCACGCCGCAGATGCCCGCATTTGACACCGCCGGCAAACTCAAGGAACTGAAGTTCAAGGGAACGGCCGTGCCCAACTTCCGCCCCGATGTATATAACTACATGATTAATGTAACCGCCCAGCCTACGGCAGCAGATTTTGTTGGCACCGCCTACGAAAGCGGCAAGTCTGTTACCAAATCGGCCATTGATGCCAAGAAGAAACAAATCACACTTACCGTTTCCGGCGGCGAGACCTATAGCATTTGCTGGTATTATGAGAATGATGACCCTCAATTCGACTTTAGCAATAACTGGGTAGCAGCGGCTAAGGGACCGGGATACAAGCCTACGTCTGCATGGAAGGTACCGGCTGATTATGCTGATAAACATGAGTTTAATATAGATTTCATAGTACATGTCAATTTAATTTACCAAACAGGAAAAGAAGTTATTAAGGCAGGAGTAAATGGTGCTCTACTTTCCACGTTGCGCGGTGCTCCCTTAAATGGATCGGTGCCGGGAATGATGACCACAGGAACTATGGCCTTAACTTTGGCAAGTAGTGGTAATTCCACTTCAAGCATGTCAATGGATAAATCAACGGGTGTTGTCTTTAGAAATACTCCGGAGCAATTCACATTGGACTATAATCCTTTGACAACAACAAATGTTTCTAAGTGGTATTATGATATTTTGTTGTCAGATGGAACAAATACCAAGACGACTCACTATGATGGTAATTATAATACATTGAACTCATGGCAGGTATCTACTAAAACTCTTGATTATTCTGGACTGGGAACATTGCAACGTATGACTTTTGCAATAAACTCAGCGCATACAGCCAATGCTAAGGATATGGGTTCAGGAGCAACGGATCAGGCGATGTTTGAATCCCAATTGTTGGTTCAAAACCTTCGTTTTATCTACAACTCCGAGCTGACAGGTGTGACAGTGGATGGCGTGGCTGCTACCAAGAGCGGAAACACGTTTACCCGGACAGTGAGTGCGGACTACGTAGGCCTGCCGGCTCTGAAATTCACCGGCGCGGTGCATGATCAGATGCAGACCATCGAGTGGCTCAACAACGGCGAGTGGATGAATGGTGAGTTGCAGGCTAAGGTGGTCAACTATGGCGAGAACTCGACGGACAGCACCGTCTATACGGTGGTGCTCAAGCGTGCAGCAGTTACCACCACCGATTATGAGATATCCTTAGGTTCGGACTCCACTAAGACGGTAGGTGATACCACCTTCGTCTATCTGCCCTACGGCACCAAGTCTCTGCCGGATGTGGCTATTACACCTGCCAGCATCCACCAGCGTTTCGCTGTATCGAAGAGCGGCAATACCGTCAAGGTAACCGTCACTGCCGAGAACGGCACTGCCAAGACTACTGTCTATGCCTACCGCGATGCCAAGGCTGATGATCCGGGGCTGGAGACATTCGACCTGGAGGACACCAACGGAGCTTCTGTAGCCTACAGCACCGTGGATGCCGATGCGTTCATCTATTCGATGACCACCGCCAAAACGCCGCTCATTACCTACGAGAAGAAGAGCGACGGCCAGCGTGTCGATCTCAAGTATCTGGCTGACGGTATCGTCATGACCGTAACAGCCGAGGACGGCACTACACAGCGCACCTATACGTTCAACCGCATTGACCCGGTAGTGGTCACCAAAGGCAAGATAGAGTCCTTCGCTATAGCAGGAACAGGTCTGGACTATATAGGCGGCGACACGTATGAGGCGGAGCATACCAAGCCTGAAGGGATCATCACGTTTGTCCGTGAGGCGGAGACCGACTCCGTAGTCTTTGTACAGACACCCGACTCGATGGCATGGCGTGTGTATGGCAACGAGACCCATACCTACCGTATCACCTATCCTACGGAGGCTTCCTCCAATGCGCAGCTGGCGAACATCCTGGTGAACGGCAATCCGCTGGAGGATTATCTGCCTACCCTGGAGTCGTACGAGATAGCTTCGGACACCGCCGTGACGGTCAATGCCGTAGCCGCAGAAGCGGCACAGACGATAGCCGTTACCGCTACGCCTGCCGACGCCGGTATCAACTACGAGGTAGCTGTTACCGCCGCTGACGGTGCTACGCACAAGACCTATACGCTCAGCGTCATCCGTCCGCTCAGCGACGACGCCTCGCTGGCGGCTATATGGCTGGATGGCGCGCCCCTGGCGGACTTCACGCCGGCAGAGACGGATTATACGGTGGTGCTGCCTTCGCCGGCAGTCAAGAAACAGCAGCCGCAGATGCCGTCTATCAGTTATGTGGCGGGACAAAGCGGACAGAAGATAGAGCTGGAGCCCGGCGAAATGAACAATGCGCCTACCCAGATCATTGTCACCAGCGAGAAGGGCAGCTACCGGACCTATAATGTGCAGGTATCCGCCGAACCGAGCCATAATACCGAACTGACCGGTATCATGGTGAACGGCAATCTGCTGGAAGGCTTCGAGTCAGGACGCCATTTCTATTCGGTTGAGCTGGCTACTGACGAGATAGAAATACTCACTACCGCCGAGGATTGCTTCCAGACGGTGGATGTTATCCGTGCCGCAACCGACAAGGATGCGGACACCGTGCGTGTAACGGCGGAGGACGGCGTGAATACAGCCAAGTATGCCGTCAAGATCTTTGTGCAGAAACCCAGCTCCGATGCGCAGCTGGCGGCTATATTGCTGGATGGCGCACCGCTTACCGATTACCGCCGTGACATCAATCCTGCCCTTACCTTCAATCCCGGCAACAACCATTATGACATCAATCTGCCTTCGGGCACGACGGTGCTGCCGGAGGTGAGCGCACAACTCAAGATGGACGGCCAGCAGGCGGATGTACAGAAAAACGGCATGGTGGTTACAATCACCGTGACGGCAGTGGACGGCACTGAGAATACCTATACGCTCAATTTCCTCACGCCCAAATCCCGCTACGCCGACCTCAGTATGATCTTTATCGACGGCGACTCGCTGCCCGATTTCCGTCACGACGTGTATTTCTACAAGGTGGAACTGCCTGTAGGTACGCACGGTCTGCCGGAGACGATCGGTCAGGAGGGCGAGGCTACCCAGACGGTACACGCCGCTGAGATGGATAACGAGAAACAGCAGGCCACTATCCGTGTGGAGGCGGAGGACAATACCTATAGCAATACCTACACCGTGCTTTATCAGTTCAACCAGTCGGCTGCCGATACCCTGCTGATGCTCTACGCGGACGGCGATTCGCTGACGGGCTTTGCGCCGCGCAAGTTCTTCTATACCGACTCGCTGGCGGTAGGTACGACTGCCTTCCCCGAACTGAACTGGGAGGAGGCCGACGAATGGCAGACGATAGCTCTCGACACGGTGCTGAGCGACGCTTCCAACCTCATCCGTACCGTCAAGGTAACGGCGGAGAACGGCAACAGCAATACCTACACGGTGTCCTACACAATCCGCCAGTCGGATATAGACACGCTGCAGGCACTCTTTGTGGACAACAAAGTGCTGGAGGACTTCAACGCCCGTACGATGGAGTACTACTACCTGCTGACAGCCGAGCAGGCTGCCGAACAGAACGGCGCACTGCCTCAGATCACCTATACCGAGGGCGACAAATACCAAACTGTGCTCGTTTCGCAGGCTCCGGATTCGCTGAGCGGCAAGTCGTTGGGCTACAAATCGCTCATTACCGTTACCGCCGCTACCGGCGCGATGCGTACCTACACGATCCACTATCCGGTGGAGCGTTCAGCGGATGCTACGCTCAATATGATCATGCTGGGTGGTCAGCCGCTGCCTGATTTCGATGCCGAGCGCTATACCTATAGTCCGGTCATCGAGGGACGCCAGCCGCTGCCGCTGGTTTCGGTAGTCAAGAAAGAGGAGGCGCAGACCTATGAGATATTCGTGGATACGGACACCGTACGTATCATGGTAACCGCCGAGAATGGCGACACCCAGGATTATACTCTGAAGTTCAACCGCCAGTTGTCCGACAATACCCGTCTGGCGAATATCCTCATCGACGGTCACCGCGAGTTCCGCTTCGATCCGGATGAGTTCGACTATCTGGTTGTTCTGCCTTACGGCGAGGACACTGTTCCTGCGATAGAGGTGGCGCTGCAGGATACCTTGCAGACCGTGCCCGAGTACCGCTACGATACGCTGGCTAACGGGGATATCCAAGTCATCATCACTGTGATTGCCGCCGACGGCAGGAACGAAGGCACCTATACGCTGACCGTCCGTTTCACCCGTAACAATGATGCCCTTCTGACCGCTATCTATGTGAAGGATGAGTTGCTGGCAGGGTTCGACAGCCGTCTGACCGAGTATGAACTCTATCATCCGTACGGCACCGACACCGCCGCCTTCTATCAAGCGGAGGATATCCGTGTGGAGAAAAGCGATACGACGGCTACGGTAGCCGTCAGCCTGGCGGACGACGGTACGATCTCTATCAACGTGGTGGCAGCCGACGGCGTTACCGAGCAGACTTATCTCATCCGTCAGTTCGTCTCGGCGGATACGGATAACTACCTCTCGGCTATTTTGCTGGACGGCGACACAATCAAGGGTTTCGATCCCGAACTGACGTTCTATACCTATTTGTTGGTGGAAGGACAGCAACCGCCTGCCGTGGAGGCTGTATGCCGTTCTGTCAACGCCGAGGCTTCGTGGCGTACCGTATCGGCCGGCGATACCTGCCGTATAGCATGTACAGCTGCCGACGGAAGCGAACGGATATATTATGTATATTTCGCCATCTCTACAATCAACGAGGCAGCCAACCCGACCTACAACGACGTGCTCTTGAAACGCATGCCGGGTGAGGCGAACATGCTGGCGGCTACGCTCCGCAAGGATGTGTCTATCTGCCTCTACGACCAGACCGGGCATCTGGTATTCTACAGCAAGGTGCCGGTAGCCGATCCGAACGATGTGTCCGTATCCGACGATCCTGCTACGATAGAGCGCCTCAATGATGTAGCCAACGCTTCGTCAGGACTGCTGATACCGATTGTCCCGGGCCAGATATACCAGTACGCATTCATGGTATCGGATTCCAAGATTATCAAGTCCGGCAAGTTCATCGCGCAATAAGCCGGACAGACATACCAAAACAAACAAGAGGAGACCGTGCGGTCTCCTCTTGTTTTGAATACCTGTGCAGCCCGTAGGCTGGCAATGTGTGTCGTACCGGTTTCCCCGAATGTGTGTCGTACCGGTTTCCCCGTGTGTGCAGGAAGGCGGGCTGAAGTTTTTTTTATTCAGCGGCTTCTTCTACAGGAAACTCGGCAGCAGGTTGTGCGGGCGCAGCCTCTTCTACCTGGATAGCCGAGTGCTGCTCGGTGGTAGCCTGATGGCTTTTGCTGAATCCTACGGCAGCGATGCTGAAGGCTACGATGAGAGCCACCAGCGTCCATGTAGCTTTCTCCAGGAAATCAGCCGTCTTAGGCGCTCCCATGACCTGGTTGCCGCTTGCGAAACCGGCAGCCAGTCCGCCGCCCTTGCTGTTCTGTACCAGCACCAGAAGCGTCAGCAGGATTGCTGCAATGACGATAAGAATAGTTAGAAAAATGTACATAAAGCTATTTACGATTTAAAGATTTACGATGTACGATTTGGTTATTTTGTATAAACAATCCGCAAATCGGGTGCAAATTTACAACAATTTTTTGATATGAGCAAATTTTTGACGGTATTTTCATTCTTTTATAGCCGTCGGGGCTGTCGAACCTACCATTTTGCTACGGTATCGTTGTAGATATTCTCTGCTATTTCGGTGATCATGGTGGCGCACAAATCGTCCTGCACATCCGTCAGCAGCCTGCTGGAATCGAAAGTCTGGTAGGCTGTGTAGGTCTTGTCGAACGACTCCTCGGGATGGACGTTGTTGGTGAAATGTACGGTCACGCGGATGGTGAGTTTGCTCTCGGATGCGTAGCTGTCGGCGGAGATGGCTCCCTGGCTGATGTCGTAGCCGACAATCTCGCCCTCCAGCTCCAGGTCGCCGCCGCGCTGGAGAATCTCCAGTCTGGTCTGCCGTTGGTAGAGGTCGCGTATGCCTTCGCTGAGGTTGTTGCTCAGGGTGGGGTTGACCATAGCCGCGTTGTTCGGGAAATCGGCAATGGAGATGCTGTGCGTAGTCTGGTAGTTGATGTTGGCTCCGTTCATCTTGAAGCTGATGGAACAGCCGGACAGGATGCAGATGATACCGATCAGGGTCGCATATGCCCTGCATCTGCTCCCGATTCGATTCTCTCTCGTTAGTGTCTCGCCAGTCTGATTTTGATAGTTATGTCCCATAACATTCGCCATTCGCCGTTAGCTATTAACCATTACAATCCGTATTCTTTGATTTTGCGGTAGAGGGTGCGTTCGCTGATGCCGAGTTGCGCGGCAGCCGTTTTGCGGTTTCCTCCGCAGCGCTCCAGCGTCTGCATGATCATTTCGCGGTTGGCGTCCTCAATCCTCCGGTTGCCTGTTTCCGGTGCGGCGGGTGTTGTAGTTCCGGGCATGGCGTTGAGCGGTGTGTCCGCCGAGAGCACTTCCGCTTCGGCGTCGATCACTTCGTTCTGCTGCGCCGCGGGTGTGAGCGTAGAAGCGGTGCCGGATGCGCGGCCTTGTATCTGTTCGCGCAGTTCGCGCAGCTCTTTCTGGGTCTGCATGAGCATGTTGTACAGCAGCCCTATCTCCTGCGAGTAGTCTTTGCCTTCATCGGCATGCTGGCGGCTCAGTACCAGCCCTGACTGGTTCTCATCCTCCGGCAGATATTTGCTCAGAGTCTTGGCATCGATATGATGGTTCATCTCGATGACGGCAATCTGCTCTGCGGTGTTCTTGAGCTGGCGTATGTTGCCGCGCCAATAGGCGTTTTGCAGCATCCGTGTGGCTTCGTCGTTTAGCGTGAGCGAGGGCATGCGGTAGCGTGTGCAGAAATCCACGGCGAACTTGCGGAACAGCAAAGGGATATCCTCTCTGCGTTCGCGCAACGCGGGCACGCGTATTTCTACGGTATTAAGGCGGAAATAGAGATCCTCGCGGAACCGCCCTTCGTCGATAGCCCGCCGCATGTTGAGGTTGGTGGCGGCTACTACGCGGACGTTGGTTTTCCTGACTTCGCTGGATCCCATACGCAGGTATTCGCCGGTTTCCAGCACACGGAGCAAGCGTACCTGGGTAGGCATAGGCAGTTCTCCTACTTCGTCGAGAAAGAGCGTTCCGCCATTGGCTATTTCGAAATAGCCTTTGTGTTCGCTCTTGGCATCCGTGAACGCGCCTTTCTCGTGGCCGAAAAGTTCGCTGTCGATAGTGCCCTCAGGTATAGCGCCGCAGTTGACGGCGAAATACGGCCCGTGTTTGCGTGCGGAGTAGGCGTGTATGATTTTCGGGAAATGCTCCTTGCCCACACCCGATTCGCCGGTAACCAATACACTCAAATCCGTAGGGGCTACCTGCACGGCAATTTCAATGCCTCTGTTCAGCAGCGGACTTTGTCCGATAATGCCGAAACGCTGTTTTATACTCAGTAATTCCTGGGGTGTCATAATGATTTTTGACAAATGTCATGCAAAAGTACAACAAAAAATCGAAATATGCAAATTTCCGCAAGAAAAAGTGCTTTCTATTTGCGTATATCAAAAAAAAATCGTACCTTTGCAGCCGCTTTATAAAAATGGATATGTCTAAAATACTGAAATCTCTTTTTCTGATTGTATCGGCCGGCGTCATCCTGACCGGCTGCGTGACACAAAAGCAGATGACTTATTTGCGGGAGGTAAATGAACAGTCTGCGGACTCTATCAACAAAACTTTTCATGCCGTTTCGGAGATTGTGATCAAACCCGGCGATGCATTGACCATATACATCTCGGCGTTGGACAAAGAGGCAATCGAGCCGTATAACCTGCCTGCAGTGGCGTATAGCACGCCTAACAGCACCTCGCTGACCACAGTGGGTCAGTTGCAGAGTTTCCGCGTCAACGAGCAAGGCGATGTGGAGTTGCCGGTATTGGGCAAGCTGCACGTAGAGGGCTTGAAGCGCGACGAAGTGGCGGAGCTGATCAAGCAGGCTCTGGCTACCCAGGTGGTGGATCCGCTGGTGCAGGTCAACATGGTGGGCGCGAAAGCCACTATCATGGGTGAGGTTACCAAACCCGGTCAGGTGGAGATTACCAACGGCCGTCTGACGCTGCTGGATGCGCTGGCAGCCGCCGGCGATCTGACGCCCTACGGCCGTCGCGACAATGTGCTGATTACCCGTGAGCAGGACGGCAAACTGGAGTTTGCACGAGTCAATCTGACCAGTCAGGACTTGTTCGCTTCGCCGTATTACTATCTGCAGCAGAACGATGTGGTGTATGTTTCGCCCAACAAAGTGCGTGTAGTCAACAGTGCCAATGCCAGCCTCTGGCTGAGTACGGTATCTACACTGGCCAGCACGGCTACGGTGATTGTGACGGTGCTCCGTTATAGTACAGGCAAATAAGTGACGAAAGCTGAAATTTGACAAATCAAGATTATGGAACAACAAAACAATAATACCAACAACGAGATCGATATCAAGAAACTGGTACGGGTAGTGCTGGAGCACTGGTGGTGGTTTGCCGCCGGAGTAGTGTGCTTCGTGGTATTGGGCATGGCCTACTATCTGCGCAAAGCGCCTAACTGGACTACCGATGCCGCCATCATGATCCGCCAGAAAGACGGCGGTCTGGGCGACCAACTGGGAGCACTCAGTATGCTGGGTCTGGGCGGCAATACCACGGTGGAAGACGAAGTGGTAGTGCTGTCCTCTCGCGGACTGCTCTATCAGGCGGTGGATGCCTTGGATCTGTGGGAGGCTACGTATGTCAAGGACGGTTTCCGCTGGCAGGGCGAGTTCGGCCAGCATGCAGTCAAGGTGGATTATCTGGAGCTGACCGAGGACGCGCAAATGCGTCCGTTCATCATCAAGATTAAACCTACCAAATCCGGTTATAAGATCAAGACTAAGATGGGCTTTTTCAACCGTTCCACCCGGCGCGTCAAGACACTGGACGAGCCTATCGAAACGGGTATCGGTACCATCCGCATCCATGCCAACCGCGTGTTGAGCAGCGATACTACCTATCGTGTGGTTCACTCGCGTCCGGAGTTGGTGGTGGCCGGCTATCGCAAGCAACTCAAGATAGCCCAGAACAAGAAGGAATCGAACATCATCAAACTGTCGATGCAGTCGCCTATGCCCCAGCGCGACAAGGCGCTGATCACTCAGGTGATTGAGCAATACAACCTCAATGCTATCGTGGACAAGAACATGATGGCATCCAATACCGCAGCGTTTATCGACGAACGTCTGGCGGTGATTACCAAGGAGTTGTCGGAAGCGGAAGAGGCTGTATCCAGCTACAAGGAGAGCAACAACATCGCCGATCTGGAAACCCAGGCGCAGTTGTTCATTCAGGCCAGCAGCGCCGAGCAAAAAGCGTTGGTGGAACTGGAGACCCAGCTGACATTGGTGGACTACGTGGATGATTTCCTGCGTGACGATACCAAACGCAGCAGCCTGATTCCGGCTAACATCGGTATTCAGGATGCATCGCTGGCATCCAGCATATCCGAATACAACACTATATTGCTCCAGCGCATGCGCATCATGCGTACGGCTACCGAGAAAAACCCGGTGATCGACCAGATAGACTCGCAGCTGAACTCCATGCGCCAGAATATCATAGCTACCATCGGTTCCGTGCGCGAGAGCCTGCAAATCCAGAAACGCAGCCTGCAGGCGCAGGACAACAAATACAACAGGCAGATCAAAGAGGCTCCGGAGAAACAGTTGGAGTACGAGCGTGCGATTCGTAACCAGTTGATCCGTGAGAAATTGTATATCTTCCTCTACGAGAAACGCGAGGAGAACGCATTGGTGCTGGCGTCGTCGGCTATGCCCGCCAAGATCATCGATACTCCCCAGCGTGATGTGGAGAGCAAGACGCCCAAACTCACCAAACTGCTGATAATCTGTATCTTCCTCGGACTGATGTTCCCTGCCGGATTGCTGTATGTATATATGCTGTTCAACGACCGCATTGATGATCCCAAGGATTATGAGCGCCGTGTCAAAGCACCGCTGTTGGGCAAGATCGCCGAGAACTCGCGCCATGAGCATATCGCTATCCGCGAGAGCGAATCTACGGTGTCCGCCGAGCTGTTCCGTTTGCTGCGTACCAACCTGCGCTATATGATTCCTTCGTCTATCAAATCACCGGTGGTATTGGTTACCTCCTGTGTCAACGGCGAGGGTAAATCCTATGTGTCCAGCAACCTGGCCTTGTCGCTGGCTATACTGGGCAAGAAAGTGGTGCTGGTAGGTCTGGACATCCGCAAACCGATGCTGGCGGAGTATTTCAAGTTGCCTGACAAAGGCCAGCTGTCGAATTATCTGGCAGACGACGATGTGCAGCTGGAGGACATCATCATTCCTTCCGGCGAGAACGGCAATCTGGATATCATTCCTTGCGGAATGGTGCCGCCCAACCCTGCCGAGTTGCTGCAGACCCAGCGTTTGGACGATCTGTTCGAGGAATTGCGCAAACGGTACGACTATGTGATTGTGGATACCGCACCGGTTGCTCTGGTCAGCGATACTTATCTGCTGGGACGTATAGCCGATATCACCATCTTCGTCAGCCGCTTCAAATATACGCCGACCGAGATGATTGAGTATATCAACCAGGTGGTTGAGGACGGCCGTATGAAACGTATCGCTTGTGTGCTGAACGGCCTCAAGGGCTCACGCGGCGGCTACGGTTATGGCTATGGCTACGGTTACGGCTATGGCTATGGCAACGACAACAAAAAGAAAAAATAATGACAGTATGCGTAGCAGAGAAACCGTCGGTGGGTGAGTATATCGCCCGTGTGTTAGGTGCCAACCAACGCAAGAACGGTTATTTCGAGGGCAATGGCTATCAGGTCACATGGACCTTCGGGCATCTCTGCGCGCTACTGGATCCCCAGGAATATACCGATCAATGGAAGGGCTGGAATCTGAGCACATTGCCGATGATTCCCGCCCGTTTCTCTATCAAGGTGCATGGCGATGAAGGCGTGCACCGTCAGTTCAATATCATCAAGAGTCTGATTGAGCAAGCCGACGAGGTGATCAACTGCGGCGATGCCGGTCAGGAGGGTGAACTCATCCAGCGCTGGGTCTATCAGAAGGCCGGATGCAAGTGTCCGGTCAAACGTCTCTGGGTCAGTTCGCTGACTGAGGATGCTATCCGCGAGGGATTTCAGGCGCTCAAGGACCAGTCCGCCTACCAGCATCTCTACGAAGCAGGGCTGATGCGGGCTATAGGCGACTGGCTGTTGGGTATGAATGCTACGCGCGCATATACTATTAGGTACGCGCGCGGAACAGGACGCGACCGTCAGGTGCTGTCGGTCGGACGCGTCCAGACACCTACGCTCGCGTTGGTGGTCAAGCGGCAGGCGGAGATAGAGCACTTTGTACCGAAGACCTATTGGGAACTGAAAACCACCTATCGCGATACCCTTTTTAGTGCGCAGATACCTGTCGAAGACGGCGAGTATGCCATCACATCGGAGCAGCAGGGCGAGGAGCTGGTGAACAGTATCAAGGATCTGCCGCTCACAATCACATCCGTCGAGAAAAAGAAAGCCTCCGAGTATGCCCCCAAACTCTACGACCTGACGTCGCTTCAGGTGGATTGCAACCGGAAATATTCTTTCTCAGCCGAACAAACTCTGCAACTCATCCAGTCGCTCTATGAGAAACGTGTGACCACCTATCCGCGTGTGGACACCACTTATTTGAGCGATGATATCTACCCCAAAGTACCTGCCACGCTGGCGGGTATCAAGGATTATTTCCCGCAGGTGGAGCCTCTGTTGCCGCTCAAGGCGGACGGAGGGAAAGGGGCAGGCTCGCTGCCTAAGTCCAAGAAAGTGTTTGACAACAAGAAGGTGACCGACCACCATGCTATCATCCCCACGGGTGTCCGTCCGGATAATATCACAGCCGACGAGCGTAAGGTGTATGATCTGGTGGCGCTGCATTTCATCGCGGCGTTCTATCCGGAGTGCGAGGTGAGCAACACCACCGTGCTGGCCAAGGCGGGAGAGATAGATTTCAAGGTGACAGGCCGCGAGGTGCTCAAGCCCGGCTGGAGGTCGGTGTTTGAGAAAGACCAAGAGCTGCCGGATAATCCGGAGGGACAGGAAAATCAGGAGCCTCAGGAGAACGCCAAATCCCTGCCGGCTTTCACCAAAGGGGAATCCGGGCCTCATACGCCGCTGCTGAAAGAGAAAACGACTACACCGCCCAAGTATTACACGGAGGCGACGCTGCTGCGTGCCATGGAGACCGCCGGCAAGACGGTGGACAACGACGAACTCAGAGAAGCGATGAAGGAGAACGGTATCGGCCGTCCCTCCACGCGTGCGGCAATCATTGAGAAACTCTACCAGCGCAAGTATATCCAGAAACAGGGCAAATCCATCCGGGCTACGGATGTGGGGATAGACTTGATTCACACCATTATCTCGCCGCTCCTCAAATCGGCGGAGCTGACGGGTCTATGGGAGAAAAAACTGCGCGAGATAGAGCGCGGCGAATATACGGCGCAGCAGTTCCTGGACGAACTCAAAGAGATGACCGCCGGCGTGGTGTATGATGTCAAGGCGAACAAGGCCGGCATGCTCTGCCCCGTGTGCCGCCAGGGTACTGTTATCCGCGGCAACACCCGTTACGGATGTTCACGCTGGCGCGAAGGTTGTACCTATGCAGAGCCGTTTTGACAACTCAAATTGGCAAAAAACCGTATAGGTGTATAAAAAGTGTCAATTATTACACATATAATCCGATAAAAAGCAGTAATTTTGCACCCGTTGTTATCTCGCCCGCGTACTCGCGTGCTCGTGTGGGAGACAAAATCAGAAAAACGCTATCAATTATTTAACTTTAAACAATACAAACAATTCTCTTTATGAAACTGAATGTCAGTGTATTCCGTACCATGATTTTGTCAGCTTTGCTTTTTGTGGGCATGGCTGCTCAGGCTCGTGTGATTAGCGGAACAGTCAAAGACCAGACAGGCGAGACGATTATCTCCGCCTCGGTGGTTGTGAAGGGTACCACATTGGGTACGGTGACGGATTTTGATGGTAATTATTCCATCGATGTGCCGGCAGACGCCAAGGTACTTGTATTCTCTTACATCGGTATGGTGACTCAGGAAATTGATATCACCGGTGATGTGATCAACGTAGTACTGAGCGAGAACTCCGAGGTGCTGGAAGAAGTGGTTGTAACCGGTTACGGTACCACCAAGAAACGCGACTTGGTGACCTCGGTAGCTTCGGTTAATGCAGACCAGTTGAAGGATATTCCTGTGGCTTCGGCAAGTGAGGCTCTGCAAGGTAAATTGGCGGGTGTATCGGTTACTACTACCGAAGGTAGTCCTGACGCAGATGTCAAAATCCGTGTCCGCGGCGGAACCTCTCTGACCCAGTCGAGTGATCCTTTGTATATCGTCGATGGATTCCAGGTTAGTTCGATTTCGGATATCTCACCGAGTGATATCCAGTCGATGGACGTATTGAAAGACGCGGCTGCTACTGCTATTTACGGTGCTCAGGGTGCCAACGGTGTAATTATCATCACCACCAAGGATGCGGATAACAACGTGGACGACAAGATGCAAATCCATTTCGATTATACCGGTTATATGGGATGGAAGCAGATGGCTAAGAAATACGATATGCTGGATGTGGATGATTTCATCCTGCTGCAATACGAATATGCACATTACCGTGCGAAAGGCAATACGGCGAATATCCCGAGCAATTTCAACCAGTATTTTGATAACCGCTATGTGCGTTCCGGCAATGACAAGGATTCTGTACAGACAATATCTGAGATTCAGGATTATTGGCATGGCCAGAAAGTGACGGATTGGCAAGACGAAACCTTTGGCCGTCACGGCCTGAACAGCAACCACAGTTTTACGGTAAGCGGTGGTAACAAGGTGGCCAATTTCTCACTCTCCTACAACCGTATTGATGACAAGGGAATCATGTACGGCTCCGACTATGCACGTAACAACCTGAGTTTCAAGACTAAATTCAAACCCGTTAAGGACTTGACTATTAGTTTTACAGCCCGTTACTCGAACACCAATGTGCTGGGCTCCGGAACCAATACGGCGCAAGATGCCGGTTCTAAGACCGAGAGCCGCGTGCGTAACGCAATCGCTTATTCGCCGATCGAGCTGTTTGCCAAGGATAATGTAGCCGGTCTGGATGACTACGATTCCTTCGGATCACTCTATGACCCGATCACGACCATTGATCATAACTACCGCAAGAAAGTGGACGATAAGTTCAACCTTCAGGGCTACGTTAGTTATAAGTTTGCGAAGATGTTTACGTGGAAAACAGAGGTGGGTTACGAAGGACGCTATCAGAAACAAGACCGCTACTATGGTCCTACCACCTATTTCTCCCGTGCCGGTGACGGATTTACCTATGCCGGAGGTGCCGGTTACGGTCATATCGTAGCTACTGATGAAAAGACCAGCCGTTTCAAAAACACCAACACCCTTGAGTTTAAGAAGAACTGGGGAAATGAGCATGATCTGGGTATCTTGATTGGTGAGGAGATGCAGATCCTTCATGGCGAGCTTCGAACCTATAATGGTTATGGCTACGACGCCAGCCTGACGGGTGACCAGGTCTTCAACTATATCGGTTCGGCTAAAGCTTATACCAGCAAGTCGTATGTCAATCCGACGGACAACATGCTGTCTTTCTTCGCTCGTGCGAACTATATTTTATTCAACCGCTATTACATTACGGCTACGTTCCGTGCGGATGCTTCTACTCGTTTTACCAAGGGCAACCAATGGGGCTACTTCCCGTCAGCTGCTGTAGCATGGCGTATCATTGATGAGGAGTGGATGGCTCCGGCTCAGGATGTAATGTCCAACTTCAAGCTGCGCCTCTCCTACGGTTCGGTAGGTAACAACAACGTGGATCTGGGTTATCTCCGTCCGGAGTATCTGGCTTCTTCTACAGCATACAGCGAGGTGTTCTCCACCAAGTTGGCTGATGGCGGATCGGATGTGATAGCTGCCAACAACAAACTCAAATGGGAGACTACCATCACCCGTGACCTGGGTATCGACTTCGGCTTCTGGAACGAGCGCTTGAGCGGTACTATCGACCTCTATTGGAATACCACCAAAGACCTGATCCTGAAATACAAGATGGCTATCGGCGGTTATAACTACCAGTACCGCAATATTGGTTCTACGGATAACAAAGGTGTGGAACTCTCCTTAAATGGCGTTATTCTGGACAAGCGCGCCAAGAGCCTGAGTTATGGTTTGAGCGTCAATGCGAATATCGCGCATAACTACAACAAGGTGGTTGACCTCGGTGGTATGCAAGAGTACCTCGTTTCATCGGCTTGCTTCTCCTCCAACTACAACAACACCGACTACGAGTTCAAGCTCCGTCCGGGTGACAAAGTGGGTAATATCTGGGGTTACCAGACTAATGGTTGGTACACCACTGACGATTTCGTTTCCTACAATCCGTCTAACGGACGCTGGTATGCTTGGAATGATGCCAATGAAGACGGCGTGATGCAATCTTCTGAGCAGAAGGCTGTCAATACAATCCTCGGCGAGGCTCGTCCGGGCATGACCAAGATTGTTGACCAGAACGGTGATGGTGTCATCAATGATGACGACCGTGTCATCCTGGGCAATACCCAGGCTATTGTCCAAGGCGGTTTCGGCTTGAACTTCAATATAGGAGGTGATAAATGGGGTAAGGTGGATCTGAGTGCGCAGTTTACCTACAGCGTAGGCAACAAGGTGCTCAATCTCTCGGCTCTGGATTACGGAACTATCTTCGACAAATCCAAACTGCGTAACAACACTGCAGATGTGGCTTATGGCGTGCGCTACTCGCTCTTCCGTCAGGACGGTACGTTCATCCCGTCTCAACATGTTGGTGCCAGTGGCAAGGTGGAGGGTGACGACTATGCGGCAATGTCCGCTGTGTTGGCTGCTAACAATGCCAATGCCAGAACAGCCAACCCGATTAGCGACAATATCGCGCTGACCGACAAGTATGTTGAGGACGCTTCGTTCCTCCGTCTCTCCTCTCTCACTGTAGGATATTCGCTGCCCGACCGCTGGATCAACAAAGCGTATATTAAAACGGCTCGTATATTCTTCACGGCTTCCAACCTCTTCTGTGTAACTCCCTATTCGGGTGCAGATCCTGAGGTGGATACCCGCTCGAAAATCAATCCTCTGGCTACAGGCGTTGATTTCTCGGCGTTCCCCAAGAGCCGCGCGTTCAACTTTGGTATCAACCTTTCTTTCTAATACTCTAAATACTTAAAAGCAAACAGAATATGAAAACGTTTAAATATATAGCGATTGCAGCAGTAGCTATGGCGTTCACCGCTTGCGATTTCTTTGATTCGAAATCGCCCTCGGCAATGGATGCTGCTCAGGTGTTCTCCAATCCTAACAGTACGGAGCAAGTGATTGCCGGTGTATATGAGCAGTTCGGTCAGGACAAGTCTTTCCGTAACCGTCTCGCTTGTGGTTATCAGGGTATGAACACGGATGTGGAGTTTGGTAACAAGAACTCCGGTCGTGCCGAGTGGAATATTTATGCTATGACTCCTACCAGTGGCGACCTCTCAACGGCCAACGGTAAGGATCCCTGGGGTTATCTGAATTCAGCTATCGAGCGCTGCAATAATATCATCGAGGGTATCGAGGAGTTCGGAGATACCGTCCTGACTGATGATGCCAAAAAGAAAGAGGAGGTCCTCAAAATGAGATATATGCTCGGTGAGGCTTATTTCCTCCGCTCGTTCTGCTACCTCCAGATGGTGCAGTTGTGGGGTGATGTTCCTGCCCGTTTCACATCGATTGCCAAGGATGAAGCCGGTATGAAAACCAAGAAATCCGACCGCACCAATGTTCTCGCACAATTGCGCATTGACCTTAAGAAGGCAGCAGAACTGATGCCTTGGTCCAGCGAGTGCCCCGGTACTGCTGCCAACTACACCGGACGTCCTTCCAAGGCGGCTGCCTATGCGCTCCTCGCACGCGTGGACCTGATGTATGCCGGCAAAGGTGTACGTCCCGAGTCTTGGAAAAACGGTCCTGTATTCTTGGTAGATGATGCATCCCTCCGTCAGGAACTCAATACCGAGGTGATGTGGGCATGCTCGCAAATCCTGAATAAGAGTGATGAAACGGCTAAATTCCAGACCAAGTACGAAGATATCTTCAAGAAGATTTGTGCCGATGAGACTAATTACTACAACTCGGAGGTGTTCTGGGAGATCGCTTTTGCGGATGGCAGCCGCGGACAAGTGCTGCAATACAACTGCACCAAGATGGACAAAGCGATTGGCGGTTTGAAGAACAATGTAGGTGGTTCCAGCAACTCGTCAGTAGGTATCGTTCCTACTCTCTATTATGATTTTGAAGCCGCCGATGCACGTCGCGATGTAACGATGGCTCGTTATATCTGGGTGTATGATGATGGTTCGGAGTTCAACTCGGATCCCGCAAAAGTAAAGCAGGCATTCCCGCAGGTGGATGTGGCTAACAAGGAGAAGTTCCTCTATCAGAAACAAAATATGATCGGTAGCTGGTATGGCAACAAATACCGTGTGGAGTGGATGAAACGCGACCGTACGGGTAATGATGACGGTGTCAACTTCCCGATTATCCGTTATGCCGACGTGCTTCTGATGGCTGCCGAGGCTTCTATCGGCGGTATAGGCGGAGATGTGCCTGCCAACCTCTACGGCGTGGACGGCAAAGCTTGCTTTGATAAGGTACGCACGCGTGCAGGTGTATCCACCAAGCCGCTGACCATGGCGAATATCCAGGAGGAGCGCAAATTGGAGTTCACAGGCGAGTATCTCCGCAAATATGACCTTATGCGCTGGGGTATTCTCAAAGAGACTTTGGAGAATGCTCATGAGCGCTTGGCGAACATGCGTGCGCATACAGGCGAATTTGCCGGACTCCAAGATACCCTTTACATTAAATATAAATATGTAGGGGATGAGTATAGTTCTTCTGCAAGTATCAAAGGGTTTGTGATCGACTCTGTTTATGGCCTCAATAAGGATGAATTGGGACAACCGTCCTATTATGATCCTGATAACGGCTGGAGAAAAGGCAATCTCTATAAAGGCTCGTCAGGCGAGCAACTTGCCCCGGACAACTATATGCTTTTCGATCGCGAATATCCTGAACGCCTCAACGGACGTCAGTATTGGCCGATCTTCTCGGTGAACGTAGGACAGTCCGAGGGTGCCCTCTGGAATGATTACGACTACACCGATACCGGCGAATAATCTGCTTTATGAAATCGCAGTTACTGCATATGGGTTTAGGAGTGTTGTGTGCCATCGCTTGTGTGGCATGCAACACTCCTGCTAATCCGGAAGAACCCACAATAGATACCAATCCGGAGCTGGTCGCAGCTTGCAATCATATTGAGGGAGGCGGTGTTGTTGCTACCGGAGGCGACGGAGGAGTTGTCTATCAGGTCAGTCGTCTTGACGACGCAATCAATCCCGGTACGGGATTGCCTATGCCCGGAACGCTCCGTTATGCCGTTTCACAGGTTGGAGCAAGGCGGGTTATCTTCACAACATCGGGTACCATCCACCTCAATAGCGAGCTGTGCATCAAATCGGGACGTATCACTATTGACGGCCAGTCAGCCCCGGGGGATGGTATATGTATCGCTGACTATCCGCTGGTTATCAATGCCAGCAATGTAATCGTGCGTTTCTTACGCGTCCGCCTTGGCGATGTCAGCAATACCGAGAGTGATGCAGTTTCAGTGAATAATACTACGGGTGTTGTCCTTGACCACCTCTCATGCTCTTGGTCGGTGGATGAATGTGTCAGCTGTTATGGTAACATGGATTTCACCATGCAGTATTGTATTGTTTCCGAATCGCTGAAGAACTCAATTCACGATAAAGGAAGCCATGGCTACGGAGGCATATGGGGCGGCTCTAACGCTTCCTTCCATCATAATCTCTTGGCGCACCACGACAGCCGCAATCCCCGCTTTGATCATGACTATGTGAATAGCAAGCAGGCGGGACCTATTGACTTTGTCAATAATGTGGTTTATAACTGGGGCGGCAACTCTGCATATGGCGGTGAAGGAAGTACCAAAGGCGCAGGCGGACGGCATATCAACTTTGTCAACAATTACTACAAGCCCGGGCCTGCCACCAAGTCGGGTGTCAAAGCGCGCCTGCTCAATCCCACCACCAAGTGCGGCAACTGCGCCGACCATCCGGGAGGGACAGTGGAACCCGGCAAGTTCTATTTGATAGGTAATTACATGTCCGGCTCAACCGAGGTTACGGCGGATAACTGGAAGGGCGTCCATCCCGATGAGTCTTCCAAACTTGCGCAATGCAAGGCCTCTGCCCGCTGGACAAACGGACTCACTGCTCTCAAGAATGAGCAGACTGCCGAAGAGGCCTATGAGACCGTTCTGGCTAAAGCAGGCTGCTCACTCGTTCGGGATGCGGTGGACATGCGTATCGTTGATGAGGTACGCAAAGGAACTTATACCTACAAAGGCTCCAACGGTTCCACCAACGGACTCATTGATACACAGTCCGATGTGGGTGGTTGGCCCGAACTGAATAGTGCTGCGCGTCCGGTGGATTCTGACTACGACGGTATTCCCGATGAGTGGGAAGAGCAGTTCGGACTTAATCCGAAAGACCCGAATGATGCACGCGCTATTACGCTCGTTACCGGGCATACCAACCTGGATGTGTATATGTGTTATCTGGTTCGTAACTTGTATTAAATCCCCATAAAAGCAAAAAATCTACATTTTTCGGCAGTCTATACTTGCATATTCCCGAAAAAAGTAGTAACTTTGCACCGATTTTAAACCCTTCGTTATGACGATGTGACGTTGTGACAAGATGACGACTATCAATTAACACTAATATTAACTTTTAAAACTCAACAAATTATGAAGAAAGTTTTCCTTTTTGCAGCTGCTGTTGTTGCAGCTATGACCATTAACGCTGAGCAAATCACCTTTTCTGAGGTCGCTGCCAAAGGTTCGTTAGATGGAGAAATTTTTGCTGATGGTGATTTTTCCTTAACTATCACTGACACAGATGCTGCCAAACTTGAGATTGATGCAAACAACTGCTGGTTTGGAGATGCAACTGACCAAGTTAAATTTGAGTATCGCCTTAAAACGGGTGGCAAGTCTTCTGCCAAAAATGCTCTTACTCTGACGGTTCCTGCTGCAGGCAAATTGTATATCTACGCCCGTACTGGTTCCAATTCTGATGCTACAAGAACTGTTGTTCTTACTCAGGATGGAAAAGAATTGTATAATAATGTAGTAAAAGAGGATGATGCAATCAAAGTTGCCGGCTTGGATAATAAAGAGCCGGAGAAGGAAACCAATGTCTATCCTGCAATCGTAGTTGATGTAGAAGAAGGTGACATTGATGTTGCTTATCCTGTAAATGCTGTCAACTTCTATGCGTTTGCTTTCGGTGCACCGGCTGCTCCTCAGGCTATCGACAATGTAAAGGATGCTGTTAAGGCTGAGAAGATTTATCGTGACGGCCAGCTCATCATCCGCAAGAATGGTGTAGAGTACAACGCTCTTGGCGCACAGCTCTAATCCTAAAGCATCAGCCAATTTTGGCTTACAATAAATGCAGACTCATCCGAGCCTGCATTTATTATTTTACATGTATTGTTTTCATTTCACTACTGTCCCATGAAGCTCGGAGCCATTCTCTGTAACCTATTGAATCTTAATTTGTTATAAAGATGCTTGTGCCGCACCGATTTGATTCAGCAATGTTTTTTAGGTTTATTTCTTTGGAGTGCTTTACTCGTCAGAGTTCGGAATTTGGTAGCAGAAACTATCTAAAAACTCACTTTTTAGGAGTTTTTAGTGGCAAATTTCGATAGAAGCACAGCTTTAAAGCACTTCAAAGGGTTTTGTGGGTTTTTGTTAAATTTTTATGGGACACTAGTGTTTTTCATCTATTTTTTTTACATCTATATGCTAGACAATACCTAGACCATACCTAGACCATATAAATGCTGTCCAGCCTCTATACATACCCTCGTCTTTGTTCGATGTAGTCGATGGTCGCCTGCGGAATTTCGGAGTGCTCTCTGGCGAGGGGCGGCCACTGCGCAACGGCATCAACCAGAAAAAGAAAAGGCTCGCCATTTAGCGAGCCTTAATTTGCATCGTGCATTCATGCACGATCTTACTCCAGCGGTTTGCCGTTCCAAAGGATGTTCTTCGTGTGTTTGAGTGTCGGCTCTTTCGCCGGACTCATTGTGCAGTTGGTGAACTTGATGTCCTCGGCATAGTCCATCTTTATACCCTCTCTGACGCCGTAGAAGCTCACGCCGTCGAACAGGAGGTTATGTACCGGCAGACCCTTCAGGCCGGTGATATCCACCGCTGTTTGCGGGTTCACGCAGGTGATGTTGCGGAACGTGAAATTGCTCCAATGGGGGTAGAACTTCGTCTTGTCGTCGCTGTCCGTTGCGCCGCGACCTCCGGCTGAACGGTCAGCATAACCCGACTGGAAGAAGACCGCCGCCTCGCGGATGTTTTTCATCACGATGTTGTAGCAATAGATATCCTCGCACCAGCCGCCGCGACCAGGAGCCGATTTGAAGCGGCAACCGATATCCGTGCCGTCGAACATACAATCCTTCACTATAATACGCTGCATACCTCCGCAGAACTCCGAACCGATGACAAAACCGCCGTGTGCGCGATAAACGGTGTCGTTGGTGATGAGGAAATCGCGTTGTGGACCGGCCTCAACGCCTTTTTCGCCCACGCCGCCTTTCATACAGATGCCGTCATCGCCGGCGCTCACATGACATCCGGCTATCAGCGCTACCTGTACGTTGCCTGGGTCCATCGCGTCGCCGTTCTGGGCCCACCATGGGCAGTCGATCGTTACGTTCTCGATGATGAGGTTCTGAATACGCGTAGGCACAAGGTGGAATTTCGGACTATTGCGAAGAGTCACACCCTCTACCACGACGTTCTTCGAGTCGGTGATGTTCACCAGGTGCGGACGCATCTTCTCCTGTATCTCAGGCGTAGCGGCGATATTTGGAATGCCTAACTCCGGGTTGAGATTGAAGGGGTACCATAGGCTGTAGGTCTTGTCGTCCGGCTTGATCGTTCCGCCTAGCGCCAGTGCCTCGTCCCAGTACTCACCGGCTCCGCCGCGTTTGAGTTTCTTCTCTTTGATCGGACGCCATATGAATCCCTGTCCGTCTATCACACCCTTGCCGGTGATGCCTATGTTCTCGCACTTGCTGGCGCGGATGAGCGCGTTGCATTTCTTGCTGCCGTCGCGCGGATCATCTTTCTGCACGTAGAGCTCTTTGTTCTCGCTGAAAAGCAGTGTGGCGCCTTTCGAGAGATGGAGATCAATGTTGCTGCGCAGCACGATCGGACCGGTTTTCCATACGCCGCGAGGCACAATGACATGTCCGCCGCCTTGCTTGCTCAGCTCCTGGATGGCTTTGTTGATAGCCTCGCCGCAATCGGTCTTGCCGTCCGGCACTGCGCCGTATTGGGCGATGTTGACTGAAGTGGAGGGGAACTTCACTTCTTGCACGCGCTCGATCTCAATCGGCAGATCCGTGTAGTAGTGGTCGTACTTGCTTTGTGCGCTGAGACTCAGCGTCGCGCCCAGTATGAGGGCGGAAAGAAACAGTTTCTTCATGACATTATATTTTTTATTCGTTATGTCGTTATGTCGTCATGTCGTTATGTCGTCATGTCGTCATGCCGATGTTTAAATAACAATTATTGTGCCAACTCTGCAATCTTCTTCGCCGCATTGATGCCGTCCAGAGCGGAGGAAGTGATGCCGCCGGCATAGCCGGCGCCTTCGCCGCAGGGGTAGAGCAGGGGGGTGCTCACCGATTGCAGCGTCTCCGGGTCGCGTACTATCCGCACAGCGCTGCTGCTGCGGCTCTCTACGCCTAAAATGACGGCGTCGTTGGTCAGAAAACCATGGTATTTCTTGTCAAAATCCCGAAAACCCTGCTGCAGCCTTTTGCCTATATGTGCCGGCAACCACTCATCCAGACGGCTCGGTACGATGCCCGGCAGATAGCTGCACGCCGGCAGGCTCTTGCTTGCCTTGCCTTCTACGAAATCCTTCATCCGCTGCGCCGGAGCGGCTGACGGCTGACTGCTGATGGCTGACTGCTTCCAAGCCTCGCGTTCCAGCGCTTCCTGGTACTCAAGGCCGCGGAGTGGATCATCGCCGGGGATGTCCTCGGGGTTGATCTGCACTACCATGCCGCTGTTGGCGTACGGCGAGTTGCGGTGGCTGGCACTCATGCCGTTCACTACGCACTCGTCCGGCGAACTGCCTGCCGGCACGATGTGGCCGCCCGGACACATGCAGAACGAATAGACGCCCCGCCCGTCCACCTGCGTCACAAGGGAGTAAGAAGCGTTGCCGATATACTGGATTATGTTTTCGGCATGTCGGGATGTCGAGTTGTCGAGATGTCGATTTTTGAAATAAAAAATAGTATTGATCAATTCCTGCGGATGTTCAATCCGGACACCCATCGCAAATCCTTTGGTTTCTATCTTCACGCCCTCGGCGGCTAACATCCGGTAGGTGTCATGCGCCGAGTGCCCGATAGCCAGAATAACAGGAGTCTGGCTGACGGCTGATGGCTGATGGCTGATATCTTTGAGGCTTGTGATGCAAGTCTCAAAGTGTATTTCTCCGCCGTGCTCCAGAATACATTTGCGCATCCTCTTGATAATTGTCGGCAGTTTGTCTGAACCGATGTGGGCGTGTGCTTCGTAGAGCACCGTGTCCGGCGCACCGAAATAGTGGAACAGCTCCATCACCCGTTGCATGTCGCCGCGTTTCTTCGAGCGGGAGAACAGTTTGCCGTCGCTGAACGTGCCGGCGCCGCCTTCGCCGAAACAGTAGTTCGACTCGGGGTTCAGCCCTTCGTTCCTGTTCAGCAGAGCTATATCTTTCTTCCTCTCGCTGACGTCCTTGCCCCTCTCGTAGATAACCGGTTTGATGCCGTGCTCGATGAGTGTCAGCGCGGCGAACAACCCTGCCGGTCCGGCACCGATGATGATAACCTGCCGCTTCGCCTCATGCACATCCTGAAACACCGGAGCTTCGTACTTCGTATATCGTACATCGTCCTTCTCAACAGGCCGGCCTTCCTCGTCGGTCAAAACAGTTAGATGCACCTTCAGCTCGCGCTGACGTGCATCTACACTCCGTTTCACAATCCGCCACTGCTGCTCGGCAGCATGCGCCTCACGCGGAGATAATATATACTGTTTGGTGTCCAATTATCTGAAATCTGACGGCTGAAATCTGACGGCTTATTTCCCTATCTTGTCCAGTATAGCTTCCAGCCCTTTCTCCTTCACCGCTTCGTTGATTTTGGCCTCCAACTCGTCGCACAGGTCGGGATTGTCCTTGAGAACGGCTTTCACGTTGTCGCGGCCCTGGCCGAGTTTGGTGTCGCCGTACGAGAAGAACGAACCGCTCTTCTTGATAATTTCGCAAGCTACCGCGAAATCCAGTATCTCGCCTACCTTCGAGATCCCTTCGTTGAACATCAGGTCAAACTCCGCTTTCTTGAACGGAGGAGCCACTTTGTTCTTCACCACCTTCACGCGTACCTGGTTGCCTTTGATGGTGTCGCCGTCCTTGATCTGGCCCGTCTTGCGGATGTCCAGACGTACCGAGGCGTAGAACTTGAGGGCGTTACCGCCGGTGGTGGTCTCCGGGTTGCCGAACATCACGCCTATTTTCTCGCGCAGCTGATTGATAAAGATGACTGTGGTGCCGGTTTTGTTCACCGACGCCGTCATCTTTCTGAGGGCCTGCGACATCAGTCGTGCCTGCAATCCCACTTTGTTGTCACCCATCTCGCCGGCAATCTCCGCTTTGGGAGTCAGGGCGGCTACCGAGTCGATAACAATCAGGTCCACTGCCGCCGAACGGATCAGCTCGTCCGCTATATCCAGTCCCTGCTCGCCGCTGTCCGGCTGCGCTATCAGCAGTTCGTTGTTGTTCACGCCTAATTTCTCGGCATAGAAACGGTCGAATGCATGCTCGGCATCGATGATAGCGGCTATGCCGCCGGCTTTCTGCACCTCCGCCATCGCGTGGATTGCCAATGTGGTCTTACCGGACGACTCAGGACCGTAGATCTCGATGACCCTGCCACGCGGATAACCGCCTACGCCCAGCGCTAGGTTCAGACCCAGACTGCCCGTCGGGATAACAGGGACGTTCTCTATCTTCTCGTCGCCTAATTTCATGATGGCACCTTTGCCAAACTCTTTGTCGATTTTAGCCATCGCAGCCTGTAACGCTTTCAGCTTGTCTGCCGATGGTCCTTGTTTCTCTGCCATAATATATAGTCTTTTAATGTTTCGTTCTGTCGAGTTATCTTCTTATCGACATGTCGTCATGTCGTCATAACGGCATTTCGACGACAAAATTACAAAAAAAAAACGACATACGCAAGCGCATGTCAATTTTTTTTGTAATAACGGCAATATTGTGCAATCCCGCATTCCTCGCAGCGGGGTTTGCGTGCCTGGCAGACATACCTGCCGTGCAGCAGCAGCCAGTGATGCGCTTGGGGAATAATGTCCGCAGGGATGTATTTGACTAGCGCTTTCTCTGTCTGTAGCGGATTCTTGCTGCCGGTGGTCAGACCTATCCGTTCGCTCACGCGGAAGATATGGGTATCGACTGCCATCGTCGGTTGCTGCCAGATCACGGCGCAGACTACATTCGCGGTTTTCCGCCCTACGCCTTGCAGCGTCTGCAGCTCGTCTATGTTATCCGGCACTTCGCCGTGATAAACCTCTACCAGCCGCTTCGCCATCGCCACCAGATGTTCCGCTTTGCTCCGCGGATAACTGACGCTTTTCACATACTCGAACACTTCGTCGCTCGTCGCACCGGCTAAGGCTTCGGGAGTCGGGTATGCTTCAAACAATGCCGGCGTCACCATGTTCACCCGTTTGTCCGTGCATTGCGCCGAGAGCATTACCGCCACCAATAACTCGTACGGGTTGCTGTATTGCAGCTCGCTCTCCGCTACCGGCATGTTGTCGGCAAACCATGCTAATATATATTTGAAGCGATCTTTTGTTGTCATGTCGTTATGTCGTCATGTCGTCATGCCGATAATTCTGACTCAGGAATCGCAGCAGATTGGTGGCTTGTGTCTGAGTCTGGCTCGTCTGAGGGCTGATCTCTTTTTTCTGCAACCGCAGCAGCATGATCTGGTAGAGCAGGGTCAGGCATGCCTCTATATCGCTCATCGTCGGGCGGTCGGTCTTGGCTTTCAGCAGGTTCAGCCCGGGCTGCAGACGGATGACAGCCGCGCGGTACATGGCGTCTTCGTCCAGCAGTTGTGCGTGCAGTTCCTCCATCTCCGTGAGGGCGTTCTGCGCCAGCTGCAAATGACCCTTCTCCGTGATGCCCTCGCGGTGCATCATCTCGTTCAGTTCATGCAGCTCGGCCGTAGTGTCCGCCTGTTGGGGAAAAGCCCGCAGATAATCCTCTATCTGCCAAAGATAGAGGATATATTCCGCTATATTGTCTTTCTTGGATTTCAGCATTCAATTTTCAGATTTCTGACGGCTGACGGCTGATGGCTTTCAGCTTTCAGCTGATAGCTCATCAAAGAATACCTCTATCTCGCGCCGGTCTTTTTTGGTAGGCCGTCCCATACCGCGGTCGCGGCTGCCGTTGCCTGCCATCCGGGCGAGCTCCAACAGTTCCAACTGTTTGGGGTCGGTGCAGTCGCGCAGGTATTCCGGCACCAGTTTGGCGCCCAGCCTGTTCTCGCTCAGCTGCAAAACCTTGTAACTGTAGGTGATTGGCCCCTTGCGCACGCTGAACGTGTCGCCTACCTTGAACGTCCTGCTGGGTTTCATCTGCACGCCGCCCATTGTGATACGCCCGTTCTTGCACGCGTCAGCCGCGATGCTCCGCGTCTTGTAGATACGCATCGCCCAGAGGTATTTATCTACTCTAACTTCCATATCTTAGACTTTCAGCATGGTCAGACCTGTTTCTGATGGCTGACAGCTGACGGCTGACGGCTATTATACATATTCATCGTCCTGTCAATGCCCTGAAGGCAGAAACTCGGAATGATCTCCGTTGTCACTTTGAGCCGCTCGTCAATCGTATTCTTCTCTTCGTCCGTCCATTCGCCGAGCACGAAGTTGATCTGTGCGCCTCGGGTAAACTCGTTGCCTATACCGAACCGCACACGCGCGTACGCATCCGTTCCTAATACCGATTGTATGTTGCCCAGCCCGTTGTGACCGCCGTTGGAGCCTTGCTTGCGGATACGGATAGTGCCGAACGGCAGGTTCAGGTCGTCCACCAGCACCAGCATGTTCTCCATGGGAATTTTTTCCTGCTGCAGCCAGTACCGCACGGCGTTGCCGCTCAGGTTCATGTAGGTGCTGGGTTTCAGCAACACCATCTCCGCGCTCTTCACACGGCATTTGGCGACAAACCCGTACCGCTTGTCTTCCCACTTGGCATTGACCGACGCCGCAAACGCGTCTATCATCATAAAACCGATATTATGCCGCGTACCGGCATACTCGTCGCCGATATTTCCGAGTCCAACGATGAGGAATTTCATAATTGTGAGGCTTTCAGCATTGAGCTTTCAGCATTCAGATTATTTTCTTAAAATTAGAGGCGAGACTTACGCCTCGCCTCGTAGTTCTCAGCATTCAGCTTCTGACGGCTGATGGCTGATGGCTGACGGCTGATAGCCAATTAAGCTTGTTTGCTCTGGCGGGTGGCCTTAACCTCTGCTACGCAAGCGTCTGCAGGGTTAACGAAGCTCAGTCCCTCTACTTTGACGTCAGCCACGGCAATCTTCTTGCCAAGACCGAGCTCGGTTACATCAATATTGATGCGGTCAGGGAATGCGGTGTAGATACCGCAGGCTTTCAGCTTGCGCATGTTCTGTACCAGCTTGCCACCGGCTTTCACACCTTCTGCCAAACCGTTCAGCTGGATAGGGATCTCAACCACTACCGGCTTCTTCTCATCTACTGCCAGAAAATCGATGTGCAGCGTCTTGCCGTCAATCGGGTGGAACTGCAACTCTTTGACAACCGCCTTGGTCTTCAGTTCGCCAACGGTCAGGTCAACAATCTGGGTGTCAGGGCTGTAAATCAGTTTGCGAACATCTGCCGCTGCTACTGTAAAGGTGGTGCTCAAACCGCAGCCGTACAGGTTGCAGGGAATCAGTTCTTCTGCGCGAAGTGCCTTTGCGGCTTTCTTGCCGTACTCACTACGAGGAGTACCTGCTAATGCAAATTCTTTCATAATTGTTTTGGGGCTTTCAGCCTTCGGCTTTCTGCTTTCAGACTTTTGATGCCTGATAGCTGACTTCTGATGGCTGACGGCCAATTAAAATTAGTGTTACTCAATGTGGGGCAGTTAAATGTTGTTGTGACGCTGCCCGTATCCCATCACACGTAGGCTAATTAACAATTGCCAATTAACAATTATCAAGGCATTCTAAAAGTTCGGTACAAACATAATAGATAGTACGTATCTTAAAAACGTTGTACCAAACTCCTAAAGCCCTTTGTACATTGTAAATTGTACATTGTACATTGCCTTGTTGTCCACCGAGGAGTCGAACCTCGCTTCTCGGAACCAAAATCCGGTGTAATACCGATATACGAGTGGACAGTTGTGTTCTTTTTTACTCAATAAAAACGCGTATATGCGCGTTTTTATTGAAGAGGAGATTTCCCGATAATTACACGAGTTGCAGAGCAACGATGTCATTAATCGGCGAAATCGACGACAAAATTACTGCTTTTTTTTGACATGTGCAAATAAAACAGCACTTTTTTTGAAAAAAACAGTGTTTTGCCTCTTATTGCGGTATAGGTGGCGCGTTATTCCGTGCTCTCTTCCTGAATATAACGCTCAATTTGCGGTCTCAATGCAGGAAGGTCGTTATGGATAACATTCCATACTTTAGTAGGAGAAATCATATAGTAGCCATGTACTAAAACATGTCTCATGCCTTCCATTTTGTTCCAAGGAGTTTCAGGATGTTCCTCGCGGAATTCGTTGGTTAACTTATACGTGGCCTCTCCTATTATTTCTAATTGTTTGATAAATCCGAAAAATATAATGGTGTCTTTTTCGGCCTGTTCAATGGTATAGCGTTTGCTGCCATCCTGCAAATTATCGATGGCTGTAAGTATGTGAATCAAACGTTCCTTGTCTCTAATACGCTCTCTCATATATCTTTATTTTGTCATGGTCAGCCGATTGACGTGCAAATGGCATTAAATAGTCATCTTCTATTAAATCTACCGGGCGATGAACAATCTTTCGTAGATCACTCACCATTCCCCCTATATCCATCAGCGATATTTTGTCGCTGTCGGTATAAGTCACCAGCAAATCCACATCGCTGTCCGGCGTCTCTTCTCCGCGCGAACAGGAACCGAACAAGTAGGCTCGCTCGACCGGCTGGGTGGCAAGATACGCTTGTATCTGCGGGATCAACTTTTGTACTTCGGCACTTGGCATAGGAGTGTTGATTTTATTTTGCACTGCAAAATTACAACTTTTTTCTGATATATGCAAACAAAAAACGCTCCGAAGAGCGTTTTTCCTTATTTTGCAACCACCAAATAATAATTCTTTTTCCCTTTTTGGAACAGCAGGTACTTGCCGTTGAGCAGGGTGGCGTCGGTGAGCGGCGTCTGCGGGTCAGTCAGTTTCTCTTTGTTCATGCTGAATCCGTTCGCCTGGATCATCTTGCGTGCCTCGCCCTTGCTTGGGAAGATGTTCGTTTTCTCCGCCAGCAGATCCAGCGGCGCGATACCGGCTTTGAGTTCGTCCAGACTGATCTCAAAACGCTCTACACCCTCAAACACCTGCAGAAACGTCTCTTCATCCAGCGCGCGCAGCGCGTCCGTACTCGCGTTGCCGAACAATATATTGCTGGCCTCGACCGCCTTGTTGTAGTCCTCTTCGCTGTGAACCATCGTGGTCACTTCCTTTGCCAGCCGTTTCTGCAGCACACGCAGGTGCGGTGCCTCTTCGTGCTCTTTGATAAGGGCTTCGATCTCCTCGCGGCTGAGACTGGTGAAGATCTTGATATACCGTTTGGCATCCTCGTCGCTCACGTTCATCCAGAACTGGAAGAACTTGTACGGGCTGGTGTATTTTTTGCTCAGCCATACGTTGCCGCTCTCGGTCTTGCCGAACTTGCCGCCGTCGGCTTTCGTAATCAACGGACAGGTGAGCGCAAAAGCCGTCTTGCCGTTCATCTTGCGCATGAGCTCGATACCCGTGGTGATGTTGCCCCATTGGTCCGAACCGCCCATCTGCATGAGGCAGTTCTTGTGCTCGTTCAGATAAACGAAATCGTAGCCCTGCAGCAGCTGGTAGGTGAACTCGGTGAACGACATGCCTTGCGAGAACTCGCCGTTGAAGCGTTTCTTCACGCTGTCCTTCGCCATCATATAGTTGACGGTGATCAGTTTGCCTACGTTGCGCGCAAAATCGAGGAAGGTGTAGTCCTTCATCCAGTCGTAGTTATTCACCAGCTCCGCCGCATTGGGCTCATTGCTGTTGAAATCGAGGAAGTGCTCCAGCTGCTCGCGGATGCACTGTACGTTATGCCTGAGCGTCTCTTCGGTCAGCAGATTGCGCTCCGCGCTCTTGCCGCTCGGGTCGCCTATCATCCCTGTCGCACCGCCCAGCAGGGCAATCGGCTTGTGACCGCACGCCTGCAGGTGGCGCAGCATCATGATGCCGCACAGGTGGCCTATATGCAGACTGTCCGCCGTCGGGTCGATACCCACGTAGGCGGTTGTCATCTCTTTCATCAACTGTTCTTCTGTTCCCGGCATGATATCCTGGAGCATGCCTCTCCAACGCAGTTCTTCAACAAAATTCTTCATATAATTTTATGTGTATTTTTTAACCTTTCGGGGTCCACAGAGTAAAATAATTGACCGAGCATAGCGAGGGAGAACCAATTATTTTACTATGGGGAGAGCGTAGCGTAAGGCGAGTTTCCATGGAGCGGCAGAGCCGCGAGTCGTAACGAGCCCTAACGTAAGCGACGACAAAGGTACTGCTTTTTTGCGATATATGCAAATTCTTTGCAAAAAAAGCGCCCATACAAGCGATTTTTCTTTTTTTTTCGCTTCTCTCCTCCGACCCATTCGCCGCATAGACCCAACTCCTCTGTCATCTTCCTCATGCCCGACAAAATAGCGCCCCGCATTTCTGCGAGGCGCTCTCAACATGGAAAAGCCGCTATGAACGCAAGCCTTGCTTGCTCTCAACGCTGCTTAGCATCTCCTTACTTCACTTCCTGTCCGGTAACGGTATAGATCTTCTCCCCGCGGAGAATGTAGATGATATTATCTATCATGATCTTACGCGGAGCGGAGGACGCGTCAGTGCGGATATCTTCGATGCCTTCGGTTATAGGTGTATCACAGTCGATTACATCTGCAGCGAAGGGATATACACTCTCGTCCAAACGGTAGCAAGTAGAGGAAGTTACGCCAATAATATCTACCGTCTGATAGCCGTTTCCATTCCAGATGATGTTGACATCTTGGATGCTCTTGTCGAAGGAATAGCTCCACCATCCCTCTGTATCTTTAGCAACAGCAGTGCCGGGCCATGCGCCGCAGGGTTGCGTCGTTCCATTACCTGTCCATGCGTAGAGATAAACATTGCTCTGTATGTTCTCGCTTATCGGATAGAGGCGAACAGTGATGGGGTCTTGCTCTGGAGGAACTGCGCCGGCACACTCGGCTACAAAGTGAAGATCCTTAATCTCCCATGTGGCGTACGCCGAAGCCGTACTCATGTATCGGAAGGCAAAGACGGTGTTGGCGCCAACCATCGAAACAGGTACGGTGATGGTCACGCTGACGAAGGTCCAGTTGGTATTGGATGCATACGGCGAGATGGTCAGTTGCTGCCATGTGGAAGCTGCATAACTGCCTTTGTAATCCGCTGTAACCCAAAGGGTCAGTTCATTGGCAGGCGTGCCGGCAAACTTATGCGTATGCTGGAACGACAGCGTCACGGTCTCCATGCCGCTCAAGTCCTTGGCGGGTGTCATGAGGTGACCTGTATAACCGCCTTGCTTGGTCGCTTTAGCACCGTATTGGGCATCGTATTTCCAGATGGAAGCATCATCTGTCGTCATTTCTCCCAAACCGCTTCCGCCGGTTTGCAACCAAGTCACATTAATGTCGTTGCATTCGGTTACCGGTGGTTGTTGTGTGTTGTTTCGATCTACTATATTGGATCTTCCTATAAGAGCGGTCTTCACTGCGGCAGGTGCGCGGTGGGCTGGCGCCGCTGCGGAAGTACCAGAAAGCACGTATTCCACTACGTAGTACGGCTCGGCGTCAAGCGGCGCTTGATCTGTGTAAGAGGTAGCGGAAGCGGCTACAGAACCAATCTGCGCAAGTGCAGAAACAGATGAACCGCGGAGGATGTTGTAGGTCACCACGTCGGCACCCTCGTAGGCATTCCAGATGAGGTTATAAGTGCCCTCTTGCACACCGCGGTTGATAGTGGCATGCACGGTCTTATGCGCTTCGCTCTCATTGCTATACGAGCCATTGACCATGATACCTTGTACTTTGTATCGGTCGGGTTGTTGCGCGGCATCGGACTGCGTGTCGGTATATACTCCTTGCTCTGCAGGCACTACGGCTATCTCTGCAAACTGATTGAGCACATTGGTCTCTTTGAGAATGCGCACTGACGGGAAATTGGTGGCATCTGCCTCGAAATGAATCACATTCTGCGCATTCGCATCGACCGTAACGAGTGAGATTGCAGGCAGTGTCGTATTGGCGATAACCGTTATAGGGGAATAGAACCATGCGTCGCAGCCATTTGAGTTGACGACATAGAGGTAAATAACCACATCTTCCTGCGTCAGCGAGGTCTTGTCTGGTACTTCGTGTGCCGTTATTTGCAGTCCATCAACGGTAAGTCGTTTGTCTCGAATCGTCCTGCCATACGCATCCATATAGATACCGTTTGAGAGTATCTGACGCCTCTCGTCATTGCCGATTTGCACATACCACTCGTAGCGGATTACTTCGGCAGGAATAGTTGCCGTAGCCGGATGTTCCATCAGCAGCATTGTAGGCAGGGTAACAGCCATGTCGTAGGGATTGTCTATTGTGATAGTGTGCGTGTAGGTCATGCCGTCCACCGTTACGGCGATAGTCTTCTGTCCTGCGGAACCCCAATGCACGGTGTACGGACCATAACCCGAACCGCTGACGATTGTTCCTCCGTCAAAGTCCCATATCGGCTCGCTCGCGCTTGTCTCTCCACGATAACTGATTAGGACATCGGTTAAGGCACATGCTTGCGTTACTGCTTCTACCGGGTTGGTACGCGAATAGGTGACAGTGAGCGCAGGCGTGAAGTCCGAGAAGTGCTGCTGCATATCAAGCGCTTGTATCTTTATCTCATACACGCTTGATGACAGAGCAGATGTCGGGATAAGGAACTGCGTGGCGTTGATATAGGTGTAGTCGGACAGCGGCATCGTGCCGTTGTTGCCGCCGTTGAGCGGCGAGATGATGTAGGTGCTGCTGCCTTGCAACCTAATCGAGAGGTTGTAGCGCATCAGCGCAGCAGGCGTATGGTCATCCACGGCAGGAGTCCATGTAATGAGTAGTCCTTCGTCCGTCGCCGTGGCTGTTAAGTCGGTAGGAATAGCGGGGGCGGTGTCCGCAAGGTTATATATACGATAGGAACTCTCGGATGTAAAGTATTGTTCGTTTCCTGATAAATAAGTAGTCGTGTAAGCACTTTGATTATCCATCAGCCACCCGTAGTTCTCTATACCACTTGCACCCATGAACCATACATATAAACCTACGCGATAAGGATAAGCGGAATTTCCACTATTCGGATATTTCACATTTTGCCCTGCGAAAAGGATGTCCGGATACCCATTGGCATCTATATCACGAACAAAACAGGGGTTTGCACTGCGTGTATTATCCATATATCTTTCACGCAATTCTTCACTGGGCAACTCCTCCGGTGCAGAGAAAGACAGATTGCGATTATTCCACATCATATGGAGTGTGCGGGTACTGCCAAGGTTGAGGCAGATGTCTATGTAACCATCACCGTTGAAATCAGCAAGATATACATCTCCATCACTCCACTGCACAGATTGCGCAAACGGGATGGTTTTCATTTCGAAGTTCCCTTCGCCGCGGCTATAGGCTATTTTGAGTGCCGAACCGCTCATCTGCGCCATGTCCACAAAGCCGTCATGGTCAAAGTCCGCCATAAAACCATTGTTCTTTGCACTGCTCACATAATCGCCGATAATGCTGCTAACCGATTGCGCGAGATATGAACCGTCTTCTTGTTCAACCATCAGTTGATAACCATCGGCAGAGCCATAAAAGACATCGTAACGACCATTGTGCGTAAAGTCTTGCGCAAGGTTGTAGTAAGTGCCCACAGTTGTGTTTCCCTCTTTTTCGTTGTAACCAAAGAGATACGCCACATTGTCGTCATCCACACGGTCGGAGAGGGTGTTCGCATCGGCTGCGTGCGGCAAGTAGGAATAGAGTTTGTTACTACTACCATATTCTTCTTGCAAGAGCAGGTCTGCATGTCCATCGCGGTTGTAGTCATACCATTGATTGCCGGTCACTCTCCAACCTGAGGTCAGGAAATTGGTATTCCACAGTCCTTCTGCCTGTTGGGACATGTCGCCGGTCGTTGTGCCGACTAATACCGCCTTGTTGCCTAAGACATCGGCGCGTCCGTCGTAGTTGAAATCCGCAGTAGGTTGATTGAGGAAATACCTATTGACGACTGTTTCAAGCGGTGTTACACCGGCGGGCAGAACGCGTACTATCTGCGAAGCACTTGCCTCTCTTCCGTCCGGGGCAGTGATGGTATGTGTGATGGTCTTGAGCCCTCCTACCGGGAAGGTAACTTCTCTCTGCGAAGCACTGATGCTGTCTGTCACGCCGTCAGTCACTGACCATTCGTGCACATATCCTTCCGACATGGGCGTAAAGGTGATGAGCAGTTTCTCGTTGAGACGCAATAAAGTGCTATTGAGTGTAAAGTCCGCCGACAGTTTCTCATGACGGATAGTGGCTTCTGCCGACCAAGCCGAACCGGCATGCTGAGCATCGATAGCCTGTACGGCTACATAGATATCGCCCGGCGCATAGGAGTTCAGGTCAATCGTATAGGAGTGTGCACGACCGGCATGCCCGTCAAGGAAGTTACGCCGAGAGCCATCCGCATTAGCGTGTGGACGAAGGATATCCATTGCGCCGCTGGAGGTACCTATACGTAGCGCATAAGTGAGGTCACACGGCATCGTATGGTCGTCTGAACCGTCGCCCCATGTGATGGTCAATACGCCTTCGTTGTATTGCAAAGCAGGAGCCACAGGAGCCGTCGGTGCTGCATTGACTTGCGCAGAAGGATAACTGTAGTGTTGCGGTAGCATAGCGGCAGCGGTCGTTCCTACGCCACTTAACCATATATCTATCTTGCCGTCGTTATCCAAATCTTCCGCTTGGAGACACGACAATGCGGTTACTTCCGTGCGTAAACCTTTTGGTATCACGAAAAGTGAGTCAGGTTGTGCAAACCGCAGATTGGCTTGCCCTTGCAACCATACGACTTGCGACGAGTCGGGGATATTATAGTATTTGTACCCAAGGCTGGAGGAAGTGGATATGTTGCTTCCACGGAAGGCAAGCAAGTCATAATAGCCGTCACCATCAATGTCTTGCATATTGCCGAAGAGGAGATTATTGGTGCCGTAACTTTGTTCCGCTTGGCGGGTGAAAGTACCATTGCCGTCGTTCTTGAAGAAACAAGTATAAGCCGTCTTTGTGGTATTGTTCACTGCGGTGAAAGTTGCTAGCAGGTCAATATCTCCGTCGCGGTCGAAGTCCTGTGCATAGACGATGTCGTCCACCGCCGCGTTGGTGTAAAGCGTGGTAGTGGTAAAGGCATTGGTCGTTTTGCTATAGACCGATACATAGAGTTTCGTGCCCGGGAAGATAAAGTCTGTGATACCGTCGCCGTTCAGATCGGCAGGAATGACGATACCGTTGGTGGCAGTCATCACCCATTTGCCATTGCCCATGTTGGTGTAGATGACGCCGTTCTTCTCGTCAATCAAGTCCGCCAGTCCGTCACCGTTCATATCGATTGCTTTGCTCGGCGCAGGGAGTGTGTAACCTACGCTTTGTGCTCTGCGAGGAGATACGCGTTTCGGCGCACGCGCCAGGGCAGCACCACTCAAGTCCGACAAACCAAACGTATAGGTATATCTCGACACATCGCCCAAAGAGTAGTTCTGCGGGTTGTTGATTTGGTCTAACTCTTCGGATGTGGCTTGCGCAACAAACTCACTCCATGTCATCACACGCATCAACTCCGAATGGAACGAACCGTCGGGTTGTTGGTAACCGATTGAGCCATAATTGATTGTTGACGAACTACTGATGGCTTGTTTTTGGTTTATGAAGATATAGTCTTGTCGTCCGTCTCGGTTGATGTCGAAATTGGTTATCACGGTCATACTGTCATATCTCGTGTAGCCATCTTCGTCACTAACCATGGTGCGGTTATAGGGCAGATAATCATTATTCCACAAGGTTATATCCGGTTGCCCGTCACCATTGATGTCTTGTAGGAATTTCAGTTCATAATCTTTGCTGCTATAGTCGTAGTTAAAGAGTATCTTCTTCGAGATGTATTTGCCCATGGAGTTTCGCTCCTTTAAGAAGTATGCGTAACTATCTGTCTCTTTGTCGATATACTCTTTGATACCATCTCCATTGAAGTCGTATAGCAGGTCTGCTGTTGCCGATGGAAAATAGTTGCGATTGTTGATGATTGCCTCGACAGAGCCGTCGCGCATTGTATTTTCACTGCCGTTACGATAGAGGTAGGCATACACAATGACGGTATCGCCTTCTTGTAGGTCGGATTTCACAACCACAGGACCTGTTACATTCGTTACATACATTTCCTTACCGCCATACGATTTCATGTAGAACGAGATAGTCCGGTCCTCATTGATGTATACGATGGAAGAGTTCTTTTGATAAACCGCACCTTTCACCAAATACATATCCTCCGATTGGGTATTAGGGCTGAGTTGCGAGCAGATGGTGTTGGCTTGAACGACCGTGATAGGTGTTGCGTGCTCTAAGTCTAATTCGTAGGCGGCGGTATAGGTGATGTCTGCCGTAACAGGTATTGTGGTAATTTGTTCTGCGCTGAGGACAATCGAACTGCCTTCTGCTTGCCAACCCACGAAGCGGAAGTTATCCACAGTAGGTGCAGTAGGAGGTGTGGCGAAGTGATTATCCTCGATATAGAGGCTCTCTATCGTATTGCCTTTGCGGTCTACGAAAGTGACAGTGTGATAGCCTTCCGCAATGGTGTATTGGGCGGTGCAGGTGAGGAAATCGGTGATAGGCATTGCCTCAAACTCTTCGATGCTCACCAGTTCGCCGTTTATCAGCCACCCTGCAAGCGCTGTGCCTTCCGGCAGTGTAAACTCAGGAGATATAGGGCTCTCGCCTTTCGCTACTTTCTGTGTGGTGATTAGGTTGCCGTCCGGATCAAGGAACGTGACGGTAAAAGTATGATATTCGTATTTCGCCACGCATAACATATTATCCATAATCGGCATTACCGCAAAATCTTCCAGACTCACAAATGTGGTATCTATCATCCATCCCGTTTGCTTCATGTCTTCTATCTCCGGCACTGCAGGAGAGGTGGTCGGCTTTCCCACTTCCACTTCCTGCGTTGTGATCTGTCGCCCTTCGGCATCGCGGAAGTCCACCGTTACGTAATGAGGTGTAGAGAGTACTTGAATGGAAGACAAATAATAGATACCCGATTCTGACCTTTTGAAGGTCACTTCGTTGGCTACGCCATACCATAATGTTCCATCGAATACTCCAGTAGATGCCTTCCATCTAGAAAGTTTGCCATTGATCATAATCCTCCGAATAGGTTCATCAACCGTGGAGACCACTTTGACAGAGTCTACCATTAATCCGTCAGAATAGTTATATGTTGACCCTTTGAAGAATATCTGCGCCCTATTTTGTGTCAGAGAATAGGAGTAGCCGTCGCTGGCAGAAACAGCATTATTGCTGAGATATTCGCTGGTGGCGTCAAGATGGATAATGGGCTCTTCTTTCATCGTATAGGTAACATCTTCTGTCGCGCGGGCGATAGTCTTATTCCAAACATACTGCATTCCCGTCTCGGAGTGAGCAGGCAAGGCAGGAGCCGTTACTTTGGCATTCAAAGCGACCTCTTGCTGCTGTATGATTTGTCCATCTATACCAACGAAAGTAACGGTAGCCGTTGTCTTGTTCGTGTCGGAGAGGATAGTGATGGTTTTTAGATAAAAACTGCCGCTTGGAGAAGTGGTGCAAGTAACTGTAAAATCAGATGAACTGCCTTCCCAAATCATCTGATTACCGCTGACAGAGAGTTTGCCCGAGGTAACAGAACTATAGGTCGAACTGATTGTTGAGGAGAAAGTGAAAGTGACCTTATGCATCATGTTGTTCGACCTGATGCGAATCGTGTTTCCTTTCGTGAACGAGAAATATGCGTCTGAGTTGGACTTGTTCCAATACATATTGGAACTGGTGCCTTTGTTGAAGAATACCGATTTGTCATTCTTCGTGAAGTCAAGTGACTCAAAGGTGAAACCTCCCCACGATGTGGTGCCATTGTCCACTAACACTTCATATGCCGTGATAGTAGTGGTCTCGTTGAGTACAGAAGCATCATACTCATACGCGGCATAATAACTGACATCTGCTCGCACGGCAGTAGCGGCTATTTCTGTGGGTGTAAGTATCGTCGTAGAAGTTGCGCTTCCGCTTCGCCAACCGATGAAGTTCTTATCGGGCACAGTCGGAGGTGTAGGAGGATTAACGGTGGAACCAAAGCGCACTTTCTGTGTCTCAATTAAGTTGCGATCTGCGTCATAAAAAGAGACAAAGTAATTCTGATTAATGTCTGTATAATAGACCCTCAGCGAAGTAATTGCTACTACATTATTGACTGTAACACTAACATCTTGAGCACTTCCCGTCCATATCACTTGTTTGTCCGTCGTGGAGGTGGTGGCAGTAGCCGTTCCTGAAGACCATGTGCCGTTGACTAAATAAGTCTTTTGGCTATAGACATTTGTGTAGAGATGGATAACTGTGATGACATACCCTTCTGGGACGCTAAAGGAGAGCATATTGCCTGCCCGCATGTTGAAATAACCGCCTGAGGCATATGTCACAGCCGAACCGGTGCCTGCGTTGAATGCAAAAGTGACGCCGTCTTTCGTGAGAGGTTCAGGACTGTCGCCTATCTCTAACTCCTGTGCTGTCGCCCAGTCGGTGGCAGAGATGGTAGCAGAAGTGGTTTGCGGTTTCACATAAACAGCCACCGTGTCGGAGTTAATCACCTTATTATCATCCACGCGAATACGCGCATACACACTATAGGTTCCTGTGGAACCCAAGAATGCGATCTCCGGCTCTGTGACAGTAGTCCATTCGGTAGCCGACGATAGTCTGTAGTTCAAATCCACCAACTCGTGGCTCTCTGTGTTTTCTGTCGTGTAAGAGAAATGCACGGTGTCACCTTTATTGATACTATCAGCATCGGCGGTCAGCGTAGCCGTCGGCGTGGGAGGCACATAGACATGTTCGAAATATTCCACTTTGCTTACTTGCACAAGGCCATTAGCTGAACCGGAAGCGCAATCAAACTGGATCTGGTAGTAGAGGTTGGCTTGGCGCACATTTTCAGGGATTGTTGCTGTCTGTGAGCCTTTCGCAATCGTAAATGAAGCGCGCTCGGTGAAGGTCGTGCCATCGGAAGAGGTCAAGAGTTTGATACCGTTAATGCTGCTTGCCGTCACTGCATCAATGGTTACCGTCACACGGTCTAACACTTCTTCCATGGGATTGGCTGTGGTAATAGTACCTACCGAGGCATTGCCCTTTCGTCCGAACTTGACATACTCCCAGCCGTTGTTATTGTTGTTGCCATTCGCAATAGTCGTTTGGAATCCGTCGGTAGTGTTTGTCCAAGTCGCAGTATAACTAGTGATGCCACTACTGTTATTGGACGAATTGAAGATGGTTTGGTAGAGCGCTTCGTCTGCCCAAACTTGTATTGCTCCCGCCATCAGCAGGGTCAATACAGAGAATAGTAAATGTTTTGTTTTCATTGTGAATATTTTTTTAAGTGGGTATTATCTTTGAGTATATACATACAACAAAAAAACGTGAACTTTTGTCCGCTTTATTTGATTACTTGAGGTCTTCGACTACCTATGATGCTCAAATTCTACGCAAAAGCTCACGCCGCAGGCGCGAGCGTCGAGTAGCTTTTGCTTGAACATCATGTGATTTACTTAAAAAGTGTCGAAGTTTCCAAGTAATCAAGTTTGGCTATTAACGCTGTTTGTCCGGCGCACACCTGCGCCTTGTATGTCTTTATTGGGCTTTCAGCTATCAGCTTTCAGCATGGTCAGACCTGTTTTTTCTTTCTGATGGCTGACTTCTGATTTCTGATGGCTGTTTTTACTTTTTCGGCTGCAAAGGTACAACTTTTTTTTGAGATATGCAAAAAAAATATTTTTTTTATCTGCAAAAAGAGTTTGGCACGGGTTTTGCAATAGTTGGTTCAGAAAGAGTAAGCTTGATTAAAGCAAGTGATAAAATAGAGATTGTTTGTTATACCTTATTAGTAAAAGAGGCCGTCGTGAGACGACCTCTTTTGGTGTTTTGGGGTATAGCGACCCGGTAGCTGCCTGTTATTTAAACCATTTGCCTTTGACCTGATAGGCGGGTTTTGCAGGTTGGGAGGTTGTGGCAGCGGTGTTCCATTTCTCGGAGTGCTCGGAAGCACTGTTGGCGGCAGCGGGGGCGGATTGTACGATCTGTTGCCGTGCGGCAGGCGAGTCGGCGGCTGCGATGCGCTGCTGTTGAGCTTCGAGTTGGTCTTCGTACTGCTGCATCTTGAACTCCCATTCCTGCCGCTCTTTGGCATCGAGTTTGGCTGCTATTTCTTTTTGCAGCGCTTTGGCTTCGGGCAGGCAGGCTCCGTCGGTAGGAATGAGCGTCAGTGCTTCGGCGGCGGCAGCGGCATCGTGTTTGGCCCAGGCGGCCTGTGCCTGTTGGAGTGCCATGAGACAAACCTCGTCGCGCCATGCCTGATAGGCAGCGAGCGACTCGTCCTGTGCGCGCCGGTAGCATTCCTCGCAGACGGCAGGTATGCCGGCGAGGAGGTCGAGCGCCTCGGTGTATTGGTGGCGTGCCACTTGGTTGCGTGCATCGGCGATGATGATATCGCAATAGGTGTTGTAATAGGCGACGATCTCCTGTTTACCTTTGTCGATCATGGCTTTGAAAGCAGGGTCGTTGACGCGTACGTTTTTGAGCGCATTGATATAGGCTTTCTCGGGCGACGGTCCTACTCCCTTGGTCTCGACAGTGTGTGAGGAAAAGAGTCGTCCCTCGATGCCGTCTCCCACGAAGAAAGTGAGCGCGATGGTGTAGGCGTGCATAGGCGGCGCGGTAGGTGTGATATCCTTGGTGAGGATGTCGGCGGAGCAGGTGATGACAAAGCGGCTGTTGGAGACAGCTGCGCATCCGTTTTTGGCGGCCATCTGCGTCATTTTGTTGACGAGCTGTTTGTGCGCTCCGGCAGGTATGGCCTCATCGAGCACAACGGGCGTGAGTGCCACCCGCTGTTGGTCGTTGAGGCGGTTGTCGGAGTCTTGCGCGCAGATGAAACCGGCAGAAAAGAGGAGGGTAAGAATGAGGGAAGTTATCTTTTTCATATTATTTGTCTCCTATGATAAGTTGTATTTGTCCGAGCCCTTTGGCAGAGAGGTTGGAATCGATATTGTATTTGTTGCGTAGCATTTTCTGGAGCGGTCTTGCCCAGGCTCTGGCGTCAAGGTCCCGGCCTTTCTCGTTGGTGAGGGGTATATGTACCTGCTCGATGGTCATGCGGTTGCCTGAGGGACTGAGATCGACGGCACCGAACTTGGAGTTGACGGTGTTGTCGGCGACCCAGTCGGTGATGATCTCATGCAGCTCATCGCCGTCGAGTTCGGTCATCAGTCCGTCCTCGAAGGAGTCCCATGAGAGGATGCGCATTTTGATCGGCCTGCCCTGTTGTGCCAGTTTGGTGAAATAATCCTGCATCGTGTTGCAGAAGGGGTCGAACTGTCCCTGAATAGCCGATTCCATCATGATAGGCAGCTGGAAGGAGGAGGTATAGACGGCTTGTCCGGTGGTAGGCGGTACGCCGGCAACGACGAAATCGGTGTAGGCGTCGATAGCGCGCATGGAGTAGGTGAGCCGTGTGACGGAGCCGCCTTTCTCCTGCGTAGTGTACCAGTCAATCTCAATCCAGATATCGGCCTTGGCTGTACGGCGCAGGATGTCGATAGGCGTCTCTGCAATAGCGTCACCGGACTTGGAGGTGATCATTGCGTCTTCGGCGGACTCGGATTTGAGTGTTTTGAGTGCCGCCTCAAGGTCCTTGATGGGGAATCCCCGTTTGGTCATGCGTGCGTTGATTGTATTGATAGCGACGGTGAGGTCAGTACTGCTGAGTAGCGCTTTGTTGTAGTCGGGTACTTCTTCTGTGACGCCCTGGTTGTCGAACGTCTGTGTGAAGCCGTTGCGGTGGCACCACGCGGCAGCGGGTACGACCATGATGGTCGGCATTTTGCCCTGGATTTGGTCCATAGGCTTGAGAATACCGTCTTCCTCCAGCCGTTTGCGCAACTGGTCGATGAGCACCACGACGGTGACCGCCACTTTGTACTCTTTGCCGACTTTGAGTATCTGGTCAGGCACACCGTTGCCGATATAGGAAACATAGCGTTGGTAAGCGCCGCCGGTTTTGAAGAACTCGGTGAAATAGTCCTGATATTTTTGCTCGGTATCAGGATCGTTGATGAGCGGGTCTCGTCCGACGATCCGTGTGCCGTCGTTGCTGGCCGGGAAACCCTTGAAGATAATACCGTGCACGGCGTTTTTGCCGGCCTGCCCTTCCGCTATATTCGGCTTGGTGGAATAAGTCCAGACGCGGACGAGTGTGGCGCCTTCGACAGCCTGTCCTACGGCAGCCTGCAGTTCGTAGCGCCATTGTGCAGTTTGTGTGTCGGCTTTGCGTTGCGTCTGCGCGCAGAGGGAGGCAGCCATACCGACGCAAGCCATTAGGAGTGATACAAATCGTTTCATATGAATAGTGAATAATATTTATCCTTTGATTTGCCGGATGAGCATACCCGGCAGGATGTCGGCAGGATTGCCGGAATCGAGTTTGAAGAGTGTGCCTTGGATCTCTCCGTCGGAGTCGTTCTCGATAAGTGCATTGAACCGGTTGTCCCATATACGGTTTTTAACCGGCACCAGTTTGGCGACGGGGCGGTAGCTCAGTTTGCCTTTGACCAGTTTGCATTCCAGTACTTCGAATTTCAGGTTGTCTTCCACTCCTTCTTTCTCGCCGATAGGCGCCCTGAAACCGATGATTTTGCCTTTTTTGTTGTACTCGATGGCGGTGATAGGCGCTTTCACGCGGAAAGCCTCGAAGCGTTTCTGCAGTTTTGCGACATTCTTGTCGATCGAGCGTACGGTAATCATTTGCAGGAGATCCTCCCGGCTGTATTTGCCTACCACTTTGGTTTGCTCGGCGTTAGCCGATTCGGTACCGAGATAGACGATGCGGAAGGATGTCTCGTCTTTGAGGAAAGCGGTTAGTTTTTCCGGGTTCGGCTCGGTAGTGTAATAATTGGTGTAGAAGAGGTTGGCTATACTGTCGTTCCATACCAGTTGGAACAGATAGGAGTGCGTCATGACCTTGAATCCGGTGAACTGGTCGGAGATGTCTCCTACATCTTCTGCCATACGTCTTCCCGAGTTGCCTCCGGTGAAGACATCCAGCACGCCTCCTAAGACGGCAAACGTGGTTTTGGCTGCCGTGGCGCGGTTTTCGGCAGTGATGTACGTCATGTCGCTGACGAGTACAAAGGAGTGGCTGATCAGTTCCTCGGATATGTTTCGCAAGGCAGCCGTGCCTTCCACCGTAAACCGTGCTTTCTCGACATCCGCAACGGAGGCATTGTAGTCGCTCCGTTCCTCAATCAGGTTGGTATTGAAACAAGCGTCCTGGAGTGTCTGACCGTGTAAGCCGAACCATTTGGCCACGATCCGTTTGCCTACCTCGGCATCGTTGAGCAGTTGTAGCAGCGCGTCGGCGTTAGCCTGTTTCTCGTCGGTTGTGAGTACCATGCTGCTGCCGTAAGTCTGGCGGTGCAGTCCGTTGCCTTTGTGCTTGCTGACGCCTGTGATAAGGGCGTTGTCCAGAACCCGCAAATCGATATCGTGCGTGTCGTATTTGTCAGCAGGCGGCAGGTCTTTAAAAATCTGATAAACATCATACCCGAACTCATCCTCGGCATGATAGACCATCATGTTGGTCAGCGCATTGCGGTAATACGGGCTGAACGTGCGCTTTTCGGCTTTCTGCGCCTGTGCCATAGCAGCACCTATCAGTGCTGCGGTTAGTATCAGAAGAGTCTTTTTCATTGCATGCCTCCTTATTTGAAAATCTGACCTATAAACGCATCCACATCTGCGGCTACGTAAAGGAAATCGCCTCTCTGTCCGTCTCGGCCGTCTTTGCCGTCTTTGCCGTCATTGGCTTTGCCGGAGCATCCGCTGCCCTTGCCGTGGATGCCTCCTTCGCCTCCTTTGCCTCCTTTGCCGCCTATACCGGCATCAATCGTGGCAATGAGTCCGTCAATGCCGTAGGTCTCTATGAAATCCGGGCTGAGGCAGAAGAGGAAATGTCCTCCGTCGGTGCCGTCTTTTCCGTCGGTGCCGTCCTCGCCGGGCTTGCCGCAAGTGCCGGCAATAGAATGTGTGTTGCCGTCTTTGTCTTTGTAAGAGCTCTGGTTGGTACCGTTAGCGCCGTAGCGTCCTTTCTTGCCGTTGGCACCGTCTTTGCCGTCGCCGTTGATAACCAGCGGCAGTTCCACGATACGCATGACGTGTGAATCAAGGTCGCAGAGCACGCCTGTATTGTCCGCGGCTTGGCTCTTGAGACGGCATAGAGCCAGTGCGTGTGTCTCGCCGGAGAGATTGAGCTGCTTGTCCCAGTACATCAGCAGGTCAAACGTGTAGGAGGCTCCGGAGAGGAGGTGGGTACATTCGATCTTGTGCTGCAACGGGTAGTAGCCTGCGGCGATGAGGACCGTAGGCACTTTGAGCTCGATCTTGTTGCCGTTCATGGCAATAGCCTCGCTTTCGGTGGTGAGCTTGAACTCGCTCATATCCACGGCTTTGTGGCTTTTGTTGATGATGCGGATCTCGTTGCCGTTGCTGATGACGGCATAAGAGATACGGTCTTTCTTGACATTGAATTTGCCTCCGTCGCCTTTGACGGCCTCACGTCCGTGAGAGGTGTTCAGCAGGCGGTAATTGGGGATGTGCATCTGGTATTTGTCCGAAGGGTTGTACCGGATGGCAAACGCTTGGTTGTCCCCGGAGATGATATATTGCTCTTTCTTGGCCCTCACCGTTGCCCCCACAGCCGCCTTTGTATCGGTGACAGGGGTGAGAAACTTGTTGTGCCGCTCGGTGCGCGTGCGCTCGTATTTGGCAGCCATCTCCTCAGGCATGGGAGCTTCCGCCATCACTGCCGGCGGAAGAGGGCGGCTCAGTTCGGTCAGCCGTTGGGCATAGCCGGTGCCTGCCAGCAGCAATATACTTATCAGGAGGTTGATTCGTTTCATAGGAGTGTTCAATCAAGGTGGTTTAGCGGATGTAGCACCGTGTGGTTATTTTCTTGCCCAGAACGGTGTATTGCACATCCAGCCAGTTTTGGTCTTCGTCGTAGCAGCCGGTTAAGAAATCGTAGGTGAACACGGCTGTGTTGCGGGTGATTTTTGTCTCGACAGCGGTGAGACAGTTGCTTTTGGTTTTGGGCTTGAGTGTGTTCTCCAGTTGTGTGTCGCCATAGAACAGCGCCACGGTAGTCCGTTGCCGGTCGGAGTCCAGCACAGCGATGCGGAGGTTCCGGCTGAGCATCTGTTCGTAGTTGCGCCGGATGGCTGAACAAATATCCTGCCGCGGGTCATCCTCGCGGAGCGAAGCGGCAAACTGTTTGAGTCGGGAATGGCGGAGCAGCATCCGGTCCAAGTTGTCGTAGTCCGCCATGTCGGTTGAGGCGAATGCCTGCAAAGAGTCGTTCAGGACTATTTGCTGTTTCTCGTAGTCCTCCACCAGCAATCGGAGTTTGGAGTTGGATAGCGGGTATTTGATGTGATAGATATAATAGGTGGATTTGTCCGCCCTGCGTATCTTCGCCCAGTAGTAGGCTTCGGCGTGCGAGGGCGATATATTGGCCAGATAGGGTATATCCGCAGCCTGGACACTCAGCCGGCTGTCCAGTTCCTTGTGGAAATCAATACTGCCGTTGTCGGTCACCTCATGCATGGTGATAGTGGTGGCAGAATGCAGGCGCGTAGCCACGGCCGAAACAATCTGTTCGCGCAGCTGTGTCATGGCTTTCTCCTGTGCATCACTGAGCGTGGCGGCTTGGGCAGACACAATGAAGTAACCGTCCTCCATGCCGCCTATCCACTTAGGTGTACGCCGTGCGGAGGATTGCACTACTCTGTCAGCGGCAACTGCCGCTCCGATGAGCAGCAGTGCCGTTGCAAAGCAAATCAGTCTTTTCATCTTGATTGGGTGATAGAGGATTTAGAAACCCAGTGCGCTATCCAGTTGCTCGTGCAGCTTGTTGCCTTTTTTCTCCAGCTCGTCGCGGACAGCTTTGCGTGCAGCCTGTTTGGCCATTTCGCCGTTGTAAGCGATACGAACCAGCACTTCCTTGTTGCCGCCTTTCTTCACCTCGCGATAGCACTCTACCACGGGGATGGTCTTGCCGATAGATTGTGAGATGAGGTTTTTGCTGGCCATCACGGTCTCAACGATAGATGCGGCATCACCTGCTTCCATCTGTTTGTTGGCTACGGTGTTCTCGATGAGAGCGCTTACCTCGGTCTGGATCTGACCGGCCAAATTGGTGATAGCCAGGCTCGTAGCGGATGTCTTGGCTGCATCGTAGTTCTCGCCTATCGACTGAGCGTCAGCCATAATGTATTTGGGGAAGAGGTTCTCGTCATACTCCATCTGCATGCGATACGAACGATCCAGCTGTTTCTCCAGCGGCAGCTGACCCGGGCTGACGATCCAACCTTCTTTTTTCAGGCGTTTGGCCTCTTTGCGTGCATCCTTAACGGCGCGCTCGTTCAGCTCTTTCTTGGTCTGTTTGCGGATCTCCTGACGCTCTTTGCGCAGTTGTTTAGATTCGGACTGGTCGGCCCAGCTCGTGCCACAGGCTATTACTACAGCCATCATGACAAATAATAACTTTTTCATAACTGTAAAAATTTGAGATTAGAGTTAGTGATTAGTTGGTAATTAATTAGTAGTTCGTTAGTAGTTTCTCACCCGTTGCTCTTGGGTCTGCCCAAGGCGTAGGCCGCCATCAGCCAGATGAGTGTGACAACACCAGTGGTGAGAATATAGGTGGGTTTGGAAACGGCGGTCGTCAGCGCAAATACAAACTGCATCACGGTGACGATGCCGGCAAAAATACCGTTGAACACCTTGAAATTGATATTTCGTCTCTGGTCTTCCACACTCACCGCCATAGTGCCGGCCCAGGTCAGGAAGATACTGACGCCTCCGAGGATGGTGATAATCCATTGCAACTCCTCGTTATGGCAGTAGGAATATAGTGCGTAAGCTACCAGTGCTGCCAGTGCCAGCGACAGGACAGTCATAATAGGATTGATTTTCATTGTAGTTGAATGTGTTTGGGGGTGATACATCATACCGGAAACAGCGGTGCCAATTCAGCCACGGTTGCCGCTTGTTGCCATGCCGGCATACCCTGACACCATACCAGTGTCTCTTTGGCAATCTGACCGGTCGGAACGAACGGACGCAACTGGTCTGCTGTGTACGGGCCGTATTGCTTGCCTCCGATGGCAAGAAAATAGGCATTCGCTTTGGGGAGCGGAGGAGGCACTGGTTGGGTGGCGCTTGCATTCGCAGTGTTCATCATCTGCGGAATCTGTTGCATCATAGCCATGCCCATACCGAATTCCACCACTTTGTCAAACATACCTGAATCAGTCATAGCAGTAATGTTTTTAGGGTTAGTTCAAATTAGCGAGACAATTCTTCAGATCCGTCCACTCGGGAGTTCCCTGACGCCATACTTGTGTGTTCTCATCTATTACATCCACTATAGCCAGACCTTTCAACTGCTCCAACGAGATAGGACCCTTTTGAGCGCCGTTGATAAGTACAAAAAATTGAAGCTGCTCTGTTGCTGCCTCGCCGGCTGCGGCACGCCGCTCTTGGTCAATACGGTCAAAAACAGGCGAAGAAACTGCTTGCGGTACATTGCCGAAAGGAGGCGGGGTCTGCATAGCCTGAACATTCTGTATGGCCTGCTGGGACATCTGTGTGACTGCACCGGAGTTGACCATCTGGTTCTGTGTGAAGAAACCGGTGCCGGCACTAACTAGTGCGTCAAAATCTTGGGGATTCATAACGATATTTGCAATTTAATCAGTTTTATCATTTGCCATTTCTTTTACCTCACAGGAGGCGGGGGCGGTACACTACCGGGAATAGGCGGTGTGGGCGGAGTGGGGGGAGCCGGCGGTGTCTGGAGCAGCTGTGCAAGTGCGGGAATCGTTCCTGCGGCTGCCCATTGAGGCATCCCTTGTGCCCATACCATCGTCTGCAGGTTGATTTGCCCTGCTGCAGCCATCTGACGCAGGGTGTTCGCGTCAAACGGACCGGCCTGCTGGTTGTTGACCAGTACAAAATAGGCTGTAGCATTGGGTGTGGGGGGAGCTGGGGGCGTCTGACCCGGCATAGGCGGTGGTGTCGGGGCACTGCCTTGGGTAACCTGATTATTGAATGCGTTACCCATATTGCCCATCATCTGACCCATCTGACCGGCCATGCCTGAAGCCATACCCATACCCATCATCATACCCGCAGGATTCATGCCGCCTCCGTTGCCGAAGTCCATCATTCCCATGTTGCCGATGTTCTCCATGCCGGTGCGCATGACATCGCCTTGTACATTCACGGTGTGTGCACCCAAATTGGACTGTTCGGACGACAGGGCTGTACGGTGCATTGTGGCATCGGTCTGCATATGCTGTGCGTATTGTGATTCTTCGCGCATGCGATCCATCATATCCTCCATGTGATCCATCTGAATATTGGCCTGACGGATAACCATGCCGTTGCGAACAGCGGCGTCGGTAGCCAACTGTTCCAGAAGATTCTTCTGGTTCTGCATGGAAATATTGTAAGCCTGCCTTGATACAAGATCCTTGAGCTGTTGGTAGTCTTCGCTGTTCTCCTTGAACCGGATGTCTGTTATATCCAGACGGGTAGGCCACAGCCCCAGCGTATTGCATAGGTCTGTGTTTATTTTCTGGTAGATAACTTTCTGCCATTCCTCAATCATTTCATTGGCTTGCAGAACAAACACGCCTTGCGGAATCTTGGAGAATGTACCTTTGATACTACTGGTCACCATCGCTAAAATCTTGTCTTGCACATCTTCCATCGTGGTGTCCTTGCCGCCCCACATACGGAATACCTTACGTGCCGCCTCTTTCAAAGTCTCAATGCGGAAATCCTCGTACTCCAGAGAGGTCATGTTGTTTTGTCTCCGATACATGTACATGCCCTCCATTTGCATGTCAGTCGGTGCTGCAGCAAAAGTCAGTGTGCCGTCCACTGCCATCTCTATATTGTACATGGAGAACTCTTTCTGCGAGGGACGGACGGTGAAATACGGGACGGTGAAATGTACCTGCATTCCGCCCTCATAGAGGGTTATGAAATATACCTGTGCCTGAAACGGTGTTCCTCCATCATAGGCTTTGCCGATGATATTGGCTAATACAGGCATGTTCCCTGTCTCAATAGTGCCGTTGAAATAACCTAAACGAACATCCGATTTGCCACCGCTATTAGGATAAATAAAGATGGCGGCTTGACCCTCGTTCACCAGCAGGCTGCTACCCGTACGGATCGCATTCTCCTTGTTGGTTGAGTTGGCTCCTTGCCCTTTCGGACGCCATTTCCAAATCAGGTAATTTTTTACATCTCCGATGTTAATGGCGTCCATCAGACCGCCTTCGTTTGTTTTCTTACCTAAACCGAAAAGTCCCATAATTGTATAGATTTATTGGTGAGTATTTGTCTTCTGTTTATTGGTATGCGGCTACTATCTTGTTCAGCTTCTCCTCTACTTTCGCTTTGCTGTAGCGGCTGGTGCTGCGGTTGGAAGCGAAATGCAATGCCTTCTTGGCAATAAACTGTTGCGCAGGACTGATCATTCCCGCCTCGCACATCAGCTTGACGCACTCTTCCATGTAGTCGTAGTATTCCTTGTCCGTAGGCTTGGCTTCCACGTTGATATAGGCCTCTGCTTGCTCGTAATCGCCTACGGAGAGCAGGTAGTTGTACAATCCGTGGTTCAGCGGTTGGGTATAGGCTCCCTGACCGTAGTATTCCACCAGCGCCTTGGCATCTTCCCACATACCTTCGTCCATATATTTGCTCAGCAGCGTGACGTAGCCTTCAATCACTTCGTCCTTGTCGTTCTTGTATCCTACTACGTAATTGCGTGCCTGCTTCAGGTTGTCTTTATCCACAGCCGTGGTTACTGCGGCTACACAGCGGTCGGCATTGTTGGCTGCCGTGTCGCGGAATGCAATCAGCACTCCCCCTGCTACCAGCAATGCAATCACTACGCAGGCGGCAACCACTATTGTTTTTATGTTTGCGCTCAGCCAGTTCTTGCGACCGCTTTTATCCTTTTGCGCTTGAATGGAGGCGTACAACCCGTCAAACTCATCCGCAAACGGCTTCAGCTGTCTGTCGTTCGGAAAGGAGACTTTAATCTTCTCAATAATCTCCTGGTATTTCACCATATAGGCGTCGGCCAGAGGGCTGTCTATTTTCTGAATACGCGGCTTGAGTGCTGTCACAAACTCCAACAAGTCTGCTTTGGAATTAGGCAACGGAAAGGTCTCTATAGCCTGACATTTGTCTTTGTCAGACTCGCATTGAGCCAGCAATGCGGCTAATATCATCGAACTGCTGTTGGCGGCTATCTCGCTGAACTCATAGCCGCATTTGGGGCATACCGATGCCGATTCAGGCACTACTGCTCCGCAATTGGGGCAATGCTGCACTTCTCCGCCTTTGGTCTTATATTCACTCATGATAAATATAGTATAATTTAGTTTTTACTCTTCTTTTTGTTTGTATCTACTCGCAATATTACACTTTTGGGAAAACACTCCAAAGAAATTAAGTTATATTGAATATCGTTGATGTATCCATATATTGGGAATGAATAATATGTGGCAATTGTGTGATAGCGGTCGCCCTTTTCGTTTAAATGTAAGTTTTGCAACTCAAATCCATATGATCGTAGGTCTTCTAAAATCTGGTAGGCTAACGAATAGGCGTTCTCCCAATCAGAAGCTGAGAAATGATAACGAGTCCAGTTGTATTTGCAGTTGAAAGTTGAAACAGTTATCGTGCTCTGATAGCATTTCCCAATCTTGCAATTTATCTCATCTTTATTATATTTGTCAAAACAATCCTCACCATAAACAGCAACTATTTTCTTTTTCTGTTTGGCAGCAGATTCTGACCACTTCACATCTTTCATCCCTAACGGATAGCGCAGCAAGTCATGAATGGGAATAATTCTTTCTTCGGGGGTATCATTTGCCTTAGATGTCTGGGCAAACAGACACCCCGTTCCAATTACTATACAACACAATATACCTATTAGTCGTTTCATCATCGCAATAATTATTGTTTAGTAATAGGGATATTCTTGATTTCAAGGCTGGCTCCCCCATATGGACGGTCTGACATACCTCGGAAACTACATGTGAAAGATGTGATTTTAGTTGCTTCTTCGTCAAAATTGCTAATCTCAACTTGCATTTTTACAGATGTCTCAGTCGGCATGTCAAAGTGGGTACCATATTCATCAAATCGATTGCCTGCAATCATTCCCGTGGTTTTATGCTTATTGTAGTTGTTTCCTGCATTGTCAAAGACTTGAAACGGCTTTGTACCCAAGTTCGGCTCTCTTTCTAAACTACTGCTCAAACTGTTCTTGGAATTGTTGGTTATGAGTATTGTCATTTGCAGACGTCCCGTGGAATAGACACATTTGGTAACTCGAAATGACACACCGGCATATCCATCCCAATATACTTTGTATGCCGTTTGAGGCCTGGGAGTCGATGTGGATTGATTAGACTGTGTGTTGCTTCCGGGAGCAGGAGGCGCTGTAACCTGTTTGGGAGGGTTGGCTGCGGGGTTTGTACTAACAGGTGCAGACGATGCTGCCGACGAAGTAATCCCTGTCTTCAGTTCCACGTCCAACAGATTGCCTGCCATGGTAGTACAACCTATTTGAATATCTTGAGGTGTCGCTTTCATCAGTTGGTTCTCTGCGCGTAAGGTTCTGGCTGTCTCCACATCTATAATTTTAGCAGTGCAAAAAATCATGGTGGAATCTACTTTCACGGCTTCTGCCACCAGCACATATTGTGCTCCGGTCAGTTTTCCCAACTCCTTGATCTGTTCGTCACTCACCAAACCGGTGCGCTGGAAGTTTTGTTCTCCTAACAGCGACTCCAGGTCCGTGCGGTCATAGCCTTCATAGCCTTCCGCCTCGGTGATGGCTTTGGCAAGGCTGGTGCGCAGCATCAGCTTGTGGGCGTATGAAATCGTACCCATTTTGTCAACGGTTTCCAGAATAGCCACTTTCTTAACTTGTGGCTGTTGTGGCTCTGCCTTTTTGATGTCTCGTCCGAACATCGGCAAGAAAGTCATACCCAGGACGAGGAATAAAGAAATTATTTTTTTCATTCTGTCAAGTATTGTTTGATGGTTGCTTGGATTTGCGGAATCATTTTATCATATGCCTCTGTAGCTGCTTCGTCAAAACCCGCTGTATGACGGCCTTTTTCGGTTAGCACACCTTCATATCGCCTCTGCCTGAAATTGCCACGGTCTATCAGAATCGTAACTTCTACTTTGACAGCGTAATAACTGATGCTCCCAAAGTCCGTTTGCTGCATATCCAGTGTCTGGCCTGTTACACTTACTGCCCAATCGGCGTCTGTGGGGGTGTGTACGACGAGGTAGCCGGCATCATACAATGTATTCGCTATCTGTGTACGGACGCCTGTGTAGGTGTACCCACCGGCTATGGTGTTACACTCTATATATACACGTTCTTGAACTGCAGGCTTTTGCTTGGTGGCTTTCTTTCCACCTGCCGACAAGTCTGTGCAGGGTATGCACAACAGCACCAGTGCAATAACAAAGCTTATATGCGGATATTTTATTACCATTCGGGCGCAAAGGTACAAAAAATATTTTGCATATGCAAATTTTTCTGTACTTTTTTATATTTTAACCCGTTGGCGGAATTACCCCAGCGCATATTTAATTCTTCCAATCGGTTTGTTGTTGATAAAGTTAATATATTGTAGGACAGTGATTGCGCTGATTTTGCTGATAATACGAGCAAAAAGTCCTACTTGTTGTTTGGC
>JAFVDD010000043.1 GCA_017478725.1 Paludibacteraceae bacterium
ACCACCGGTCAGATAGACCTCCACCCATGTCATACCCCAGTTCGTCGTCTGCGCCAGCATCCTGCGGTCCCAGGTCATCAGCGAGAAGGCTATCACGCCGTGACATTCCTGGAACTGAACAGCCATTTCCTCTGTTTTCTTGCCGTTGTTCTGCGATCCGGCACTGTAGAACTGGAACGCATGGTCGAACTTGAAGTTGTCGCAGAATGTGCAATAATGTTCACTTGGCATCCAACTGGCGGATACCGTTCCTACGGCGCATACCACCGCCGCAAAAAGAGATAGAATCCTGTGTTTCATAGGAGATAGAATTTTGTGTTTCATATATATGTTATCCTTTCAATTTTCACCTTTCACCTTTCAATTTTCACCTTTCAATTTTCAATTTTCACCTTTCACCTTTCAATTTTCACCTTTCAATTTTCACCTTTCACCTTTCAATTTTCACCTTTCAATTTTCAATTTTCACCTTTCACCTTTCAATTTTCACCTTTCACCTTTCACCTTTCAATTTTCACCTTTCACCTTAAAAAACGTGCAAAGGTACAAAAAAATTCCCATATTTACAAGACGTGGGACAAATCCTTACCTGTTTTGTGACAAATTATATATTGTTTTTTCTGTTCATCGGGGACACTTCCGGGTATAGGTAAAGTACGAAGTGACGAAGTACGATGTACGATGTACGACAGGCGACATGACGACATGACGACAGGCGACATGTTTATAAAAAACAGACTCACGATGGTTGTTCGTAAGTCTGTTGAAGGACAAGGTAATGTTGTGTTGTCTGCTCTTACTCGGCGTCCTGCTGGCTGGCATCGCCGTCGATAGGTGCTACCACGAACGAGCCGTCCGCGTACAACGTGCAGGTCGTTGAGCCGCTCGTCCATCGCTTGACTACTATCTTGAAATCTTTCCATACATCCGCAGTGGCATAGGCCTCGACAGAAGCCTCCGGCACGAACAAAGTGATGTTCGATAGTGTCAAACCGTCAAACACATTCGTTTTGATGCTCTGCGGAGTGGTGGCATTGTTGGTGACAGAGGTTAGATTGGTACAACCATTGAAAGCATTCTGTCCAATACTGGTGACACTATTGGGTATAGTTACAGAGGACAGTTTGGTACAACCCTTGAAAGCCTGCATCCCTATACTGGTGACGCTGTTGGGGATAGTAACAGAGGTCAGTTTGGTACAACCATAGAAAGTAGAAAGCCCTATTTGGGTGACACTATTGGGAATAGTTACAGAGGTCAAACTGCTGCATTGATAGAACGCATCCGCTCCAATGCTTGTGACGCTGTTCGGAATCTCTACGGAAACCAACGTATAGCATTGAAAGAAAACAAAATCTCCAATCCTGGTGACGCTGTTGGGAATAGTGACAGAGGTCAGTTTGGTACAACCATTGAAAGCATTCGTTCCAATACTGGTGACACCGGACTGAATCTCCACAGTCTTGATGTCAGCGACATAGTCCTTCCACGGATCATCGGTATTAATGGAATAATCTGCCATCGCGCCGCTGAGGCCATCGGTAGGTGCTACCACGAACGAGCCGTCCGCGTACAATGAACAGGTCGTTGTGCCGCTGGTCCACGTCTTGACTACAATCATAAAATCTTTCCACACATCCGCAGCGGCATAGACCTCGACAGAAGCCTCCGGTACATTGAGTGTGATGCTCGACAGTGTCAAACCATCAAATACATTGGCATCAATGGTCTGCGGTGTGGTGGCATTGTTGGTGATAGAGGTCAAACCGGTGCAACCCTGAAAAGCACCAGTCCCAATGCTTCTGACGCTATTGGGTATCGTCACAGAGGTCATACTGCTGCAACCACAGAAAGCATAATTTCCAATGCTGGTGAAGCTATTGGGTATCGTTAGCTCGGTAACAGGTGTGTTATTCAGATAGAGTGTATGGGCATAATACAGCGGGTTGGATAAAAACCCCGCGAAGTTAATGGCACACCAAGATGCCAAATCAGAGATATACACAGCCGTCAAACCTGTGCAATTGTCGAAAGCACCATTCTCAATGAATGTGACGCCATCGGGAATGTTAATAGAAGTCAAACTAGAGCAATCTTGGAATGTTGCATATCCAATACTGGTGACGCCATCGGGAATGTTAATAGAAGTCAAATTAGGGCAACCTTGGAAAGCATACATAGCAATATTGGTGACGCCATCGGGTATCGTCACAGATGTCACATTGGTGCAATAAGAGAAAGCATAGTTACCTATACCAGTGACATTGCTTCCAATCTCAATGCTTGTAATGGAGGAGCGGTAGTCCGCCCATGGTGTTTCGGAACTGTTGCTATAATTCGGTATCGCACCGCTGCCGGTGACGAGCAGCTTATTTTCTCGCTCTCCGTATGACCACCGGAGCTTATTATCCGTTCCGAAGTAACCTTCTACCGCCGCATAGGCGGAAAGAGGAATCATGCCGCAAAATGCAAGCATTAGAATAAGTAGTTTAAATTGTTTCATAGGTATTGTTGTTTTAATATTTTCTATTTATATAACCGCAAAGCGGCGCCTGACATTGCTGTCAAGCACCGCTTGTTGCGATGGTACGTCCCGTTCCCGCTACATGCCCCTTCGCATATACTTATGGGGGCGTAATTCGTTGATTATGAGTTGGTTGTGTGAGCATAGTAGGTTAAAGCAAATTATTATGCCTTAGCCAGTCTTTCCCTTTTGGGGTTAAGCAATAAATAAGGAATATTGTGCATGGAATACCAATCGTCAGTAACATAATATAAGCTCCCATATCAAGCTCCTTTCTTGTTATTAGTTAATACTAATCCTACTATAAGGGCAATGAGTGCTACAACTGCACTCAAAATATAAATCATAATCTTGTCATCAAGATCCTTAAAAATAGAAGCGATAATAACACCGGTCACAACATATTTGGAAATATCAATCAGGTATTTGCCCAAATGCTCCATCCAAACATTGTTTTTGGATGTAACTGCTAATTTTTCAGCATTTTTCTTTGTTGTCTTCTCCGGCATACTATATCATAATTTCTAAATCACGCTGCAAAGATACAACTTTTTTCCGAATTATGCAAGAAAAAATGAAATTTTTTACATTATGGCATATTTCAGGCAACTTGTCGGGAGCATCTTGGGAGCATCTCGGAAGCGCATCGGAAGCAAGTCGAGATCAAATGTATCAATCTCCTTCGGCTCAGTACTGCGGCGATGCGCCGGATGCGGCGTCGGCGGATGGCGTGCCCTTCGGCTCCTTGGGACTTTTAGCGGCTGGCTCTTTCACTTTGGCGGGTTTGCCTATTTTCTCGAACGCTGAAAGCAATACCGCCGTGTCCGTCTTGTTGGCGTCGTAGGTGACGGTTACCGTCTTTGACGGCAGGTCGCAGACGATGTCTTTGACGCCCTTTTCAAAGGCGATATTCTTCATGATCTTGTCAATACAACCCTGGCAGTGGATGTCGCAGGAGAGAACCACTACTTGTTTGTCCGCCTTGGCAAACAGAGGCGAAAAGCCGAGAACCGATAGCAGCAGTGTCAAAATAAGATATTTGCGCATAATCATAGTAATGTAAACTTTATAATCCCGGAAATCCGGAAATCCGTAATTCTAAAAAATCAAACTCCCTATCTGATAAACCAGGAACGACATAACCCACGCCAGCGCGAGGCTGTGGAATACCGTAAACCATGCCCATGTCTTGCCGGCCTCATGGCGGAGGGTCGCAATCGTGGCGAAGCAGGGGAAATAGAGCAGTACGAAAATCATGAAACTGAATGCCGTGAGCGGTGTGAAACCCGCTGCGCTGATGTCTCCGCCGTACAAAATAGCCAGCGTGGAGACAATCGCCTCCTTGGCAGGCAGTCCGGTGAGCAGGCAGACCGACATCTTCCAGTCAAAACCAAGCGGCTCCATCAGCGGCGCTACAGCCTTGCCGATCATGGCAAGATAGGAGTTCTCCAGGTCGTTCAGATCCTGACCGGGGAAATATTCCAGCGCCCAGATGATAATCGACGCCCAGAGGATCACCGTGCAAATCTTCTGTAGGTAATCCGCTACGCGTTCCCATATATGTGCGGCGGTGTTCTTCGCCTTCGGCAACCGGAACTCCGGCAGCTCGTTCACCGTGTCATCCTGCGGCTGGCGGAACCACCGCGTACGTTTCATCACAAACGCGAAAAGGATAGAGAGGCTGATGCCGATAGCGTAGAGCGAGATCATCACCAGCGCTTTGTGATGAGCGAAGAACGAATCAACAAACAGCATATACACCGGCAGCCGTGCCGAGCAGGACATAAAAGGCACCATGAGCATGGTCAGTGTCCGGTCCTTGGGGTTCTGTATGTCCCGTGCCGCCATGATAGCCGGTACGTTGCAGCCGAAGCCCATGAGCATCGGGATGAACGACCGGCCGTGAAGCCCGATACGGTGCATGATCGTATCCATCAGGTACGCCTCGCGGGCCATATAGCCGCTGTCCTCCATCAGCGAGATGAAGAAAAACAGGATGATGATGTTCGGCAAAAACGCCAGCACGGCGCCTACGCCCTGCAGCACGCCGTCTATCAGCAGTCCGCTCAGCCATCCCTCAGCCATGTGAGCGTGGGCGGCATCGCACAACCAATCAATGCCGGCGGCTATCCAGTCTTGCGGATAAGCGCCCAGCGTGAACGTACACCAGAACACGAAATACAGAATCGCGAACATGATCGGAAAACCCAGCCACGGATTGGTGAGCACGCGGTCTATCTTCTCCAGCGTAGTCCGCTGCTGGTCGTTCTTGGCGTGCGTGAGTGTCTGGGTCAGCACACCGTGTACATAGGCGCGGTAGGCGTCCTCCTCACCCTGATCACGCAGGTGGTAGATAGGGTGGGCGGTTGAGGCGGGCTTGCCGGCCGTTTGGATAAGCAGGTCGAGACACTCGTCCAATCCCATCCGCTTCCGTACGGATACCAGACACGTAGGCACGCCTATCAGTTGCTGCAACTGCGGCAGGTTGAGCGAGTGGTCGGTTTGCAAGAGCAGGTCATACCGGCCGATGGCTATCACTATCTTCTCCTGCTCGTCAATAATATGCGGCGTGAGCATGAGCGACTCCTCCAGACGCGTGGAATCAACCACCTGCAGCACCACGTCAAACGCGTGACCGTGCAGGCGGTCAAGATCATGCACCTCTTCAAAATCGAATCCCTCGGATGCCGAACCTTCTGTTTTTCTCTGATTGGCAATCTGTTGCAGAGCTGTTGCCAAAGCGCTCTTGCCGCTCTGCGGACTGCCTACTACTGCTATTTTCATTCCTTCTAATTTTGTGGTGCAAAATTACTGCTTTTTCCGCACACTCACAATCCCTTAAAATGGTGAATTTGTGAATGTCGGGGCGTTATCGGGGCGTTATCGGGGGATTATCGGGTGAATATCGATGCGTTATTTGGATAGCCGAAGGCCGTTATATAAAACATTAGTTGCTTCATATACCGTAAAACGCAACGTGGCAAGTGTAAAAAGTGACACAATTTGATAAAAAAGAACTATTTTATTTGCATATATGCGAAAAAAGTACTACTTTTGCAACTGAATAAGCCCGATCAAGGCTTATTGGTTGTGATTGGAGCGCTCTGCTGATGGGAATCAGCGGGGCGTATTTTGTGCCGACGCCCGCCGACGCCCGGTGGAAATCAAAACTGGAAAGAGAAAAAACACGAAAAATTGCACGATAATTTGCGTATGTGAAAAAAAAGCAGTACCTTTGCACCCGCTTTTGGAAAAACACGCCGAACGCGACAGGAAAGATGGCAGAGTGGTCTAATGCATCGGTCTTGAAAACCGACGTACGGAGACGTACCGGGGGTTCGAATCCCTCTCTTTCCGCAAAACTTTGACGTTGTTTGTCTGTCCAAGCTCGCTTGAGCAAGCAAACACCGGCAAAGGATTGCACAAGGTGCCAGCGGCAGCTTGTGGGGATTCGGGGGAATGGCAAAGTCAGGCGGAGTCCGAATCCCGGAATAAATTTTCGGATATGAAAAACTTTTCTATGCTTGCCAAGACGTTCAAGGGCTTGGAGGAAGTATTAGCGCAGGAACTGATAGAGTTAGGCGCCAACGACGTGCTCATCGAAAGACGAGCCGTTTCTTTTATGGGCGACAAGGCTTTGCTCTACCGGGCCAACCTGTGCCTGCGGACTGCCAGCAGGGTGTTGGTGCCGGTTGCTACAGGCAAGTTGAAACTCAAAAACGACAAATCACACATCAAGCCCGAGGACTGGCTGTACGAACTGGCGAAAGGAATCGACTGGAGCCGTTATATGACAGCCGACACCTCTTTCTCGATTGACGCTACCGTCTATAGCGATACCTTCCGCAACAGCCGTTTTGTTACCTACCGCGTCAAGGATGCCGTTGCCGATTACTGGATGGAGCGGGAGAACAAACGGCCGAATGTCAAGCTGACCGAGCCTGACCTCTTTATCAACGTGCATATCGCCGGCGAGACGGTGACTGTCTCGCTGGACAGCAGCGGCGAGAGTCTCCATAAACGCGGCTACCGCGTGGCGAACACCGAAGCACCCATCAACGAGGCGCTCGCAGCAGGCATGCTGCTCTTGGCAGGATGGAAAGGACAGTCGGATTTCTACGACCCTATGTGCGGTTCGGGTACCCTGCCTATCGAGGCGGCGCTCATCGCACGCAACATTGCACCCGGACTATTCCGCAAGAGTTTTGCCTTCGAGAAATGGGCGGATTTTGATGCCGAACTGTGGAGCGACATCTACAACGACGACAGTCGCGAACGCGACTTCACCCACAAAATCTACGCCTCCGACGCCTCTTTCTATGCCGTTCAGCAAGCAGCCAAAAACATCAAATCCGCCGGAGTGCAACGCGACATTGAGCTCCGTCAAATCCGCTTGGAGGAACTAAAGCCTGTTCCCCTTCCCTTTAGGGAGGGGCAAGGGGTAGGCTCTTTGCTCATGATGAACCCGCCTTACGGCGAGCGTCTGGCGTCCAACCGGGACATGGAACTGCTCTACGGCAAGATAGGCACCGCCCTCAAGCACAACTGGCCCGGAGCTACGGCGTGGATCATCTCCTCCAACGAGGCGGCTATGAAATCTGTCGGACTCAAGCCCTCCAAGAAATACCGCTTGCTCAACGGAGAACTCGACTGCCAATTCAACAAATATGAACTATTCAATGGAAAACGTGCAACCCATTTATATAGCTGATTACAACTATCCGTTGCCGGACGAGCGGATTGCCAAATACCCGCTTGCCGAACGCGACCACAGCAAACTGTTGGTCTATCGGAACGGCCGTGTCTCGGAAGACAGGTTCTACAACGTAGGCGACTATATAGCGTCGGGCTCACTCCTTATATATAATAATACGCGCGTGATACAGGCGCGCCTGGAGTTCCACAAGCAGAGTGTCTCCGCTGACGGCAATGCGGCGCCGCTACAGGGCGCGCGTATCGAGGTCTTCTGTCTCGAACCGCTGACGCCTCACGACTACCAGCTGTCCCTCTCTTCCACAGCCGGCTGCACGTGGAAATGTATGGTCGGCAACGCCAAGAAATGGAAAAGCGGGAGTCTGAATCTGAAGGTTGACCCGCTGGGAATCACTCTCGGTGCGTATAAGGAACAGACTTTGGGCAATGCCTACGCCGTGCGTTTTGAGTGGGACGATACAAGGGTCAGCTTTGCCGAGATACTGGATGCGATAGGCGAACTGCCTATCCCGCCGTACCTGAACCGCAAAACCGAGGAGAGCGACAAAACAACTTATCAGACTGTCTATTCGCGCATCAAAGGCAGTGTCGCGGCGCCTACTGCGGGACTGCATTTCACAGAGCAGGTGCTGGAGAACCTGCGCCAGAGAGGCATCGTAACCGACGAAGTGACGCTCCATGTGGGGGCGGGCACGTTTCTGCCCGTCAAGACTGCCGATGCCAACCTCCATACCATGCATACGGAGATCATCGCTGTCCCGCGCACCACGATTGCGCATATCCTGACCGGATTAGGCAGGATTGTGGCGGTGGGCACCACCTCTATGCGAACACTCGAGAGTCTCTATTGGATAGGCCGGCAACTGCAAAAAGCCGGAATATCAAAATATCAGGATGCCGAGATCCATGTCAACCAGTTCGAACCCTACGGGCAAACGGACGGCGGTGTCCTGACACCCCGGGAGGCATTGCAGGCGATACTTGATTATCTGGATTCTACGGGGCAGGACACCCTTCATGCCGAGACGCAGATCATGATCAAGCCCGGTTATACCTTCCATGTAGTGGATCAGCTGATCACTAATTTCCATCAGCCGCAGTCCACCTTACTTCTCCTCGTCAGCGCTTTTGTGGGCGGCGACTGGCGCACGATCTACGACTACGCCCTCGCTCATGATTTCCGCTTCCTCTCCTACGGCGACAGCAGCATTTTAACGAAGGCATAACAGTTTAACGTTTTATGCAATAAAACCATTTTAACTATTTAACTCTTTAACGTTTTCGAAGAAAACCAATATGATTGACACGCATTGCCATATCGACGAAGAAGCGTTTGCCGCCGACCGCGAGGAGGTCATCGCCCGTCAGCGCGAGGCAGGCGTGGAAGCTATGATCGTGCCGGGTGTCAATGCGGCGTCTATACCGACCGTGATGGAGGTGTGTCACGCCCATCCCGGCTACTGCTATCCCGCCTTGGGACTTCATCCCGAGGATGTCAAAGGCGATTGGGAACAACAACTCACAGTGATCGAACAGGCTATCCGCACCCACCGCAGCGAACTGGTGGCTATTGGCGAGATAGGGCTGGATTATTACTGGGACAAAACCTACAAGGAGGAACAGCAGCAAGTGCTCCGGCGACAACTGCTCCTCGCCCGCGAACTGAACCTGCCGGTCATTCTCCACAATCGCGAAGCAACCGAAGACATCCTCCGCATCGTCCGCGAAGCGGCAACCTGCGCCCCCTCGCCATTCGCCATTAACCATTCGTCCGTTCCCCTTTCTCCATTACGCGGGGTCTTCCATTGTTTTAACGGCAGCCGCGAGACGGCGTTGCAGATTCTCGACATGGGCTTCTATCTGGGTATAGGAGGCGTACTCACCTTCAAAAACTGCAAACTCGCCGACACTCTGGCCGAACTAAACAGCGAAACTTCTAAACGCGCAGCTCTAAACGGCGTAGCCTCTAAACTTCTCCTTGAGACCGATGCTCCGTATATGGCACCCGTTCCCCACCGCGGCGAGAGAAACGAAAGCCGTTGGATGGCATATGTGGCTGAACGTCTCGCGACGGTGCTGGAGTGCTCCAAAGAGGAGATAATCGATGCAACAACGGCCAATGCAAAGCAACTTTTTAGGCTAAAATGAGTAAAAAAATAAAAAAAATGCCAACATTCTTGCGTAATTCATAAAAAAGTAGTAACTTTGCAGCCGAAATGCGCGTATAGCGTAATATTTTACAAACTCGTGACGTAAACCGGCGAAGCGTTTACGGATCGAAGGAGAGATGCTCGAGTGGTTGAAGAGGCACGCCTGGAAAGCGTGTAAACTCCAAAAGGGTTTCCGGGGTTCGAATCCCCGTCTCTCCGCAAAGGATTTTGCTACGAGCCGGGGAAGGAAGCTCGCTTACGGACACGGCTGAAGCAAAAGACTTGCACAGGATGCCTCCGGCAGGCTGTGGATTGTTAGGAGCGAAGCGACGTAAGAATCCCTGTCTCTCCGCACAGCAAGGCGGCGTCCGAATCCTTAAAAGAGAAAACACTAAATTCGATAATAAATTACTTAATTAACAATTTTTATCTCATGAAAAAAGTATTTGCAACCCTTACAGTGCTGGCTATGCTGACTTTCGGTAGCGCAGCAGTAATGGCACAAGAGGCAGCAGCTCCTGCTGAGGAGGCTGCTCAGGAACAAGTAGATGCAGCTGCTCCTGCAGTTGAAGAAGTAGCTGAAGCTCCCGTAGCTGAGGAAAGCGGCGTTGTTGCCCTGCACAAAACGCTGAAGACCAAATTCATCGAAGGTGGTGCCGGCTTCATGGCGCTGACCCTCGTTACGCTCGTATTCGGTCTGGCTCTCTGCATCGAGCGTATCATCTATCTGTCGCTCAGCAAAACCAACACCAAAGCGCTGTTGGCTAACGTAGAAGCAGCTCTCAAAGAGGGCGGTATCGAGAAAGCTCTTGAGGTTTGCCGCAACACTCGCGGACCGGTAGCTTCTATCTTCTATCAGGGCCTGAGCCGCTACGACGAGGGTATCGACGTAGTGGAGAAAACGGTTGCTTCCTATGGCGGCGTTCAACTCGGTCTCTTGGAGAAGAACCTCTCATGGATCACACTCTTCATCGCTATCGCTCCGTCTCTCGGATTCTTGGGTACCATCATCGGTATGATCGAGGCATTCGATAAGATTCAGCAGGTAGGTGATATCTCCGCTACAGTCGTTGCCGGCGGTATCAAGGTCGCCCTGTTGACCACCCTCCTCGGTTTGATCATCGCCGTAGTTCTTCAGTTGTTCTATAACTATATCCTCTCGCTCGTAGAAGGTCTGGTTAACGAGATGGAAGACAGCTCCATCAGCCTGCTCGACTTGGTTGTAGAGTACGACAAAGCTCAGAAAAAATAAGAAGCCCTCAGTTGTCAGTTCTCAGGCAAATCTGAATGCTGAATTCTGAAAGCTATTGTTTAACTAAACAATTTTTTGAGCATTATGAAAAACTATAAATTGATTCCTAAGATTACCCTCTGGACGCTCATGGCGTTGGGCATTGTGGCTATCGCAATGTTCTATCTGGGCGGCTCGGCCGGTAGTCTGGAAGTAGCAGGTGATTTTCTGGATATCCCCAAGTTCACCGATCTCTTCCTTGTTTGGAACTACATCCTGCTGGGCATCGTAGTTCTGATCACCCTTTGCGTTGTGGTTGCCGAGTTCTGCCAGAACTGGAAGAACGACCGTAAAAAAGCCATCACTTCGCTCTGCATCGTTCTGGGATTCGTAGTACTGGCATGTGTTTGCTGGTTCCTCGGCAGCCCGGAGAAAATTGACATCATCGGTTACGAAGGTTCGGACAACGTGGGCTTCTGGGCTCAGATGTCTGACGCTGTGATCTATGCTTGCTACATCCTCCTCGGCGGTACGCTGGTAACGATGATTTGGGGCTATATCCACACTCGTAAACTGAAGTAAAACCACATTTATCATGGCAAAGAAAGTCCCACAGATTAACGCCAGCTCTATGGCGGACATCTCGTTCCTGTTGCTGATTTTCTTCCTGGTGACCACATCTATGGATGTCAACCAGGGACTGGCTCGCCGTCTGCCTGCTCCTATTCCTCCCGATCAGAAAGTAGAGGACAAGGATATCAACAAGCGCAACCTGATGGTGGTGAAGATCAACTCCGCCAACCAACTGATGGTGCAAGGCCAGTTGATGGATGTGAAGCAACTTCGAGAGAAAGCCAAAGAGTTCATCAAAAACGAGAACGATGCCGACTACTATCCCAAATTGTTTGAAGAGGATTTCGGTGCGCCGCTTGGTGTGATTCGTTACACCAAAGACCACGTCATCTCCGTGCAAAACGATGTGGATACACAGTATCAGGCTTATCTGGACGTTCAGAACGAACTCGTAGCGGCTTACAATGAATTGCGTGAAGAGTGCGCGCAGAAGTATTTCCACAAAGGCTACAACGAACTCGAAGAGGATCAGCAGAAGCAGGTGCAGAAAGTTTATCCTCAGAAGATTTCAGAGGCTGAGCCTAAAAATTACGGTAACTAATATGGCAAAGATTCGTAGAAATGAGAAACGCGAGATGCCGGCGCTCAATACGTCGTCTCTCCCTGATATTATCTTCATGCTGCTGTTCTTCTTCATGTCTGTTACCTCAATGAAGGAGGTTACCTACAAGGTTCAGTTCCAAAACCCGCAGGCTACCGAGCTCACCAAGCTGGAGAAGAAGTCCCTCGTGCGCTATATCTACGTAGGTACGCCTACCGCAGAGTTCCGCAAACAGTACGGTGCAGAAACGCGTATCCAGTTGGACGACGCTTTTGCCGAGACCAAAGAGATCGGCGAATATATCGTCAACGAGCGTTCGTCCATGAAGGAGAGCGAGCAAGGTTTGATGACCGTCTCTATCAAGGCTGACAAAGAGACCCGCATGGGTGTCATTGCCGACATCAAACAGGAGCTCCGCCGCGCCTACGCACTGAAGATCAGCTACGCTGCTACCCAGCGTACCAACTACTAAATAAAATAGTAAACGAGTAAGCTAGTAGACTAGTAAACTGTCAAACCAAATAAAGCCACCCAAACGGGTGGCTTTATTTGGTTAACAAGGGCTGTTATCGGGTCATTCTCGTTAGCACATCGTTAGCATTACGTACGTCATAGTTCCGTTTTTTGCGGATGACTGTCCCTTTCAGTCCCGTTTTCCCTAATATTTATTGCAATCTCTTGCCGGTTACTTTCAGTTCGCCGAGTTGGAGGAAACGCTTCGCTTGCGGCCTGCCGTTCGAGTCGTGCCAGGGCAGTACGCGGATGTGCAACTCCTGTCCGGCAGGCACCAGGATGGGTTGGCTTAGTTGGATTGTCAGCCATTGGTCTTTGGGCAGCGCGGTGTTCTCATAGATAGTGGTCACGCCGCTGAACTGGTTGCCGAAGCCGTAGTTGATGTGCAGGTTCATGCCGTCGCTCCCTATGGCGCGGACGGGCAGGGTGATGGTCTCAATGACAAGGCCTTTCTTCTTCTCCGCAGCAATGGTGTATTCTATATAGCGGTTGGCTACCTCGTCAATCTCGCCTGCCGGCCAGGCACCGCCTGCGGCAACCAATCCTTTCTTCTGCTTCTCAATATTCTGAAGGCTGATAACCGGCAACTGACGGCTGAACGGTATGCCTTTCGCATCAAAAGCGGCATTCTTGCCGGCATCCTCTATGCGCTGCGCGTAGGCCTGCATCTCATCCGGCATCGGGAATACCATTCCGGCTTTGAGCTCCTCCAGATCGGACTGCCTCAGCAGCAGGTTGGCCTGCATCGCCACTACTATTCCGCCGGCGGCGGAGGTGTGAGTCTTGTCGCCGCAGTTGAAATACTGGTTCATACAGGTCTCTTGACCGGCGTATTCAAAGAACTGCTGCGTCTGTCGGGTCATATCGAGAAACGGCACGTTCATCTCTTCCGCTACCTCACGCATACAACGCACATAGTCCTTGTCTCCTGCATCTGACGGCTGACGGCTGACGGCTAACTTATGTCTCCCTTCATCATTGATCTTGCCGTCTTTCCCGAAATAGACGCGGCAGATAGGCGACATCAGGATAGGCGTGACGCCCATTTCGCGTGCCTCGCTGACGAACCTGCGCAGGTAGTCCTTGTAGGTGGTGTTGGGCTCGGTGCCGCGCATATCGGTCAGTGTATCCTTGCCCTCGGCGCGGAGATGTGCGTTCGCTGCATAGACATCCTCGCCCTTGCATTTCTCGTCGTTGTGGGCGAACTGGATGATGAGGTAGTCGCCGGCGTGCATCTGGCTCTTGACGGACGGCCAGAGGTTGTCTGTCTCATAAAACGTACGGGTGCTGGCGCCGGACTTGCCGCGGTTGTTGACTACGACGGAGTCTGGGTTGAAGAAAGCCTGCAGGTACATTCCCCAGCCGCGTTTGGGAGTGGCGGCGGGTTTGTAGTCGCTCATAGTGCTGTCGCCGATAGTGTGCAGACGCCGCGGTGCGGAGAAAAGCCTGCCGCCATCCCCGCCATGAAGGGTAGGGAGTAGTAACATCGCTGACAGAGCAGTAGTGAAGATAATCTGTCTCATGGTCTATAGTTGGTGTGTTTATGTGTTGATTATAGCCTGTTTGCACCGCAAAGGTACTACAAAAATTTGACATATGCAAGTATTTCGTCCTCAAAGTCCGAAAAAGTATCCAAAAAACCGCCACGCATCATCGCGTGGCGGGGAAAAAAGTCAAGTAAGGAGATCGTGTGTGGTGCTTATTTCTTGGTCAAGATAAGGTCCCACGCATAGTCTGTGCCGTAGTTGCGGGTGAGGGTGAGAGTTTTGCCCTCCACTTTGAACTTCATCTGCTCGTCAGTGGGTTCCCACTCGATGTTTTCAGCTTTGCCGCCATCCATGGAGATGGTCTGCGAGGTCTGATGAACGGTCGCAATGTCGCCGTCAATCGTATAAGAACCCTTGATGACTACGTGCTCATGGGGAGTGGGGATGAGTTTGCCTGCGTCGTCGTAGAAATAATAATCCTCCACAGCAACGTAGTTACCTTTGCCGTCAAAGGTGATCTCGTCATACAAGTCTTCTGCGGGTTGGGTAAACCATTTGCCAACGAGGGGACTGTCCACGGAATTGCCGTTGTCACAAGAAGTGAATGCCAATGCGCCGGCTACCAGCGCAAGGGCGAAGAATAAGAATTTACGCATATTATTTATTGTTTTTTAGAATGTATAGCGGACACCGAGGTTAAGGGTGTAGTCAAATGTATGACCGGCACCGCCGCTTGCGAACAAACATCCGTAACCGGGACGGAAGTCAAAGGAGAAAGCAATCGGCGCATTCGTCATAATAGCCTCAATACCGGCAGCTCCGCCAATACCAAAGATACCGTAGCTACCGATACCGTAACCAAGCTTGATTTGTCCGCCGGCATACCAGTCGAGTCTGATACCCTGACCTTCTGCGCATGTTGCCTGATAAGCCAATACAAGGTTGTCGAGCATACCGTCGTAACCACCGGCACCGGCTGTTTGGGTCGGACATACAGTATAACCGAACTCCTCAATGATGGTGAAATTCGGCATAACCATCGTTTTGTACTGTGCGCCGATACCCAGTCCGGCTACCATTCCGAGACTGTGTTGGTACTCTTTGGCACTCATACTGCCTGCCGCCAATACAGCAGCCAGCAGGACTGTTAAAATCTTTTTCATACGATTTGCGTTTTAAATGATTAATTTCAAATGAGCATACAAAATTACTGCTTTTTTTTCAAAAAGCATTCGCAAATCGTAAAAATCGACTCTCAAATCGTACAAAAATGATTATTGGAGGGTCTTGTGGCGATATTGGAGAGGTGTCTCGCCGGTAATCTCCTTGAAGACGCGATAGAAACTCTGGTCGGAGGAGAAACCGCTCCGCATGATAGCTGCGGTGATGGCCTCATGGTCGGAGGCGTAGGAGGGGTCTCTGAGAATCTGGCAGGCGTGCTCCACGCGGTAGCGCGCTATGTATTGGGAGAAACTGAGCCCGGTGCGGCGGTTGATACACCGGCTGACGTATGTCCGGTTGCTGTGCACCGCTGTAGCCAGATCCTGGATAGTCAGGTCAGGCGAGGCGAACAAACGCTGTTTGCGCAGCGCCGTGGCAATCTGCTGCATCAGCGCGTCGGTCTCTTCAGCGGTAGTCTCTTTGGCCTGCGGAGCGTCCGCGACGATAGTCTCGCGGGGAAGCGAAGTGTGCGCGGCTACATAGCCTATCCCGAACAGCAAGGCTGACATCACCACTGCCGGTATGCTGACTATCATACTCTCGGCGAAGAAATCGCGTCCCAAGAGGTTGAGGCACATGGAGAAAGCAGCGGTAATACCCAGGAGGTGCTGGATCAGCCAGGTGGGGTGAAGCAGGTAACTGCGGTCATCTGCATAGATATCATCCAGCCGTGCGCGTGTCTCACGCAAAACCCGGTAGCCGCGCCACCATACCCAGATGACCTCTACGGCAAAGCAAAGCCTTGTGAAGAGGAGCACGTGCTCCTCGGCTATCCAGCCGAAATGCGTATTGAGCGGAAAAATGACCGCTATGAGTGCTGCGGGCAGGAAGAGAATGTACATCTCCGCGTTGCGCTTCGCCCGCGTGAGCGCACGCAGGTAGGTGTAATAAAGAGGATAAACGCTGAGGTTGGCGATGAGGTAAGTCCACGCACCGATGAACGACTGCGCGTCCGAGAAAAAGAACCAATGGTCGGTGTACAGCACGGTAGCCGCTACGAAAAAGAGGGTGATCGTCCGTTTCACACGCGGTTCGGAGCGGTCGCCGTACCAACGGGCAAGCCAGAAAATGCTCCAGAACAGGCAGAGCGTCATCGGAAGCGATATGATCCATTGGTGAAGCACTTCGAAAATTTTAAAATTACGAATTATAACAGCACGCGGTTGAACTCCTTGGGTACGGGCGACTCAAAACGGACTTTCTGTTCCGTTACGGGATGAATGAACTCCAGCACTTTGGCGTGGAGACAAAGGCGGTCGATAGGCGACGACTCGTTGCCGTGACCGTATTTGCGGTCGCCTACCACAGGGCAGCCCTTGGAGGCGAGGTGTACGCGGATCTGGTTGGTGCGGCCCGTCTCCAGATGCAGTTCGACGAGAGAGTAAATGGGGCCGTCAGCATTCGGTTTTCGGCTTTCTGACTCTTGTTTTCTGACTTCTGATGCAGGTCTGACCTTGCTGATGGCTGAAGTGCGTAGCACTTTATAGTTGGTGATGGCTATGTCGCCTCCGTCGTCCACGGGCGAGGAATAGACGACGGCGTTGCGCTTGTCCTCGGTGAGCCATGTGGTGATTTTGCCTTCGCGGGGTTCAAGCACCCCTTCGGCCAAGGCTATATAGGTGCGCTCGGTGACCAGTTCGCGCCAATAAGTACGCATATAATGCTGCAGTTCCTCGGAGCGGGCGAAGACGAGCAGACCGGAAGTCTCGCGGTCAAGACGGTGCACTACGTACACGCCTGCGCGCGCGTTCTGTTTTTTTACGTACGCGCGCAGGATAGAGAAGGCAGTGGTCTCACTGCTGCCGGGTGTGGCGGCTACGGTGAGCAAGCCCGGCTGTTTGTTGACTACAATCAGGTCGTCGTCCTCATAAACGATACGCAGTTTGGGATGGGTGAGCTGGCTGTTGCCTCGGCCGGAGAGAACCGTGACGGTGTCGCCGGTATGGAGCGCGTAGTCATGGCGCGTCTGAACGGCGTTGCCTACCTTGACGCGGCGCTGACCGAGCAGCTGCTTGACCGACGAACGCGCCATACCACCCATCTTGGCGATGAGGAAATCCATGAGCTGAGCAGGCTCCGAGACTTTTAATACGGTATCTTGTTTTCTGAGTTTCATATGTTTCGTTATGTCGTTATGTCGTCATGTCGGTCTTCTTATCTTCTGAGTCTGATCCAGGCGATGCCGGCAGCGCCGTTGATGACCAGGAAGAAAGTGAAGAGGACGATGGAGAAAATATTGCCGATGATGATGAAGAGTGCTATTCCGGCTATGCTGTAGGCTACCCAGTAGAACCAGGCGTCTATCTTGCGATAGATAAGCCAGTAGTTGGCAAAGACGGACGAAGCGATCAAGAGTCCGTTGAAGAACTTGACAGCCATATGATCGGTGAGCGCATCGTGCTGGAACACATAGGTGCACAGCAGGTAATCAGCAGCAATGATAAGTGCCGTAATCAGCAGGGTGACGCTTCTCTGGCCGGATGACAAGTATTCGGGTACAAAGGGTGCGTCGCTTGCCGGCTTGGGTTTGCGCCAATTGACGATAGACAGTATCTGGAAGGGGATAAAGACTGCGTAATAAAGCACCGCGCTGTCGTATTGCTGCTGCAGGATGAACTGTACGCCGAGCAGGGCGGACATGACGATGCCGGCATAGAAGCCCGTGTAGTTTTGAGGGTCGCGGATGGTCAGGATATACGCCACGCCGATGATGGAGGCTGGGATGCCCACTACCCATGCCGGGTCAGACCACCTTAAAAGTTGAAAGTTGAAGGTTGAAAGTTGAAAGAATGCAACGCTCCATTCAACGCACCAAAGGAGTCCGAGGAGGGCGCCGAAAAGAATAATCGAGATGATAGTGTTGCGCCCGAGTGCGCGCCAGAGAGAGGTGTTGTTCATAGCGGTGTTTTTTATCTAGTTAGCTAGTTGACTAGTATTCTAGTAGGCTAGTATTCTAGTTGACTAGCTGGCTAGTAGTTTTCCAATAAACAACAAGGGGCAAGCGTGTGCCTGCCCCTTGAACCATGCAAGTGATTACTTGCGTGTGCGATTGCCGTAGCGGGACATGAACTTGTCCACACGACCTGCGGTGTCCACCAGCTTGGATTTGCCGGTATAGAACGGGTGACTCGTGTTGGAGATTTCCAGTTTGATCAGCGGATACTGAACGCCGTCAATCTCAATCGTGTCCTTCGTGGCAGCAGTAGAGCGGCTGAAGAACTGAGTACCGTCAGACATATCTTTGAAAACCACTACGCGGTAGTTCTCCGGATGAATTCCTTTTTTCATAAAATCTGTGATTTTTTGCTTTCAGCATGGTTAGACCTGATTCAGCTTTCAGTGTTGGGTTCTGATGGCTGATGGCTGACGGCTGAAGGCCGATTAATACTCTAGTTTACTCAGCTACTACATTTAGCTTGATGTCTGCTTTTACCTCACGATGGAGACGAGCCTGTGCTGTGTACTCACCTACCTGCTTGATCGGCTCGGCGATGGTGATCACCTTCTTGTCGATCAGGATCTCCTGCGCCTTGAGAGCGTCAGCGATGTTCTGGGTGGTAACAGTACCGAAGATCTTGCCGTCCTCGTTGGCTTTTACTTTTACTTCGATTACGGTCTCAGCCAGTTTAGCCTCCAGTGCCTGAGCGTCAGCCAGAATCTTGGCAGCCTTGTGAGCCTGCTGTTTGAGGTTCTCGGCGAGCTGTTTGCGGTTGCTCTCGTTGGCGATGATGGCAATCTTCTGCGGCAGCAGGTAGTTGCGGCCGTAGCCGTCACGTACTTTTACGATGTCGTTCTTGAAACCGAGGTTTGCAAGGTCTTGAATCAGAATTACTTCCATAATTTTTCCTTTCAATTAAGTCGGTTAAACAATTACTTCATCATATCGGTTACGTAAGGCAGCAAAGCCAGATGGCGAGCTTTCTTGACGGCCTGAGCCACTTTGCGCTGGAATTTCAGCGAAGTACCGGTGATACGGCGGGGAAGGATCTTGCCCTGCTCGTTGAGGAACTTCTTCAGGAACTCAGGATCTTTGTAATCGATGTACTTGATACCGCTCTTTTTGAAACGGCAGTACTTTTTCTTTTTCTGCTCCGAGCCTTGCGGAGTCAGGTAACGGATTTCGTCATTCTGTGCCATAATTAAGCCTCCTCTGCGTTTTGTTGTTTACCTTTGCCACGACGTTTTTCCGCATACTCGAATGCGTACTTGTCAAGACGGGTCGTCAGGAAGCGGATTACGCGCT
>JAFVDD010000044.1 GCA_017478725.1 Paludibacteraceae bacterium
CATGACGGCGAAGGCTAATTCTGCTTGCAGTTTATTGAAAATAGGTTCGCCTGTGCCGACGGGCAGGCCGTTGATGGTGCATTCTACGATGCCGCCGATGGAATCACCGTCGCGTTGGTAGGCGGCGATCGTCTCTGCGAACTTGCCAGGGTCTGTCTCTGCGCCTACTTGGATGAGCGAGGCGTGAATGGTTATTCCTTTGTCGGCGAGTTGCTGCTTAGCGATAGAGCCTGCTACGACGCGTGCGGCAGTCTCGCGCGCCGATGCGCGCCCTCCGCCGCGCCAGTCGCGAATACCGTATTTCTGCTCATAGACGCGGTCGGCATGGCCGATGCGGTAGGTATGCTTGAAAGCCTCGTAATCTTCAGGGCGGGCATCTTTATTCCTTATTAGAAAAGCAATAGGAGTTCCTAAGGTGATTAGCCCTTTGTCCTTTGTCACTTCGTCACTTTCCATGACGCCGGAGAGCCATTCGACCTCATCGGGTTCGCGGAGTGCGCGAGGTGATGTACCGATTTGCCCCCGATTTGCATCCGATGAAACCCCGATTTGCCCCCGATGACATCCCGATGACGTCCCGACGGGCTCCCGACCGGCTCTGCGGTCGAGTTCATGACGGATCAGATTGAGGTCAATATGCAGTCCGGCAGGCACGCCGTCCAAGACTCCGCCTATAGCACGGCCATGGGACTCTCCGAACGAGGTGAAGGAGAACTTGTCGCCGAAAGTGTTCATGGGGTAATGGTTAAAGGCGAATGGTTAACGGGCGGCACTTGGCTTCCAGCCATTCAGCTTCATCGGCATTGAGCAGCGGTGCCACTTCGTCATAGACGCGCTGATGGTAAGCGTTGAGCCATTCAATCTCCTCCTGTGTCATGAGCGAGTAGTCGATGAGCGAAGTGTCGTAGAAACAGAGGGTGAGCGTCTCAAAGGCAAACCATTGGTCGTCGGTGGTGGCAGCAGCTGTAGGGGCGGCAGGGATGACTGTGATGAGGTTCTCCGTGCGGATACCCCATTCGCCGGTGCGATAGATGCCCGGTTCGTCAGAGACAATATGTCCGATTTCCAGCGGAGTGGGGTTGTTGTCGGTACGCACATTTTGCGGTCCCTCGTGGCAACCGAGGAAGTGTCCTACTCCGTGTCCTGTGCCGTGGCCGAAGGTGATGCCTGCCTGCCACATATATTGCTTTGCCAGCGCGTCCAGCTGGTTGCCGCGTGTGCCACGCGGGAAGCGGACAGCTGCCAGTGCTATATGCCCTTTGAGCACGTAGGTATAATCGCGTTTGGCTTGCTCAGGAATAGCACCTCCGAGCCAAACGGTACGGGTGATGTCGGTTGTACCGTCGAGGTATTGTCCTCCGGAGTCGAGCAGCAGCATTCCTTCGGGTTTGACCTCCGCGCAGTTGTCTTTGGTGGCGGCATAATGAACGATAGCTCCATTGCCTTTGTATCCGGCGATAGTGCCGAAGGACTCCTCCACAAAGTTCTCTCCCCGTGCACGGAACTCGTGCAGTTTCTCCATCAGATCCCATTCGGTTTGTGTCTTGCCATCGGCAAACGCCTCCTGCTCAAGCCATTTGAAGAAACGTGTGAGAGCCACGCCGTCCTGGCGCATAGCAATCCGTTCGCCCTCCAGCTCAACGGAGTTTTTCCTGGCCTTGTCAACCAGAACAGGAGATTTCCCGTTGATTTTCGTGCATTGGTCGCTGATAGCCTCATAGAGCGCCTCATTGACGCGTGAGCCGTCGAAGAGAATAGCCCCATTGAGATTACGTATATAATCGAAAACGGATTCATATGGCAGAACGGAAATATTATTGAAATCCAGATAGTTCTGCGCGACGGTATCCATCTTGCCGGCATCGATAAATAATGTGCAGCTATCGTGTTCCAGCACCACATAGCTAATCACCACCGGATTGTATTCCACATCGTTGCCGCGGATATTGAGCAGCCATGCGATTTCGTCCAGCGCGGAGATAATCATAGCATCTGCCTTCATCTTTTTCATTTGCAGGCGTATACGTACCAGTTTGGACTCCACCGTTTCCCCCGCAAAATCGGCTGAATAAGGATAAAGTTTGTCTTGCGGAATAGCCGGCCGTCCTTCTTTCCAGAGGGGACGAATGAGGTCGATGGAGCAGAGCAGAGGCAAGCGTGTATGCCAAGCCATATAATCGTTGACAGAGAACATCTCGGGGTTCAGCCCGATAGTGCCGTTGACATTTTCTGCGAGCCAATCGATGATGGAAGGACAATCAATGTCGGACTCACGCATGAGTTCGATGGTGCTGTCTTTGAGCTCGATACCAGCCTGCAGATAGTAACGGCTGTCGGTCCAGAGGAGCGCGCGGTCAAGTGTGACGACGACGGTGCCGCTCTCGCCGTTAAAGCCCGATATCCACTGCATCTCGCACCAATGGGATGCCATATATTCGCTGGCGTGCGGGTCGTTGCCCGGCACAATATACGCTGCGAGTCCGTGCTCGCGCATAAGTTGCCGCAAAGCGGCGAGTTTGTCGATAGTATTCATACGAAATACAATTTAGCGATTAACGATGTACGATGTACAAAGTACAAATTAATGTGCAAAGGTACGATTTTTTTTGCATATATCAAAATTTTTTTGTAATTTTGCAGGCTGAATTGTTAACATGGCGGAAAAGGGACTCATATTTCGATGCTTTGCAAGCGGTAGCAGCGGTAACTGCTACTATTTAGGTACGCAGGAACGCGGCGTACTGATAGATGCCGGTATCTCTGCGCGTCAGATACAAAAGTGTTTGCGCGAAATGGGTCTGGATTTTCAAAATATCATGGGTGTGCTGGTGACGCATGATCATGCCGATCATATCCGTGCCGTGGGTACACTGGGTGAGCGTGTGCATCTGCCTATCTACACCACAGCCGAGATTCATGAAGGTATCGACCGCAACTATGGCGTGCGGGAGAAACTGCGTACCAGCCGGCGATATTTCCAGAAAGGCGTGGAATGGGAGTTGGCGGGACTGAAAATCAACACATTCGGTATATCGCATGATTCTACGGATTGCTTAGGTTATGTGATAGACGGTTTCGGCCAGCGGTTCGTGATAGTGACCGACTGCGGCTGTGTGAATGACGAGATGGAGTCATACGTGCGGACAGCCAACCATCTGGTGATTGAAGCCAACCACGACGAACATATGCTGCTCAACGGTCCCTATCCAACCTATCTGAAAGAGCGTATTCTCTCTCCGCGCGGTCACCAGAGCAACGACACCTGCGGTGCCGTATTGGAACGCAACTGGCATGAAGGACTGCGGAATATATGGCTATGCCACCTGTCGCTGGAGAACAACGAGCCTGAGCTGGCGTATGAGACCGTGAGAGGCTATCTGGAAGAAATCGGCATCGAGCCGGGCAAGGATGTGTATCTCAGGCCTCTTGACCGCCTGACACCCAGTCCGGTGTATGTCTTGAACGAGCAAGTCATTCAAGACGTTAAATAGTTAAAATGGTCTCGTTTTACGAGACGTTAAATAGTTAGTTATGGAACGACTGGTAATTATTCCTACCTACAACGAGAAAGAAAACATTGAGGCTATCATCACAGCAGTGATGGAACTGCCCCTTGAGTTTCATGTCCTGGTCATTGACGACGGTTCGCCGGACGGCACCGCTGCTATCGTGAAAAACCTAATGGCCGGCAAGTTCGAGGGCCGAGTGTATTTGGTAGAGCGTTCGGGCAAGCAAGGACTTGGAACGGCATATATTGCCGGCTTCAAATGGGCGATAGAGCACAAGGCGAATTATATCTTTGAGATGGATGCCGATTTCAGCCATAATCCCCAGGACTTGCTCAAACTCTATGATGCGTGTGCCAACGACGGTGCCGATCTGGCGATAGGCAGCCGTTATATCACCGGAGTGAACGTGGTGAACTGGCCGATGGGCAGAGTGCTGATGAGTTATTTCGCCAGCAAATATGTGCGTTTTGTGCTGGGCGTGGATATCCGTGATACAACGGCCGGATTTGTCTGCTACAAGCGCCAAACACTGGAGACTATCGATTTGGATAATATACGCTTCAAAGGTTACGCTTTCCAGATAGAAATGAAATTCACAGCATACAAGTGCGGTGCTGTGATCAAGGAGGTACCGATAATCTTTGTCAACCGTGTGCTGGGTACCAGCAAAATGAGCGGAGGTATTTTCTCGGAGGCATTGTTAGGTGTAATCAGGCTGAAAATAAGCAGCTGGTTCCGCAAGTATCCGAAACTGAAAGGTGAAAATTGAAAGCTAAAAGAGCTATGACATTAGAAGAGACACTTATACCGTTGGTAAAAAAAGCTGTACAGACGCTTTATGGCGTGGATGCCGGTGAGCAGCAGATTCAATTACAAAAAACCCGTGCAGAGTTTGAAGGCAACATCACATTGGTGGTGTTCCCGTTCGTCAAACTCGCCCGCAAAGCACCGCAACAGGTGACTGCGGAGATAGGTGAATGGCTGCAGGCGAACGGTGACCAACTGGTTGCCAAATACAACGCAGTGCAGGGATTTTTGAACCTCAGCATTGCCGACCGTTTCTGGGTGAACCAGTTGGAGGCTGTGGATGCTGAGGCCGAATACGGTAAGCAGGCGGACCGGAAGAAACTGATGATGGTGGAATATTCCTCGCCGAACACCAACAAACCGTTGCACCTCGGGCATGTGCGCAATAATCTGCTGGGCTATTCGATAGCGAAAATTCAGGAGGCTAACGGATGGCAGGTAGTGAAAACCAATATCGTCAACGACCGCGGTATCCATATTTGCAAATCCATGCTCGCATGGCTCAAATATGGCAACGGCGAGACGCCTGAGACATCTGGCAAGAAGGGTGACCACCTGATCGGAGATTACTATGTACGTTTCGACAAGGAGTACAAAGCGCAGATAGCCGAGCAGATGGCCGCAGGCAAAGACGAGGAGACCGCCAAACGCGAGGCTCCGCTGATGCTGGAGGCACAGGAAATGCTACGTAAATGGGAAGCCGGAGACAAAGAGGTACGCAGTCTTTGGGCTAAAATGAACGAATGGGTATATGCCGGCTTTGACGAGACATACCAACGAATGGGTGTTTCGTTTGATAAAATCTATTACGAATCAAACACCTATCTGGAGGGTAAAGCCGAGGTGGAGAAAGGTTTGGCTGCCGGACAATTCTATCGTCGTGAAGACGGTTCTGTATGGGCTGATCTGACCAAAGACGGGCTGGATGAGAAGCTGTTGCTCCGCTCGGACGGTACATCCGTTTATATGACTCAGGATATCGGTACCGCCAAACTGCGCTATCAGGATTATCCTATCGACAAGATGGTCTATGTTGTGGGTAACGAGCAGGAATACCATTTCAAGGTGCTATCCATCCTGCTGGACAGACTGGGATTTCCCTTCGGCAAGGAACTGGTACATTTCTCCTACGGCATGGTGGAGTTGCCGAACGGCAAGATGAAGAGCCGCGAAGGTACTGTGGTGGACGCTGACGACCTGATGGACAAAATGGTGGAGGATGCCAAAGAGATCAGTAAGGACAAGGTGAACACGCTGCAGGGTATTACAGAGGCAGAGGCCAACGAGATTGCCCGCAAAGTGGGAATGGGTGCACTCAAATATTTTATCCTGAAAGTTGATCCGCGCAAGAACATGCTCTTCAATCCGGAGGAGAGTATTGATTTCAACGGCAATACAGGCCCCTTCGTCCAATACACGTACGCGCGTATTCAATCGGTATTACGCAAGTCAAAAGGTTCGGAAGAACAGAGCAGCCATGAGGTGGAGACGCTTGATCCCAAAGAGCTGGCATTAATCCAGCGTTTGTGTGATTACCCGGCTGTTGTGCGTCAGGCAGGCGATGATTTCTCACCGGCAGTTATATGCAACTATGCTTATGCGCTGGCTTGCGATTTCAATTCGTTCTATCATGACCTGAGCATACTGAACGAGCCGGACGCAAAGAAGAAAGCACTCCGTTTGTTGCTGGCTAAGAACGTAGCGAAAGTGCTGTGCAGCGCGATGGCGTTGCTTGGCATCGAGATGCCGGAGAGGATGTAAAAAACCTCAATATCAGGTTATATACGCTCCAAATGCTGCAACCGTACCCACCCGAGGTTGTTGCCTACACGCACGTTAGCCCATTCGCCAATTGTCTCCCGGATGGTTACCTTGGTGCCCTCATGCAATGTGAACAAATCGGTGCCGGATCGGTCGGGCGAAGATTTGGCATTGACCACTCCCTGGGTGATTATAGCCTCGGTGCGCAATGTATCGCGTTGGTGAAGCGAAGCGGCATTGGCTCCGGCACAAACAGAGAACAGCAGAGCTATCCACGCTACGTGGAATGCAGTCTTTCGCAACCATAATTCGCGGCCGAGCAGAAAAAGAAGCAATGCGGTCAAGGCCAGTATAAAGAGCACGATGGAACTAATCAGCCAGGTGGATTCTCTCAAGCTGTTGCGCACTGTGCGTGCCCATACAGAGAGAAAGAAGTCTTGCTCGCGTACGTTGTCAGTAATACGGCTTTGTGCAAAGGCGAGGTTGTATTGTGCATCTTTGTAGTTCGGCTTGAGACGTAGTGCGCGCTCATAGGAGAGGATAGCTTTTGCCAGTTCGCCTTGTTTGTATTGCGCATTGCCCAGATTGTAATACACTTGTGCATCGGGCTGCTCGTCTATCATGGATTGATAGAGTGTTGCGGCCTCGGCATAGCTTCCTTCCGCATAAGCGGTGTTAGCCTCCTCGAACGCCGACTGCGCATATGTGAATACGCTGGATAGGGCAACTGCCAGAAAGGTAAGACCTTTTACCCTAAATCTTTTTCCTATAACTTTTATTCTCATATTTTTTGGTCTTCTAAGTCGTTAATCAGTTTAGTGGTATCACGATACAGATCGTCCATTGCATGATCGGTAGCAGGTGCATAGCGTGCGAACTCGGCGGTGGAAAGGACGTTCATCACATCTGCAATGAGTGCGTCGCTTACGCCTTTGCTGTGCAGATGGGTAGTGATATTCTCCTTGTTCAACTCAGCCGTCGGGATCGATAGACGGTCGCTCAGATAGGTCCATGCAGCGCGTTCTATCTCCTCGTAGAAACGGTCTTTGTCGTTAGCTTTGAGTGCTGCCGCTGCGGTTTTCAGACGGCGTTGCGCCACTTTGTTGGCATGTTTATAGCGGACAAGGGTAGCATCGGCATTCTCTTTGATTTGCTTGCGCATCACAATCAGCGTCAGCAGGGCGATGAGTGCCGGCACAACATACCACAGCCATATATAGCGGTAATTGATACATTCGATACGCGGCTTTTTATTTTCTGTTTTCTGAGTGTCAATATAGCGGATGTCAGTGCCCAGTTGTTTGATGTCCTCTTTCTGCGTGTAGGATACTACGGCTCCGCCTTCAGTGGCTTGGCCGCCTTGATCGCCTGCTCCGCGTTTGACATGGATTGTATATTCAGGCGTGGCGAGACGGTGGTACTGCTTGTCTTCGATGTCGTAATAGCTGAAGGTTACAGGCGGAATGGTGTACTCGCCGGGGCTGCGCGGGATAGCCAGATACTCAATCGATTTGGTACCGCTCATGCCGGCAGTCGAGACAGAGTAGTTGTTCGTCACTTTCGGGTCGTAGGGCTCGAATCCTTCCGGCCAATCTACTGCCGGAGTTTTCAGCAGTTTCATGTTTCCCGCACCGGTGATATCCAGACGGATTGTTACGGCATCGTTGGTCTGCAGCTCGGTCTGAGAGATAGTAGGCGTCAGAGTGAACTTGCCTACGCCGCCGGAGAAGCCGGCCGGTTTCCCCGAAGGAAGCGCTGTAGCATGGATGGTGACTGCCGGAGCTGTCAGCATTCGCGTTACATTGGTATATGAGGCAAAGAAATTATCGAAGATGCTGCGTACTTGCTGTTGTGTCTGCACGCGGATGACAGCCTCGAACTTAGCCGGCTCGATACGGATGTCACCCGAGTGTTGCGGATAAAGCACTGTGCGGTACAGCACAGCCGTCTGGTAATTGCGGCCGTTGTAGTGCTCCAGCTCGGTTTGTATTTCGCCTTGTTCCAACTCTTGTTTGAGAAAACCTGTAAACTCAGGTAGCTTGGTGTTGTTGGTCAGTTGCGCTACATCCACATTCGCAAAATACAGTTTATAGGTCAACAGCAGGGCTTCCTGTTCACTTACGCGTGTCTTGCTGACAATCGTGCGGACAAAGAGGTTGTCGGAATTGGGCGATGCAGACTGCGAATAGCTCTGTGTGTTCTGAGTACTTGAAGCCTTTCCTGTGGAGGAGGGTTGGGGCGAGGATGATTCCTCGTCCTCGGGCAGCACGGTGATTCGTACGCCGTTGGATTGCACGTTGTCGCCGTCCACGCGAACAGTGGCGGGCGCGATAGTGAATGTGCCGGCGCGTTGAGCCATCAGCGTGTAGGTGTAGGTCTGCTCGAACGATGAGGTGCGTCTGCCGTTGACAAACGAAGTGCTACTGCTGGTTGAGGTATAAGGCCCTGCCAGAACATCAAAATCCGTGAACTCAGGTGCACGCAGGTCACGGCTACGATGGTTAACCGAGTACGTCAATTGGAAAGGTCGGCCTACAATCACCTGACTCGGCGCTTGCGCCTTGAATACCACGTCGTCCGCGAGAAGGTACAGCGGGACGAAGTACAATGTACATAGTATGTATAGAAATCTTTTCATATTACCATTCTTTTTCTACGCGGCGTTTTTTACCCTGTTGCCTTTGCAGTTTCTCCTGTGTGTCTTGTTCGTCCTGTTCTAGCGCCTGCAGGATCTGCTCAGCGGTCTCTTTGTCCATTTGGTTTTCGTTCTGTTCCTCTTGTTGTGACTCCTCCTGCTGTTGCTGATCTTGATTTTGTTCTTGTTGCTGTTGTTGCTGCTGATCTTGTTTATCCTGTTTCTGGTTTTGTTGCTGTTGCTGCTGTTACTGCTGTTGTTGCTGTTGCAACATCTCCATCGCTTTCACCAGATTATAGCGTGTGTCGTTGTCCTTCGGGTTGGCGCGCAGCGATTCCTGAAAGGCGGCTACAGCCTGGTCGTACTGTTGCTGGGCAAAAGCGCAGTTGCCGATGTTGTGCATGGCTTTCGCCATCCGCTCTTTGTCTTTTTTCTTGTCCAGCATCTGTGCGGCTTTGCTGAATTCAGCCTGTGCGTCGGCATATTTGTCCTGTTTGAACAAGGCGTCGCCGAGGTTGTAATGTGCCTCATAACTGTCCTTGTTGGTATTTATTGCACGGCGGTAATCCACCTCTGCTTCGGTGAAGTTCTGCTTTTTGTACTCGCGGTTTCCGCTCCGCACGTCACTTGCTTCGCGCTGGGCGAAGAGTAAGGAATACGGAATAAGGAATAAAGACAAAAAAGCTATAGTAATACGTTTTCTCATGTCATTTCTCTCCAAATATATCCAACCGGCTGAGGGATTTGTTCTTGCGGTTGAAGATGAAATAATCGATTACGAGTAGCAGCAATGCAATTAGCGCGAAACTCTGGAACTGCTCGTTGTAATCGGTGAATACTTGTGTCTCAATCTCCTGCGTGGCCATTTTGTCGAGCTCTTTCTGAATAGCCCGTGTGGCGGTATTGGTGTTATCGCAGCGGACATAGATACCGCCGCCTGCCTGTGCTATCTCGCGGCACATGTCTTCGTTCAGTTTGCTGACGACTACATTGCCGCTCCGGTCCTTGATGAACCGGTTGGTACCCGGCACGGGGATAGGACTGCCTTCGGGTTTTCCGATTCCTACTACCAGCACTTGAATCCCGGCTTCTTTGGCGCGTTTGGCTACGGCTACGGCGTCATCCTCGTGGTTCTCACCGTCGGTGATAAGGATTATGGCCCGGCTGGCATCGGCTACCGTCCGGCTTTCGTCTTGGCCGTTAGTTGCGCCAAAGCACCTGATGGAGGTATTCAACGCTTGTCCTATCGCAGTTCCCTGGGTCTTGATCAACTCCGGTTTGATGGTATTCAGAAACATTTTCGCAGAAACATAGTCGCAGGTGATTGGCAGTTGCACGAATGCATCGCCGGCAAAGACCACGAGTCCCACTTTGTCGTTCACCATGTTATCCATGAGTTTGCTCAGCATCTGTTTGGCTCTGTCCAAACGGTTGGGTGCCACGTCCTCCGCCATCATGGAATTGGATATATCCAGTGCCACAATGGCTTCAATGCCTTGACGTTTCTCTTTATGCTCGCTTTGACCGAACTGTGGACGGGCGGCGGCGATAACGAGCAACGCCAAAGCTACCATCACTATGCCGAACTTGACTGCCGGACGCACATGGCTGGCGTTAGGCATCAGTTGTTCCACCAGTTCCTTGTCACCGAAAGCCTCCAACTGACGGCGTTTGCGGCGAGTCATCATGATGTATCCGGCTATGAAGACAGGTATTGTCATACCAAGCCAGAGCATTTCTATATTCGCAAATCTAAACATGAAGCTTCAAATTTTCAAGTCTTCAAATTCTCAATTACTTATTGTGCGTAGCACAAAATATCTTAAAATCACTTCCAGCAGCAGACATGCCAGTGCGGCATAGAGGAAAGGCGCAAAGTTCTCCGAGTGTTTGCTGTATTCTCGCACACGCAGTTTGGTTTTCTCCAGCTGGTCGATCTGCTCGTATATCTGTTTCAAACTACTATTGTCCGTCGCGCGGAAATACTGTCCGCCTGTTGTCTCGGCAATACGCTTGAGCGTGCCTTCGTCAAACTCGGAATCCATGGTCACGTACTGCCTTCCCATTGGTGTCTGCACCGGCACGCGGGTCTGGCCATAACTGCCCACACCTACCGTATAGACGCGCATCCCGTAGGTCTTGGCTATTTCCGCTGCTGTCTGCGGGTCTATGTCGCCGCGGTTGTTCGAGCCGTCTGTCAGCAGAATCACCACTTTGGATTTTGTCTGGCTGTCTTTCATCCTGTTCACCGCATTTGCCAGCCCCAGGCCGATAGCTGTGCCATCCTCAATCATGCCGTATTCAACGGATTTGAAGAGGTTGATGAATACGGCGTGGTCTGTCGTTAAAGGGCACTGGGTAAAACTCTCGCCGGCAAAAACCACCAAACCGATCTGGTCGTTGGGGCGTGCGATGACAAAATCGGACGCCACCTGCTTGGCGGCTTCCAGACGGTTGGGTTTCAAGTCTTCCGCCAGCATGGTTCCTGAAATATCCAACGCCATCATAATATCGATTCCTTCAGTCGATTCCGACGACCAGCGGTTGGTCAGTTGCGGACGCGCTAATGCCAGCGAAAGCAGTGTGATGACCGCCACACGCAGCACGAAAGGCACATGCAGCAGCCATACACGCAAACTCTTGGGCTGTGCTGCGAATGCACGGGTGTTGCTCAGCTGTACACTCGCATCCGATTTGTGCAACTCGTAGAAATACCACACTCCTATGGGTATCAGCAACAGCAGTAGAAATAAATATCCGGGATTAGCAAATGTCATAGCATTTTCTCATTTAGTCATTGACCATTGGTTCATTTTGCTCAATAGGTGTTGTCTCCTTTACGAATTCATATGCCGTGTTGAGCGCCGTTTCATTCTCATCGGGGGTAGTGTGCCATTTGGCGAACTTGACGAGGTCGGCGGTTTGCAGCATCTTCTTCAGCCTGTCGTACAGAGCCTTGCCGTCCTGAATGCTGAGGTCTGATGGCTGACTGCCTGAGAGAATGGGTTTCAGTTCTTGTAGTGTCTCATCGCTCGTTTTCTCGGTACTCTGCACGTCGAAACGCCTGCTAATATACTCACGCACGACATCGGTCAGTTCGGTCTGGTACTCTTTTACCCTGCCGTCTTTCCATATTTTTGCCTCTCTGATGGCATCCAGTTTCTCCAGTGCCACTTCTTCCGCCGGACGCAGCAGCTCGGGGTCAACGGGAGTTTCTTCGGGTTTCCGGTGCTTGCGGTACCACATTACGCCATAGTAGGCACCCACGAACACACCGATGACGGCTATCGCCAGCAATATCCAGCGGATGATACCCCACCACCAGATAGGTGCTTTTTCTATATCTTTGATGTCGGTGATTGCCAGTGTCGTGTCTACCTCGAACGGCTGAATCACATTGAGTGCCATCGGGTTGGTGAAAAACGAGTCGTTGCCGCTCACGAAGGCTATGGGATTGACCGAGAACAGCGAGTCTTGAAAACTCGTCAGCGTCAGGTACTGGTTTAGTTGCACGCGCCCGTCGCTCAGAATAGTGGTATCTACTATCGTGCGGTCCACAATCTCCAGCCCTTCCTGAAGCGTCTCGCCGAATTGCGGCCACTCCACTTGCTCTTGTCGGTCGTGGGTGACTTGCAGGTGCAGGTCTGTCTGGTCGCCGATCATCAACGTCGTCGAATCAATCGACGCACTGACTACTATTGCAAGAAATAAATTTCCTAACATAATGATTCTGGTTGGCTATTCGGCTAGTTGGCTATCTTTTGAACAGCCTTATTAAAGCTTTCACATAATCTTCATCCGTGCGGATGGCTACATGGTTGATGCCGGTTTTCTGATAAACGCTCTCCAGACCGTTCTGTTGGCTGCGCCAAGCCTCGGTGTACGCCTCTCGTACACTCTTCAGGCTGGTGTCGGCCCATACGCGCTCGCCTGTCTCGGCGTCACGCACTTTGATCAATCCTACATTCGGCATCTGCTCGTCGCGGTGGTCGTAGATTTGGATGACGTTCATATCATGCTTACGGCTGGCAATAACAACCGGTGCCACGCCACGGTCCTTCGTACTTCGTACATCCGTAAATCGTACATCCATCAGGTCACTGATGAGGAACGCCGTGCATCTCCGTTTCTGTGTGTTCGTCAGGTATTCCAACGCCGCGTTGATGTCCGTCCCGTGGTTCTCCGGCTCAAAACTCAACAGTTCGCGGATAATATGCAGCACGTGCGATTTGCCTTTCTTCGGCGGGATGAATTTCTCTACCTTGTCGCTGAAGAAAATCACACCCACTTTGTCGTTGTTCTCAATGGTGGAGAAGGCGAGGGTGGCGGCTACTTCGGCCATCGTGTCGCGCTTCATCTGGCTGATAGTGCCGAAATCGCGGCTGCCACTGACATCCACCAGCAGCATAACCGTCAGCTCGCGCTCTTCCTCGAACACCTTGATATACGGTTTGTTCAGCCGCGCGGTCACGTTCCAGTCGATCGACCTGACATCGTCCCCAGGCTGGTATTCGCGAACCTCCGAGAACGCCATACCACGCCCTTTGAACTGACTGTGATATTCGCCTGCGAAGATGTTCCGGCTCAACCCGTGAGTCTTGATCTCGATCTTACGAACCCGTTGTAATAACTCTTCACTTGTCATAATTTTAAGCATTCAGCATTCAGCCTTTTTCTGATGGCTGACGGCTTATTACGGAACTTGCACTGCGTTCAGCACCTCCGTGATAATATCCTCTGTGCTGATATTATTCGCTTCGGCTTCATACGTCAGGCCGATTCGGTGACGCAGCACGTCGTAGCAAACAGCGCGTACGTCTTCCGGCGTCACATAGCCTCTCCTATGAATAAACGCGTAAGCACGAGCGGCGCGCGCAAGGTTGATGCTGGCACGAGGCGAACCGCCGAAACCGATCATCTGTTTCAGCTCTTTCAGCCCGTACTCCTCCGGCTGGCGGGTGGCGAACACTAAATCTACAATGTATTTCTCTATTTTCTCGTCCAGATAAACCTCTTCTACTATCTTGCGGGCTTTCAGAATATCCTCCGTGCTCAGTATAGGCAGTACTTGCTTCTTCTCGCTGGCGATGTTCTGACGGATGATGGCCTGCTCCTCCTCTTTCTTCGGATAGCCGATTACCACCTTCAGCATAAAACGGTCGGTCTGTGCTTCCGGCAGCGGATACGTACCTTCCTGCTCGATCGGGTTCTGCGTAGCCAAAACCAGAAACGGCTCTTCCAGTTTGAATGTCTCGTCGCCGATGGTCACCTGTCTTTCCTGCATCGCCTCTAACAACGCACTCTGCACTTTCGCCGGAGCACGGTTAATCTCGTCTGCCAGCACGAAATTGGCAAAAATCGGGCCTTTCTTGATACGGAAAGTCTCATCTTTGATGCTGTAGATCTGCGTACCGATGACGTCGGCAGGCAACAGATCCGGAGTGAACTGGATACGGCTGAAATTAGCCTTGATCAGGTCGCTCAACGTCTTGATAGCCAACGTCTTTGCCAGACCCGGCACACCTTCCAGCAGAATATGGCCGTCGCTCAGCAAACCGATCAGCAAACTCTCTACCAGGTGCTTCTGACCTACTATCACCTGGTTCATGCCCAGCGTCAGGGCATCTACAAACGAACTCTCGCGTTCCACACGCTCCTGCAGTTCGCGGATATCTACTACATTTTGCATTTTGTATATATTGTTTATTATTGTCGTTTATTATTGTTGTCTATATATTTTACCGGTAGAGTTTTGTCTTTTGTCCTTGAGTAAAACGGTCTTTGCTCTTTTAGTCCGTAGAACAATCTGTTGTAATACAACAAAATTCGTGCCATACTTGTCTGCGGACAATCTTTCTTCTCTCCTTTGGACCTTCGTCTTTCTCTCTCCCTCTCGCTTCCCCTTGCCTTTATTGCGATTTACATGCAGTAAAACTTAGGATGTTCTTAGGTGATTTGTATGTGATTCTTAGGTTATAGGTAGGCTTTCCGTAGGTTAGTCAGCAAACAGCAGAGGATCCTCAGTCTTATTTTTGACGCATAACTAACGAATTTTGGCTTATAATTTGCATATATGCAAAAAAAGTCGTATCTTTGCAGCGAATTTGATAATTTGGCATAGTTCGTGTAATATCGAACGTGTTTTTAATAATGACTGCAATGAAAAAACTATTATCCTTCGTACATCGTACATCGTACATCGTACTTATGCTCTGTACATTTGCCCTTTCGCCGTTATATGGACAGCAACTGCCTGACTCGCATTTCGAGAACTGGTCCAAAACCTATAATGGCGATGCGCAGCTCGCCGACTGGAACGGCTCCAATGTCACGCAGGTGGGACTGAAATTCACCTTCATGTACCAGAAACCCGGCCGTACAGGCTCGTGCATTTATATCGCAGACCGTGAGATAGGAGCCATCGGTATCACCGCTACCGGCCCTGCCTATGCTACGCTGGGTGTGCCTTTTCAGTACATGAAAGGCTTGACCATCCGATCCGCTACTGCCGGCACGGAGGGAGGCATCCAATGGACCCACCGTCCTGACACCATGACGGTATGGGTCAAACGAGTAGGACCCGCTACCGACAAGGAGGATTTCCACCTGCTCTACTACTCCTGGATAGGTACCGCCAAGAGCAGCCAGTACAAAAACAAAGTAGGCGGTTGCACGCGCACCGAGCGTGTCAACGAGGAGAGTGACATCCGCCTGCTCACCGATGGCAACGAGTGCGGCACGGACGAAACGGTCACCCAGGTGGCGGAAGCATGGTACCGCGCACGCGCTAACCATAACGAATGGACGCAGATCAAAGTGCCGGTGTTCTACTGTGCCGATGCCCGTCCGACGATGTGCAACGTCATCTTCTCCGCCGGCAATTACCCTGCTTTCCGGGCCAATGACGGACTCTACGACGGCAACGCACTCTATGTGGATGACCTCGAACTCATTTATTCCTCCAAGATCGACCGCCTGATCATCAACGGCGAGGAGTTCAAAGGCTTTGATTCCAATAGTGCATCTGTCCAAACCTTCAAACTCTCAAACAGCGAAGCGCAAACAGTCAAGATTGAAGCTCTCCGCGGTATAGGCGCATTGACGAATATCAAAGGCGAAACGGCTAAGTTCCCCGGACGCAGACTGGATAGCAAGGAAATGACCATCGTGCCCGGTGAACTCAACGGCAAACCATGGACTATCACCGTCCGTGCCGAAGACGGCAGCAGCACGCATGTGTACAAACTGCGAATTATAAAATAATGAGGCCTGAATGCAGAATGCCTTATTGATCATATTGTGCCTTTGCGCATTATTCCAATTCTATTGGTACATCCGCTACCTTTGTGCACCGGCGCGCCGATTGCGGAAGGAAAGGCAAAATGCCCCAATAGTAAATGCTCTGCCCTCTGTCTCCGTCCTTGTCAGTGCCCGCAATGCCGGCGAGGAGCTGGAGACGTACCTGCAGGCCCTGCTGACGCAGGATTATCCGGAGTATGAGGTCATAGTGGTGGATGACGGCTCGGAGGACTCTACACGCGAAGTACTCGACCGTTATATGGCGCAGGACGAACGGCTGCGCACCTCTTTCGTGCCGCGCGATACCCGTGTGCGTTCCACCAAGAAACTCGCCCTCACTCTGGCAGCCAAAGCGGCGCAGTACGACATTCTGCTGCTCACCGATGCCGACTGTGTGCCCGAGTCACCGCATTGGATTCGCGAAATGATGAAGGGCTTTGAGAGGCAAGAGTCGAAAGACATCGTTCTGGGCTTCGGCGCTTATTTCTATCGTCCTGGATTTGTCAACCGTCTGGTGCGTTACGACACGCTCTTTAACGGACTGCATTACCTCGGAGCGGCGCTGTGCGGACACCCCTACATGGGTGTCGGACGCAATCTGGCGTACCGCAAATCGCTGTTCTTCGACACAGGCGGGTTCACCCGTCTCATGACCAACCGTGCCGGAGACGACGACCTTTTTGTCAATCATGTGGCTACAGCCCGCAACACAACGGTGGTCCTTGCGCCGGAGAGCTATACATGGTCTCCCGCCAAACGCACTTTCCGCGAATGGTGGCAGCAGAAACGCCGCCATCTGTCCGTCTCGCCGCAGTATAAGGCGCAAACCAAGTGGCGCCTGCTGGTTGAACCCCTCACGCGCGGACTCTTCTATACCTCTGTACTCCTTTCGCCATTTGTCCATTCGCCATTCGTCCTTTACATCGCCTTGGGCCTTTTCCTCGCCCGCTGGCTGATGCAGACTATCGTGATCAACCTCTCTGCCGGCCGCATGAACCAGCGCGGCTTCAATCCCCTGACCATCCTCGGGATGGATATATTCCTGCCCCTCGTCAACCTCTGGATGCTCGCCATCCCTAAACGCAAAACAAAATGGTAATAACTATAATAATTAACTATAATAACTAACCAACCCCTCCTCGAGCTAGGAGCGCTCCCCCCTCGAGACACGCGCTAACGAAGTGCACGTGGCTCGAAGATCGGGAGCAAGGCGAGAGATTACATGAGTGACGTAGTCACGAATCATTCCGAGCCTTAGCTCACGCGACATGGCTAACGAACAAAAACTGAACATCAACATCGCCCCTGACAAGCAGCAGGGCGTGTTTGCCAACCTCGCGCTCATTGCGCATACACCCACCGAGTTCGTACTCGATTTCGCACAACTGATGCCCGGCGTGCCGCAGGCTAACGTGGTGAGCCGCGTAGTCGTAACTCCCGACCAGGCGAAGAAGATCCTGGGCGCGCTTGGGAACAATATCGCTCAGTACGAAAAGAAATTCGGTACTATCCAACCTATCGGCGGACCGCTCCCCGGCAGCACCATCTCCGTCCCCTTCACCGGCGGCGAAGCATAATCAGTAATTTATAATTGTTAATTCATAATTCCATGAAAACTTTCCCTGCTTCGCAGTTAATCATCAATGCCGATGGTTCTGCGTTTCATCTGCACCTGAAACCTGAGTTTTTGGCAGACAAAGTGATCCTGGTAGGCGATCAGGATCGGGTAAATATGGTAGCCTCCTTCTTCGACGAAGGTTCTATCGAGTGCAACGTCCAAAGCCGCGAGTTCCATACTATCACCGGCAAATTCCATGGCAAACGTATCTCCTGTATCTCTACGGGTATCGGTACCGACAACTGCGACATCGTCATGAACGAGATTGACGCGCTGGCGAACATCGATTTTGCTACCCGCACCGAGAAAGCCGAGAAGCGTTGCCTCGACATAGTACGTATCGGCACCTGCGGCGGTATGCAGGAGGACATCCCTCTGGGCACCTTCCTCGTTTCGCAAAAGTCCATCGGTTTCGACGGCGTGCTGGCTTTCTACGAGGACCGCGACCGTATTGCCGACCTTGGTTTCGAGAAAGCGTTTGTCGATTTCGTGGGCTATCCTAAGAAAGCCGCTGTGCCGTACGTGGTGGCTGCCAATCCCGAACTCGTCGATCGCATAGCCCGCGATGACATGATGCGCGGCTGCACTATCGCCGCCAATGGTTTCTATGGTCCCCAGGGACGCGTGCTCCGCGTGGGGCTGGCTGTGCCGGATATCAACGAGAAGATCACCGCCTTCCGCTACGAGGGCCAGCGTATCACCAACTACGAGATGGAGGGCTCCTGTATCGCCGGTTTGGCGCTCCATATGGGCCACCGCGCGATGACCGTCTGCTGCGTCATTGCCCAGCGCAAGATCGAAGCCGCCAACACCGACTACAAACCCCGTATCAAAGAGTTGGTACATACGGTATTAGAGAGAATTTAGCGGAATATACGACATCCGTAATACCCCAAACGGGTGACTCACTGAGCCGCCCGTTTGGGGTATCATAATGCTTGACGCAGTATGATTGGAATCTGCCCAATCAGGTAAAAAGGAATGTTATATAAAGTGAAATGTTTTCCATTGGGCGTTTTCACCTCATCTTTCTGATAAGGCTGAGACCATATACGTATCGCAACATGTTCATTGGAAAGCTCCATGAATTGGTGCAAAGAGCGTAAGTGCGCATTATGCCCTGCCTTTACTTCTACAGGGATTACACGTTCGTTTATAATGATTTCAAAATCTACTTCTGCCTCTGATTTCTGTTTGCTCCAAAAGTACCGCTGGGCACTTACACTATTGCTTAGTGTCAATAGTTCCTGCGCAACTAACTGCTCGGCGATGGCTCCACGCCATGCGTCCAAGATATCTTCTGCCTCCAATACATCTTTCTGTACATGAGCGGCATAGTTGGCAAGCCCTGCATCCAACCAGATTAATTTGGGCGTGTGAGATAACAACGGTAACAATGGGAGGTCAGTATTGGCATTCGGATAAACCAATTCCAATAACATTGCCCGTTCCAGAATGCGGAACGCTTCGCCCACTTCTCGGGACTTATAAGATGAACCTGCAAAGTTACCAAAGGTCAACTTTTGCGCGGTGGCAGTCCATCCTTTATCTATCAAGAAACGAATAACTTGTGTAAGTGTACGGTTGGGTGCATATTTTTCTACATCATCTTTGTAACCACGCAGTAATGTTTCATAGGATGAGTTTAATCCCACCAAATCATGTTCTGTCACAAATCGGTTAATGACTTCCGGCATGCCTCCTATCAAGGCATAGTTACGGAATGCTGTCATCAGGGTATCGTGAATAGCAATGGTTTGTTCCGATTGCTGATCCATAAACGCCCGTATATTCTCTTTCCCGTCTGCACAAAGAAATTCGCGGAAGGAACACGGACGCATTGCCATATATTCCACCCTGCCGACAGGAAATGTTGTCTGCACATTGACCAGTGTTTCCAATAAAGAACCGGCGGCTATTACGTATATATCCGGCTTCTCTTCATAGAAATACCGTAATTGACGTATCGCCTCAGCAGAATTTTGTATTTCATCTAAAAACAATAATGTCCTGCCGGCACGTATCGTTTTTCCTGACAAAGCATACAATTGCAGGATTAGTTGGTCTAAAGATTGGAAATGCTCAAAAAGAGCCTTGTTCTGTGGCTTTTCCAAATTAACATAGAGGTAGTTCTCAAACTGTTTCCCGAACTCGTTCACCACAGATGTCTTGCCTACCTGACGCGCTCCGCGTAATATCAAAGGCTTGCGATATGCACTCTGCGCCCACTGCTCCAAATCAGTTAAAATGTCTCTCTTAAACATATGAATAATTGAATTTGGCTGCAAAGGTACAAAAAATAAATGAATTACGCAAATTTTTGTAACAGAATCGGAGCAAATTGTGCTGTTTTTGTAACAGAATCGGAGCAAATTGTACCGTTTTTTGTAACAGAATCGGAGTAAAACTATTCCGTATTGTCCCTACACATACAAAAAACGCCCGAGGGATTAGCTCGGGCAAATGAAACAATTGGTGAAATATTAAAATAGAGTGAATGTGCCGACTCCTGTAGAAGTTCCGGTGCTGCTAAATACACCCTGATTAGGAGATGAGAAAGTTAAAGAGAAATTCCTGTTGGGGTTAATCCATCCTTCATATCCTTCTACTTGTACAGTAGCTGATGAAGAACCTGTTTTTTTGTACTGAAGAGAAGAATAAGAAAGATTGCCACCATCAATTTTACCAGATGTATTTGAAGAAAACTCAATTGTCACCCAAACATATCCTTCTGGATGGATGAATGTTATTGTTTTTCCCGCAACACTACTTGGGGCGTTGCTACCGGCACCACCTTCTCCGTTTTTTTCACAAGAGGTGAAGAACAAGGCTGAACAGAGCAATAAGCCTACCACTCCGAAACAATACTTCGACATTTTCATTTTTCTTTTGCTCGCTTATATCCCATTGAGCATCGGGTTTTTAATAATAGATTACAGCTCTTTCGGCTTTGCTGCGCTTGCCCCGTTTGGAGAGTGACGGTTCTCTATCAGAGCCGTCTGCGAAGTATCGAACCAAGAAACACAACAAAAAATATGAGCGTTTCCTTATCTACTCCAAGGCTGTAGGAAATGCCCATAACACCGATAAGTCACGCCCATATATACAATACGGACGCTTGCTGACTTATTATTGGTGTCATTTTAAAACTTCCTACATTCCGAAATGTCCAATAAATCGCAAACGCGAATAATCAATATGTCTCTGCTTTTTTACGCTGTCAGAGCCGGCGGTCATTCTCAAATGATGGCGCAAAATTACTACATTTTTTTACATATGCAAGAATTATGGTAAAATATTTGCATATTTGCAAAAAAAAGTGTACCTTTGCACTCCATTTATACATATCCGCATGAAAAAAATATCAATTAATCATTATTCATTATTCCTTCTTTTTGCAGCCGCGCTGATGCTCGCTGCTTGCCAAAAGAAAGAGCAAAGTTTCCAATACAACGTGGATAAGTTCTATGACCTGGAGGTTCTCCGCTACGACGTGCCGGAGTTCGAGCAACTGAGTCTGCAGCAGAAGAAATTAGTGTATTACCTGAGCGAAGCGGCACTGCAAGGACGCGACATCCTTTATGACCAGAACTGCCGCTACAATCTGGCTATCCGCCGTCTGTGTGAAGCAGTCTATGTGTGCTATCCCGACAAACAGGACGAGCAGTTTCTGCTGCTGGAGAAATACCTCAAACGCGTGTGGTTTTCCAATGGCATTCACCATCATTACAATGAAGACAAGTTCTTCCCCGAGTTCTCCGAGGAATGGTGGCTGTCGGCGGTGAATGCTTTGCCGGAGGAGCAACTGGATGCTATCCTGCATAGCCAGTACCGGTACGGCATGCCGGAGAACTACCAACCCGAATGGGCGGCAACCAGTACCATAATAAACGACATTACCATGGCGATGTTCAGCTCGTATATCCTGCAGAAACGCACGAACCAGGCTGCGGGAGTGGATTTGCTGGAGACTAGTGCAAACAGTTACTATATCGGTCTGACGCAGGCGGAAGCCGAAGCATGGTATGCCGCGCACAAGGACAACTCGCCCGAACCACTTTGGATAGGATTGAACTCGCGCTTGCTCAAACAGGACGACGATGATACTATCATTGAGGAGACTTTCCGCGTGGGCGGGCTGTACGGTGCAGCGCTGGAGCGCGTGGTCTATTGGCTGGAGAAAGCCAAAGAGGTAGCCGAGACGGACGAACAGCGTTTGGTAATCGAGAAACTGATTGAGTACAACCGCACCGGCGACCTCAAGACGTTCAACGAGTATTGTATCGCATGGGTCAAAGACCTGGACAGCCGCGTCGATTTCATCAACGGTTTCACCGAGGTCTATGGCGATCCGCTGGGTATCACCGGTGCATGGGAAGCTATGGTTAATTTCAAAGACCTCGCTGCCACCAAACGTACGCAGCTGATTTCTTCCAACGCCCAGTGGTTTGAAGACCATTCGACCACTGATCCGCGATTCAAGAAAGAGGAGGTCAAAGGCGTCACAGCCAAGGTCATCACCGCTGCCATCCTCGGCGGCGACAGTTACCCCTCCACGCCCATCGGTATCAACCTGCCGAACGCCAACTGGATTCGCAAAGAGTACGGCTCCAAGTCCGTCACCATTGACAATATCGTCCATGCTTACAACGAGGCTGCCAAAGGCAACGGCTTCAACGAAGAGTTTATGATTGACAATGAAACCCGCGAGTTGTACGAGAAATACGGCGCTGTCTGCGGCGACCTGCATACCGATCTCCATGAGTGCGTTGGTCACGGCTCCGGCAAACTGCTGCCGGGTGTCACCAAGGACGCCCTCAAAGAGCACGCTTCTACGATTGAAGAAGCGCGCGCCGACCTCTTCGGCCTCTATTTCCTCGCGGACCCCAAACTCGTGGAACTGGGTCTGCTGCCGAACGAGGAAGCCTACAAAGCCGGTTATTACCAGCAGCAGATGAACGGTTTGATGACCCAGCTGGTGCGTATCGAAGAGGGCAAGGACATTGAGGAAGCGCATATGCGTAACCGCCAACTCATTGCCGGTTGGGTCTATGACCACGCCACGAACAAAGAGGTCGAGATCATCGAACGAGACGGCAAGCACTACCTCCGCATCAATGACTACGAAGGTCTGCGCCGCCTCTACGGTGAACTGCTCGCCGAGATCCAGCGTATCACTTCCGAAGGCGATTATGCGGCTGCCAAAGAGCTCGTCGAGAAATACGCCGTCAAGGTTGATCCCGAACTGCACAAGGAGATCCGTGCGCGGTACGCCAAACTCAACCTCGCGCCCTACAAAGGTTTTGTCAACCCCGTCTATAAGCCCGTCTATGACGCTGCAGGCGAGATAACTGACATTGAGGTGGATTACACCGAAGGCTACGCCGAGCAGCACCTCCGTTACTCCCGCGACTACAGCCCGCTCCCGACGTGGAACAACTGATGTACAAAGTAACCCTTCCTATATCAAAATCTATCGCCAATAGAATTCTTCTATTGCAGGCTATCCATGGAGATCCGCTTATGCGGGTCTCTTCGGATATGCCCGACGATGTCATCCTCCTCCACGACGCGTTAGAGAAAATAAGGAATGTATATGGGATTCCGGGCTCCCTCCATTCAGGAAGGACTGGGGTAGGCGTAACCCTTCACCTCAAAAACTGCGGCACCGCCCTCCGTTTCCTCCAAGTCCACCTCGCCAAATGCTATCCTGACGAACCCATTACCCTTACCGGCGACCCGCGGCTCATGGAGCGCAAAGGCAAACCCACCAGCCAAACCACTTCAGCCCTTATTCTCCATGGCGAGGAAATCCCTGTTACCGAGAACGAATCTCCGTATATAGCCATGACGCGAAGGGTAATGGCGGACTATCCAAATGTACGTCTGGAATTTGACTGGAGTGCTGCCGCTTTTTGGTACGAATATATCGCTATCCATGGTGGCGAACTACTCCTCGAAGGTCTCACATCCGACAGCATCCAAGGCGACCGCATCGTCGCTGACATCTACTTTGAACACTTTGGCGTGCAAACGACCTTTACCCCCGAAGGCGCAGCAATTAGGTCGGTCAGCCCGAAGGGCGGTCTGTCACTGAAACGGTCTGTCAGTGAAACGGTCTGTCATGCGAAACCGGTCTCAATCGATTTTACCAAGTGCCCGGATTTGTATCCTGCCATCGCCATGACTTGTGAAAAGTTAGGCATCAAATTGGAGGCAACCGGAACAGAACGGTTACAGTACAAGGAGTCCGACCGCCTCGAAGCCGTCCGGCTCCATGAAGTACGTTCCGACCACCGCATTGCGATGGCGCTGATGGCGGCGGATTATGAGGTGAGAGAAAAGGACCAAGCCTGTATCAGTAAGAGCTATCCCCAATTTGTGGAGCAATACGATAAAATATCGGGTGAATCCCGACGGTTAGCCGACGGTCAGCCGACGGTGAAGTATAACGACGCTTGTCCCACGATTACCCATATAACCCCGATTAGGGGTGTGAATGATGACAATTTGGGCAAGAAACACGCCCTCTCCAAACTCATCCATGCTGCCACCACCGAATACGTCTGGCTCCACGATGATGATGTGGTGTGGCCTCATGCGACGCTTGTACATACCGATGCTGATCTAATCATCCTTCCGCTCCGCATGGAAAGCCCCCTCTCTTCAGGGAGGGATGGGGTAGGCTCTTTTCTCTTGACCCGTCTCCAGATAGCCGAATATGCCGCTATACAGGAACTGACGATGCGCACGGCGAAAAAGGGTAGGGCGGTCATGTGCTCAGGAGCCAACCTCATCGTCCGCCGCGAAGCGTGGCTCGCCTGCGAAGCAGAACTGCATCCCGAAATCCCAAGCGGTGATGACATGTTCCTCTTGGAAGCCGTCAAACGCCGCGGCATGACTGTCTCCGTCATCGACGAGCCCGACTATACCGCCATCGTCCGGACTGAGACCTCATGGAGTGCATTCTTCCGCCAGAGGATGCGCTGGGCTGGCAAAGCACCCAAATATACAGATCCCGACATCCTACGCTGCGGCTTGTGGGTCGGTCTGGCGAATGTGCTCCAACTCCTCTGCCCGCTTATCATCCTCATCAAATTCCCGATAGAATATTCTCTTATCAAGAAAAGAGAGCCACAAACCTCATGGCTTGTAGCTCTCCTCTTGGAAATCCTTTATCCGTTCTACATGCTTGTCTGCCTGGCAGGCGGTTTCTTTCGCCGCCGGCAGTGGTAATCAGCGGTTGCTCTTGCGCGCAAAAGCGAACAGCGCCGGCGAGAGATGGCAGTAGCCGTCAGGATGCTTGTCCAAATAATCCTGGTGGTACTCGTCGGCAGGGTAGAACGCCCGGAGCGGCTCCAGTTCCACGACAATAGGCTTGTCGTGTTTTTTCTGTTCGGCTGTCATCCGCGCTGCAGCTTCGGCGCGTTGCGATTCATCGGTATAATAGATACCTGTGCGGTAACGCGTGCCCTCATCGTGTCCCTGCTTATTGAGCGAGGTGGGGTCGATGGCGGCGAAGAACAGGTCCAGCAGCAAGTCAAACGACACCTGCTGCTCGTCATACTCCACCTTGACTGTCTCGGCAAACCCCGTCTGGTCGGTATAGACCTGCTCATACGAGGGATGGGACAACTCGGCCTTGCCGTTGGCAAACCCCGTCTCGGTGCTCACCACACCCTTCACTTGCTTGAAGAAATGCTCCACGCCCCAGAAACAGCCGCCGGCAAAATAAATGGTCTTTGTCATGGTTCTTTATTTTATGGCGTTCTTATGCAAGCCTTCAATCAATTCGTCTAACGCAGGAATAATCGTGGACAGATGTGTGATATCCACTCCTCTTTCGCAAATCTGGGAGGTTAGACAGTCTGGTATCACTTTGGCTTGTTCCTCCATGGCTTTGCCTTTGGCGGTCAGGCATACTATCCGTTGACGGCTGTCTTTCTCACCTTTGACACGATGCAGCAGACCTGCTTTCTCCATACGCTGCAGAAGCGGAGTAATGGTATTGGTCTCCAGATAAAGCCGTTTGGCGATATCGTTCACCGGTTGTTGGTCTCGCTCCCAAAGCACCATGAGCACCAAATACTGCGGATAGGTGATCCCCAATAGTTCAAAATAGGGCCAATAAGCCTGCATCGTCAGCCGCGCCGCCGTGTAGAGACGGAAACAGAGCTGGTTATCCAGTTTCAATTGATCGTACATAAAAGTTGTTTAATGGTTATGATCTTGTTATTTATAATCGCGGTGCCTCCGTGTCAATGATAGCTTGGTCGGTGCGCTCCGTCAAGACGGAATAAATCTGCGCCACCGCCGCATCGTCTTTGCTGATCACATGCAGGTACGCATCCTCCTGTTCGGTCTGCCATAGGCGGCAGATCAATGTATCGCCGAGGAAAGACTCGTGCAGCCATCTAATCGTCAGGCTCTGCAAACGCAACGAACGGCTTTCAGCCGACAACTGATAGCTGAATGCTGACTGCATGGCGATATTGAGGTAAGTACGGTTATTGACATGGCCGTTGAAATCAAGGTTGATGGGATTGACGCGGTGCTCTATCTCGCTCAGCACCGTTTGTCCGGCAGGGATGCGGTTCTTGGCGTGTCTCTCGCCTTCTTTCAGCCTCAAGTTCTCCACGCCTAACTCGCTGATTGCAGCCGGGCGGTGGGATTCGATATCCAGCAATGTCCAACAGCCGTAGCCGTGCGAGAGAGGCGTGCCGTCGGGTTTGGAGATCAGGAAATCGGCGTACAACCGCAGGCCTGTCACTTCGCTGTTCCATACTTTGACCTCTACCTCCTGCGACCAGAAGGCGTCTTGCGGCTCCCACGAGGCGCTGAACTCCGAGATTACCCACATGCGGTTCTTGTGTACCATATCAAAAGCCGCCATGTTCAGGCACGACATATACCGCGCCCAGCAGTCCTGATAATACAGCAGTACGGCATTGGCGGTCATCCTGTACCGGGTATCCATATCCGCCGCCGTGATACTGTACCGATGTGTATAATAATTCTGTTCCATAATGGTTTTCTTTGTAGCCTTAATTCGGGCCTTTATTTCATGACCGCTTGGGCAAAGGCTTTGGATGCCTTGATATTCTTTCTTTTTCGAACGCTCTGTTCAAAAACAAAACGTTAGTTGTTCTTAGTGATTCTTAGTGATATTTAGTCATTCAAGGGGGCATCAGCACCCTAAGCCCTACCCCACTGCATCCCATCTTCTACCGGTCCACTATGCCTTCAACATCGCTTCCACTTCTTCGCGGTGTTCGAATAGCGCGCAGCCGCCGGAGTGTTCGCCGCCTACCAGATGTACGTCCCTCAGTTTCTTGAACAGCGGCGAAGCAAGTGCGCCTTTGACGCCCAGTTCCGTCACTTTGCTGTCGCTGAACGGCGAGAACGGGCACGGCTCGGCACTGCCGTCGGGACCGATATGGAAGAAACCTCTTCCTGCCGCCAGACAGCCGCCCATGTGTTGCTCGTCGCCGGGGAAAGAGATGATGATTATATCCTGGTAGCGTTCGCGCTGATGCGCCTGCACCGCCTCCATCTTCGCCAGATCCGCCTCGCCGAAAGCCAAGTACTCAGTGCCCGGTTCGGTCGGCACGTACTCCACGTAAATAATCAACTTGCAGCCCAGCGCCCGCAGGTTATCCACAAACGCATCGGAGGTGACCAACTCGAAATTCTCCGTCGTGACGGTGATACTTGTACCGAAGAACAGATCCTCGGCGTGCAGCATCTCCACCGACTGCATGGCGCGTTTGTACATACCTTTGCCGCGTCGCTCGTCCGTCGAGTGCTCCATGCCCTCGATGCTGATGACCGGGATCATGTTCAGGTGCTGCTTGAGGAAATGGATGTACGAAGGACCGATGAGCGTGCCGTTGGTGAAGATGGGGAAAATCATGTCCTCCACCTCCGCCACGCGCTCCAGAATATCCTTGCGCATCATCGGTTCGCCACCTGCCAGCAGGGCGAAGTTGATACCTAATGACGCAGCTTCCTCGAAGATGGCTTTCCATTGTTCGGGCGTAAGGGTCTCTTTCTGTTCCTCTTTGCTGTCGGCGGCTATACCGTTGGCACGCGCATAACAACCTTTGCAATGCAGGTTGCA
>JAFVDD010000045.1 GCA_017478725.1 Paludibacteraceae bacterium
CCGGCAAGGACTACTATGTTCATAGTGCATTGACACATTTTGTGACCACACCGGACTACCAAATCCGAGAAGCGATAGTGCTATCCAATGAGCGTGAGGTCAAGCAAGACGGCAAGATCATCTACCTGCCGATATATTATACAATGTTCCTGCATAAGTCAACTGTTGAGGAGATTATCTTGCCGGCAGTGTAATACGCAAGTGTTTCCTATCCGCTTCCCATCCTCTTCCATCCTTCACCCTTCATCCTTCGCCCTTCGTCCATTAGTAGGGCTATCTCATTGCTCGCTCCCTTGCCTCTCTCTGCTTTCGAAGTCTCGACACTTTCGCTCCCCCGATATGTCGCCCTCTTAACGAACAAGCGAGCGCTTATATTTTCGCTCTACGAGAAGGGCAGACATAGTAAGCACCAGCCCACTCGGATGAGCAGGTTGGTGCGTCGATATAAAGGATATATGTTATTCTATCAGTCGTTTACCATTGGTCGTCCGTAGGGATGCCGGTGTTTACTGTAACAGAGAGAGTTGAAACTTCGCTGCCGGTGAGAATGGTAGCCGCTAATGAGATATGTGCCACTTGCACTTCGGGGTGATTGTAGATTCTCTTTGTCATAATCGTGTCCTCCGTTAATCATTTAACAATCTGCCCTTGTGCGTTGTACTTCATGTCGCCACGGATGATATATAGTGTGCCGTTCTCAACAACCTTTGTACTTGGAACTTTGTCTCCTTGTACATTCTCAAAGCCCGTAGCGGTTTGCTCGTTGCTGAGAACGAAGCGGAGCCGTTTGGGAGCACCCGCTCCGCCACCGCCTATTACCAAGTAAGCTCTGTGCGCCTTGAGCGTGCCGGTGAACTGATAGAAACCGACACCTTGCACGGAGTTGTCAGATGAGTGACCGCTGAGCACGTAACAACCGGCTGGTGCTGCAGTGGCGGCATCGACACCCTGCAGGCTGTTTGTCGCCGTAAAGGTCTCGGGGTCTGCATCGCTCGGGGTAAGAGTAAAACTTGCCGCTGACGCTTTGAGGATCACAGCAGTACTGTTCGGAATGGTCTGCCCGGCTACGGCAATCCTGGTGAGGTTGAGGACATCGCTTTCTACCTCAGCCACATAAGCCTCTACACCTGCGGGTAGCAGGTACTTGTTTGCGCTGTCATAGAAAGTAGCGTAGTGAATGCCCGGGCTCTCCGGATCCTCGTTGGCGGTGATCGCCTCGTCTGCCGGTTCTTCCGGCTCTGTACCCGGGATAGCCAAGATATCATCAAAATACTCCCATTCGCTTGCTGATTCATATAATTCTATAGATTCTTGCGGCACGTATAGCGTGCATGAGTAGTAGGGAGATTCATAGAATACATTGCTACTGATGCTTTGCGGGACAGTGGCATAATTCGTCACAGTGTTCAATATCCCGCAACCGGAGAATGCCCAGTTACCGATGCTTGTCACGCTGTTGGGAATCGTCACCGAGAGAAAACCGTTGCAACCAGAGAAAGCATAATCTCCAATGCTTGTGACGCTATTGGGTATAGTCAGGTCTCTTACCTCTACATTATTTACGTAAAGCCAACCGTATTCTAACGGATTAGCACTAATGCTACCAAATGCAATATTACACCATGCTGCAATATCCGTAATGTTCACTTTATGCAAACCTGTGCAACCGCGGAAAGCTTCTGTCCCAATGCTGGTGACACTGTTGCCTATCATCACATAAGTCAAACCGCTGCAACAATAGAAAGCATGATCTCCAATGTTGGTAACGCTATTTGGTATCGTCACAGAAGTCAAGCCGTAGCAAAAATAGAAAGCATAATCTCCAATGCTGGTAACGTTATTTGGTATCGTCACAGAGGTCTAGCCGTAGCAACCACTGAACGCATAGCTGCCAATAGCTGTGATTCCTGCCGGCAAGGAGAGGGTACGGATTTTTATGCGATAGTTAGACCAAGGCACATCCGAATAATCGGAGTAACTATCCATAGCACCTGAGCCTGTGATGAGCAAGACGCCACTATCCGTATCAAGCGACCAAGTGAGATTGTCTCCACACGTGCCACTTGTTATAGGTGCAGGTAAGGCTTGAATACTACCGAAATCCTTCCATATATCAGCCGTCTCGTACAGTGAGACAGAAGACTCAGGCACGTACAGTGTGCAAGACAAAATATCCGTCGAAGCAAAGACGCTGCTATTAATGTTTTGGGGTGTAGTGGCATAGTTATAGACTGTATGCAATGAGTCACATCCAACGAAGGAATAATCACCTATATGCGTCACACCGGCATCAAAGACCAATGTCTGAATGTAAAAGCGATTATGATATTCCAGCCACTTGTTAATATAAAAAATTTTATCATATTCGCCATTCCATTCATAATCAGTCATCCGTCCGGTAGATTCACTTCCGCTAATCACATACATGGTTCGTTCATTGTAATACAGCCGGCACGTATCCTCATCACTTGTCCATGATTGCATGGCACCGGCTGCAAAGACTAATTGCAATGTATCTTCTTTTTCTATTCTGTAGTCACCAAGGGTTCGGTCATCCAGAATTTCCTCCCCATACCAATACAAACGTATATGATCAGGATGAATACCTCCTGTTTTGTCCTGAATTTTTGCTTTTACTGCTCGCACCCAGTCGTTTTGATTTACATCAAGAGTCAAGACAGCCATCCCGATTAGGAATTGAATAAAAATTTGATACATAAATTATGGTGTATTTAGATGAGTGGAGACCTTTGTTTTCAGTCTATATCTTATCGCGGAGCATGGGACGGTATATCATTGTATTGCATCACCTTTACGATGCGGGCTGATTAATCTTTTTCTTCTGTTGTAGGTTTTTAGTTAATTATTTTGTTGCTTCAAGTTTAACGTCTCGGAGAAGGACGGTAATTAAGCAATCGTCAAATGGCGGCACAAAGATAGTAATAACTTTTGATATATGCAAATATTTCTTCTGATTAGGTATAAAATTACTAACACTTCTGCTGTTATCGCGCGTCGCTACGCGCGGGTTTATGTCTTTATTTAGTTAGTTGATTGAACAACATCATTCCTTTCACGGTCAGCAAGTATTTCTGGCGGGGGTGGTTGAGATTGTTTGGATACAATGGAGCAACCAAGCCTGCGTTAACGGCAGGGCGGAGGTGATACTCAATAAAATTAGGCCGATGGCGCAAATGCAGAATAGTCAGCATTTCTTTAATGCCCAATTTCTCAAAACCTATTGCTACGACAAGTTGCTTTTGTAATTCACCGTACAAGTTCGGATCTGTTTGATTAGCAGGTGTTTGTTGTATAACTTGCTCGGGTACTTGTTCGGGTACTTGTTCGGTACTTGTTCGGGTGCTTGTTCGGGTAACTTGTTCGGGTGCTAAATTCGGTTGGGTTTGCCATTCGGCAGGCGGATTGATGTATAGGTAACGGCTTCGCAAGTCCCATTGTTCGCCGAGTAACAAGTTACGGAAGAAACGCTCCAAGTATTGCGGGGAGTAATCCACACCCAAGCGCGCGTTCTTGTAGTTCGCACGTACGAGCGCGTTGCGAAAATACCAAGCGTGGTTGGCGAACAAGTCATTGCTGACATCAAAGCCTATTGAGCGCAAATAGAGGATGGTAAATACCGCTGTTGTGCGTGTGTTCCCCTCTCCAAAAGGATGGATTTGCCAAAGCCTGCTAACAAAATCCGAAACATGCTCAACAACTGTGTCATTACTTAAATCCGCATAAGAGAAAGCACGTTCTTGTTCAATTTCGTAGTCCAAGGCACGACGCAAATCTTCCCAATTGAGATAATTGACTGTGTCGTCATGGAGCACCCATTCCTTTTTCGTTATGTCATATGTGCGGAGTTGCCCTGCATGCTTGAAGACGCCTTCAAAAATACGGCGGTGCAAGGCAATCAGGCCGTTCGTATTAAACGCCAAAGTTTGCGATGCAAGAATACGCGCAATATTAGACGATGCGCGGTCGGCTTCTGCCTCATCTTCATTGGTCGGCTCGTCATGTGCCGCGCGTTTCTGGTAGTAACCATGAATGAGTTCGTGCGCCTCGTCCAGAGTGATTTCGCCTTCGATGTTTCGGCGAGCTGTTTCGCGCAGATACTCGGAAGTCTGCAATCCATCGACCGCCTGGAGACCGATAGCAGTCTGCCAAAGCGATGCCTTGACTTTCTGCTCCGGTTCTCCTTGGCGGATATATTCCTCGAACTCGGGAATGATAGGCTTTTCGATGTCTTGCGGTGTGGTCATTGATTACATCAGTTTCTTTACTTGCTCATAAACGTTTTGGGCGGTGAAGCCGAGTTTTTCGTCGAGGACTTTGTACGGGGCGGAGAAGCCGAAGGAATTGAGTCCCCAGATAGCACCGTTTTCGCCTACGAGGCCTTCGAGCGTGCAAGGCAGACCTGCGGTCATGCCGAAGCGTTTGATGCCCTTCGGGAGAACTTCGTCCTGATACTCTTTGGACTGCTCGCGGAAGAGGCCTTCGGAGGGCACGCTGACGATTTGCAGGCGGACGCCTTCTGCGCGGAGCAGTTCAGCACCGGCGAGGAGGGTCGATACCTCGGAACCGGAAGCCAAGAGAACGACTTGCGGATTCTCGTCTTTGCTGACGATATACGCACCCTTGCGGAAGCCCTCGAGGTTGACATTAGGCACAGGAGCGATGTCCTGACGGCTGAGGATGAGGGCGGTCGGCGTAGCGGTGTTCTCGATGGCTGCACGCCAAGCGAGGGTCGTCTCTTCGGCGTCCGCCGGACGGAGAACGAGCATGGACGGTTTGCCGGAATGGTTGTGCAGTTTCTCCATCAGACGGATCTGTGCCTCTTGCTCAACAGGCTCATGCGTCGGACCGTCTTCGCCTACGCGGAAAGCGTCATGGCTCCAGATGAACTTAACCGGCAGCTCCATCAACGCCGCCAGACGGACGGCGGGTTTCATATAATCGCTGAAAACGAAGAACGTACCGCAGGCAGGGATGATGCCGCCGTGCAGCGCCATGCCGATCATGACGCAAGCCATCGTGAGTTCGCTGACGCCTGCTTGGAGGAACTGACCGGAGAAATCGTCTTTCTTGAAGGCGTGGGTCTTCTTGAGGAATCCGTCTGTCTTGTCGGAGTTGGAGAGGTCGGCGGAGGAAACGATCATGTTGCCTACGTTCTCTGCGAGGAAAGACAGCACTTTGCCACTGGCGTTACGGGTAGCGTCGCCGGCTTTCTGCTCGATGAGACTCCAGTCGATGCACGGCGTCTCGTCGGACATGAAAGTCTCGTACTCGTTGGCAGCCAGCGGGTTAGCCTGCTTCCATTCGTAGTAAGCGGCGTATTTCTTGTTGGCAATCTCGCGCAGTTCGGCAGCGCGGTCTTCGTACAGTTTCTGTACTTCGGGGAAGATTTGGAACGGGTTCTGCGGGTCGCCGCCAAGGTTCTCAATGGTCTTTTCGAACGAAGCACCGGCCTTGCTAAGCGGAGCGCCGTGAGTGGAGCACTTGCCTTCCCAGTTGGCGCCTTCTGCGGTCACGCATCCCTTGCCCATCGTGGTGTTTCCGATGATGAGCGACGGGCGGTTTTTCTCGGCTTTCGCTTTGACAATCGCCTCGCGGATGGCGTCGGGGTCGTTGCCCGGAATGACTTGTACGTACCATCCCCATGCCTTGTATTTGGCTTCCACGTCTTCGGAGGTCACTTCGCCGCAGCCGGTGGAGAGCTGGATGGTGTTGGAGTCATAGAACATGACGAGGTTATCCAGCCCGAGGTGACCTGCCAGACGGCCTGCGCCCTGCGAGATCTCCTCCTGTACGCCGCCGTCGGAGATGAAGGCGTAGATGGTCGGGTTATGGATTTCGCCGTAACGGGTGTTGAACCATTTGGCGGCTATCGCGGCGCCGACGGCGAAGGTATGTCCCTGACCGAGCGGGCCGGACGTGTTCTCGATCATGCGCTCTATCTCGCGTTCGGGGTGCCCGGGCGTCACCGAACCCCACTGGCGGAGGTTCTGCAAGTCCTCAAGCGTGAACTTGCCTGCCAGACACAGTTGGCTGTACAGCATCGGTGCCATATGACCGGGGTCGAGGAAGAAACGGTCGCGCGCTTCCCATCCGGCGTTGTCGGGGTCGTATTCAAGGAACTCGGAGAAGAGTACATTGATGAAATCCGCGCCGCCCATGGCACCGCCCGGGTGACCGGATTTAGCTTTCTCTACTGCTGCTGCGGCGAGGATACGGATGTTATCCGCCGCACGATTTAAAAGTTGTGTTTTAGTCATAATATTATAATAGTATGTTTAGATGTTTTCATAATCTGTATTACAGCAACAATTTGCTCAGTACCAGGTCGAGGAACAGGATCATGATATTGCTGTTGACCACTGCGTTGGTGCTGGCGCGTCCTACGTCCAGTGCGCCTCCGTGCACGTTGTAGCCGTAGTAACTGCTCATGCTGGTGATGACAAACGCGAACACCAGGCTCTTGATAATACCGTACCATACATAGTACGGGTTGAACGCATACTGCACACCGATCAAATAATCGTGTACGGTGATGATGTCGGTGAACGCGCCTACCGCCCAGCCGCCTAACAGACCCACGGTGGTGGAGATGATCACCAGCATCGGCATCATCGTCACGAACGCCAGTATTTTGGGTAAAATCAAGTAGTTGGCGCTGTTCACGCCCATGATCTCCATCGCATCAATCTGTTCGGTAATGCGCATGGTGCCTATCTCGGAGGCGATGTTAGAGCCCACTTTGCCGGCAAGGATAAGGCACAGGATGGTGCTTGAGAACTCCAGCAGCAGTGTCTCGCGCGTGAGCAGACCGGTGGTGTAGGTAGGCAGAAGCGGGTTCTCGGTGTTCGTTTTGGCTTGAATAGTCAGGATAGCACCGATAAACACGGAGATGATCAGGACAATCGGCAGCGACTGCAAGCCTTGTTTCTCCAATTCACGGCTGTATTGCCGCCAGAACATACGCTGTCTGTCCGGCATCCTCATGACGCGCGTCATCAACAGCCAGTATTCACCTATGTGTTGCAGTATTTTCATCGTAGTAGCAAATTTGCGTACAAATTTACTGCTTTTTTTTTATATACGCAAATTTTCCGTCAAATTTGTGTATTTTCTTCCGAAGCGCCATTTGGAGGAACTGCAACAAATTGCCGAAAAGTGTGCAAAAACAGGCTTTTTTGCATATGCGTATTGCGTATGTGCGTTAAATATTGTATCTTTGCACTTGATTTTTGCAAAGTACATTTGACAAAACCATATAAAACCAATCTTTTGTTTAACCAATCTTATTAAACACAAAACATTATGAAAAAATTATTTACCCTTTTTGCAGCCAGCCTTTTTGCAATAGGTATGTGGGCTGAAACGGTAACCTTTACGTTGGCAGACATCTTTGATGGGAGTCAGACATCGCAAACTGTTACATCTCCTACAGATGCAGTCGTTTCAACTAATGGCTCAAAATCAAATGCCAACGAGACTAAAATTTCCAATGACGGCAATTATTTTCAGGTGGTTCTTACCTCAGAAGTTTTTTCTGCTGCTAGTTTTAATGGTTACATTAATTCAAATGACCAAACTAAAAACTGGGGATTTCAATTCTCGACTGATGGCGGAGAGACATGGGGTACTGAATTAACGCAAGCTAATGACGGGAACAAGGCTGCACACGATATTGAGGTTAGCGTTGAGATTCCATCAGAAGCGAATGGAATTCGTATTATACGCCGTTCTGGTACAACAGCTTATCTGTACTCCATTTCCCTTGAATTAGAGTCTGCCGGTCCTGCCGTAACCTATACAGTTACCTACAAAGCTAACAACAACCTTAATCAGACAGATGTTGTTGATGATGCAGCTAAGAAAGTAAAAGCTAACATGTTTGAGGCAGAGGAAGGCTTCGCGTTTGCAGGCTGGAACACCGCAGCTGACGGTTCCGGTACAGACTATGCTGTTGGTGTTACTCTGGAGAGCAATCTTACTCTTTATGCGCAATGGGAAGAAATATCTGCATGCACAATTCTGATTCCCGAAATATCCGGCAGTGATCCCGCTAAAGGTGACGAAATCGCGCTGAACGCCGCTTCGGAGGGCGGTGCTATCTATGTAGCAGGTATGAAGGCTGATGGTGATATCAAATACACCGAATATGGTCTGCAAATCGGCGGCGGTGGCGCAGACTCCATTCGCATTGAGCTGAACAACTACCTTAAAGAAGGTTCTATTATCACCCTCAATCTTGCAGCCGGTGGCGATAGTGAGCGTGGATTGAATATCCAGACTTTGGGTAAATCTACTGTTTATCAAGCAAAATGGACTCCTGCAGCCAAGGGTGAAGAGAAATCATTCGAGTATGTTGTTCCTGCGGGCAGTCCGTTGATTGGCGCTAACAAGTTCTTGCTCCAACGCAACAATACAGTTTATTTGGTTCAACTGACTGTAGCTAACTGCGGCGAGGCTGTGCCGGGTATAGTTACTGTTGTTTCCCAAGAAGAAAGTCTCTCTGGTCTTAGCGTAAACGGCGAAGAAGTGGCAGCAAGTGTTCTGGCTGGTCTGAAAGAGAACAAATCGGTTGCACTGGATGCTGAATTTGCCGTTGCACCGGTTATCGGTTTTGGTATTCACACCGTAACCACTTATAGCGATGAATCTGTAAAAGAGAGTGACAGAGTGCAAAATGTCACAGCTACCGAAAAAGAAGGCGTGTGGGAGGCAAAAGCAACCATCGCTGAGGTTGAATATACCGTTACCGCCGTTAAGCCCACTACGGTTACCGTTACCTACATGGACGGCGCAACCAAACTGGGTGAGGAAACACTGAAGAAAGGCGAGACCGTTAAGGAGAACGCCAAGTATGAGGTTAAACCGCTGGCTGAGTTCAAGGGCTGGTTCACCGACGCTGAATTGACTGCTGCTGCCGACCTGACTGCTGCTGTCAATGCAGACCTCACTCTCTATGCTAAGTTCGAGAAAGCGTTTGCTCAGTCGCTCAATATCGAGCAACTCGTTTTGGATGAGGGTACAGGAGCCGATATCAAAGCTATTCTGACTGCAAAGGGCTATGCTTATGATAATATCGACGCTCTGGACACTTTGAATGATGCAGATGGCAAGGTAAATCGCAACTATGCTTACCTGGGTCTCAAACTGAAGAAAGCAAGTTCTTCTTTCTCCTTCAACCTCAAGCAAGGTACTACCGTTAAAGTTCGTTTCGGAGCAATCCAAGAAGGATTTGTTATCAATGTAGATGGCACTCCGCTGAATATAGAAACTACATCGTTGGCTAACTCGGCAGTCACAGACAACCAAGTGTTTGAGTACACCGCTGAGGCCGGAGATGCATACATCGAGTTCAATGGCTTGACTGAAAAGAAGACGGTTGTTCTCAAACAGATCATGATTAATGAGGAGATTGCAGCAGTTGTTCTGCCGGGTGAGGATTCGCCGGAGGCTATTGACAATGCCAAGGCTGCTGTTAAGGCTCAGAAGGTGATCCGCGACGGTCAACTCATCATCATCCGTGACGGCAAAGAGCTCAACGTGCTTGGCACGGTTATCCGCTAACCGGATAGATGCTTATCTAACAAAAAATCCCGCCCTGCGCGGGATTTTTTGTTATTTATTTGCATAATCCAAAAAAATATACTACCTTTGCAGCGAAAATTGGAGGATAGGTATATTATGCGTACATCTAAATCATTTATATCTCGCCTGACTATGTTGGGGAAACAAGTGCTCCCGGGCAATGCCTCATTATGGCTGTACGGTTCTCGTGCGCGTGAAGATGCGCACGCAGATTCCGATTGGGATATACTGATTCTGCTTGATAAAGAACAGCAGGACGCAGACGATTTTGGTAAATATGCGTATCCTCTCACCTTGATGGCTGCCAAGGAGAATCAGTTGGTCATTCCCCAAATATACACCCGTAAACAATGGGAAAGGATGCGCTTCACTCCGTTTGTTAAAAATGTAGAACACGATAAATTGATATTAGTATGAGCCTTTCCGAAGAAGAACGCCGCATAAAGTGTTCGTTCAGAAGAACCATGCTGCAATAGGCAAATAACTCTATTTTCGTATTTTATCCCCTATACAGCTCGCTTTGGCGGGCTGTTTTTTTTGTGGGGTAGCCTGCTAGTCTTCTAGCTTTATAGTTTTCTAGTATTATAGTCTTTTAGTTCTTCGGAGATTTGGGATATGGATCGTTTGAAATGGTGCGTTTTGTTAATAATCGGCTACACCTTGTTATTATTCGCGCACGTGAGGGGCTTGAAATTTGCACAATTCAGAGAATTGTATTAATTTTGCACACATTTTTTGCGGCAAAACAATGCTTGATACTCAAAAAATCTTAATAATCGTACATTTTTGCTAAATAGAGTTTGCAAAACGGCAAGTACTATGTCACAACAAGAAGCAATAAAACTATTTGACAGCAAACAGATACGCACTGTTTGGGATGAAGAGAAAGAAGAATGGTATTTCTCCGTTGCTGATTGTGTAGCCGTTCTTACGGATAGTACCAATCCTACTGACTACTTGAAAAAAATGCGTCAAAGGGATGCGGAGTTGTCCAAAGGGTGGGGACAAATTGTCCCCCCCTTGCTTATCAAGCCACTAAATATAGAAATTTTTAAAGTACAAAAGATATGAGATTATTTACTGAAAATCAATTATTTACACAATGTGCAAATAGTGTAAAGTCTAGGATTGACTCGAAGCGCTTCCGACTTGCCCTCTGCTTGCCCCGTGTTTGCCTCCTGTTCTGCCTGCTGGCGTTCCTGGGAATGAGCACCCAAGAGGCGTGGGCAGGTGCCGGAGATATTAAGTTTACTGCAACTGCTCAGTCGCAGCCTGAAGCGGGTGGATATGTGACAATAAAATCATCTACAGGAACTTATTCCTATACAACGACTTCTGCTTCATTGTCACAAACAAAAACGTCGAGCTATAAAGTAATCGGGGGGTATCAGTCTACCTCTGCGACGTTTTATTACTATGCATCAGAAGAAACAGGTTATACATTCAAAGGCTGGTCAACTTCGTCTTCTGCCGCCTCTGGAGATACTTCTAACCCAATGAGTAAAACTTATACAGGAACAGGTAACATTTGGGGCAATGCTACTTCCAATGCATCAAAATACTACGCTATCTTTAAAGCCAATACCTATACGGTGACCTTTAATGTGAATGGTGATGCAGTGAGTGCAGGTAGTGTGAATACGACGAGTAAGCCCGTGACGTATGACGGTACGTATGGTGACCTGCCGACACCGACGCGTCGCTGGTACACATTTGCAGGTTGGTACACTGAGGCAAGTGGGGGAACACAAGTGACCTCTAGTACAACCGTTAAAACAGCGTCGAACCACACACTCTATGCGCATTGGACACTCACTCCGGAAAGTCAGACGCTTTCATGGGATGAAGGAACGTTGTATTTGTTGGCAAGAGGTCAACGCCAAGCTATTTCAGTGTCTGCAACTTCCGGCTTGACAGCATTTACCTATTCGTCCGACAACGAAGATGTGATTGCTATAGATGGCGAGTATATGGTAGCTAAGGCAAATGGCGAAGCTAATATAACCGTTAATCAGGCAGGAAACACGTATTTTAAAGCGAGCTCAATAACCACCAAATTCACCGTACTATCGAAAGAGACGCCGGTGTTTACAGCGAATGGTTTTAGTGATGATGCAACAAAAGAACTGAAAGTGGGCGACCAAGTGACGTTGAACGTGGCAAACGTGAGCGATGGATTGGCCGGTGATTTCCGCGCAAGCACCGGAAAAGGAAATGATGTGATGGGTATAGAGCGTGAGTCCAACGTGCTTACGTTTAGTGCTCTCCATGAAGGAACTGACGCTATCACCGTTACACAAACAGAGAATGGAGATATCTTTGGGTTGACAAAGACTTATTCATTCAACGTAACGCGCTATGAGCCGGAGTTTACGCTGAGCAAGACTGCGTTGGAACTGGATCAAACAGCCACTTTGTCGTTGAGCAATGTGGATGGTGCACAAATCTCGTTTGCACCGGAAGGTATTGTTTCGTATAATGGTAATACGGGCGTAATTACGGCTGTAGCTGTAGGTACAACTACGCTGACTGTTTCGCAGCCGCAGACGAACAGTATTGCCGCCAAAGAGACGCAATATACGATTACGGTGAGCAAGAAAACGCCGACATTGACCGTAAAGATGAACGGTACTGCACGCACCTCTTTGTCAATCGCAAGGGGAAATACAGTAGCGATAGCATTTGACAAGGTGTCGGATGCTGATGTGGTAGTAACCAACGTCAGCGGTTCGCAATACGCATCGTACGTGAACGGCGTAATGACCGCCGGCGCAGTTGGTTCGGCTAAGTACCGCGCAACATTAGCAGAGACAGAGACATATCAGGCAAAATCAGTTGATTTTACGCTGACTGTGACGGCAAATAGCGCGCACGTACCTTTCTCTATTACAAACGAATCAGTATATAATGCACTCAAATCCGGCACTAGCGGGGACGTGGCATGGGATAGTAGTAATGGCATTGGAGTCGGCAAAACCGATAGTTGGAGCGTGGGGAATTGGGATGACAAATATGTGACACTACATTTTGCAGGTGTTCCTGATCAACTGTCCTTTGATTACAAGTTTGTTTATCGCGATAATGGACTTAACAAGATGACAGCAACCGCTCCTTTGGGTTCTACAGACCCAAATCAATTGTATTTTATCTATGCGGACGAGAGTGCGGACGGTTCTACATGGTCAGCCATCATGAATGACCAAGATATTGATAAAGATAATTGGAAATCCTATACAAAACAACTGAAGAAATCAACGCGGTATATTCGTTTCCACCTGCACGCCAATTATGGTGCTTGGTTCAAGAATATTAGAGTAACCGAATTATCTTATCTGGAAACTCCGGATCCTGCAACGGTTGATTTCGGTTCGGCGGTCATCAACTCGGGTGAGGTAAGCGAGACATCATTGGTGAACTGGTGTAATATCGCTCCATTGAGTGTGACCAGCAGCAATCCGCGTTTCACAGTATCACCTGCAAGTTTTGCTAATTTTGACCAGTATGCTACTCAATCGCTGACCATCGGTTATACCCATACCAGCGAGGCCGGAACCAACGAAGGTGATATTACGATCACCAATGGGACGAACACCAAAACGATTCATGTAAAGGCAGTGACGACCAAGCGTCCGCAGACCATCACATGGAATGCCCAGTTGGCTGCAACAGGTTTTGCCATGAATGTAGGCGAGCAATACCCGGATTCAGAGGCAGTGGCCGTAGTGGCTACTGCTACAAGCGGCGAGCGCATTACTTTCACCTCGGATAACTCAGACGCAGTAGAGGTAATCGCTGACACAGCCCTGCTCGCTAAAGGTATCGGTACGGCGAATATTACTGCCCACCAAGCCGGTGATGCAGAGTATGAAGAAGTAAGTAGCACAAAGCAGTTTGTAGTAACTTTGCTCCAAAAACAAAGCATCACATGGGATCAGAACCTCTACGGTTTGCTTACTACAAGCGGTAATGTGACGCTGACAGCTACTGCTACCAGCGGCGGCGAAATAACCTATGTGTCGGCCGATGAGCATGTGGTGAAAGTAAATGGCAATGTGTTGCAGGTAGTAGGCGAAGGAGAAACGTATATTACGGCATCGCAAGCCGGAGGCGTAGATGACGAAGGAGTAGAATGGCTGGCAGTGTCGCAGGACAATTATGTGATTGTACGCAATCCGGCATCACAGTGTAACGGAATGGCACTTAATCCGACATCAGTAACTCTCAAGAGCAACGACAAGATATATGATTTGTCCGGTATTCCGGCAACGTTGACATTTACAGCGAAACACGGAACCAAATCCGCTTTGTGGGGAACGGCACCGAGTTACGCACCGCTACTTGTGGAGCAATTCGCCTTTAAGAATAACCAATGGGACTGGTTTGAAGTGTACAACAAGGTGGTGGGTACCGGCGATACACAATCCGGTAATATTACGCTTGACGAATCTGCTAAGAAAATACGTGTCTCTACTATTGAATCAGGAACAGACCATACAATCAGTAATCTGCGCGTGACACGCAAGAAATTTATGCGCGCTGATGTAGCTGCTATCAATCTGGAAGTAGAGAGCAATGCCGCATGGAATCAAGACATTACTATTAGCCACTCTAATATTGACGTAATGACCATCAGCAGCAAGCAAGGTTTCGTGAACTTGAGTTCCTCTACACTTGGCGAAGGCTGCGACGACTACGAAGATGACAAGTTTACAGTTTCGTTCACTCCGACGGAGAAAAACCGCGAGTATCTGGATACGATTGTGATTACGGATAACAAGGCTCAGCCAAGCACCATCACTATACCTGTACGCTTGTACTCGAAAGGACTGAACCAGTCCATCACCGGATTTACATTGCCTGAGACTGCTATTACTACTGATGATATTGAGGTTTCCGCTTCGGCCACCAGTGAACTGGAAGTTAGTTTCGAGAGTTCGAATGAGAATATAGCATATGTGGCTGACGGCAAGTTGGTTATTCTCTCTGACGGAACGGTAACCATTACAGCTATTCAGGAAGGTAATGCCAAGTACGATGCGGCAGAGCCGATAGCTCAGACGATTACGCTCACCAAGGCGACTACCTCTATCGTTACTGCGCCTACAGCGGCAGGTCTTGTGTATGGACAGAAACTGGAAGCATCTGCGCTGACAGGAGGCGAGGGTAGTGTAGCCGGTTCGTTCGTATGGGAACAGCCCGAGGCCATACCGGCTGCCGGTACTCCTACCTATACAGTATTGTTTGTACCAACGCAAAACGGTATCTATGCCACCAGCAGCACTCTGGTAAGTCTGCGCGTGGAGAAAGCTACGCCGCAGATAATTACAGCGCCTACTGCTTCGGATATCACGATTGCACAAGGCTTGAGCGACAGCGAACTCACCGGCGGTGAGGCGTCAGTAGAAGGTACATTCGCATGGAAGAACGCAGCTGAGCGTCGTCTGAAAGCCGGCGAATATACTCGCACGGTAGTCTTCACTCCTGCTGATGCAAGCTATAATACAGTAGAAATATCAGTTAGCATAACCGTCATCAATGTATTGGCTCAGATAACAGAAAAACCTGTTATCGTAACCGAGAATATTGTATATGGCGTTACGTTGGCAGACATTGAGATGCAAGGCGGAGCAGCCAACGTGGAAGGTACGTTCGAATGGAAAGATTCTACGCTTGTGCTTCAGGCCGGTACGCATGATTACGAAGCGCAGTTTGTTCCCGAAGATTTGGAACTCTACGCTGTAGTCTCTGTGCCCCTCTCTGTTACTGTAGCCAAGGCTACGCCGGAGATTACTACTCTGCCGACAGCTGCCGGGCTGGTATATGGCCAACTCTTGAGCGAATCGTCCCTGACAGACTATGAGACATCTGTTTCCGGTACATTCGTATGGGAGAATGGCGATGAACTCCTAAATGCAGGTGAATATACCAAGGCTGTGGTCTTTGTGCCTGCTGATGCTGATAACTACAATACCGTTCCGGGTGAGGTTTCTGTCAGCGTTGCCAAAGCTGAGGCTTCTGTTATCGCTCCGACGGCTGTTGCCGACCTTGTTTACAACGGTGAGGCGCAGACGCTGGTAGCTGCCGGTTCGGCTAACGGCGGTGAGCTGCAATACTCGCTGGACGGCGAGAACTGGAGCACCGAGCTGCCGAGTGCTACCCTCGCAGGCGCGTACGCGATATACTATAAGGTGGTAGGCGACGCCAACCACAGCGATATCGCTGCTGCCGGTCTGGATGTAGTAATCAACTCATACTATACGGTTAAACACCTGCAGCAGAATATCGAAGACGATAACTATACAGAGGTAGAAGCCGACCGTCAGCAGATTATAGCTGCCGTAGGCGAAGAAACCGAAGCTGCTCCCAAGAGCTATACCGGTTTCCATGCGAACAATTTCGCGCAGACCGCTATCGCCGCTGACGGTAGTACAGTAGTTGAGATCTACTACAACCGCGATCTGTTTGTGGTTAAGTTTATGGACGGCGAGACAGAACTGCAAAACGATGAGTACCGTTATGGTGCCACTATTACTGCTCCGGCTAACCCGACCAAAGAGGCTACGGTTCAGTATTCCTATACGTTTGCAGGCTGGACGCCGGAGGTAGTGAGCGTCGTAACCAACAATGCTACTTATACCGCGCAGTTTGATGCTACTGTCAATACCTACACTATCACCTTCCAAAACGCAGACGGTACAGAGCTGCAACGCAGCACCTTGGCTTACGGTGAGACACCTGAGTATGCAGGTGAGACACCGGCCAAAGCGGCTGATGCACAATACACCTATACCTTCAATGGCTGGGATGCCGAGATAGCTGCCGTAACAGGCGATGCTACATACACGGCTACGTTCAACAGCACAGTGAATGAGTACACGGTAATCTTCCAAAACGAAGACGGTACAGAGTTACAACGCAGCACCTTGGCTTATGGTGAGACGCCTGAGTATGCAGGCGAGACTCCGGCCAAAGCGGCTGACGCACAGTACAGCTATACCTTCAATGGCTGGGATGCCGAGATAGCTGCCGTAACCGGCGATGCTACCTACACGGCTACGTTCAATAGCACAGTGAACACGTATGTAATCACATGGCTTGACGATGCGGACAAGCTGATTGACGAGACGGAGGTGGCTTACGGCGCCGTACCTGAGCATGCAGATGCAGCGAAGGCCGCTACGGCAGAGTTTACCTACACATTTGCCGGCTGGACGCCTGAGGTAGTAGCTGTAACAGGTGCAGCCACCTACACGGCTACGTTCAGCAGCACGGTGAACGAGTACACGGTAATCTTCCAGAACGAAGATGGTACAGAGTTACAACGCAGCACCTTGGCTTATGGTGAGACTCCTGAGTACACCGGTGAGACCCCTGCCAAAGCGGCTGATGCGCAATACAGCTATACGTTCGCAGGCTGGGATGCAGAGATAGCAGCCGTAACAGGTGATGCTACCTACACGGCTACGTTCAATAGCACAGTGAACATGTACGTGATCACATGGCTCGACGATGCAGACAACCTGATTGACGAGACGGAGGTGGCTTACGGCGTAGTACCTGAGCATGCAGACGCAGCGAAAGCCGCTACGGCAGAGTTTACCTACACGTTTGCCGGCTGGACGCCTGAGGTAGTTGCCGTAACGGGTGCTGCTACTTACAAGGCTACGTTTGACAGCGTGGCAGTGGAGACACCGGAACCGGAGAAACAGGCACAAACGATCAGCTGGGAACAAGAGTTGCCGGATTCGATAGAGGTTGGCTATGACATGCTGCAACTGGATGCTTATTCCAGCGTATGGGAGTTGGATGTTTATTACACCAGTTCGGACAGCACGGTTGCTTATGTGGATGAGAACAACTACGTGGTAGCCAAGCAGGCAGGCGAGGTGGTTCTGACTGCCCGTCAGGACGGCAATGAGACCTATGAGGCAGCCGAGCCGGTCAGCAAGACGCTGAAGGTGGTTGCCAAAGCACAGCAAGGCGGCGACGGACCTGCAACGGGCGTGGATGAGGTAGATGGCGAGAAGGCGAATGGCGAATGGACGAAAGTGCTTCGCAACGACCAAGTTCTCATCATCCGCGAGGGCAAGACCTATACCGTACAGGGACTGTTGGTGGAGTAAACTGAAAATTGAAAATTGAAAGTTGAAAGGAATAAAAGGAGCGAAAACACAAATTTTCGCTCCTTTTATTTGCATGATTCAAAAAAAAGTACTAAATTTGCAGCGAAAATTAAATGTGGGCGAGTCATGCCAAGTACAGAAGTGCAAAATATGATACCTCAAATACAGCGTTTCTTAGAGACGCAACCCGTTGAGCGTGCCTATTTGTTCGGCTCTTGTTCGCGAGGCGAGGAGTCAAGGAATAGTGATGTAGATATATTGGTAGATATTGATAAATCTGCACACATAGGCTTGTTTAAGTATGTGGCAATGAAAATGGCTCTTCAGGATATTCTACAGCGTGAAGTGGATTTGGTAGAGACGGATGAATTGCTCCCGTTTGCTCAAGAATCAGCTCACCGAGATAAAATATTGATTTATGAGAGAAAGTAGACGAGATAAAGATCGCCTTTCGCATATTTTGTCGGCGATACGGGTGATAGAAGAGGGATTGACCAAATACCATAAGGAAGAGCTGCTCAACAATCCCTTAATGTATTATGGTCTGGTCAAGCAAATAGAAATCATTGGTGAGGCCGCAAACATGCTGACACAAGAGTTTCGTGATTCCCATACAGAGGTAGAATGGCGACCAATCGTCAATATGCGTCATGTTTTGGTACATGACTATATTCATATAAGCAAAGAGATGCTTTGGGATACCCTGATTCATGATATTCCGGAATTTAAGCCTTGGATAGCTATCAGGAGCAAGAAGAACTGTTCCAGGATTAGTCTCTAACATAAAACCACTTACGCCTCGCAGGAATGCGGGGCTTTTTTTATGCTGTTTGTTAATATTCTGCTGTATGATATTATTATTCGTATGCATATAAGTCGTAAAAATTTGCACAATATATAGGAAAATATTAATTTTGTACCGTCTTTTGTTCCTAAAAAAGCGCAATAATGTCATATCGCCTTAACAAATGACATGTTTACATTAATAAAAATTACGGATTACTAACTCACTTATTTATATAGGTATGAAAAAAATCTACTATCTTTTTAGTTTGTTTATTTTAGTCATTGGCTTTGCAGTAGAAGCTAATGCGGCTAATGTAACTTTGAAAGCTGTTCCTCATGCCTTGCCCGCAGAAGGTGGTTCAGTTGCAGTTAGCGACAATGGCACATACACGGGGACATCTACTTCGTCCGGAGGCATTTTTGGAATAGGTGCCACTTGGTCCACCATCTCGCATACCTTTACACTTACGGCCACACCCAATGATGATTATGAATTCAAGGGCTGGTCCGAGTCAGAGGAAGTGAGCACACTGGTTACCGACAATCCTTATAGTGTCACCCTCTCGCAGCAAGGGGCCAATCAGGCACGTACGCTCACAAAGGATTTTTTGCAGTCTTTGTGAAAAAAGGTGAAGCGCTTATCACCAAATATCATGTACCGGTAGAGGTGAACCAATCGCTCTTCAATGATGCCAATTTTACGACCAAGGAAGGTACTACTTCCTGGAATAACACTACCGGTATCACACTTGGTGATGTAAATGGCGGTGGATTCATCTATGATGATAAATCTATTATCCTTCATTTCGATGGTATTCCTGACCAACTGACTTTTGATATAGCAATTCCGGCTTCTGTCGGAGGCGGTATAGGTACTCTCCTGGGCGGTGTGACGGATGTGGAGTGGTATGTACAGGAGAGCGAAACGGCCACGATGCCCGAAGAAAAAATATGGAATAGCAGTTATGAGGGCACTACTGCGCAGTCCAACGCCGTGCAGCTCCAGCCTTCTACCCGTTATGTCAAGATTTGCTATTCTGGTAACTTCGGTGCCTATGTGCGTAATATCCGTATTTCCGAGCGCAAGTATCTGGAGCAGCCTGTACCGCAAACGGTAGATTTCGGCTCGGCAGTAATCAATGCCGGTGAGGTAACCAAGGAGGTTTATATCAACTGGTGTAACGTCCGGCCGCTCACCGTTACTTCCTCCAATCCCCGTTTCACGGTCACCCCTACCTCATTCGGAGGATTGGAGCAAATCGGCTCGCAAAATCTCACCATCTCTTTCATGCATGACAACCGCGTAGGTGAGGAATCGGCAGTGATTACGATCACTAATGGCGAAGACGAATATACGCATACCATTTCAGCCACGGCTGTTACTACCCGCCGTCCGCAGACTATTGATTGGAATGCCGCGCTTGTAGCCACAGGTTTTGCGATGAACGTAGGAGAAACATTCCCCAATGCCGAAATCGAGGCAATAGCTGTTGCCCCCAATCTGGGCGAGGTCCTTTTCTCTTCGTCCAATCCGGAGATAATCAGCGTTTCTGAGGACGGATTGTCTCTCACGGCTGTTGCTGCGGGAACAGCTGAGATTACCGCTACCCAGGCCGGTGACGAGGATTATGAGCCGGTTTCGGATACCAAAACATTTGTTGTAACATAACTACTTAAGCAGTCTATTGTTTGGAACCAGAACTTACTTACACTCCTTACTACCGATGATGCGGTTGAACTTACCGCTACCGCTACCAGCGACGGTACTATTACATATACATCTGCTGATGAGAATGTAGTACGTATAGAGGGCAATCAACTGATAGTAGAAGGCGAAGGTGAAACCTACATCACTGCTACTCAGGCGGGTGGGGAAATCAACGGCAGCGAGTATCTGGCTATTTCCGCGAACAACTATGTTATTGTGCGCAACCCTGATTCCCAGTGCAATGAAATGGCACTGGCGATTAATCGTCTTCAGTTAGAAGACGGTTCCTATTCGCAAGAGTTCGAATTGGTAGGAGTACCTTCTTCTCTTTCGTTCCAGGCGCTTCATGGCGAGAAATCTGTATCGTGGGGAGTGATTCAACCTAACTATGCTTCGTTGGTAGTGGAGCAATATGCGCGTATCTCCAATCTATGGGGATGGTACTCGGTCTATAATAACGTGGTTGGTACTACAGAAACAGCTTCCGGCGATATAGCTCTTGATGAGACTGCCACCAAGATACGTTTCCGTACCACAGAGCAGGAAACCTACCATACCATCACCGACATCCGTGTGCCGCGTAAGAAATTCATGCGTGCGGATGTAGAGGAAATCTATACAGATGTAGAGGCTAATACTATCTGGAGCAAAAATATCACTATCTCTCACTCCAATATCGACCTCATGACTGTGACTACTACGCAAGGTATCATCGCTCTGAGCAGTTCTACGATAGGTGGCGGATGTGGGGACTTCGGCGATGATGTGCTGACCGTCAGCTATACACCGATGGATAAGAACGTTGAGTATTTTGACACCATCGTCATTACCGACGGCAAGGCAGAGCCGAGTACGATTGTTATTCCGGTGCGTTTGTACTCACGCGGACTGAACCAGTCGATTATCGGATTTGAGTTGCCGGAGACGTGCGAGGCGACCGATGAAAGCATCTTCTTTACCGCTACAGCCTCCAGCGAACTGGAAGTGAAATATCTGAGCTCGGATAACACGATTGCCTATGTGAATGAAGAAAACAAGCTGGTTATTCTTTCTTCGGGCGAAGTAAGCATCACTGCGTACCAAGACGGTAATGAGAAATATGATGCGGCTGCGGAAACCAAGACTATTGTTATCTCCAAGGCGGAGACGACGATTTATAGCAATCCTGCGGCCAGTGACATTAACTTAGGTGAGGCGCTGAGTGCGTCTGTTCTGACCGGCGGAGAAGCCAGTGTGGCCGGTTGGTTTGAATGGGCAGACGGTACAATAGTGCCGGAAGACGGCGGTGAGAATTATTATCGGGTAGTATTCATACCGGAAAACAGCGCCATCTATTCGAACCAATTCACCGAAGTAGCCGTTTATGTCATTCAGACAACAGATGATCCTGCCACAAGCGTTGATGAGGTGAATGGCGAGAAGGCGAATGGCGAATGGATGAAAGTGCTCCGCAACGGACAGATCCTTATCATCCGTGAGGGCAAGGCATATACTATTACCGGCGAATTAGTCCGGTAAAGGAAAGCCCCGGCATCTATCGGGACAGAGCCTGAGACTGACAGAAACACGCCTCGCAGAAATGCGGGGCGTGATTTGGTATAATTCTGCTATAATTCTGGTATAGTTCTCGTCGTAACGTGGTCCCGTGATGGTCGCGTTCTTGACCCGAAGGTCAAATCACGTCGTCCATCCTCTCGGTCGGCTCAGGCTCCCCGCCTGCCTTCCCTTTTCCGACTGCCAAGTCAAGGCAGTCGTCCAGGTCGCGTTCTTGACCCGAAGGTCAAATGAAGCGTATTCGACCAAGCTTTAGCTCAATGCAAGGATTTCGCCCAGCGGCGGAGATAGGCGAACCACTCTTCGGGAGTGGTGGCCACAGGGCGGGATTCTTTGGTGGCGCCTACGCAGGTCAGATAGAAATGTGCGGCGCACATTTCTGACCGCTTTGCTGTAAGACCGCTATCGCTGTAGGACCGCTTCGCTGTAGGATCGCCTTCGGCTGTTAGATTGAGCAGGCAGAGGTTGTTCTGCTTGTCGTGGACGAGGTCGCCGGCATAGGCTTTGGGGATAAAGACCGCCAGACCGACCGTCTCCTTGGCATATTTGACAGAGTCGTTGACCGGCCAGTCGGTGCCCCAAGAGGCGAGGAGAACGCCGTTGGGTAGAATAATCGTGACGGTGTCATTACCTCCTTGGGCGGGGATCGTCTGCACGCCGGTGCAGAGGCCTTGGACGGGCGCGGATGTATAGACATCGCAGCGCATGTCGCGGTGACCGGCACGCATGGTATATTGCACCTGCATATCCACTGGTTGACTAGACAGACTGGACGGATTAGGGACTTGCCAGTCCTTGACGGCGACCTCGATGGTGGCGGAGTTGCGTGAGCGGCGGACGATACGCTCGCTGCGTTCGCTGACGGGTTCGATATGGGTGTGTTTTTTGCCGTTCCAGTACTTGACCGAACCGACGCCCACGGTGCCGCTGACGCGGAGTATGTCATCGCCATATCCGGCAGCCAGCAGGCTGTCGTCGGGATACCAGTAACTCTCAGCCAGTTCGAGTTGCGGCGTGCGTTTGCAATAGGGGTCGATGGTCTGTTTCTTGTCAAAATAGATGCGGTACGCCATCAGTTCGGATTCCACCGCCACGCCGTGGTGGTGCAACGCACGGTAGGTATCCACCTCCGGCGCTGCGGTCCACTCGGTGATGGGGTAGCAGTGGCGGATTTTCTTGCCCTCATGGAGCACGGCGTAGCCCTCTTTGGCAGAGTCGGCAGGGGTGCCGATCTTCCAGAACGAAGTGGCTACCCGCGGCTGGCATGAAGAGAGGAGAGCCGCAGTGATAATCGCGCATACATGCGCGATTCGGTTAGTTGATCTTGACATTTTCTACGGTGGGGGCTAAGGTGAATGCCTCGCCTTTGGCGGGGCGGATATTTACCCGCTCAATCACCAGTCCGTTGGTCTGGCGGAAGAGGGCTCCTTCGGTAGCGGACATGTCGATATTGCGGAGGGTGACATTTTCGATTTTCTGCTCGGGCAGGCCGTTGAAATAGACAGCGCGTTTGATATTGCATCCGCAAACGTCCTCAATCACGATATTGCGGAAAGCGGGAGTCTCTTCGCTGAGTTCAGGCGCGGAAGCATTCATGCGTGCGGCAATCTCCTCTTCGGTCTCTTCACCGGCACCTTTGCCGCCATAGAAAAGGTCGAAAACAAGGCCCTCGTTGGGTATATTCGCCATGTTGACACCCTTGATATAGATATTCTCCACCACGCCTCCGCGTCCGCGGGTGGATTTGAAACGCAGACCTACGTCGGTACCGATATAGAGGTTGTTGCGCACCTCGACATTCTTGATTCCGCCGGACATCTCCGAGCCGCACACAAATCCGCCGTGTCCGTGATAAACGGTGCAGTCATCGACTACCACGTTCTCTGTCGGGATGCCGCGGTCGCGACCGGGTTTGTCCTTGCCGGACTTCATGCAAATAGCGTCATCGCCGACGTCGAACATACAACGGCTGATGATGACATTCTTGCAAGACTCGATGTCCACGCCGTCGCCGTTCTGGCTGTACCAAGGGTTGCGGACATTGAGGTCGCGGAGAACGAGGTTTTCGCAGCACATGGGATGGAGGTTCCATGCCGGCGAGTTTTCAAACGTAACCCCCTCCAGCAGGATATTCTTGCACCCCACAAAATGGAGCAGTACGGGGCGGAGGAACGATTTGACTTGCTGCCAGAGGCTGTCGTTGGTGATGACGGGCACGTTCTGGTCCACGCAATAGCTCTGGGCGATGACCGACCCCTCATCCGGATACCATATATCCTTGTCGGTGACGATGCCGCCTTTCTCCTGCAGGTGTCTCTTCCACTGGGTAGGCGCCACTTTGGATTTTTTGAGCGGACGCCACCAGTCGCCGTTGCCGTCGAAGGTGCCGAAACCGGTGATGGCGATATTCTCTGCGTTGAAGGCGTTGAGCGGGCTGGTGCAACGCTTGGTAGGAATGCCCTCGAACCACTCGTCGTAGATCTCGTAGAGGTCAAGGTCGTGCGAGAAGACAACCAGACTATTCTTCTCCGTATAGAGGCGGACGTTGGATTTGAGCGAGAGCGGTCCTGTGGTGTAGAGGCCGGCAGGGATGATGACAGTGCCTCCGCCGGCAGCGGTACATTCGTCAATAGCGGTCTGGATAGCCTCGGTAGCCAGCTCCACACCCGTCGGGTCGGCTCCGTAATCCAGGATGTTATAGGTGCGGCTGGGGAAGGACGGCAGGATAACCTTCGGCATCTTGAACGACGCCAGTTTGGCGAGTGCGTCCACGTCGCGTTGCGTGGTTGTTTGGAACTGCGGCGCAGTGCAACATGCGCCCATGACGGCTGCGACGAGCAGCAAAGGGATGAGTCTTCTCATGGCAGTTGAATATTAAATGATGAATATAAAATTATGAATTACGAGTTAAAAATTGTTTCAGGGTAGGTAATCTCAACCAGCGAGAGGCCTTCGGCAGGGGCCGAGTGGCCGGCACTGCAGCGATTGCGGGCGGCAATGACGGCGGCAAACTGTTCGCGGGTAAGGTGTCCGCGTCCGACCTCAAAGAGTGTGCCCACCACGGCCCGCACCATGTTTCGGAGGAAGCGGTCGGCGGTGATGGTAAAAGTGGCAGTATGATCGCTGTCGATGGTCCATCGGGCCTGTCTGACATCGCAAATCATGGTTTTGGCATCGGTGTGTACGCGGCAGAAAGAGGTGAAATCCTGGCGGCCGAGGAGCAGTTCGGCGGCGCTGTTCATCGCCTGAAAATCCAGTCCCTCCGCCACGCGTGCATGCGTTACAGCCAGGAACGGATCCTTGCGGGTGGTGATGCGGTAACGATAGGTGCGCGTGAGGGCGTCAAAACGCGCATGGGCGTCCGGCTGCACGGGCGTGACAGCGCGGACGGCGATAGAGGAGGGCAGCAGATTATTGAGCCGCGGAGCCAGATTGGCCGGAACGGCTTGGGCTGTATCAAAATGCGCCACCATGCACTCGGCATGCACGCCGGCATCCGTTCTCCCCGCAAACGTGAGCGGAACCGGTGTGCGGAGAATGGTAGCAAAAGCCTGCTCCATAACCTCCTGAACCGTCACCCCGTTGGGTTGCGATTGCGAGCCGTGATAGCCGGTACCGTCATATGCAAATTCAATGAAGTAGCGCATTGATCTCAGGAGATAATTTTGTTTTGTAGGCGATGAGCAGACCGCCGCCAAGCAGGACAACGGAGCGAAGGATACTATCGAGCCATATGTTGTTTATTGGCAGATAAGTCTGCCATAGCCAGTTGAGAGCGAAGATGCCGGTTAGCAAGCATAGAATAAGCCACCACCGGGTGTCCACAACCCGGATGCGGCTGAGGGCGGTCACCGTAATGACCGTCAGCAGAAAATACATGCCATAGGAAACCAGATTGCTCATGGCGGCGCCGTTCATGCCGTAGAGTGGCACCAGATAATTGTTGAGAAGGATAGCGCTGATGGTCAGAATAAGCGAAAACAGCAGGCTGAAAGCGTAGAAACGCGAGTAGTTGAGCGCCGTGAGGCAAATAGTGAATGTAGCCAGGATCAGTTGGCTTACACCCAGAATCAGTACCACGTTGCGCGCAGAGGCATAGGTGGCACCGTTAGGCAGGATATAGTAAATGAGGTCGATATTCAGCCATATAGCCAGCAGGATGAATCCGCCGATGAGGAGCAGATTGCCGGTGACCTGACGAATCAGGCGTGAGCACTCCTCATGGTTCTGCTCCTTGATAGCCTGTGCCAGTTGGGGTGAAGCAATAGCTGTGACGGAGCGGTAGGGCACACTGACCATGACAGCCATATAGGTGGCAATAGCGAACACGCCGGTAGAGTCCAGTCCCATCTTGGCCGTCACAAAGAACGACGAGAGGGTAGGCGCCAGCGTGGATGTAAGCGTCGAGACAATCAAGAATCCGGTATAGACCAGATAGCGCCGCACCAAGTCAGGGTTGGCGCGCAGGTACTCCCAATCGGGATGCAACCGCACCGGGCGGAGGGATAAGAAATAGCACAGGTTGATGACGGCGGCGATAGCATAGTTGAGGCACAGCCCGATCACAAACCCGTCCAGCGAGAGCACACGGAACGCATAGAGCAGATAGAGGATGAGCAATCCTATACGCACCACCAGTTCGCGCACCGCACGCGGGAGAACAATATGCATCAGCACATTGCATGTGGTCTCGCAAATGCTCTGGTAGAGCATGAAAAACGCCAGTGGCAGGACGAAATAGTAATAGTCCACAAAGAGCGGCGATTTCTCGCCAAACCAGGCGCTGAGGGGTGCATGGCATGCCCAGTAAACGATAGCAAAGAAAATAAACCCGGCCAGCGGCACCACCATCGCCCAGAAAAAGAACCCGTGGTCGTTTTCCCCGTCAGAGGATAGATTTCCCTTGCGGGACAGGAAATACGGATAGAAGCGGATGATGCTGCTGTTGGTGCCCAACTGGGCCAGTCCGATAAAGAGCGTAGCTGCATCAATCAATACCCGCGCCAACCCGATTTCCTCTGTGGTGAGGAAACGGGTCAGCACGAAGAACGTGGTGACAAAGCCTACGGCTATGCCCAGATAGGTAACTATCGTACCACGGATGGATTGTTTAGCTATGACGCCCATAGTTGTGAAATCGTTATGACGTTATGTCGTCATGACGTCATGACGAATTACTTGATTTCCAACAGCTCGACGGTGAAGATGAGGGTAGCGAACGGAGGAATCGACTGGCCTGCGCCGCGCTCACCGTAGCCGAGTTCGTACGGGATATACAGTTTGTATTTCGAGCCGACAGGCATCAACTGCAGACCCTCGGTCCAGCCTTTGATGACACCATTGAGGGGGAACTCAATCGGTTCGCCGCGCTGGTAGCTGCTGTCGAAAACAGTGCCGTCAATCAGTGTTCCTTCGTAGTGCACCTTAACCGTTTGCTCGGCCGTCGGGCGTCTGCCTTTGCCTTGGCGGAGCACCTCGTACTGGAGACCGCTCTCAGTCACTTTGACACCGTCGCGAAGGGCGTTTTCTTGCAGGAACTGCTCGCCGGCTTCTTTGGCTTCGCCGTATTTGAGACGTGCGATCACGCTATCCACATACTGACCGGCTGCCTGCATGTCCATCTGCTCGGTGTAGTTGTACAGACCGTTGATAAAGCCCTGTTTGATGAGGTCGTAGTTGGTCTCCAGACCCGGAATACCGAGCAGACCGACAGGCTCCTGCTCGCGGATAGCTTTGCCTACGTTTTTGCCCATAGCCACCACTTGCGGGTTGCGGGTGTTCATTTTGAGGCCTGCATTGACAGCATCGATAAACTCGTCCAGACTCTCCATGGCTGAATCGGTGGCGAACAGATACATGCGCATCTGCGAACCGTTGAGCATACCAAACGCGTAGTTGAGCGAGTCGTTGTAGGTCGCGAGCGCAACAGCCTGTGCTTTCTTGGGGCATTTGGCTGTGACTGTTTTGCCGGCTTCTCCTCCTGCCTGTGCCTGATAGGCCTGCATGAAGAACGCTTGTGCGGCGTCGGGATGCATAACCGTGGTGTCCTGATAGAGACCGTTGACCAGACCCTGGAAGAAAATCTTCTCGTTGAGCGTCCAGGCTTTGTTCTCCGCCAGACCGTTCTTCTCCATGGCTTTGACCGACTGACCGAACTGACGGCCAGAGGTGGCAATCTCGCTGAGTTGTTCTTCCTTGCCGGTATAGGCTTCCTCAAGAGCGTCAATAAACTCTGCTACTGCAGCATCGCTGCTGTCGCTACGGAGGTAGTAATTCTTGATTTGAAGACCATTGAGCAGTCCGATGGCATAGTTGACCGAGTCGGTCTCGCCGGCAAGCACTACATCATGTGCTTTGTAACTGTTGCCGCAGGAGATCATCGCCATTGCGGCAAGCATAAAAATACTGATTTTTTTCATTGTTTCTTATTGTTATTTCAATTTGTCGATATTTCGATTTGTCGACATGACGAGAAATTACTCAATTCCTAACAGTTCTACGGTGAAAATAAGTGCTGCGTAGGGCGGGATGGATTGTCCGGCACCGCGCTCGCCGTAAGCCAGCTGGTAAGGGATGTAGAATTTATACTTCGAGCCGATTGACATGAGCTGCAGGCCTTCCGTCCAGCCTTTGATTACTCCGTTGAGCGGGAAAGAGATAGATTCGCCGCGGCGATAGCTGCTGTCGAAAACAGTACCGTCAATCAATGTTCCTTCATAATGTACACGTACGGTGTCGGTAGCCTTGGGCTTCTGTCCCAGAGAGGGCTCCAGAACCTCGTACTGCAGACCGCTGGCTGTCACTTTGACGCCCTCGCGTTTGGCGTTTTCGGCAAGGAATTTCTCGCCGTCAGCCTTGGCTGCGCCGGCTACTTTCTGCTCCAACTCCTGGAAGAAAGTATTCAATACCTGCTGCGCCTCCTGGTAACTGATTTTAGGCTGCTGTTTCGTAAGTACATCTTCAATGCCTTGTGCGAGGTCCTGATAACTGAGGCTCTCTACGCCGCTGGAGACGAGGTTCTGACCCATTGAAAGGCCTAATGCATAACTGATTTTGTCCATAAAGTCATTTACAATTTTATCATTTAAATTCTATTATTTATTGCCGTTCAATATCGCCGCATAGCGGGAGATATATTTGCCGAGGATGTCAAACTCAAGGTTCACGATGGTTCCTTCCTTAATGTATTTGAAGTTGGTGTTCTCCTCGGTGTAAGGGATGATGCAGACGGACACATAGCCCTTGTTGCCTATAACATCCGGTTCGCAAACAGTCAGGCTTACGCCGTTGATGCTCACCGACCCCTTGTCCACGCAGAAATAACCGCGTTCCACCATCTCTTTCGTTGACTCATACTCAAAGCGGTAATACCAACTGCCGTCGGTCTCTTTGGCCTCGATGCAACGAGCCATCTGGTCCACGTGCCCCTGCACAATATGTCCGTCCAGACGGCCACCCATCAGCATCGACCGCTCCACGTTGACCCAGTCGCCTTCTTTGAGCAAATCGAGGTTGGTCAGCCTGAGTGTTTCCTGCATGGCTGTTACGGTATATAAATCTCCGTCTGTTTTCACTACAGTCAGGCAAACGCCGTTGTGCGCAACCGACTGGTCAATCGACAGCGGTTCGCCGAACGGGTTGCGGAGAGTGAAGTGTTTGTTGGTTTGCTCAGTCTCTATCTTAACGACCTGAGCCATTGTTTCTACAATTCCTGAAAACATAAAAACTATTTACGATTTATTCATTTACCATTTGTTCATTTATTTGAAGTATTTGCCTACTACCGGCAGCGCGGACAAAGGGAAATCCCTGCGTGTAAGCACTATGAGGTATATGGCGATGAGCGCTGTGCCTATTGCCATCTGCCACCACATGTTGAGCGAGGTATTCATGCGTACGGCATAATACACAGCCAGCAAACCGACCGTCAGCAATGTGTACAAACCGATGCGTTTCAGGTCATACGGAATGGGCGCTTTCTTCTGGCCGATGAAATAGGATAGCAGCATGATTACAAAATAGCACACCAGACTGCTGCCGCAGCTGGCCCAATAGCCTATCCGCGGTACGCCGACAATCTGCAGCACCAGCGTGATAGCCAAACCGATTAACGAGAAATACGCGCCCCATTTGGTCTCATCCGTCAGTTTGTACCAGAAACTGAGGTTGAAATAGATGCCCTGGAAGACGTACGTCCACAGCACAATAGGCACAATCTTCAGTCCCTCCCAGTAGGCGCCGGAGATGATGTAGCGGAATATATCCAGATAGAAAATCACGCCTAGCAGAATAAGATAGGAGAAGATGATGTAGTATTTCATCGCATCGGCATATGCTTCTACTGACTGGCGGTCTTTATGCTTGGCGAACACGAAGGGCTCGTAGGCATAGCGGAAGGCCTGGGTGAACATCATCATCACCATCGCCACCTTGAAGCACGCGCCGTAAATACCCAGTTGTGCCTGTGTGTCCGCGCCTGTGTATAAATAAGGGAACAGAATACGATCGAGCGTCTGGTTCATGATACCCGCTACGCCCAATACCAGTAGCGGCAATGAATAACGCAGCATCTCTTTGAGTACCTGTACGTCAAAACGACCGCCCTTGGGCATGGTCATCGGCAGCAGGCACAGCGTCTGGATGGTGGTGGCGAGTATATTGCTGAGGAACACGTAGAACACATCGTTCTTGCCCAACACTACCAGGAACAACAGGTTGAAACCTATATTCAGCAGCACAAACAGCAACTTGAGTGCCGCAAAAGCAACCGGCCGTTTCTGATACCTCAGGTACGCAAAAGGAATACAAGCAAACGCATCGATGGCAACTGTGGCAAACATCATCTCCACAAACTCCGAATGATCAGGATAGCCCAGTACGTTAGCAACCGGCTGATGGAAAACCACCACGAGCAACGTGAACAGCGCACTGCTGCAAAGCAGCGTCAGGTAGGCGGTTTTATAGACGGTCTTCGGATCATAGTCCTCGCGGTTGGCAAAGCGGAAGAAGCCTGTCTCCATGCCGTACGTGAGCAATACCAGCAGCAATGCCGTCCACGCGTAGATATTGGTTACAATACCATAGTCTGCCGTACGCGCCAGAGCGTACGTGTAGAGCGGCACGAGCAGGTAGTTCAGAAACTTGCCTATTATACTGCTCAATCCATAGATGGCGGTGTCCTTCGCCAAGGATTTCATTTCACTCATAATAGCTTTCGGTTTTCAGCATTCAGCCCCGGCAACACAAAGGACAATCTCCCCTTTCGGCGGAGTCTGTTTGAAATGGGTAATCAGTTCCACAAGCGTGCCTCGCACCGTCTCTTCATGCACTTTGCTGATCTCGCGGGTGACGGAGGCTTTGCGTTCCTCGCCGCAGACCGCCGCTAACTGCTCCAGCGTCTTGACAAGTCGGAACGGCGACTCATAGACGATAAAGGTCTCATCCAGCGCTGCAAGGTACTGCAAGCGCGTCTGGCGTCCTTTCTTCTGCGGCAGGAACCCCTCGAAATAGAAGTGGTTGTTCGGCAGCCCGCTGTCCACCAATGCCGGCACAAAAGCCGTGGCACCCGGCAGGGTTTGTATCTCGATACCCGCTTCCGCTGCGGCTCTGACGAGGAAAAAACCGGGATCAGAAATGGCAGGCGTGCCGGCATCGCTGATCAGGGCGATGTTGGCACCCGCTTTGAGACGCTCCACGATATCCGCACTCGTCTCATGTTCGTTGAACTTATGATGGCTCTTGAGCGGCGTATGGATGTCGAAATGCTGCAAGAGCACGCCGCTGGTGCGCGTGTCTTCCGCCAAAATCAAATCCACAGACTTCAGCACCTCAATAGCACGGAACGTCATGTCCTGCAGATTGCCGACCGGTGTAGGAACAATAAACAACATGTACAATGTACGATTTACGATGTCCGAATTATCCGAAGCGGCGGTGGAGAGTGACGAGGAATTGTTGGTAGGTGTTGCTCTCCGTATCCCACTCAAACTTGCTGTTGATATAGTGCAAAGCCTCGTCGAACGAACCGAGTTTGTTCAGTTCGTCCAGCGTGCGTTGCATCAGTTCGGCGTTCTGGCCGAACAACTCGCGCTGATACAGGAACCGGTCGCCTAAGGAGATAGCCAGACGGATGTCGTCCACAGCCTTGCCGTAGATAGCCGCCTTCGGCGAAGCCTGCTCCTCTACTACAGGCTTGGACTCAGGGGTAGCAACAGGCTCTGGCTCTTCTGCTACAGGTTCTGACTCAGGGGCAGCCATCGGCTCCGGCTCTACTGCAGGCTCGGGAGCCTGAATCTCCGGTTCTTCTTGAACCTCCTGAACCTCCGGTTCAACAACGGTCTCCGGCTCTTCGCTCACTGGCTGTTCGTCTTCCGGCGTCAGGGTGCGCAACTGGGCCTCCTCCAGAATCTCGTTCATCCTGTTCAGATGGCCGGCAATAGCCGCCAGCTTGGGCTTGACCTCTTGTTGGGCGGTCTCTACATCGCCCAGGCGTGCTCTCAGTGCATTGCGCTCTTCTACCAGTACGGCGATACGCTCTTCCTGAACGGTCAGGCGTTTCTCCAACTCAGCGATGCGCGCTTCCTGTTTCTCAAAATATTTAATGAGTTCTTCCATTTCTTTCATCTTTAACATTTCACTTTCACCTTACTTCGTCGCTTCTTCCAGTTTTTTCATGATATAGAACATGAAGATGGCAGCTACAAGGCAGACGCCTACAAACACCGTCCATACAAGCCACAACGGCAACTCGCCCCAAAGGAACCCGCCTACGGAAACGAGCATGTTGCCCAGTGCGGTAGCTACAAACCAAAGACCCATCATCGCACCTTTGTACTGCGGAGGAGCCACTTTGCTGACAAACGAGATACCCATCGGGCTCAGCAGTAATTCGCCGAACGTAAGAATCAAGTATGTGATAATCAGCACATTCGCGTTAGCAAATGTTGCGTCACCACTCACGCGTGCCAACTCCTGTTGCGCCGGCGAGAGTAGCCCCACAGAGCACAACGCCATAAATACATAAGCGGCTGCAGCTACTACCATTCCGTACGCAATCTTACGCGGCGCAGATGGTTCTTTACCGCGTTTGGCGAGCGAACCGAAGATAGCCAAACTAATCGGAGTCAGGGCTACTACGTAGAACGGGTTGAACTGTTGGAAGATAGGAGCAGCGATAGCCAGCGTTTCGGGGTGGGTGGTGTACTTGTATACCAGCACAGCTGCGGCTACAACACCGATGCAACTCCAGATGGTCTTGGCTTTGCGCGAACCTTCGCCAAAGATACCAAACAACGCATAAACCAAGATAGCCACCATCACCAAATTGATGATATCAAATGCCATCGTCTGAAGGCCGCTGACGGAGGGCGCTACAAACTCATTAGCGAAATAGGTGAGCGTCAGTCCGTTCTGGTGGAAAGCCATCCAGAAGAACAACACTACCGTGAACACCAGACACAACGCCACGATACGTTTCTTGGTCTGCTCCGGCGTCAGTTCTTCTACTTTCTGACCAGCGGCAGCAGCTTGTTTAGCCGTGTGCTCCACGTGCTTGAACCAAGGACGGCAAGCGTAGTAGATAGCGATACTCAAAATCAGCGAAGCACATGCCACCATGAACGCAAAGTGATAACTGTCGTTCACGCTGTAGCCCAGGCTCTCTTGTGCCCAAGCCATAATCTTTACAGCAGCTGTCGGAGCGAACATCGCACCGATGTTAATAGCCATATAGAATAGCGAGAAAGCCGCGTCACGACGGTCGGCGTACTTCGGGTCGTCATACAGATTGCCAACCATCACCTGCAGGTTGCCCTTGAAGAGACCCGTTCCGAAACTGATCAACACCAGCGCAGCAAACATAGCCGTCATCGGCACAGCTATCGCTCCGTTGTCAATGCCTCCCAGAGGTATAGCCAGCAACAGATAACCGATGAACATGACGATGATACCGATGGTCACACACTTGCCATAACCGATCTTGTCGGCCAAGATACCTCCTACAAGCGGCAGGAAATATACCAAACCGAGAAAAGACGAATAGATCAAACCGGCTGTTCCGGGGGCAAGACCAAAATTAGCGCGCAAGAAAAGCGCAAACACGGCTAACATTGTATAGTAGCCGAAGCGTTCGCCTGTGTTGGCGAGTGCAAGAGCGAAAAGCCCTTTAGGTTGATTGCTAAACATAAACTATAATTATTTAATGATTTTTTTCGTTATACCGTTATGTCGTTATATCGAGATGACTTCACACCAGTGATGTCTATCTTCCGCCCGTCCGTATTGAATATCTTTGAGCGAGTGGTAAAGGTCCGTCAGTATCGGTCCGGGCTCTGCGCCGAAGCGGTATATCCGGTCGTTCTCGGGGTCAATGACCTTGTCTATCGGACTGATGACGCACGCGGTGCCGCAGGCTGCGGCTTCGCTCATCTCCGCCAGTTCCTCCAGACGTATATGACGCCGCGTCACCTTGTATCCTTTCTCTTTTGCCAGCGTCATCAGACTGTCATTCGTAATACTCGGCAGAATGGCACTGCTCCGCGGTGTTAAATACTCAATTTCTGATGGCTGACAGCTGATGGCTGACAGCTTCTTGATCCCTATAAAATTGGCAGCGCTGCACTCGTCAATATAGCGGTGGTATTTGGCGTCGAGGAACAAACAGTCCATTCCTTGCGCATGTGCAGGCTCGGTGGCGCGGAACGAGGCGGCGTAGTTGCCGCCTACCTTGAAAGTGCCTGTGCCGAAAGGCGCCGCACGGTCCACATGCCGGTTCACGATAAACGTCGTGCAATGGAACTTGCCCGGGTAGTACGGACCGATAGGCGAGGGGATTACCACAAACTCAAAGTCATGCCCGGGACCTACGCCCAGACGTGGCGTCGTGCCGATCAGCAACGGCCGGAAATAGAGTGTTGCACCGGTGCCGTACGGCGGCACGAAATCCATGTTCTTCTCCAGCGCCAGACGGATAGCCCTGCCGAACAGCTCCTCCGGCACAGGAGCCATATACAGCCCCTCGGCGCTCTTCGCCATTCGGCGCGCATTCTCACGCCAGCGGAAGATACGTATCTTGCCGTCCACGCCGCGGAACGCTTTCAGTCCCTCAAACGCCTCTTGCCCGTATTGCAGGCACGTCGCCGACACATGCAAATGCAGGAACTTGTCCTTCGTAGCGTACGGCTCTTCCCATGCGCCGTCATGATAACCCGCCCGGACAATATAATCCGGTTCGGTATAATGAAATCCTAATGTACTCCAATCAATATTTTTCATCAAACAATGTGTCTAATATACTTAATTCCGTTTGCCACGGATGTTTGTCTGTCCATGTGCGTCCGCTCCAGTCAGTTGTTCTTTCTGATAGCTGACAGCTGATAGCTGATGGCCTTTGTTTGCGCAGCAAACTAACTATCGTTGCATTCAATTCGTCATTCAGGTCCAACAGCCATTTGTATTCCTTTTCGTAGCAAGGCCGCAGGTAATCCGCGAAATACATGAAATAGGGCGTGTGTTGATAAGCCGAGACGAGTGTTATCCAGTGTTGGTGTTGCCAGCGGCTTTGGTAACTGATCTCAATGTCACGTGTTAACTGTTTATGCTCTACTTTTTTCACAGGAACGGTTAACCGAACCATTTCGCCATTTGCGTCGCGGATAAGACATCTGTTCCGAAACGTCTGTTTCTCAAAACTCTCCATCTGTTCAATCGTAGGCGGTTCACTCATCAGTGCTTCCATATACGATCTCGGCGGTAAATATGCAGTTGGCAGTACCATTTCCCTTTAACGTTTTCTTAAAAAGAAAACCATTTTAACTCTTTAACTCTTTAACGCCCTGTGGCTTTGCGTCCCAGTCTGTTCCAACGTATCTTGTGGCTGTCTTTGTCCAGACTCAGCCAGATGAACACCGGCCGTCCTACAATATGATCCTCCGGCACAAAGCCCCAATAACGGCTGTCCGCACTGTTATGCCGGTTGTCGCCTTGCATCCAGTAATAATCCATACTGAACTCATACTCTTCGCCCACGCGCATCGGCTTGAACTCATAGGCATCGGCAATCCGTTTGTACACCCAATAGTTCTCTTCGGTAATCATGATCTTGTCGCCTTTCCGCGGAATATAGATCGGACCGTAGTTGTCTCTTGTCCATTCGTTGTGCCCCAACGGATACACGGCGCCGCCGCGCGTGTCGTTTTCAACCACAACGGACAGCACATGCGGGTTTTTCTCCAACTCTGCTTTCATGGACTTGGTCAGCGGGAGGTGCCAGATGGTGGCATTTTCTTGCACGCGGTCCGCCACACTCACACCTAATTTCTCCAGATACTTGGCGCCGAAAATATGTCCGTCCGTCTGCACAAAATAGTTCAACTGCACCCCCTCTCTCTCCGGCTCACGCTCCCATTCGCAGGTCTGACCTGGCTGATAGCTGATGGCTGACGGCTTCGTATAAACGACATTGTCGGTTATACGCAAACTGTCTCCCGGTTCGCCTACGCAGCGTTTCACGTAGTTCTCTCGCCTGTCAACAGGCCGTGTCACAATCTCGCCGAACACATCCTTGCGGTTCTTCACCCTTTGTTCGCCGTAGTAATAACACAGCGTGTAGTAGTCGGGGTTTTGCATGTTCAGGCACACCGTGTCGCCTGCCGGAAAATTGAACACCACAATATCGCCTTTCTTCGGACTTGTCCAACCGGCAAGTCGTTTGTACTCCCAATGCGGATTGTCCAGATAACTCTTTCCGCCGCCCAGCCATTCCGGCATCGTGTGTTGCACCAGCGGCATACTCAGCGGTGTTTGCGGCACGCGTGCACCGTAAGCCATCTTGCTCACATACAGAAAATCGCCCACACGCAGCGTCTTCTCCAGACTCGAACTCGGTATCTGGTAGTTCTGAAAAATATACAGATTGATGAAATACACTGCCACCAGCGCAAACACAATCGCATCTATCCAAGAAAACAGCGTGTACAAAAACGCATTGCCCTTTGGATTTTGCGTTGCCCCTTTCTCCCCTCCTTTTAGGGAGGGGTCGGGGGTAGGCCTATATTTCCGCCACCAGCTGTAGTTGATATACTTCGTCGTGAACGCGTCTATAATCAGCGGCAGCAACGCTATCCAACCCAAACTCTTCCAGTCGCCCCAGGCAACCCATAACACAAACGCCACATACAGCGCGCTCCATATGCCTGCGCGGAGCCATCCTCCGCGGCTTACTGACTCTATTCTTTCTTCAAAACTTTTCATCTGTCGAATAATCTGTATCTGTTGTCTTTTTTCTTATTTTGTTCTCTTTTTTGTGTGTTCCCCTCTTTCCCTATGCGGACCGAGGGCATGACGGTGGCGCATCGGAGGAATCACGTATCCTACCCATACCTATATATACTATAAATAGTATATATTCTGTGATTTTAGAAAATGTCTGTTTCTATGTTCTTTATTTCAGCATTTGCTCCGCCGCTAATACCGCCCCTAAAGCAAACCCTCTCCTTCCTTTGGCGATATGCGTGATAACAATCGTATCCTCCTCGCTGTCCCATGTCACTTCATGCGTCCCCGGCACTTCCCCTTCACGTATCGACTCAATCGACACTTGGCTGATGGCTGATAGCTGATGGCTGATAGCTTCAGATAGCGTCTTCGCCGTACCGCTCGGCTTGTCCAACTTGTGTATATGGTGAATCTCCTTGATAGAAGGTGTGTACTGCGGCTGTGCAGCCATGGCTGCGGCTAAGGCTTTGTTGAGTTCAAAGAATATATTTACGCCTACCGAGTAATTACTGCTCCAAATGAGCATGGTTTTGCCCGTCTTGCTCTCTACTATCAACTTCTTACTATCAACTTCTCTCAACTCTAAACCCTCAACTCTCAACTCTTCCGGTTTCCACCCCGTGGAACCGCAAACCACCGGTACGCCTTGCGCCCATGCTTTGCGGATATTCTCCTCTGCCGTGGCTGGCGTGGTAAACTCTATCGCCACATCTGCGCCCTTTAAGTCAAATGTGTCGCCGATATCAATCCTCGCAGCAATCTCATGTCCGCGTTCCAGGGCAATCTGCTCAATCATGTGCCCCATTTTTCCGTATCCGATAATAGCTATTCTCATACGCATATACGCGTGTGCGTTGCGCACACGGCCAAATCGGCTACAAAGGTACAAAAAAAATCGGACATACACAAGCCGATATACAAAAAAGACGCCCGAAAGCGTCTTTTTCGTACCAAATGTGTCATTTTTTCCACATTAATTATATTTGGCTCGCTTTATGCTTGCCTGCTAATTGTATAGGTTTTATACATTGTACCTAATAAAAATGTGCCATTTACATTTTATCTTCTTAGTTAATGAATGCAATTACAGCAACAATTAGTGCAACTACAGCAAGAAATAGTACTGTTGTTAAGATTCCTCTTTTGAAATCTGCTTGTTGTTCATGATATATATTTTTAATAAACATAAATGCCTCTTTTTCTGTGACTCCGTTTTCTTCCATATACATCAAGGCAAGTTTTTTCTGTACAAGTACATCTGAATTTACATTTTTATAATAATATTCAGCATTGTGTACAATGGATTTAGAAGGAATGGGAGACTTGCGTATGATAGAGTTTTTACGAGGTATAACAACCGTCTCGCAATATGGACATAGAAACATGTGTTCATCTATTGGAGCACCACATGAAGGACAGTTTCTCATATGTTCGTATTTTGATAAATTATTAATGAAGGAGGGCTAATATAACGGGAGGTAGAAAAAAGCATAACGCTAGTATTATCAATGCTATTAGAACACCTTTTTTTGATGGAACGTCTATGCTCTCTTCTATAATCAAATTTTCTATATATTTTATTGCTTCATCTTTACTGCATTTCCTCGCTCTTTGATATAAATTAATTGCTTTTTTGGGGAATCCATTATTTAATAAATCAATACATTTTTTGCGAATGTGGTCTGTCTTTACGCCTACCAAATCAGATTCACAATATGGACATTTGTGTTCGTGCTCGTCAATAGGCGCACCACATGATGGACAATTAATCATGGCTTGAAATATTTTTAATTATTACTAATATAATTATCTGAAATAGCAAAAGTAATATAAGGGCTATAGATATATAGTTGGAGATATCCGGACCCATAAAACATGATAAAATATATTCAACTAATCCCAAAAAGCAAAACATGAACGGTAGAGAAACCTTAAATCCTCCTTCTGCTATTGAGCTACAGCATACAAATATCAGAATTGTTGTTAGTAAAATACTATAACTTGTAAGCAAAATTACTAACAAAGAACTGTTAGTAAAAAAGGACAAAATGGCAATGTTAGCCACTAATAAAAGTCCCCCCAAAATAACGCATATTTTTTCCATAATTAATATCATTTACCTGAAACTGGCGGTGGTGTTACAAAAAGATTAGCCAAAACCGGCACCTGCCCTGCAGGCATCCAATCTTGCATGCCCTGAGCCCATACCAGAGTTTCTTTACCTACAGAACCTTTAATGATAAGTTGCTGTATCATAGGGATAGTCTGACCTCCAATTTGCTGTCCTCCGACATATATAAAGAAAGTCTGTTGATGAGGTAGTGGGGGAGGCATGACGGGATTCGTATTCAGTACTCCTCCTGCCATCATCCCAATCTGGGAATTTAGACCTGCACCTATTCCGATACCAATACCGACACCTGTCACTTGACCAGTAGCTCCTTGATTGTTAGCTGCGCCTTCCAAAACATCGAAACTGCGTTGCATCTGATAAATATCGCGTCCTGTTATTTTTATCTTTGCTGCAAGATCTTTTGCTTCCTTCAATTTGACGATTGAGGGGTCGTCCTGTGGTATGTTAATTGAAATTATAGAAAACTCCAGCAACTCCAGTCCGTATTTCACGAAATGCTCATTTATAGCACCATTGCAATAATCTGACAATTCTACAAGATGTGAACTAATGTCAAGAAATGAGATATTATCTTTTAATGTCTTTTCTGCAATAGCTACGCTTAAATTAGAAAGAAGTTTTCCTTTGAAATACGAATCAACTTTTTCAGTAGAAAAGGTTGACATATTACCGATAAGAGCTTTTAGAAATAATTCCGGACTGCTAACTCTTAATCCATATTGTCCAAAAGCCCGTACCGGAATAATAATATTATACTTAGGATCTTCTATTTGAATAGGAGCTGGAGTTCCCCATTTCATATCAAGTTTAGAAGTTAAGTTTATAAACCATACTTCTGCCTTAAAAGGAGAATCGCCTCCAAATGGAAGATTAATAAGTTTATTAAGCAATGGGATATTATTGGTTGTTAGCGTATATGTACCTGAAGTAAAGAGGTCATATATTTTCCCTCCCTTCACAAAGATTGCTACTTGTGACGGATAAACAACAAGTTGGCTTCCTAATCTTAAATCTTCTACTGGAAACTTCAAACACAATTCGCTATCCAGCATAGGACATTTAACAACATTTATAAGTGCCATAAGTCATTATTTAGTATACACGATTATCACAAATTAAAAGCGTGAGGCTGCTATGCCACACACTCTATTAGGAGGTAATTCGGAAAACCTTAAGACAAGTATGTCACATAATAGCTCCACGCTGATACGCGGAAACTATTTGCTATTCTCTTGTCTTATTGGAAAAGTTCCGAATTTTTCCTAATAAAGAGTAAAGCAAACGCTTCTTTTATTCAATATGTTATTGCGCGTCGCTATGCGCTTTCTTCTCTTTTACGTCGGTAAGCGACGGCAGGTTTTACGTCTCTGCGGGACGGGGTGTTATACCACTTTCCCTGTCTCGTACAGGTATTCCGGGGCAATGTCTAATGTGCCGTTTTGCCAAGATACGGTCCAACCGTCTAATTGAAAATGGCTGAATGCTTGTTTGTCTTTCAATGTACCAAACAAAGGATGCGAAGCAATAAAGTCTTTCGCATCGAATATACGTTCTTCGCCATTAGAAAATGAGAGCAACAAACGATAGTCTCCTAAATATCTGGCATTATTAATCCAAATCAAATCCATAATGTGTGTGCTAGTCTAGTGGTTTAATTTCAATCATTTCCTCACCTTTCTCCATGCGTTGCCAGTTTTGGATCAATTCCTCTTTGTGCTGGTCATACCATTCATACACAAGGCTAACAACCCGGCGAGGTAAGTTTCCCTTCAATTCTCCGGTATTGATATCAATCGTAGCACGATAATCATTGTAACGGATATGAAAATGCGGAGGATTGTGCTCCGAATTGTACATCGTCACAATAATTCCGTAAAATCGACTAATTTCGGGCATAATGATAGTTGTTTATGATTCTACGCTGCAAAGGTACGAAGAATTTTTGGAATGTGCAAATAAAAGTATATTTTTTGCAGAAATAGCGGCTTCAATTACCAAGTCTTGGGATTTAGCTTTGTGCCGTCGGGGAGGGCGGGACGCCGAAGTACCGTCACCCATCCGGGGCGTCCGGCGGAGTGGTCCTGGGAGCGATATTCATAGCAGTTGGGGCATTGGCCGGAACGGATAAAGCCTTCTTGTTTGTTGATGAGTCCTGTGGACCATCCTTCGGGATTCAATATGCCTTTCTCCCATGTCGTGTAAGCCCAGACGGTCTCACCCCACCACCGCCACGGCCGGGCGAGCCATACCATTTTCTCATTTTCACATGTACCATTGATATGGAGTTCTTCTTCCGTCGCCATGCGGATATGACAGCGATAGAACAACATACCGCGTTGCTGCGCCGGCGGCAGCGAACCGTCATACTTGTCCGGTTGCTCATGTCCGCCACTGTCACTACGCCCTGCCGCAATATAGCAGTGGTCATTCTTCTCGCCGTTGATATTGGCAACGATGGTAGCGCGGTCAGCCACCATCTTCATGCCGCCGAAGATGAAGTCCACGCCGCCTTGCAACACACCGCCTTGCCAATACACAGAGGCGCCTTGATCACCATACACCACGTCCTGACGTCCTACTGCACGGCAGTTCTTGAACCGTGCGTTGGTAGCTGTTTCGGTAAACGAGATAGCGGCTGCCCGTTCGCGGAAACGTTTCTGCTGTACCTCCGTGCTCCCAACCTCTTTCGGCCGCAGAGGCATCACTTTCTTGGGGCGCTCTTTCTCCGTCCATGGCATATCGCTCTTGCTGATATCTACCAGACTGTCAGCGGCTTCCTTGTCGCTGACATAGAGATTAAAACTATTCTCAAAGATGATATTCTCGGCATAGAAATCCGGCGCTGTCACCAGCATCGAGGCATTCCATCTGCGCTCCCGCCTTCCGCCGTAATTGACACAGCTGCCCATACTCTTGTATTGATAACCATGACCGTAATACCATGTCAGGCGTACGGCGTTGGCATCTATATCCACTCCGTTGTTTTTCAGCGCAATAGACGGTTTTCTGGCGGCGTTTCTCAGCTGCAGTCCAGGTACATCGATGGTCAGTTCTTCGCGGTAGGTACCCGGCTCTATTAGAATAGTGGTCTGTTCACCGCGGTCGGCATACACCCGGCGAGCACTATCCAGCGCGGCGTTGATACTCTCGCCTGTCTGCACATGCAGCACCAAGGACAATATACTGACAAAAAAGATATTCATTGTTCATTAATCGTTCTTTACAGTTTATCTACCAGCATTTCACATTTCTTGCAATCGAACGTCAGGCGCAGCACCTGACCTGTGCGCAGGCGCAGGAAACGCGGCTCCTTGCCTTGCGGGTAAGGATTGGTCTTGCGGCAATGCCCGAGCTCAAAGAGCAGACAATATTTGCAAGTCATCAGTGGAGTAGTTGACGGCGCCATTCGTTCAAAACACTAATCGGTATAAAATACGGTTTGCTCTCCACGCGCACATCCCGTGCCACGTAGGGCGTGTCACCCAGTTTGCTTAACTGAGTGCGGATGGTCAGCAGAGCTTTCTCCTCGTTCTTGGCAGCCTCGTGCGGATAACTGAATGCTGAATGCAGAAGGCAGAAGGCTGAACGGTAACTCAACTCAAACCCCTCTTCTGTTTCGCGGAAAACGATATCCACAGGAATCTTGCGCTCCGAGTGCAGCGACTTGGTGAACTCAATGTCGTAGTTGCGGAAGAGGCTTACCCCCAGCCCCTCCCTAAAGGGAAGGAAGATAGTTTTGTTGATTTTGATGATGCTGCCGTTGACGCCGTTGACGGAGAAGCCTTCGTCGCCTACACTCAGTCCGTCGCCGTTGTGGAGTGTCACTCCTTCTTTCAACCGCACGCGCAAGGTATTGCCGTGGGCTTCCACCACCTCGCCTACGTATTCGCCTGTGGATTTAGGGGTAGCCCAATTAGCCATGTGCGCCGTGCGTCCGTGCAGAAGATAATCAATCCCGCCTCTATGAAACGTTTTCTCCGGATTCGGCTTAAAACTCAGACTGATAACTGATTGCTGATTGCGGAATGCTGAAAGCTTCTCCCTGTAATACGCGGTGACATTCGTCACGTAGTCAGCATCTTTGAGCCGGCCTTCTATCTTAAAAGTCGTCACGCCGGCATCAATCAGTTCGTTGAGCCAGGCGCTTCTGTCCATGTCTTGCAGCGAGAGCAGATAGCGCTGGTGGATAGGGCTTCCCTTGTCGTCCAGCACCTCATTCATATCTTTGTCCAGCAAATCATACGCCATGCGGCAGTATTGGGCACAGGCGCCCCTGTTCGCGCTGCGACCCGCCAGAACCTCGCTGATATAGCATCGCCCGGAGTAGCTGACGCACAGTGCGCCATGCACAAAAGCCTCCAGTTCGATCGGTTCTTCGTTGTGCTCGGCGCTATACGCCGTCACAGCGTCATGGATGGCGCGGATATCACTAATGCCCAGTTCGCGTGCCAGCACAATGCGTTTGAAACCCAACTGCTGCATGCGGATAGCCTGTTCGGGCGTGCGGTTGTCGCATTGAGTAGAAGCATGCAGGCGGATAGGCGGCAGGTCGAAATCCAGCAGATGCAGGTCCTGAATAATCAAGGCATCCACACCTATCTTGTATAACGCGTGTGCGAGCGCAACCGCCTCGGCATACTCTTCTTGCTGCAGCAGTGTGTTGAGTGTGACGAGCACCTGTACTCCGTACGTGTGGGCATAACTGACTACCTCTGCTATGTCGTCAAGACTATTAGCCGCAGCCTGGCGCGCACCAAAAGCCGGCGCACCGATATATACGGCGTCCGCGCCTGCCTGAATAGCTGCCTTGGCTACCTCTTTATCCCGGGCAGGAGATAATATCGTGAGAGGGTAATCCGTAATCTTTAATTCTTAATTCCACGCAGTGCCTCGCTCAATCGGTACATGACGATGCCTGCTGTGACAGATACATTCATCGAGTGCTTGGTGCCGTATTGGGGTATCTCGATACAGCCGTCGCACAAATCCACTACTTGCTGCTGTACGCCGAAGACTTCATGTCCGAAAATCACTGCGGTTTTCGGGCACTTTATGATTTGCTCTGCCGCTTCTTCCAGCGTGACAGAGTCATGCGCCTGCTCTACGGCATAGACCTGATAGCCTTGGCTCTTGAGGACTCGGACGGCTTCCTGTGTATCCTGGAAATACTGCCAATCTACGCTCTCCTCCGCACCCAGCGCGGTCTTGTGGATCTCCTGATTAGGCGGGCAGCAGCAGATACCGCACAGCACTACTTGCTCGATGCGCATGGCATCGGCTGTGCGGAAAACAGCCCCTACGTTATGCTGGCTGCGTATATTGTCCAGCACTACCGTCAGCGGCAGTTTGTCCGCTTCGCGGTAAGCCTCTACGGACATGCGTCCCATCTCCTGTGTGGTCAGTTTTTTCATAAGGCAAAAGGCAGTCGCACGCGCACTATATGCGCCTCTTCGTCAATCTCCGTGATAAAATCTTCGTGCAGCGGCAGCATCCGTCCGTCTGTCAGCGTGGCGAGGGTGTTGATGGTACTCTCGTCAATGCTGTCTATGACCCCGACGAGGTCTCGACGACCTCCCGTGTCGGTATCTTCTATGGAATAACCCACCAAGTCCTGCCATGTGAGCATCTCGTCTTCGTCCTCGCGGACATCGCTCCGCAGCACAAAACCTTCTTCGCCTATCAGTTCGGAGATATTCTCCGAGCGAAAAGGCACAAGCAGTCCGTCGCGCAGCACGAACACAAACGGCGGCAGGTCGTTATAATGCGTGCGGCGGATAATACCTATAGAAATAACGTCTTGAGGGGTAATCATCGTTTCTGTGTAATGGTTAGTTTGCCTCCCTGGTTGCGAACCTGCAGCGGTCGCATGGCTTCTTTGGATATGCCTTGCAGCGGGTTGCCGATGCCGAAACTAAGGTCGTATTGCTCATGGCATTCCGGACAAACAGCTCTCATTCCTTCTATTTGGCATTGCCGTCTCAACTGTTTCTTGGCGCAATCGGGGCATGCCAAATCATGTGCGCAATAAGGCTCTCCTGTGGCCGGCGGGATAACCGGAACATACACAATCACGCCGGCATAGCCGTAATAATCGGTTACATCGCGTGCCTTGAGAAACTTGCCGTCGTAATAGTATCCCGTTTCGTCCACAATGATATGGCTGCCGAGGCTGGATGGCTGGAAATGAACAAAGTCTCCGATGCGCGTGTCAATCACAACGTGTACCGTGTAAGCCGGCACGCTGCTCTGAAAAGTAGTATCTTCGCATCCTGCCAGCAGACATATTGCCAGCAACGCTCCTATAAGTTTGTGTCCACTCACCGTCAATCGCCTGATACGCCGCAAATGTGTATATCGTAAATCAAAGTGGAATAGGGCGGAATATAGCTCTGGGTTCCTTCTGTGCCGCTTCCTTCGGCATTGTATTTGTCGTTCTGGACGTATTTGCTGTAATCATACCCCAGAGAGCACGGGATATAGAGTTCTATATCGCCGTTGTTGTGAATCAGATGGCATCCTTGCGCAAACCCCGGTATACAGTTTGCCAGATTCAGAGTGACATTCTTTCCGCCATCCACTTGATAGCCGTTGATCAGTTTGAGGGTATAATCGCATACAATGGTGCTGTTGTCGTTCGGCTGGGCATCTTGCGGTGTGGGATCTGCAATAATCTTGTATTGCAATCCCTTGGCTGTCTTTTTCACACCCTCATTGCGCAGGTTCTGCACCAGCCACAACTCATTCTGCACCTTCCAGTCCGCCCAATTGTTCTGCTTGCAGGAAGGAGTAAGGAATAAGGAGTAAGGAATAAGGACTAACATGATAAGTCGGACCCATTTAGTCTTTACTCTTTGCTCTTTGAGTGGCTTTGCCACAGTCTTTAATTTTAATTTGCTATCCATAATTCAGGGTTCAAAATGTCTCGGTCTTTGTATATCTGGAAATAAAGTTCTGTTTTCTGGTCATCTTCGGCATCTGTATAAATCGTTCCGATGGCCTGTTTGGGCTCCACTTTGTCGCCCTGCTTGACTTGCAGTTTGCTTAGGTTGGAATAGACGGTGCGGTAGTTGCCATGCTGGATGATAACAGCGTAGGTGCCTGCCACCATGAAACAGCTGGTAACTTCGCCTTTGTACACCGCCCGTGCTTTGCTGCCCGCCGTTGTTTGCAGGTAGATGCCCTTGTTGTCAATGGTAACATGCTGATATACAGCATGCTGCTGTTTTCCGAAATGCCCGCTGATCATTCCTTTCTCAACAGGCCATGGCAGTCTGCCCTTGTTGGCTTCAAATCCGCCTGCCACCAACTGCTGTTCCTTGGTAAGGGTAGTTTTGGTGGCGGCTTGTTTGCGCACCATGTCGTCGATTTTCTTGTTCAGTTCGGCTACTTTCTTTTGTTTCTGCTGAATCTGTTTGCTCAAGTCTTTCTCTTTGGATTTAAGTTGGTTGAGCATGTTTTTCTGTTTGCGTTCGTCGCGTTGCAGGTTGTCCTGTTCGCGCTTGCGGGAAGTGAGTGCCGCCTGCTTGTCGCTTTTGTTGGCCTGAAGCAATGTGTTTTGCAGGTCAATCTCTGCCTGCGTGTTCTCAATCCGTGCCACTTGCTGTTGGCGGTAATGGGCGAACTCCTGCAAATAGCGTGCGCGGCGTGCCAATTGCTGGAAACTGTCGCTGCTGAGCAGGAACAGCAAGGGCGATTGTTGCATGCGCGCATAGTGGGTTTGGCGAACCATAAAAGCATAGTCGGCTTTGTATTGCTCCAACTGGTGCTGCAGCGAATCGCGCCTGCCGTTCAGTTGGCGCATTTCGCGGTTGAGGGCTGTAATCTCGCGGTCCAGCGTGTTGATAAGCAGGCGCTGGTTTTTGATATTCCGGCCAATGAGCTGCAGTTTGTTCATGGTGGCATTCTCGTCACGCTTGGTCTGCTTGAGCATTTTGTTGGTCTGCTCAATCTCTTCCTGCAGTTTCTTTTGTTGCTTCTGCAGGTCCTTGACGCTGTCTGCTGCGTAAACGGGAACACAGAGCAGCAACGCTAAGAACAGCCATATGGTTTTATACGCTTTCATCTTTGTTTTTTCCTGTTTACTCAAAGCCATTTGCTAATATCTATTTGCGAATACCGTTGCAGCGGCTGGTGCCCGATACGAACCGGTACATCCGTTTGCCGCATAGGGTAGGAGATAGTCAACTCATACAAGTCATCGCCATATGTGTAGTACAGCCGTGCTTTCTCGCTGCCCAAAGGTAGTTCGGCGGAGCATATCTGCTGCAGATCATCCCAGTTAAGGGAGGGGGTTAGTTTACGATTGATGTCGTTATAACCGGCGATGGCATATTGACCATGTATTTTGTCGATTCCGATAATCTCAGTGGGAGTGGCCTCAATACGCATCATCTCTATGCCGAACATAGGTTGTATGCTGATTACCAGCATGGAGTCGCGCACCACCTGCATGGTGGCATTCGCACTAATGCGGTTGTCCGGCGTCAGTACGGTAATCCGTGCGCCTTGGATAAGGCAGGTATGCCAAGCGGGAGTTTCTGTTTCGGGAGTATCATCAATGGTCTGTACGGAGTGCCGCTTCACGCCGCATCCCGTCAGCATTGCAACCAGTGCGGCTACCCATAATGCTATCCGGATATATCCTTTATTTTTGTTCATGGTTTCCGTTCAGTTTTTGCAGGTGTGCTACAATCTCGGCACGTACGTCATCCGTAGCGTTCCATAAAGCTTTGTTGAGGTAGAACTGCGCCAATTGTTCCTGGCCCTGCAGGTGCATAATCCAGCCGTAGGTGTCCAGATAAACGGGGTTGTTCGGCTCGTCGTGAATGGTAATCTGGCTCAGTTGCTCGGCTTTGCGCAGATCACCTCCGTGTGTGGCTAACAGGTAGGCGTAGTTGTTCAGTACCGACAGGTTACGCGGAGCCAATGCTAAAACGCGCTCGTAGGTGTCGTATAACTCTTTCAACCGCGCTCCTGCGCGCTGGAGCAATTCAATACGGTAGAGTAGGAACTGCACGTTCGCGGGCTCGTTTGCCAACCATCTGTCCACTTCTGCTATCGCTTTCTTCGGCTTGCCCCAAATAGCATATGTGTTGGTCCGGTTATAGGCACTATATGCATCGTATCCGCGGATAGCATCTATCTCGTCCTGTACGGCCAGCGATTTTTTGAATTCTCCTGCAAACATATATAACTGGCGCAATTTGTCCAGCAACTCCTCGTCCTTTGGATTGACACGATGGGCCTGCTCCATTACTTGCAAGGCTTGGTGCTGCTTATCCTTGGCCGTGGAGTTGAGCAGTGCGTTGGTATAGCGGAGCCATTGGTCATGCGGGTCGTTGTAGAAGGCTTTCTCATAGGCGGCGAACGCGCGGTTGCTGTCGCCCAAGGCATCGTATAGGATGCCCAGCAATTCCTGGGTCTCTCCGTCTGCCGGGTTCAACTGCTCGCAGAACTGCAGCAACACCAGCGCATCAGGGTAGCGCTCCTGCTGGATAGCCTGTTTGGCGGCATACCAGTAATAGGTGAACTGTTGCTGCCGCTCCACGCTCAATACCGCCTGCGCCTCTTTCTGCGCGGGCTTCTTGGCTGCCATCGGCAATGCCGCCAGCATTGCCACCATAACCCCTATGATCTTAAACCCGTTTGCCATTCGTCCGTTCGCCATTAACCTTTATTTCCTCCCGCTATGCCCGAATCCGCCTGCGCCGCGTTCGGTTTCGCTCAGTTCGCTCACCTCCACCACTTCCGGCGTCTCATGGCGCGCGATGACCATCTGGCAGATACGTTCGCCGGGTTCGATAATCTGCGGCTCGCCGCTTAGATTGATCAGAATCACACCTACCTCGCCGCGATAGTCGGCGTCTATCGTGCCCGGAGTATTCAGTACGGTCAACCCGCGTTTGAGTGCCAGACCGCTGCGGGGACGGATCTGCGCCTCGTAACCCGCGGGCAGCTCGATGAACAAGCCTGTGGGTATCAGCCGTCTCTCCATGGGCTGCAATGTTACTGCCTCGCTCAGGTTGCAACGGATATCCATACCTGCCGCCTGCTCGCTCTCATATCGCGGTAGCGGATTGTTGCTCTTGTTGATAATCTTCAGTGTCATAATATTATATATAGTTGTCTAGTTGGCTAGTCTTTAAAAACGCTTCTCCACCAGCACTTTCAATCCGTCTTCCACCATCCGGATGTGTATGTCTTTCTCCATCTCCACAGGGTCGCCGTCAATATGAAAGGGTGCGGCACTCTCACGTTCCAGAGTAATCTCTCCGGCGCGGAGTGTATCCATGAAATGGCTGCTGTCAATACTCCCTGCGAACAGCCTCAAAGCAAGGCTCGCGCTACCTAAAATAGCGTGGCTGGACATGAGCATGATATCCATTTTGCCGTCTTGTACACTCGCTTTAGGCGCTATCAATGCTTCATATCCCCATTGGTTGGCATTGGCAAAAGTGATCAGGAATGCCTTGTGAGTCACATCCAGTCCGTCTCCGACGATATGATAGGTCTGCGGTTCATAACTGAACGCATCCTTCAGGATATTTTGCAGATAGGTCATAAAGCCGCGTTTGCTACTGCCTGCAAAATGGTCTGCAATCAATGCATCAAAACCTGTGCCGCAAGTGCTGACAAACATCCGTCCGTTGGCGAGCCCGTAATCCACACAAATCGGCTCGGAATGGTTGAGCATCTCAATCGCTTTTTGCGGACGTACCGGGATATTCAGGTGGCGTGCAAACCCATTGCCGCTGCCCATCGGTATGATACCCAGCGCGGTTGGTGTGCCGCATAGTCCTTTGGCCACTTCGTTCACTGTTCCGTCACCGCCTACGGCTACCACGGCGTCAAATCCCATACGGGCATACTGATGCGCCATCTCGGTGGCATGGCCGGTGTATTCGCTGAAAGCGATATTGGGTAGCCATTGCCGGTTGTCCAGAGTCTGCATGATCAGCTTGGGCAACTTGCGTTTGGCTGCTTGCGTCTCTTTGCCGCCGGAGACGGGATTGATGATAAAAGCTATATTCTTCATCGATCTGGATTAGTGGATTAGTATGCCGGTGATGCTATAAACCGCCTCACCGCGGATGATTACAATCTGTCCGTTGCGGATGGCTTTCTCCGCCGCCGGTTTGCCTGTGCCGGTCTGCTCAACGGCTTCGGGGATATCCTGACAGTTCAGTGTGGTCGAGTAATTGCAATACGAAGCTCCTGCATCCCATGTGAATGTGATAGCGTCCAAATAGAGCGCCGAGGCTGCTGAGCGGAGACCGATATAGGTGTACTCGCCCTCTATGGCTAGTTCAGTACTGGTGCCGCAAACAATGGTGCCAAGCAATGTGCCTTGTTTCTCTTCGTTGTACAAATCCGAGAGAGCCGTATAGGTGTCGTTCCTACCGTAAATATTCAGTTTGCGTCCATTGGTGGTGTTGCTGTTCCAGACAACCGATATCCGGGCTAACTGGCCACCCGGCGTGGTGGTTACAATACCCGAATTGCTGTTGGAGGTACGCAACTGAATGGCTCCGTTGCCGCCTGCGCTGTTGCCGGCATACACAGCGTCGGAATGGAGCTGTTTGCCGCTCCAGGCTTTGTATTGCGTGCCGGAAGCGCCGGTAGTAGCGCGGGTTAATGTATCTGCTATGATGGTTTTTCCACCCAGGGTGGCAAACACCGCATAATACGTGCTGCTATCAGCTGTATCGCCGCTTTTTACCATCGGCGGTGCGACGCTCTCGCTTTCGTAGTCAGCTATGGCGGTCCAACCTACAAACGCCTTGCCTTCGCATACCTCCGGACCGTTTGCCGGCAGCGTCAGCCGGTTGCTCAATGCCATTGTTGTAGCTGTCTCCTCTCCGTCGGCTATCCATGTAACAGATTTGCCTCCGTATATAAAGATGGCTACATCGCCGGTTACTTGGCTGATCGTGAATGTGCCTGAGAGGGCATCATAGGTACATCCGTTTCCGTAGGCCAGGGCTGTTCCGCCCATCTCTACATCCCAGCAAGCGGCGTCATCCAGCGTGTAACCGCTGTCCGGACGGATGGTCAGGTTCAGTGCTGCATCCTTGTCCAGAATACCTTCGCCTGCCTCCGGAGTGCAGTTCTCGCCTAACCACTCGTATTTGTAGCGGTTCTTGGTCCAGATAGCCGTGATGGTCAGAGCATCGGATACATCGCCTGTGATAGCGGAAGCCTTGATGGTCAGCGTTCTGTGGTCGGCGCTCAGGGTGTAATGGGTGGTTTCTTCCAGTGTAGTGCTGCCCAATGTCACTGTTATGCTTGTGAAGTCGTAGGTTTCATCAACAGGCGTAATGGCGGCGGTCAGTGCTTTGTCGTTTTCCGCTACCATTGCACTCGGCACAATGACGCAGCCGCTGCCGTTCACTACCACCTCATGACCCGCAATATCCGGCTCAATACCGATGAGGACGTCCTGGTCTTCCGAGAAATTGTAGCCGCCGCCACCGATGCCGTCGCCGCCCGGGTTCAGGTTTGACAACAGGAAATAACCGTCGCAGTCACCGCTCCAGCCCCAGTTGAAATGGAAATAGCCGTCGCTGTCATAACCGTCGCACACAAAACTATGACCGCCTTCGCTGCTTGCTCCGGCATACATGATCGGATGTTGCTTGTCCAGCTCTTCTGTAATCATGGCTGTCCATGCGGCGTCTGTCCACTTGGTGTAAATGGTTGTCCGGCCGTAGGAATATCCGTCGCGCTTGTAGGCTACCGGCTGTTTGTAGCCGAAGAAATTGTATAACGCGTTTTGGGCGCAGGGCATCTCGCCGGTGTCCCATTCTCCGTAGTTCACTGTGTAAGTTCCAGACCCTCCGTCTTCATAATTGCCATACATCATCTCCGAAGCTACGCCGCAATGGTACATGAGTGTGGAGATTGCTTTTTTCCGAGCCTGGGTATCACTGGTGTAGTGCTTCTTCTTCATGTTGGCCCAGTCGTAGGTGGTGGCACCGAAATCGGCGGACTGTTCGCCGTAACGGGCTGACTGTGACCGGCTGTTATTGGGGTCCAGAGGTTGGTAGGTATGGCTGCCGGTGCCTTTTACCGGCCATTGCCAGTAGTTCATTACCTGCGCCATAGCCGTTGCCACGCAACCCGTAGCGGCTTTGGTGGAGTTCGGGCCCCATGTGCCTGTTCCGGGGCAAAGCAGGTTGTATGGTTCGTCCTGGTCCCATTGGGTGGTCAGGAGCGGACCTACCACTGCTGTTGCCTGTTTGGCACGGCGGGCACCGCGGCGAACGGCTGTCCATTCTTCCGTGGTCTCTTCGCCGGCGCTTACGCCGTCGTCCTCCAGCCGGCGGATGAACTTGTCATACTTGCCCAGCCATGTCTTGACGTTGACGGGCATGTTGTCCGTACGGAATGATCCGGTGTTCGAATAGGCGAGTATGGGACGAACCACATCGTTCGCCGATACAATCACCCAGCCTTCGCCGTCGGCGTTCTCGTACACGTAATATTGTGTATCGTCCGCTTGGGCGGCTGCCGTTTTGCGTACCATCGGCCTGGCGGGAGCTTTTTTTGCATTCGTGGCGGATGAAGCCGCACTCATGAACTGGTTGGCTACCAGCGCTGCGTCCTCCTGCGAGACACGCTCTGCCGATGCGCTTAGCGCAAACAGCACGCCGATGATGATGGTTATCGTTTTTCTCATTGTATGTTTGTTTTGGTGGACGTTATTCTGCCAATTGCCCCATCAGGGTGTAGGTCTTGCCGTCGCGGAGAATGAGCAGTTGTCCGTCACGTAGTATTTTCTTGCCTGACGATGCCGGCTCTGTGCTGATAGTCTCAACGCCTTCGACAGCATTGCAGCGGGTGGTGTAGTTGCTATATGTCACCCCTGTGCCGCACAGGATGCTGACGGAGTGGATATAAATCGAGTTGGTGGTGCAGGTCACTACGATGGATGCTGTGCCGTCGGCCTTATTGAAATCAAACACCAGGTCGCGCAGGGTGGTTCCTCCGGTCTTGGTGATCTCTTTGGTGACAGCGTTCCCGCCAATGCTTATGGTGATACTGCCTGCACCGTTGTTCTTGTTCGTGCAATAGCTGACTGTCGCTTTGCTCACTTCGTCAAACACTTTGGTCGTTTGGGCGCCTGCGCCGCTGGTGCCGGTTGTTATCTGTATGCCTTGTTTTTCGGAAGAGTACTGGTAGCCGCTCTTGGTATTGCTCCATGTTCCGGTGGACTCACCCCAACTATTCGTGGTGAAGGTGTAGGTCTCCTCTGCCTGCTCGGAGCCTGCTCCTTTGACGGCAAACACGGCATAATATACCGCTGCGGCGGCGGATGCATTGGCTGCAATCATTGCGGGAGCGGTGTCAGGGCTATCGTTGTTCTCTGTGGCTGTCCAACCCATGAATACATAGCCTGCGCAACTCTCCGGCTTGCCGCTCGGGAGGGTTAGTTTGCCGCCGATAGCCAGGTTGGTGGCAAATACATTGCCGCCGGCCAGCCAGCTGATGATTTTTGCAGCTGTCGCGGTGATGATAATATCGCCGGTCACGTTGGCAATAGTGAACTTGCTGGTCTTTGCATCATACGTAAAACCGCTGCCGTAAGCCAGCGTCTTACTACCCATCTTGACACTCCAGCAGCTTGCATTCTCCAGCGAGTAACCCTCGTTGGCGGCAATGGTCAGTGTCAATGCTGTCTCTCGGGCCACGACACCATTTGCCGGAACGGCGCAATTGACACCGCTTACTGCGTAATCATACTCGTCTTTGATGACAGCAGCACCGCCGTTGTAGAGGCAGGTGATTACGCCGCTCGTCTCTGTAATCTCTGTGAATGCATGACCGGTCAGCGGCGTGCAACTGGTCTTTTTGGCGGTACCGGGGAACGGGTTGCTGCTGTAGCCGATCTTTGTTCCGCTGGCACTGACGATGGTGTATCTGGGCGAGTTGGCGGTGTTGTTGGGTGTGTTGTTGGTCCACGCGGAGGCGCTGAAATTGACTTTCCATACCAGCATGCCGTGTCCCGGCACAAACTTGTCCAAGCCGCTCTTCTGACGGTTTTCTATGTAATAACTCAGGCCGTCCTTCGTGGCGCTGACTTGGGTGTTCGACGCATTGAACTGGTAGGCTGTGTAGCCCTCTGTGCCGTTGGCGGTCAATGTGATGTTGCGGCCCTCTGTGCCGAGATTCTCAGGGGTAATCCAGCCGAAGAAATATTTCTCCCACGGGCTGTAGTTAGGCGGACAGTGACCGCCGCCGTTATATCCTCCGCCGTCCATGATATCCCAGTCGTTGGGAGTCAGACTGTTGTTGTAGTTCGTGCCGTAATTGGTGTCATAGAAATCCGGCATTCCCATTACATGCCCGAACTCATGACATAACACGCCGATGCCGGTCAAACCGCCTGTTTGTCCGTCTATCTCGTTGGACATCGCATAATTGTCCAGATATACGCCGTCCAGTTTGGTCTGCGCAACCGTGTACTTGGTGTACTGGGAGTATTTGGTGACGAGTTCCTTGATGCTGTAGTTGTGCGGCCAGATTGTGCTCGCACCTCCGCCGTCCGCTTCGCCTTTGCCGGCATAAACGACATACACGAAATCAACATAGCCGTCGCCGTCAGAATCATAATCGGCAAAATTGAGATCAGAATACTGCTGGTTGGCAAGAATACAGCCCTCAATCACCGCATCGGTGGCATACTCGTCCTCTGCATCGTCTCCTGTGCCTACGTTGTTGCCATAATAGGCGTATCCCTTGCTCAGCGTCACGGGGCCATACACGTCAAACTGCGGGCGGTATTTTCCGTCGGACTGATCCGAGAAATACGTGGCGGCAGAGGGATAATTAACGTTGTTGTAAGTGTTCACAGTACACTGCTCAGCATTGAACATCTCGTCAAAAACCGCCTTGGTATGCCCCGAAGCCAACTTTGTGTCCGAAAAATTCACAAGGATCACAATACCTCGCGGAGCCAGGTTTGGCGTCGTGCCTACATCCTGAGGCATGCGGCTCGGGCTGCGGCGTGCTTTGGCTGCGGCGTGGCGCGCCTGAGCTACCTCCTCACTCGGGGCGTCTCCTGTTACTACCCAAACGCCCTCGTCGTTTTGCTTCACTTGCTTGCCGTCACGGTTGACAGCATAGTGGTAATATTCATCGCCTATCTGACGAATCTCAATCTTACTACCGTCGGGCTGGGTCTGAACTTGCCATCCGCGGTAGGCAGGCATTGCATGTGTGCTTCCTGCTGCCAGCAGTATGCCGGCTACTACTCCTAAAATCTTCTTCATGTTTTAATTTTTTATTGGTTGTGTTTTGATTAAGCCTGAAAAGTGTGCAAAGTTACACTTTTTTTTGCACATATCCAAAAAAAATAGTACTTTTGTAGCCGATTATGAAAAAAACAGCCATATTAGCAATCGAATCTTCGTGTGACGACACTTCTGCAGCCGTAATTATTGACGGTATTCTTTGCAGCAATGTGATTGCTTCGCAAAAGGTGCACGAGGAGTTCGGCGGTGTTGTGCCCGAGTTGGCAAGCCGCGCGCATCAGCAAAATATTCTACCCGTCATCGACACAGCCCTCCGGCGTTCCGGTATTACAGCCCAAGACCTCTCCGCTATCGCTTTTACACGCGGACCGGGATTGCTCGGTTCGCTCCTTGTAGGCACTTCTTTCGCTAAGGGCCTGGCTCTTGCGCTGCGTATTCCGCTTGTAGATGTCAACCATTTGCAGGGACACGTGCTTGCTCATTTCGTCGAGCCATCCGAGGAACTGAAAGCGGCCACCCCTTCATTGCTGCCTTTTGTCGGCAAGCAACTCCCGCATCCGTCCTATCCCTTCCTCTGTCTGCTCGTATCCGGCGGCAATAGCCAGATAGTGCTGGTCAAGGCATACAATGATATGCAAATATTGGGCCAAACTATAGACGATGCGGCGGGGGAAGCGTTTGACAAATGTGCCAAGGTGCTCGGTCTTCCTTATCCCGGCGGACCGTGGATTGACAAACTGGCCAAGCTCGGCGATGCCACCAAATACCCGTTTGCCAAACCCAATATACCCGGCTACGACTATTCGTTCTCCGGTCTGAAGACCTCGTTCCTCTATACACTCCGCGACATGCTCCGCGAACATAATCTGGAGACCATTGACCAATTGGCGGAAGTTGTTCCCAACCTACGCGAAGACATGTGCGCCTCGCTGCAAACGACAGTGGTGGATATTCTGATGCGGAAACTGCGTAAGGCTGCCAAAGATCTGAATATCAACCAAGTGGCAGTAGCGGGAGGCGTGTCGGCCAACAGCGCACTGCGGCAGGCTTTTCTGGACTACGGCAAACGCTATCACGCCGAGGCGTTTATCCCGCCGTTCTCGTTTACTACCGATAATGCCGCCATGATTTGTCAGGCCGGTTATTTCAAGTATCTGGATAAGGATTTTTGTGCAATAGATGAAGTTCCATTCGCTAAAACAACGATTTGAGCCGTATTCGGATGTGCTGGTTTTCATGCTGACGCTCCTGGCGGCGAACTATTTCTGGAAATTCACTTTCAGCGGCGATGAGATGGGTGATCAGGTCACATGGCTGGGCATAGATGTTACCGCGCCTTTCGAATGGATGGCATGCCACATTGCCTCAGCGGTTTATCGGCTTGTGTCGCTTTGCCGCGAAACGGCGTTTATGCCAGACGCTCACACTATCCGTTTCTCCAACGGCGTAGGCAGTACTATCGTGTGGGGCTGTTCGGGCTTCAAGCAGATGTTCATCTGGTTCTGGCTCGTCGTTACTGTAAGAAATCTGCCTTCAGCTATCAGCCGTCAGAAATCACCAGTGACCAACGATAAATCTTCCTCCCTCCCTTGTGGGGAGGGGCGGGGTGGGGGTTCCTCTCTCTGGCTGCACAAACTCTGGTATATTCCTGTAGGATGGGTGTGCTGCTACGCATTCAATATTCTCAGGATATTCCTGATTTGCCTGCTGATAGAGAATCATCCCACGTGGTTTCATCCCTTGCACGATTATTTCTTCAAATACCTCTTCTACGGCATGCTTTTCCTGATGTGGGTGGTATTTATCGAAAAAATCCGTCCCATGAGAGAGACGGATTCCAACTGAATCACCATTATCAATTACCGGTATTTGGCTTCTTGACAGTCGCCTAAAATCGACAGATAGGATTCGTATCTGCTGATGGCTATCTCGCCGTGCTCAACGGCTTCTATCACTGCGCAGCCGGGTTCGTTGGTATGCGTGCAGTTGCCGAACCGGCAGGCACCGCTCTTTTGGAAGATATCCCGGAAATAATGGCTCACCTCCTCTTTCTCAAAATCAATTGTGCCAAAGCCCTTTATCCCCGGCGTGTCGATTACGGCACTGACGGCCGATGGCTGATTGCCTGCGGCTCCCAGAAAATACATCTCCGAGAAGGTAGTGGTGTGCATGCCTTTGTCGTGCGCGTCGGATATTTTGCCCGTGCGGGTTATCTCGCGGCCGAAAAGGGCATTCAGCAGCGTTGATTTGCCTACACCCGAGTTGCCGGAGAGCAGGGTTGTTTTTCCCGTAAGCAGAGGTAAAATATCTGATGGCTGAAGACTGATGGCTGACAGCTCCACTGTCTTATAGCCGATGGACTCGTACAAAGCGCGCAGTTCGTCCAGTTGCGCTGACTCGTCCTCGTCAAGCAAATCTATCTTGTTGAAAATCAGTATGGCGGGCACGCGGTACGCCTCGCAGGTAGCCAAAAAGCGGTCGATAAAAACAGTGGAGGTTTGCGGATGATTGACGGTTACAACCAGTGCCACTTGGTCGATGTTTGCCGCCAGAATATGGCTCTCTTTGCTCAGGTTGGTTGAACGGCGGATAATATAGTTTCTCCGCTCCTCGACCCCGGTTATCCACCAAGTGTTGTTGTCGGAAGGCTGACAGCTGATTGCTGACGGCTCAACAACAACGAAATCGCCCACCGCCACGGGGTTGGTGCTACGGATACCGCGGATGCGGAAATTGCCCTTTATATGGCATTCCACATCCTGTCCATCATCCAGCCGGACGATGTAACTGCTACCCGTTGACTTAATGACTAATCCTCTCATAAGCCTTCAGAATTCAGCTTTCAGCATTCCGTTTTACAGATAGCTGACGGCTGACGGCTGATAGCTTTTACACCGTCATGATCTCTTTCTCCTTGGCGGCGTAGAGGGCTTCTACCTTGGCGATGTACTTGTCGTGTACTTTCTGGATATCCGCTTCGGCATCTTTCTCGACATCTTCGCTCAAGCCGTTCTTGACGAGTTTCTTGAACTCCTCAATCGCGTCGCGGCGGGCGTTGCGGATGGACATCTTGGCTTCTTCCATTTCGCCTTTGCATTGCTTGCACAGGTCACGGCGGCGCTCTTCGGTCAGCGGCGGAAGGATCAGACGGATGGTCTCGCCATTGTTGGAGGGAGCCAGACCGATATTCGAATTGATGATAGCACGCTCAATCTCGCCGATGAGTTTTTTCTCCCACGGGGTGATAGCTATCGTGCGGGCATCCGGAGTGGTGACTGTGGCGCAGCCGCTCAAAGGCGACATCGTACCGTAGTACTCAATCTTGATCGGGTCAAGAATGCGCGGGTTTGCTTTGCCGGCACGGATGTGCTGGAGGGTGTCGTCCAAGTGTGCCACAGCGTTCTGCATCTGCTCTTCGGCAGCAGACTCATAGAGTTCTAATTCGTCTTCCATAATAGTGTTGTGTTATAGTTTCGTGATATCGGCATGTCGTCATGTCGTCATGTCGTCATGTCGGGAATCAGGGTTTTACAAGTGTTCCTATTTGTTCGCCGTTGATGACGCGGGCGAGGTTGCCGAGTTGGTCCATGTTGAAGACATAGATGGGCATGCCGTTCTCCTTGCACATGATGGTGGCGGTCTGGTCCATCACTTTCAGTCCGCGGCGGATGACCTCGTCGTACGTGATCTCGGTGAACTTGGTAGCCGTTGGGTCTTTCTCCGGGTCGGCGGTGTAGATGCCGTCCACGCGTGTGCCCTTGAGCATCACGTCCGCCTTGATCTCCAGCGCGCGGAGCGACGAACCGGTGTCGGTCGTGAAATACGGATTGCCCGTTCCGCCGGCTATAATCACCACGTTGCCTTTCTCCAGCAGCCGCTGGGCTTTGGCAGGGCTGTAGAAATCGCCGACAGGCTCCATGCGGATAGAGGTCAGCACACGTACTTTCTGGCCGATAGCCTCCAGCGCGGAGGACAGCGCCAGCGCATTGATGATAGTGGCTAACATGCCCATCTGGTCGCCTTTGACGCGGTCGAAGCCGCGCTGCGCACCGCTCAGACCGCGGAAGATGTTGCCGCCGCCGATGACGATACCTATCTGCACGCCTTTTTGGGCGATGGCTTTGATCTGCTCGGCATATTCATTGAGATGCGCGGTGTCGATACCTTGCTTGTTGGCACCCGCGAGGCTCTCGCCCGACAATTTAAGTAATATTCGCTTAAACATAATAAGTCTTTTGTCTTTTAGCAGCCAAAGGCTGCGGTCTTTACTCTTTCAGCGTAGCGGTCTCTTTGTACCAACCGGCGTACATGGCGTAGTTGTTGGCAATCGTTTTGTTGATTTCTTCGGTCTGGGCAGGGTCGGCTTTTTTGATAAACTTCGCCGGCACGCCTCCCCAAATCTCATGCGGGCCTATCTGCGTGCCTTTGAGCACCAGCGCTCCTGCCGCCACGATAGCTCCTTCGCCCACGTGCGCGCCATCCAATAGGGTGGAGCCCATGCCGATTAGCGCGTAGTCATCCACATCGGCGCCGTGGATGGTGACATTATGTCCCACGGACACGTAGTCGCCGAGGGTGATGGTGGATTTCTTGTAGAGCGTGTGCAGCACCGCGCCGTCCTGGATGTTGCAGTGGCGGCCGATGGTGATGGTGTTGACATCGCCGCGGAGAACGGAGTTGAACCACAGGCTCGTGCCCTCGCCCACCGTCACATCGCCGACGACCGTGGCGTTCTCCGCCATAAACACGTTGTCAGCAATGCGCGGGGTGAGGATCTCGCCGTTGCGGTTGATGGTTTTAACTAAAGCCATATTCTATACATTTGTTTCCGTATAAACACTAGACCATACCTAGACCATACAGCTACTCTTGTACTACTGTTGGCATGGGGTTCAAGCAATTTGATTATCGCGCTGCGATGATAGCCAGGAATTTCTCTGCTACGAGGGCTGCGCCGCCGATGAGGCCGCCGTCGATGTCCGGGCAAGCGAACAGCTCGGCTGCGTTCTTGTCGTTGCAGCTGCCGCCGTAGAGGATAGTGGTGTCCTCGGCTGCCTCTTTGCCGTATTTGTCCGCCACGAGGCTGCGGATATAGGCGTGAATCTCTTCTGCCTGTGCCGGAGTAGCGGTCAAGCCGGTTCCGATAGCCCAAACGGGTTCGTAAGCCAGGGTGATGTTCTTCCACTCCTCTGCGCTCAGACCAAAGACAGAGCCTTCCAGTTGGGCTTTAACTACCTCGTTCTGTTTGCCGGCTTCACGCTCTTCTTTCACTTCGCCGATGCAGAAGATGACCTTCAGACCGTTAGCCAGTGCCAGACGAACTTTCTCTGCCAGCATCTCATAACTCTCAGCGTAGTACTGACGACGCTCCGAGTGGCCGAGGATGACATATTCGGCGCCGGTGGATTTCACCATCTCTGCGCTTACTTCGCCGGTATAGGCACCCTTCTCATGGTCTGCGCAGTTCTCGGCTGCTACCTTGATAGGCGAACCTTTCAGCAATTCGCTGACTGTAGCCAGATGGATGAACGGCGTACCGATCACCACGGCGCATGAGGGGTTCTTTACTGCTTCTTTCAACTCGGTAGCCAGAGCTACGCCTTCCTGCAGGTTCTTGTTCATTTTCCAGTTGCCTGCAACCATTCTTGTTCTCATAGGATATGTATATATTAGTTATAAATGCGTTCGTTATTGGATGCTTCTTTCCAATTTGCCTGCAAAGTTACAACAAAAATTCGGAATATGCAAGTATTTCACGATTTTTTAGGAACAAAACATTTTTTTGTGTACATTAGACAGCTTTGCAAGCCGCTTCCGACGAGCCGAACGCGAAAAACAACTCCCGCGACTTTCACAAGCCACGGGAGTCCCCAAATTTTTCATTTAACTTTTAACCACCGGCAGAGAGCCGGAGGCGGGGTGAGAGAATGTCGTTTTTATTGTTGACACCTCTCGTATCTTTGCTTAACGGATGGTTTGTCCGAGCGCGTTATAGATCTTGCCGTTCTTCTCGATAATCAACTGACCGTTGACGATGTGCTTAACCGCCTTAACAGCAGCGTTGGTGTTGTTGATAGCAGTTGGTGTAATAGGCTCAGTAGCAACACGATATACGCTGATTGATGCTACATTGGGGTTACATCCACTATCTTTGCGATAGAGGTAGATGGCATCAACTTCTGCAGTGAGCGTATAGGTGCAGATAAGTGTTACTGTATTAAATACAGGAGAGGCGATTGCAGTTGTTCCTTTATCCGAGAACAAAGTTGCCGTATTACCACCATTAAGCAACGAAGCTACGATAACTACCGAGTCTCCCGCTTGGAATTTAGCGTCGTCAGCCAGTTTGATTCCGAAATAATGATCATTGGAGCCAAGTTTGCCATTGTCTTGGGTATTCTTGTATGCAGTTCCACCGATAGAGCCTTTTACGGTTGCTGTGTTTTTATTAACATGGATTGCACGAATAATAGGAATGAGTGTCTCTTTGGAGAAGGTGATAGTGTATGTAATGGAGGTTTCTCCATCCTGAGCAGTTACAACAACCGTTGCACTACCCGGCAACTCGGCAGCCTGTGTAATTACTACGTTGGCATGGGCTTCATTAGCCTCGGCGGCAACTACAGGAACCTCAGTTGCATCGTATTCCAACTCTACGTTATACTCCGTAGCATCAGCAGCAAATCCGGCTAAAGCTATTCCGTCAACAGTCAGAGCCTTCAGTGTGGCATCATCACTTGGAGTCGCGTTCACCGAGAAGTTGATAGTATAAGTAACTGTTGCAGACTCATCCTTAGAAGTGCATACTACAGTGGCAGAGCCGGGGAGTGCTGTTGCTTGAGTGATATTCAAGGTCGCTTCATCACCGGCTACTGCAGCCACTACAGGAATATCTTCCGTGCCGTAGTCCAACACTATGTCATATGACAATTGCTCAGCATCGAAATCAGCCATATTCACACCATCAACAGAAATACTCTTGACAGTCGCTTTTGTGGGATCTGCAGCAGCTGCAGGACTCCAAACAATGGAGGTAATATAGCCTTTTGTAGAAGTTTCGATCCAGAGGAAATTCTCCACTGTGATTTCATCGGATTTTGTATCTGCATCCAATGCGCTTATCAAGATAGCACCATTACTAGCACCATCGAGAACTTTGTATGTCCCCTTAGTCGAGTTGCAGTTAATAGTAAGTTGTCCTTTTCCTGTAACGTAAAGACGGATAAGGCGGGTTTTTCCTAAATTTGTAGTTTCATCAATGTCCTTTACTGTTGCACTGCCTGTAGTACCATTTTCTTTTAAATAACCGCTATTCCCATTTTTGTCTTTGGCAACAATAGCATCGCTTGATCCTGCAGAATAGCGCATTTCTGTTGCGTCATCTGTAGCAGTGAAAGAATAGGATTTACCATTAGTAAAACTCTGAGCTGTACGATCTGAGAAATCCCAAGTGATGTCTGCTGCCCACAAGCTGAAGCTTGCCAGAACGGCAGCGCATAAAGTTAATAGTTTTTTCATAATAAAGAAAAGTTAAAAGTTAATAAAAGGGTTAATTGATTGTGGTATGATTGAAGTTCAAATCATCAAGTGTTTTTTTTATTTGATCTCGACTTGCCTCCGATGCGCTTCCGAGATTCTCCCGACTTGCCTCCGACAAGGTGTATTGTAACACACAGAAAACAAGAGAAGTACAACACTCATAAAAAAAGCGCAGACCTCGAGTTGCTTATTCACAATTCGAGGCCTTCGCATGCCTAATAGGTCAAATAAACAACAGGAAACCTACGCCGATATGACAAACCCCGAAAAACGTACAAAGTACCATGTACGATGTACGAGGGTTGATAAATGTCATACCCATAGGCATCTATTGCTCACTTTGATTTTGACCTATTTGACGAAAGTTGCGAAGTTTCGAATTGTCAAACACAAAGCGTCAATAAACGCTATCAATATATGAAAATCCCGCCCCAAAAGAAGAGACACTTCCCCTCCGGCGTAGATTTTCGGTTACAAAAGTACTATAAAAAAATGACATACGCAAGCGCGTATGCCATCTTTTTCGCTTTTTGCTCAAAAAACGTCAATTTTTTGCTATAATGGCGACATGGCGACATGGCGACATGACGACATGACGACATGATGACATGGCGAGGGATGTTGACCGGATGAGCTACAGCTGCCGGAGATTGTGCTTGGCGATGATGGTGCCGCTTTGGAGCACAACGATGCCGGGGTTGGCGCGGACGATGGTTTTGAGCGTCACAGGGTCGCACGTGCAGAAGGTAGCCTGAATAGTTTCTTCATCCCAGCCGAGTTCTTCCCCAAAGGCATAGATGTCGTCTTCGCCGGAGCCGGTGAGGAAATAGAAGGAGCCTATCTCCGCCCTGAAAGGAAGGGAGGTGGATTCTTCGAACAGGCGGAAGGCTTTAGCCGCTTGCTTGCGGTCGGCCTTTTTCAGGTCGTACATGATAACAAGCGTCACGGGTTCCTCGGATTCAAGGATGTCGTAGGTAATATCCTCGTAGTCCATCGTCAGGATCTCAAAATCATGGATGGGCGCTTCGTAGCCTTTCTTGACCAGTACGGAGCGCTGATCGACAAAGGTCCAAGAGGGATCGCCCTTGGGGTAGTTGTCCAGCGTGAAGGACTGCCGGCGGCCGTCTTTCTCGTAAATGAGCGTCGTTTCATAGACGTCCGGTTCGGCGCCCTCGGGTATCTCCATCAGCGCGGGGATGTTGTTGCCCACTTTGTAGGGTCGGAAATCCATGAGGGGCAAGTGGCGCCACGTATATTCCATAAGCCCGAAACTTGCCGCTGCCGCCAGTAGTGCGACTGCCAGTTCCGTTTTCCAGCCAAAAGTCCCGGGGATAGCCTTGCGGCAGACGAGCAGGATGATGACGAGGGAGAGCAGGACGATGTTTTTCCAGAACGTCTGCCAGTTGGTGAGCACCAGCGCGTCGCCGAAGCATCCGCAGTCGGAGACAGGGTTGGTGAGCGCAATCCACAGTGTGAGCGGCGTCATGAAGAGGTAGAATGCCAGACTCAACCAACTTGTCCACTGCGTACGGATATTGAGCAGCATACACACGCCGAGCACACACTCCGCCATGATCAGGCCGATGGCTGCCAACTCGGCGAGAGGCAGCAGGTCGGTAAAGAAACCGCCGAAAGCCTTGAGGTAATCCTCTATCTTATAGACCGTGCCCAGCGGGTCAACGGCTTTGACGAAGCCGGAGAAGAGGAACGTCAGTGCCAGCAGCGTACGGGCGACCGAGCCGATGATGTGTCCGATTTTATTCGTTTGCATAATGAATGAGATCGAAAATAGCGTAATTGATGATGTCGAAATAGTTGCCCTCCACACCCTCGGACGCAATCGTTTTGCCTCCGTGCTCGAGGATGGTCTTGATACGGATGACTTTGGCCAGTATCATGTCGATGATGCCTTCTTTGGACATCTCTCGCCACGCCTCGCCGTAGTCGTGGTTTTTGCGGAGCATGAGTTCCTTAGCCTCCGCCAGCACTTGGTCGTAGAGCGCGGCGGCTTCTTCGCGGTTCATATCAATCGAGTCGGCATAGCCTCGGCGCGACTGGATAATAGCCATGACGCCGTAGTTGACGATAGCCCGCAGGTTGCCTTCGATCTCATCGCCGACGAGGCTGACACCTGTCTCCTGACGCTGGCGGATGTTGCAGACCTTGATATAAAGCTGGTCGGTGATGCCGTGCAGCCGGAAGATACGCCACGAAGGCCCGTAGTCCTGCATTTTGTCAATGAAGATAGCGCGGCATTGGGCTGTGACTTGGTCAAACTGCCCGGAGGTATTGGTGGATTTACTCATTTTCGTATTTTCTCATTTAATTGATCCAGAGAGACGAGTTGTTGTTCGCCGGTAGCCATGTTCTTGAGCATCACTTTCTGCTGCGCCATCTCGTCGCCGCCGACGATAGCTACAAACGGGATCTGTCTGGCGTCGGCATAGCCCATCTGTTTCTTCATCTTCGCAGGCTCGGGATAGACCTCGGCGGCAACGCCGTTGGCGCGCAGTGACTTAGCCCACGTGAGGGCGTAGCGCAGTTCGTCGGGCCCGAAGGCGGCGAAGAGGATTTGTGTGGCGGATTGCAGCGAGGTGGGGAAGAGGTTGAGTTCGGTGAGCACATCATAGATTCGGTCGGCACCAAAGGAGATACCTACGCCCGAGACGTTCGGCAGGCCGAAGATGCCGGTGAGGTTGTCGTAGCGTCCGCCGCCGGTGATCGAACCGATCTGTGCGTCCAGGGCTTTGACCTCGAAGATTGCGCCGGTATAGTAGTTCAAGCCGCGTGCCAGACAGAGATCCAACTCTAAGTTGAAAGTTGAGGGTTGAGAGTTGATAGAAGTAGAACGTTGTGAGTTAACCAGTTCGAAGATTTCCTCCATTTCCTCGATACCCCGGAGACCTGTCTCGCTGCCGGCAAGGATGGTGCGCAGGGCTGTCAGTTTCTCAGCAGAGGAACCGCTGAGGTTCAGCAGCGGCTGGAGGGCACTGACGGCTTCGTCGCTCAGACCGCGTTCGCGTAGTTCGGCATTGACGGCGTCGATACCTATCTTGTCCAGTTTGTCGATAGCGACGGTGATATCCACTATCTTGTCCGGCGCGCCGATGACCTCGGCTATACCGGCAAGGATCTTGCGGTTGTTGATATGCAGGCAGACGCGGATGCCCAGACGGCGATAAACCTCCTCCACTATCTGGATGAGCTCGAGTTCGCCGATGAGGCTGTCGGAGCCGATAACATCCACGTCGCACTGGTAGAACTCGCGGTAGCGGCCTTTCTGTGGACGGTCGGCACGCCATACGGGCTGTATCTGGAAGCGCTTGAAGGGGAAGGTGATCTCCTCGCGGTGCTGCACTACGTACCGTGCAAACGGAACGGTGAGGTCGTAGCGGAGACCTTTCTCCGGCGCCAGCGCGGCTTTCTCACCGCTGTTCTGGATGCGGAAAAGGAGTTTGTCGCCTTCTTCGCCGTACTTGCCCATGAGGGTGGAGAGGTTCTCCATAGCCGGAGTCTCGATTTGCTGGAAACCATAGAGCGCGAAGACACTACGGATAGTGTCGAAGATATAATTGCGGCGTGCCATTTCGAGTTGTCCGAAATCACGCGTGCCTTTTGGAATAGAGGGTTTTTGAGCCATAATGTGGTATTTTATAGTTAGCTAGACGACCGGTTGACCGGGCGGCTGGTGATTAAACAGTTCGTTGTATATCTTGTCTGTTGCGCCGAGCTCGGAGCGGACGTAGGCCGCGGCTTTGGCGCCCATCTCTGCGTGGTTGTCCAGCGCGCGGGTGAGCGCTTGCTCCAATTCGGTATAGTTGCTGATGCTCTCGGCTGCACCGGCGGCAATCAGTCCTTTCGCTTCGCGGAAGTGATGGTAGTTGGGACCAAAAATAACCGGCATGCCGTACGCTGCCGCCTCGATGGTGTTGTGGATGCCTACGCCGAAGCCGCCGCCTATATACGCCGCTTGTCCGTAGGGGTAGATAGACGAGAGCAGCCCCATCGTATCCACTACCAGCACTTGCGTGTGGCGGATATTGACCGGGGTGGCGCGCGTGAAACGAACCATCCTGCCTTCGAACATCTCGAATATCTGATGCAGGTGTTTCTCGTCTATCTCATGGGGAACGAGGATGAGTTTGGAGTCTCTCCCCCCGCCCTCCCCCGTAGGGAGGGAGCTAATGAACTCAGCCAGGAGTTGTTCGTCTTCGGGCCAGGTGCTGCCGGCTACGATGACGCGGTCGCAGCCTGCTGTGAACTGCTCGATAACAGGTATCTGCTTTGGATGGGAAGTGACTTCCGCCATGCGGTCAAAACGTGTGTCGCCGGCTACGGAGGTATGGGTGACACCATGCGATTGCAGCAGCCGGAGGGACGCCTCGTCCTGCACGTAGATATGCGTGAAGCAGTTCAGCAACGCCAGATGCGCTTTGCCCCACGGGCGGAAGAAGAGTTGCTCCGGACGGAAGATAGCCGAAATAGAGTAGGTGGGGATATTGCGTTTTTTCAGTTCGCGCAGATAAGCCGGCCAGAACTCATATTTGACGAAGATAGCCATGTCCGGCTGCAGTGCGTCCAGAAAACGCCGTGCGTTGCGGCGGGTAGCAAAAGGCAGATAATAGACGCCGTCCGCCTGATTGTAGTTCTTGCGCATCTCGTAGCCCGAAGGCGAGAAGAAAGTGACTATGATCCTGCGCTGCGGCTGTTCGCTCCGAAGGCGCTCTATCAAAGGCCGTGCCTGTTCGAACTCGCCGACGGAAGCGGCGTGAAGCCAGATGAGACCGCTTGTGCTGTCAGGCCGCTTTGCTGTTAGAACTTTCAGGGTTTCGGCCTGGCCACGGACCAGGAGACGGGCTTTCTTATGCCCGAACAAAGCCGCTATCCGTATGAGAAGAAAATATAGGTACATGCACAAACAAGCGCTTTCGCGCCAAATCGGCTGCAAAGGTACAAAAAAAAAATGACTTACGCAAGTGCGCAAGCCATTTTTTTGTTATTGTCAGCTCTATAGAGCGGAAATGCAGTAGGATTACTCCTCTTCGTTCTGCGTAGCTGCATAAGCGGCAAGCAGTTTCTCCTGCACGTCTGCCGGCACGAGCTGGTAGGAGTTGAACGCCATCGTGAAGGTAGCGCGGCCTCCGGTGAGCGACGAGAGGGTAGTGGAGTAGGAAGCGAGCTCTTTCAAAGGCACTTGCGCTTTGAGGCGTGTGAACGATTTCTCGGTTTCCATACCCATTACCATACCGCGGCGGCCGTTGATGTCGGACATGACATCGCCCATGATATCCGACGGAACGAATACCTCAAGGTCGTAAACCGGCTCCAATACTTTAGGGTTGGCCTCCTTGAAGGCTTGTGCAAAAGCGTTGCGGCCTGCCAGACGGAAGGAGATTTCGTTGGAGTCAACCGGGTGCATCTTACCATCATAAATAATGACGCGCACGTCGCGGGCGTACGAACCGGTGAGCGGTCCCTGCTCCATACGATCCATGATACCCTTGACGATAGCCGGGATGAAGCGTGCGTCGATAGCACCACCGACGATAGAGTTGATGATGATGAGTTTGCCGCCCCATTCGAGGTTGATCTCCTGCTGGTCTTTGACGGACACTTTGTACTCCTGGTTGCCGAACTTATAGGTTTCCTTAACCGGCATACCTTCCTCGTACGGCTCCACAATGAGGTGCACCTCGCCGAACTGGCCTGCGCCGCCCGACTGTTTCTTGTGACGGTAGTCGGCACGCGCCGCCTTGGTGATCGTCTCGCGATACGGAATCTTCGGCTCGCTGAACTCAACCGGCATCTTGTCGTTGTTCTCGAGGCGCCATTTGAGGGTACGGAGGTGGAACTCGCCCTGACCGGAGATGATCATCTGGCGGAGCTCTTTGGACTGCTCAACGATCCATGTCGGGTCTTCCTCATGATAGCGGGTGAGGAGGGCAGCGAGTTTCTCGGCGTCGGATTCGGTAACCGGCTTGATAGCACGGCGGTAGCGCGGCTGCGGATAAACGATAGGAGCATACTGGTTGTCGCACTCTTTGGCGTTGAGGGTGTTGCCGGTGCGGGTATCTTTGAGTTTGACGGTAGCGCCGATGTCGCCTGCCGACAGTTCGTCAACAGCCGTGCGGATTGAACCGGCTACGCTGTAGAGCTGGGAGATGCGCTCTTTGGAGCCGCGCTCGATGTTCACCAAATCGTCGCCGTTGTGTACGGTACCTTGCATTACGCGGAAATAGTTGACCTCGCCGATATGCGGTTCCACCGATGTCTTGAAGACATAGAGGCTGGTGGGCGCGGAAGCATCCGGGCTGATCTTCTTGCCGTCCACGGTAGGATAGCTGAACTGTGCCGGAGACGGAGCCATACCGTTGAGGAAGTCCATCAGACGGCGAACACCCATATCTTTGATACCGGAGCAGCAGATGACGGGGTACATCGATCCGTCGGCATAGACGGATTTGAGACCCTGCATGATCTCTTCGTCGGTTAGACCTTCGCCCAGGAACTTGTCCAGCAGCGTCTCGTCTGCCTCGGCTGCTGCCTCGCTCAGCTGCGAACGCATCTCCTCTACGCGGTCAGCGTACTCGGCAGGAATATCCTTGAGCTCCGGAGCACCGCCTTCGGCTTTCCAAACGAGCATCTTGCCCTTGAGCACATCAATGACGGCATTGAAGCCGGCGCCGGCGTTCACAGGGAACTGGATAAGCGTACACTTGTTGCCGAAATACTCTTTGAGTTGGTTGAAGGTACGGTCGAAATCAGCGTCCTGGTGGTCGCATTTGTTGATGACGAAAGCCAGCGGTTTGTGGGCTTTCTCCACGAGACGGAAGTTGTTCTGGGTGCCTACCTCCACGCCGCCGTTGGCGGAAAGGACGATGAGCGCCGAACCGCACATCTGGAGAGCAGCTACGGTGCCGCCGCAGAAATCGTCGGAGCCGGCGCAGTCGATGATATTCAGTTTCTTGCCTTCGAACTCAATGTTACAAACTGTGGAGAAAACAGAGTAGCCGTACTCTTTCTCAACCGGGAAATAGTCGCACACGGTAGATTGCTGCTCAATCGAACCGCGGCGTTTGATCACCCCGCACTCATACAACATCGACTCCATGAGAGTCGTCTTACCTGAGCCAGAGCCGCCCAACATGGCGACGTTCTTGATCTCGTTTGCCTGATAAACTTTAGCCATAAGTGTTAGTATTTAAGGATTTATATCTGTTTTGCAAAGTGTAGTTAGCAAAATCGGCGCAAAGTTACACAAAAAAAATGACATACGCAAGCACGCATGTCATTTTTTCGTATTTTTTTAGGGCTTTCAGCTTTCAGCCGCCAGAATTTATTGTACCCGGTTGCCTCGTACGTCGTACATCTGTCCTTCGTACATGAGGTAGAGTTGTCCGTTGATAAGCACTTTGCGTACAGGGGTTTCGGATTGCTGAACGTTCTCAACCGCCTCTGTGCCGTTACACGAACCGGTTACTTTCAGGTTCTTGATTTCCCAAGTAGCATATTTGTCGGTTGTGCTGACATACTTGAAGCCGAAGACGGTTTTTTTGCCCAGGTACTGCTGCGGGACGTTGATGGTATTGCTTACGAAAGTCCAGTCGTTGTTGGTGCCATAATTAGGAATCGTCAACTGATGCCATTCGGAAGTCTCCGCGGTGCTGAACGAAGGTGTTACCCAAAGGGTAAGCTCCTCAGACGGAGTGCCTGCAAACTTGTGGGCATGCTGGAATTGGAGAGATACGGACTGCATCTGCGACAGGTTCAGGCTTGGCGTCATCAGCCATCCTGTAGCACCGCCTTGCTTGGAGCCCTTGGCATAGCCTTCGCGTGAAGTGTCGTATCTCCAGACATCCGTATTGTCGGTTGTCATCTTGCCCAGATCTGTTCCGCCCTCGGCCAGATAGGTCTCGTTGATATCCTTGCATTCATCATCGTCTTGACTGCCGCTGCCGCCATTCTCCGTCAGGTTTATTTCCACGATATAGGGGTCGTGGTCGGAATAGGAAGTGGTGGAATAGACGCCGTCGGTGCATTTATACGTGCAGATATGTTTGACATAGGCATTGACAATCTGGCCTGCCATCGTTTGGTTTGCTAAGGCGTGGTCAATCAGTTCGCCTCCGTTGTAGCAATGGGAGTAGGCATTGGCGTTGTATTTGAGCAATTGCTCCTCGTAGCCGGCGCTGGTGATGATGGTAATCGGTTCTTCGCCATATTCGCAGTTCAGGTCGCCCAAGATGAGAATATCGTCGTCAATCACCACGTTTCTCAGGGCGTTCACGAGGTTGGTGGCATTAGTCTGGCGTTGTGCTTCGCCTTGGTCTCCTCCGCCTGTTTTGGCTTTGAAGTGGTTCATGCTGAGCACGAGCCTGCCACTGTTGCTCAGTTGCTCGAAGGCTTGGATACGCATCGTATGGTTGTAATAGCCGTTGCCGGAAGTGGCGCCTGTGTTTGACCCGATGGGGCGGACGCGGTCGGTGCGGTAGATGAATCCTGATTTGAGGTTGTTGTCATACTCTTCGCTCCATTCCACGCTGATGCCGTCGGAAACGGCGGAGTAGGGTGTTCCGCTGACGCGTGCGTTGGCCGAGTCGGCTAATTGTGCGAGGACAACAGGCTGTGCTTCGACCTCACAGAAAGCGTAGATATCCGCATCCACGGAGAGCATCATATCCACTATCTTGCGTGTCTTGGCGACAAACTCCGCCTGGGTGTAGTTGCCGCGACCGGTGTTGAGGTTGTAATAGTAGTTCTCGAGGTTCTGGGCGCAGACGCGCAAGCTGCCTGTCTGGGTCTGCGGGTTGTCTTGCGGGTCGTCCTGTCCTCCGCGCTCGAGGAGAGTAACGGGTGCGTTGGTGGGGTCGGTCTCAACGGTGGAATACCATTTCTTCAACTTAGCGTCAATGCTTATTTTGTCGCCCTCTTGCAACTCCTGGTCAGGTCTGCCGCGATAAACCTGCAGTGCACCGCTGTTGCTGCTGGAAGCCGTTCCTTTGGTGTCGGCAATCCAAAAAGTCATGTTGTTGAAACTTTCATTGAAACTGTTTTCCGTGATAACATTCACATATCCGACGATGGTATAAGTTTCCGTGGTCGTGGTGTTATGTTCCAGATTCTTGCCGATAGCCAGTGCCTCAGCGACAGTAATCGGTTCAGCCAATGCAGTGACCGCCATCATCATACAGGCGGTCAGTAGGAGAAAGTGTTTTTTCATAAGTAGTATGTGTTTGTGTTTTTCTTTCGGTGGCAAAATTACTGCTTTTTTTTGATATATGCAAATAAATGGGTGATTTTTGCCGATAAATTTGTATGTCTCAAAAAAAAGTTGTACCTTTGTGCGATATTTCGATGCAGAGCATCTATTTGATGACAGGTAACGGGAATATGGTATTTATTTGATGGCAGACGACGGAAAAATAGAGGTAACGGGCGCGCGGGTGCATAACCTGAAGAACATCAGCGTGTCGATTCCCCGCAAGAAACTGACGGTGATTACCGGTCTGAGCGGCAGCGGCAAGAGTTCGCTGGCGTTCGATACGATATTTGCAGAGGGTCAGCGGCGTTACATGGAGACATTTTCCAGTTATGCCCGCGGTTTTATCGGCCAGATGCAGCGTCCGGATGTGGACAAGATAACAGGCCTGAGTCCTGTCATCTCCATCGACCAGAAGACAACCAGCAAGAACCCTCGTTCGACGGTGGGCACCGTGACCGAGGTGTATGATTTCCTCCGTCTGCTGTATGCCCGGGCGGGTGAGGCCTATTCGTACCTCTCGGGCAAGAAAATGGTGCATTACACGGACGACCAGATTATCGACCTGATAGTGCGTGAGTATGCCGGCAAGAAGATTCTTCTGCTGGCTCCGCTGGTGAATGGGCGCAAGGGACATTACAAGGAGTTGTTTGAGACCATCCGCAAGAAAGGTTTTGCGTATGTGCGCGTGGACGGCGAAGTGCAGGATATATTGCCCGGCATGAAAGTGGACCGCTACAAGGTGCATAACATCGAAGTGGTGGTGGATAAACTGAAAATCCCGCCCTCAGCCGTCGGCTTTCAGTCTTCAGAAGTGGACCTGCGCCGTTTGCGGCAAAGTGTTGACAAGGCGATGACGCAGGGCAATGGGGTGATGATGATTGTGGAGGCAGGCGGCTCTAATCAGCCAGCAACCATCGGCCATCAGCCGTCAGAAGTCAGATACCTGAGCCGCAATCTGATGTGCCCGGAGACAGGTCTTAGTTATCAGGACCCGGCGCCGCATACGTTCTCGTTCAACAGCCCCTCCGGCTGGTGTCCGCGATGCAAGGGAATAGGGAAGGTAAAGGTTTCTGCCATCAGCAATCAGCCGTCAGACCAGTTGGATGAGATAGTACAAGCGGACAACTGGTGGGAGCGGCTGTCGGCTTTCAGCGATCAGCTGTCAGAGGACGAAGAGGAGACGCAAGAGGAATGGTGCGAGTGCCCGGAGTGTCATGGCAAACGTCTCAGCCGCGAGGCGCTCAGCTACAAGATAGGTCCGTACTCCATCTCCGATATGGCGGACATGGATATAGATGTGTTGCTGAAAGAGCTGTCAGCCATCAGCAGCAGTCAGCCATCAGCAGTCGGCTATCAGTTGTCAGAGAAGCAGAAAGCGATAGCCGAACCTATACTGAAAGAGATATGCGCGCGGCTGAGGTTCATGCAGTCGGTAGGACTCAGTTATCTGAGTCTCAACCGCTCCAGCGAAAGCCTCTCCGGCGGCGAGAGCCAGCGTATCCGTCTGGCTACGCAGATAGGCTCGCGGCTGGTGAATGTGCTGTACATTTTGGACGAGCCGAGTATAGGTCTGCACCAGCGTGACAACGAACGGCTGATCAGTTCGCTCAAAGAGCTGCGCGATATGGGCAACTCGGTCATCGTAGTAGAGCACGACGAAGAGATGATGCGTCAGGCGGACTGGATAGTGGATATAGGTCCCAAGGCCGGGCGGTTGGGCGGCAAGGTGCTGTTCAGCGGTACGCCGGGCGAGCTGCTGAAGACCGACACGCTGACGGCGCAGTATTTGAAGGGGGAAAAAGCAGTAAGCCTTCCTCTATCAACCGTCAGCCATCAGCTGTCAGAGAAACGGGTGATTACTTTAAGCGGGTGTACGGGCAATAACCTGAAGAACGTGACGGTGAAGATTCCGCTGGGCAAGATGGTGTGCGTCACGGGCGTGAGCGGCAGCGGCAAGTCGTCGCTTGTCAACAAGACGCTCTATCCCATCCTCAGCCAGAAATTCTACCGCTCCAAGCAGCAGCCGCTTCCCTATGAGGCGATAGAAGGCATCGAAGCCATCGACAAGGTCATCAATGTGGACCAGTCGCCTATAGGCCGTACGCCGCGGTCGAACCCCGCCACATATACCAATGTGTTCAATGACATCCGCGAGCTCTTCGCGCAGTTGCCGGAGAGCAAGATACGCGGATGGAAAGCCGGCCGATTCTCGTTCAACGCGAAAGGCGGACGATGCGAAGAGTGCTCAGGCAACGGCTACAAGACCATCCAGATGCATTTCATGCCCGATGTGTATGTGCCCTGCGAGGCCTGCGGCGGGCAACGCTACAACCGTGAGACGCTGGAGGTGCGCTGGAAAGGCAAGACGATTGCGGATGTGCTGGACATGACCGTCAACCAGGCAGTGGAGTTCTTTGAACCGCAGCCCACTATTCTGCGTAAAATCAAGACGATACAGGACGTGGGTCTGGGCTACATCAAACTGGGCCAGTCGTCCACCTCGCTCTCCGGCGGCGAGAGCCAGCGTATCAAACTGGCCACCGAACTATCCCGTCCCTCTACGGGCAAAACGCTCTATATACTGGACGAACCCACTACGGGTCTGCATTTCGAGGATATACGTGTGCTGCTTGGCGTGCTGCGCCAACTGGTGGACAAAGGCAACACGGTCATCATCATCGAGCATAACACCGATGTCATCCGTGCCTGCGACTGGCTCATCGACATGGGCCCCGAAGGCGGCCGCAACGGCGGTACGCTTGTAGCCGAAGGAACCGTAGAAGACATCCGCCAAAACAAGAAGAGTATAACAGGAAAGTTTATCTGACTCATAAATTTTAATTCTTATCCAGGTGATTACCGATGCCCTCGCCATAATATCCATCGTGCTGGCTACCATCCTGATTGTGCCGATTGTATGCCGCAAGATACGGATTCCCGCCATCGTGGGATTTATCCTGGTAGGCATCGCCGTCGGGCCTTACGGCTTCGGACTGATCGAGAGCGGCAGTTCCATCCAGACGCTCGGCAAAATAGGAATGCTCTATATCATGCTGCAGGCGGGCATAGAAGTGGACATGAATGATTTCCGTCAGCAACGCGGCCATTCCGTCCTGTTCGGCTTGTATTCCTTCTTGTTCCCGTTCCTGCTGGGTTTGCTCAGCAGCCGTCTGCTGGGCTACGGATGGGTGACCTCGGTGCTGCTCGGCGCCATGTACGGTTCTCATACCCTCATGACGTACCCGATAGTCAGCCGTTATGGTGTGCAGAAGAACGTGGCGACCAATATAGCAGTCGGTGGCACGATGCTCTCTATCACCCTTTCGCTCCTGGTGCTGGCGGTGGTCAACCATCAGCATTCAGACTTCAGCCTGCAGCATTCCGTTTGGAGTATCGGTCTTTTCATCGTTACTGTAGTGGTTGGGTTCCCCTGGCTGGCACAGCGATTCTTCAAGCGCTGGACTGATCCTACCAACGGTTTTCTGGTAGTCATGACGCTGATGGTCATCTCGGCTTATTTGGCCGACCTGGCAGGGCTGGAGAGTATCCTTGGTGCATTCATCTGCGGCGTGAGTCTCAACCGGCTTGTGCCGAACCTGAGCCCTGTGATGCAGCGGATCAATTTTGTGGGAAACAACCTCTTCGTGCCTCTGTTCCTGCTGGGCGTGGGAATGATGATGGATGTCTCCGTCCTGTGGACGCGGCCTTCGTCCGTTCATCCGTTCGCCCTCTCGCCTCTGCTCATCGCTCTGGTGATGATTGTTACCAAACTGGCCGGCAAATGGCTGGCTTCGTGGCTGGCACAGAAGAGTTTCGGTTTGCAGCCTATGGAGCGCCAGCTCATGTTCGGCCTGACCCACGCCACGGCAGCCGGTACGCTGGCTATTGTCACCATCGGCTATGAGACGGGTGTTTTTGACGCCGCTATCCTCAATGCCGCCGTGCTGATGATTCTTGTCCTTTGCACTTCCGCATCCTTTGTGACCGAGTACGCAGCCAAACGGCTGGCACTGCAGGAAGAGGCACGGCTGGAAGCTGAGAAAACCAACAACAGCTGGCTTCTCATGACTGTGGCCGAGAACCGCCATTACGAGCTGGGCGAGCTGGCGAAACTGAGCGAACTGGGCGATACCGAGCTGACCTCGGAAGGCGACTGGGCGGAAGCTATACGGCTCGTCAACAGCCAGAGCAAAGCCTCGATCATTTATCACCCCTCGCAACCCATCAACACGATCAACCGTCTGCTGGTAGCCGTGCCGCGGTATGCGGAGAAAGAGCATGATTTTATCACCTGCTTCGGTCTCATACGCCGTCTGAGCAGCCAGATAGGCGCCAAGGTGGTGTTCTTTACCAATCCTGACACCCAGCTTGCCCTGCAGTCTTTATGCCGGCGCAAAGGCAAGTATCTGCGTGCTTCCTACCGCGAGATGGAGGATTGGGAAGACGTACTCATGATAGCCAAACAGATGGCGCCTGACGACATGATTGTCATGATCAACGCGCGCCCTTCCACGCCCAGTTACAACCCGCTCTTCGAACAAGTGCCCGACATGCTCGGACGCTTCTTCAACGACCATAGTTACATGCTCGTTTACCCGGAACAGGAAACAGGCAATGCCGTTCCCGACCTGCTCACGGGTGACACTACGCAGGCATCCAAAACATGGTCGCTTGTCTCGGCCGTGAAAAACGCAGTGCTGCAACAGGTGGAGAAATTTCAAAAACGCTAAGATAATACCGTAATTCGTCATTTATAATGTATATTGCCATCGCAGGAAATATAGGAGCCGGAAAAACCACGCTGACCAAAATGCTGGCGCGTTACTACGGCTGGGAACCGCGCTTTGAGAGCGTGAATTTCAACCCGTATCTGGAGGATTACTACGGCGATATAAAACGGTGGGCGTTCTGTCTGGAGACCTATTTCCTCAAAGAACGTTTCAAGGATATGCTGGCGGTGCAGCAGGCTACACATACTATTGTACAGGACCGCTCAATCTTTGAAGGCGTGTATGTTTTTGTGCGCAACAACTACGAACGCGGAGACCTGTCCGACAGAGACTATACCACCTATATGGAGCTCTTCGAAATGATGAAGATGCAGACCAAACGGCCTGATTTGATGATTTATCTCCGCAAATCCGTGCCGGCTTTGATTGCACAGATTCAGAAACGGGGCAGGGACTATGAACAGACCATCCAGATTGATTACCTCAAAGGACTGAACGAGAAATACGAGGACTTCATCTTCCGTCAGTACGACGGACGCGTGCTGGTTATTGAGTCCGACGAAATGGATTTTGAGAACCGTCCGGAAGATTTCCGCCGAGTCATCGACCGCATCGACGCAGAACTCTTCGGTCTCTTCAGCGAACACAACTGGGCCAAACATTCGTAATTTTTAATTCGTAATTCAATATGCATATAGCAGTAGCAGGCAACATTGGCTGTGGAAAAACCACACTGACCAACATGCTGGCCAAACATTATGGCTGGGAACCGCGTTTTGAGAGCGTGGAGTATAATCCGTATCTGAGCGATTTCTATGCCGACATGGCACGGTGGTCGTTCAATCTGCAAATCTATTTCCTCAACAAACGGTTCAAGGATGTGGTGGAGATAGGCAAATCGGACAAGTATATCATTCAGGACCGTACTATCTATGAGGACGCGCGTATCTTTGCGCCCAACCTCCATGACCAGGGTATGATGTCCGACCGCGATTTTGACAACTATCAGGATCTCTTCGACCTCATGACCACCCTCGTCAAGATGCCCGACTTGCTCATTTATGTGCGTGCTTCCGTGCCTACACTCGTTTCGCAGATCCAGAAGCGTGCACGCGGTTATGAGCAGTCCATGAAACTGGATTACCTCCAGGGACTCAACGATAAATACGAGAACTGGATCAAGGATTACAAAGGCAAACTGCTCATCGTGGACGGCGATACCTGCAAGTTCGGTGACAACCCTGTGGACTTCCGCTGGATAACTGACCATATAGATGCCGAGCTCTTCGGACTCTTCCCCTTCGAATCCGATCCCCAAACCGGCAAGGAGATCTAAGGTGATCCGGCATTTTCTGGACAATATTGCCATAGAGCGTAAATACTCGGCGCGGACGGTGGAAGCCTACCGCGACGATTTGCGCGATTTCTGTAGTTTTCTGGGATGGGAAACCGAGGAGTTCGATCCCGGGCAGGTAGGAGAGGATGATGTCAAGACATGGATGCTGGAGATGATAGAGAAGGAGCGTCAGTCACCGCGGTCGGTCAAACGCAAGTTGTCTGCGCTCAAAAGTTTCTATAAGTTTCTTTTGCAGCAAGGCAAGGTATCCCGTGATATTACCGCCCGTGTCAAGCCTCCCAAGACCGACAAGCCGCTGCCTGTTTTCTTCCGTCCTGCGGAAATGGAGAAAGCGGAGAGGAATATGAGAGAGACCGAGTGTGAAGAAGACGGCAGTTTCGAATCCGTCCGCGATGCGCTGGTTATAGAGGTGCTCTATCAGACGGGGATGCGTCAGGCGGAGCTTCTCGGACTCAAAGATGCCGACTGGGATTTAGGGCAAGGGCAGGTGCGTGTGTTCGGCAAACGGCAGAAAGAGCGCATCATACCAATCGGCGACTCGCTGGTCGGCCAGATCAAGGAGTATCTCTCTCTCCGCTCCGGTGAGTTTCCGGAGGCGAATGGCAGTACGTTCTTCATCCGCAGAAAACGCAACGGAGAGGTTGTGCCGATGGACAAATATACCTTATATACTATCGTGCGCACGCGTATGGGTGAAGTCACAACGCTCAAGAAGCACTCTCCGCACGTACTCCGGCATACTTTTGCCACCACGATGCTCAACAACGGTGCGGATATTCGTACGATTCAAGAGCTTCTCGGGCACGCGTCGCTCTCTACAACCCAGGTCTATACGCATACTACTTTTGACCAAATCCGCCGCGTATATAACGCCACCCATCCCCGTGCAATGCAGGGAGTGGGTAGCAAAAAAGACAAAAAAGACTAAAAAATGCATTTTTTTTCAAAAAGATTTGGTCAATTCAAAAAAAAGCAGTACCTTTGCACGCTTTTTCGATCGAACGGATTACAGAGGAGTGGCTCAGAGGAGCAGAAACAAAAATCGTAAATCGTCAAATCGTAAATGCTTTTGCCTCTATAGCTCAGTTGGTAGAGCACTAGATTTGTAATCCAGCGGTCGTTGGTTCGAGTCCGACTAGAGGCTCAAAAAGTGATCTTTAAAACGGGTGTGTTCCAGAGTGGCCAAATGGGGCAGACTGTAAATCTGCTGCTTTTCAGCTTCGGTGGTTCGAATCCATCCGCACCCACACAACCCCCATCGAAGGGGCATGCGAAAGTAGCTCAGTCGATAGAGCACTAGCCTTCCAAGCTGGGGGTCG
>JAFVDD010000046.1 GCA_017478725.1 Paludibacteraceae bacterium
ATTGCTATCGCTAACAAACTTATCCGACAGGCGTTTGCTGTTGTTACTCAAAATCGACCCTATATAGATGGATATGTATCATCTTTAGCTTAAAAAGGTAATTTTTTATCACTTTTTTAATATAGTTCGTTTATGTCTTTGAGTGCTTTTTACTCATAGAGTACGGAGTTGGATGGTAAAAGCACTGGGAGTTTACTCACAAGTGTTTTTAGCAGCCAAGTACGTATAGGAAGCGCAGCTTCTAAAGCACTTAAAGGGTTTTGTTTGTTTTTTTCTTATTTTTAGTAGATACTTATGAGGAAAAATTGTAAATAAAAAACGGACCCTCATAGGTCCGTGTGTGCGGCATAAAAGACTCGAACTTTCACTCCTCTCGGAACCAGATCCTAAGTCTGGCGCGTCTACCAATTCCGCCAATGCCGCTTCGCATGTGCTTCCGGCCGGATGCAGTCCTTAAGTTCCTTAAACTCCTTAAAGACCTTAAGCTCCTTAAAACCTCCCGCCGAAATCGGCGACAAAATTACTGCTTTTTTTTGAATTATGCAAGAGAATTCGCAAACTTTTTATCATATTCTGCCAAATGGCGTTAAAATTGTCCACCGCCGCACGCCTTCGCCCGTCGCTTACATCGGCGTGATGGTCGGAGCCGGCACACGGGACGAACGGCCCGGCGAGAACGGCATGGCGCATTACATCGAGCATTGTGTCTTCAAGGGCACGGCTCACCATTCGGCGCGCCACATCATCCATGCCATCGAAGGCATCGGAGGTGAAATCAACGCCTATACCACCAAGGAGGAAACCACGTTTTATGCCGCTATTCTCGCCGAACATGTCCAACTGACTTTGCACCTGATAGCCGAAATGGTCACCGAACCGGCCTTCAAAAAGGAGGAAACCGACAAGGAGCGTATGGTCATCATCGACGAGATTGAGAGTTACAACGACAGCCCCTCCGAACTCATCTACGATGATTTTGAGTCCCTTGTTTTTGCCGGCACGCCTCTCGCCATGCCTATTCTGGGCACCAAAAAGACCCTCAGAAATATATCTGCCAAACCCGAATATCCCAAACAATGGATGGCGCAGCACTACACGCCGGACCGGATGGTCGTTTTCTGTCAGGGCAACCTCAAACCCGAGAAAATCTTCCGTCTGGCGGAGAAGGAATTTTCTTCTCTCGCTCGGGTGAATCCGACGGAGGTCAGACCTGCGACGGTCAGCCGACGGTCAAGTATAACGAAACTACCGGAACAGTATGAGGCGCATTACCGCAAACATACCCATCAGATCCACGCCATGCTCGGCGGCCTGGCCTATCCGCTCGGACATGAGAACCAGTTGCCGATGTTTTTGCTGAACAATATTCTCGGCGGTGGCAGTCTCAACAGCCGCCTCAATCTTTCTCTGCGCGAGGCGAAAGGGCTGGTCTATACCGTTGAGTCCGCCTATACACCCCTTAGTGACACTGGCTATTGGTCCGTTTATTGGGCTTGCGAACCGGAGCATTACTCGTTCAGCCTGAGCCTCGTGCGTCAGGAGCTCGACAAACTCGCTGCCACTCCTTTGACCGAATCCGCGCTGCGCCATGCGCTGCAACAGCTCCGCGGACAGATGGCTGTCTCTGCCCAGAATCAGGAAAACAGCGCGCTGGCAATGGCCAAATCAGTGCTCTATTTCGGTCAGGCTCCCGAATGGCAGGATACGTACGAAAAAGTAGCCCGGACCGATGTCTCCCGCCTGCAGGCTATCGCAGAGGAAATGTTTGACGAAAATAACCGTTACATTTTGACATACGAATAAGCCTTTATCCCTCTTTTTTGCTATCGTTTTTTCGGTTTTTTTGAATAAAAATGCAAAATAAGCTGACTTTTTTTGACGAAAAACATATTTTTTTATAGAAATATTTGGTAAAGTCAAAAAAAAGCAGTATCTTTGCACACTTTTTCGTCTATACGCGCTACGCGTGTACCTTGTTGTATGTGTATGTGCGCGATAGGTGCGCGTGAAAAGAGCGCGAGAAAAGAAATACATAACAAACAATACATAATGAAAAAATTTTACTATTTGTTAGTCTGCTTGTTCCTCATTCCTGTGGGCGCTTGGGCGCAGTCATTGGTATCCGGTACCGTTTATGACGAAGCAGGGGAGCCGGCTATCGGAGCCAACGTGGTGGTCGAAGGGACTACTACGGGAACAGTGACAGACTTTGACGGTTTTTTTGAGATAACCCTTCCCGCCGGGAAAAAGAATCTGGTTATCTCCTATCTGGGCTACAAGACTGTGACAGTCCCTGCAAAGCCCGACATGAAAGTAAAACTCGAGACCGAGGCGCAACAAATCCAGGAAGTGGTCGTTACCGGTATGGTGAAGCAGGACAAACGTCTCTTCACAGGTGCTACTACCAAGCTGGAGGCCGAAGAAACGATGCTCTCCGGTGTGGCGGATATCAGCCGTTCGCTTGAGGGTAAAGCTGCCGGTGTGAGTGTGCAGAACGTCAGTGGTACATTCGGTACGGCGCCTAAGATCCGCGTCCGCGGTGCCACTTCTATCTACGGTGCTTCCAAACCGCTGTGGGTGGTGGATGGTGTCGTATTGGAGGATGCAGTCGAGATGAGTGCCGACGACCTCTCGTCCGGTGATGCCAAAACCCTGATTGCCAGCGCTATCGCCGGTATCAATGCCGAGGATATCGAGTCGTTCCAGATCCTGAAGGACGGTTCGGCTACCTCTATCTACGGTGCGCGCGCTATGGCGGGCGTCATCGTCGTTACTACCAAGAAAGGTCAGGCGGGCAAATCCAAACTGCAATATACTACCGAACTGACCTACCGTATGATACCCTCCTATAGGGATTACAATATCTGTAATTCCCAGGAGCAGATGGGTATCTATCAGGAGTTGGAGCGCAAAGGATGGCTGGAGTATAGTTCTTTGAGCAGCGCTAAGAATAGCGGTGTGTATGGTTTGATGTACCAGCTGATTGACCAAGCCGAGGCCGGCGGAGTGGGGCTGGAAAACACAGTTCAGGCGCGCAATGCTTATCTGCGTCAGGCTGAGTTCCGCAATACCGACTGGTTCAAGGAACTCTTCAACCAGACGGTGATGCACAACCACTCGCTCTCTTATTCTGCCGGTACCGACCGTGCACGCGTGTATGTATCGCTCTCTGCCATGCAGGATCCCGGATGGTACAAATCCAGCGAGATTTCCCGTTTCACAGGTACGGCTAACGCCAACTTCGACCTGCTACCCTCCACCAGCAAGCAGAAACTGACTGCCGGTGTGAATTTCATGGGTAGCTACCGTAAGCAGAAAGCGCCGGGAACTATCTCTTCGAGCACTGACCCTATCTCAGGTGCTGTTAGCCGTGAGTTTGATATCAACCCGTTCTCGTATGCGATGAATACTTCGCGTGCGATGGATCCGACGGCTACCTATCGCCGTAACTACTGCGATTTCAATATCGTGGACGAGTTGGCTCGCAACTATATTGATATCAAGGTAACCGACCTGAAGTTCCAGGGCGACATCAGCTACAAGCCGGTACGCGGTTTGGAAATCAGTGCGTTGGGCGCTGTCCGCTACCAGATGAGCCGTCAGGAACATAATATCACCGACCAGTCCAACCAGGCGCGTGCATATCGTGCGGGTATTGACCCGGAGGATAACACTATTCGTGAGAGCAACTCGTTCCTTTATAAGGATCCGGATGACCCTGCTGCACTGCCTGAAACAGTGTTGCCTAAGGGAGGTATCTACAACCTGACCGAGTACTCGCTGCTCTCTACAGATTTCCGTGCTACGGTTAGTTACAACCGCGATCTGGGCCGTAACGGCGACCATATTATCAGCCTCTTCGGCGGTGGCGAGTTGAACTCGACCAACCGTCAGTACACATGGTTCCGCGGCTGGGGGTACCAGTACGAGAACGGCGGTGTGCCGTTTACGGACTACCGTTTGTTCAAACAGAGCCAGGAGGAGAACTCTACCTATTTCTCCAATGAATTTACCTACTATCGCAACCTCGCTTTCTTCGCGATGGCTACCTATTCCTACAAAGGACGTTATACCGTCAACGGCGTTGTTCGCTATGAGGGTACCAACAAATTAGGTAAGAGCCAGAGCGCACGTTGGTTGCCTACGTGGAACGTGTCTGCGGCATGGAATGCCCATGAGGAGCGCTGGTGGGAGCCTACTTTCGGCAGCGCATGGACACACGCCAGCCTCAAGGCGAGCTACTCGCTTACCGCTGACCGCGGACCGAGCTGGGTAACCAACTCGCTGGCTGTCTTCCAGAGCTATAGCCCGTATCGTCCGAACACCAATGCATCGGAGACGGGTATCCAGCTCTACGACTTGGAGAACTCCGAGCTGACCTATGAGAAGAAGCATGAGTTGAACATCGGTATAGCCCTTGGTTTTGTGGACAACCGCATCAATCTGGAGTTCGACTGGTATCGCCGTAACAACTTCGACCTGATAGGTATCGTGCAGACCATGGGTGTCGGCGGTCAGACCGAGAAATATGCCAACGATGCTACCATGAGTTCCACCGGTTGCGAGTTCACTCTCTCTACTGTCAATGTGAAATACCGCGACTTCAAATGGACGACCGACTGGATCTTCTCTTGGGCTGAGAACAAGATTACCAAGCTGGAGTCTCACCCGCAGATGTACTCGCTGGTATCCGGCTCTGTAATGTCTCGCCGTGAGAACTATCCGGTAGGTGCGATGTTCTCCGTTCCGTTTGCCGGTCTGACGGAGGAAGGTCTGCCTACCTTCTATATAGACGAGGCTCACACGCAAATCGCCGGTCCGGATAATTACGGAGATGTGGATTTCCAGGAGTATGATAATTTGGATTATTTGAAATACGAAGGAACGGTAGATCCTACTATCACCGGTTCGTTCGGCAATGCGTTCTCCTGGAGAGGTATCAAGCTGAATATCTTCTTTACCTACAGCTTCGGCAATGTACTGCGTCTGGATCCGCTTTGCTATGTATATAGCAGCCAATATAGCGACCTGACAGCGAGCATGAAGGAAATGAAGAACCGTTGGATGGTACCGGATGACGAGGCTACCACTACGATTCCGGCTATCGCTACCAAGCGTCAGTATCAGGAGATTAACAATCTCTATACCGCTTATTCGGCATACAACTATTCTACCGAGCGTGTAGCCAAGGGCGATTTCATCCGTTTGAAGGAAATCTCGCTGAGCTACGACCTGCCGGCTAAGTATCTGGAAGGTCAGAAAGCGGTGTCCAACTTCGGTGTCAAACTGACCGCTACCAACATCTGGCTGGCTTATGCCGACAAGAAACTCAACGGACGTGACCCTGAGTTCTATAACACCGGTGGTGTCAGCTCGCCTAACCCCCGCCAGTTCACACTGACCATTAAACTTGGATTCTAACAACAAAGCAGATTAAGACAATGAAACATAATACATTATACATATTTGCGCTATCCCTTGTAATGGGTCTGCTTTCGGGATGCAATTTCCTGGACCAGAACCCGGATATGCGTGCATCGATTGATACCAAAGAGAAGGTGCGTCTGTTGCTGGTGTCTGCCTATACCAACGCTAACGCCGGAACAATTTGTGAGTTCTCGTCGGATAATATTATTGATAATAACTCCCCGGATGCATATGGCCACTGCAATGCGCTCAATCCTTTGGATAAAATGTACGATGAGATTTTTGCATGGCAACCTGTAGTTAGTAGTGAGCAGCAGGATTCGCCTACCTATATCTGGGATGCCTGCTATTCTGCTATTGCAGCCTGCAATCAGGCTCTTTTGGCTATCGCCGAACTGGAGGCAAAAGGCATCAACATGGATGCCGAAAAAGGCGAAGCATTGGTTAGCCGCGCGTACCACCATTTCCTGCTGGCTACCGTTTTCTGCCAGACTTGGAAAGACGAGACCCTTAGCAAACAGGACTCGGGTATCCATTATATGACAGAGCCGGAAACCAAAGTGGCTCCTGTGTATTACCGTGGTACGGTATATGATACCTACAAAGCTATCGAGGCCGATCTGGAGGCTGGGCTGCCATTGGTGGATGACGGATATTACACCGTGCCCAAGTACCATTTCAATGTGAAGGCCGCTCATGCATTTGCTGCGCGTTTCTACCTCTATACCCGTCAATGGGACAAGGTGATTACACACGCCAACTATGTTCTCGGAACAGATGATGCGGCTACGCTCGGCATGCTCTTTGATGCACGCTACACCCTGGTGGATTGTACAGACATCAACACAGAGATGAACGGATGGATTGATGCCAAATCTCCGGCTAACCTGCTTATCTACACTACGATGTCGCAGGCAAGTTATACGGTGTTCTCGTCTTATGGCCGCTATCAGTTCAACCGCGATGCGCGTAATTATACTACAAGTGCAGGCGGTCCGTGCTGGGGAAGCCGTTTCCCGGGATTTTCAGTATGGTCTGCCGGTCAGGAGTACGGCTCGTTGCTGGCATGGTTCTACTATCTGTTTGAATATACCGACAAGGTAAACGGCTATGGTTATATCCATGGAGTGACACGTGCTTTCACTACCAACGAGACTCTGCTTTGCCGCGCTGAGGCGAAAGCGAACCTCAACGACCTCGGCGGTGCTATCAATGATCTTCGTTTGTGGGCGCAGAGTTATGACGTGAGTGAAAATAACCGTATGGATACATTGCCCAATGGTGACGTCAACCTCACACAGGCCAAGATTCGCGCGTTCTATGCACCTGGCGGCAACCCGAATTTTGTACCTGTACTTCACAATACTGATATTTGTCCTTCGTGGGTTCTGTCAGCAGATCAAGAACGTATCATAGATTGTGTACTGCATTTCCGCCGTCTGGAGACTATCCATACCGGTTTGCGTTGGCATGATTTGAAACGCTATGGTATTGAGATTGAGCACCGTCAGGGTACAACTCCTGCATCCACGCTGATTTGGAACGACGACCGCCGTGCTATTCAGTTGCCTAAAAAGGTAATTATCGCCGGCATGAGCGCCAACCCGCGTGTGATATTAGGACCAAACGCTATCGGTGGATCCGACAATGTCTCAGCCGGAACTAATATCGGTGGCGAACCCGTGAAAACAAGCATTCTGGAGGCTAAAACACTTGGAGCACAGATTACACTTGTGCAAGAAGACTAACCTATAACCCTACGTAATATTGATGAATATGAAAAAGATATATCAAATACTATTTGTGGGAGCAATGGTGCTCGGCTTGGCTTCTTGCGAGAAAGAAGTATTCGGCCCGAGTATTTTCGTTGATCCGGTGGTGGATACCACTACTTATACATATGAGTTTGACCAATGGTTGTATAAGCACTATACTGTGCCTTACAATGTAGAGTTTCGCTATCGTCTGGATGATAATGCAACAGACCCGAACTACAACGTAGTGCCTGTCAGCATGGGCATGGCGGATACAATTGCCCACCTCTCGCTTTATCTCTGGTATGACGTATATGATTCTGTGGCTCCCGCAGGTTTCCTCAAGGAGAACGGACCGCGTATTATTCAGCTTATCGGCTCTGCGATGATCAATGCTTCCCAAGGTACGGAGAAACTTGGTCAGGCTGAGGGCGGTATCAAGATTACTCTAATGAAGATCAACCTCATGGAGACGAATAATATGGATCAGCTCAATGAGTATATCTTCAAGACGATGCACCATGAGTTCTCACACATTCTCCATCAGAAAAAGACGTTGCCGAAGGAATTTGAGCAATTGAGCTCCGGTAACTATAATCCGGATGGTTGGCAATATACCTCTGATGCAGAAGCATGGCAATTGGGATTTGCTTCTCCTTATGGCAGCAGCCAGGTACGTGAAGATTTCGTGGAGATTATTGCCAATTACATTGTCAAGACAGATGCACAGTTGAATACAATGTTTACCACTGCCGAGAAAAATGGCAAGAGTGGACGTAAGATTCTGGAGCAGAAGATAGAGATTTGCCGTACATGGCTCAAAGAGAAATGGGATTTGGACCTCGATGCTCTTCGCGCTGAAGTCCAAACTCGTCAGGCTAATCTGGACTGGGATGAAGTGATGAGTCTTGGGTTCTTGAATGAGAGTGCTGAATAATAAATTACGAATAGAGATATGAAAGCTAAATACTTACTGATAATATTTTCGGTAGCATGTGTGTTAGGAGCATGCAGTCGCGAAGAAGAGAACCTGTTTGACAAATCGGCTTCCGAGCGTGCGCAGGCTGCGCTTGAAAATGCAGATAATGTGTTCACGGGTGCCAAGAATGGATGGGAGATGCTCTACTTCGCCAATCCTTCCTCTTGCGGTTATAGTATAATTCTTCGTTTTAAGAAAGACGGACAAATAGTTGCGACGGCCAAGAATGAAACGACTACGCGCAACAAACTCCTCACGGATTCGGCTAGTACATGGGATATTAAGAATGATTACGGACCAATTATTACTTTTGATACATATAATTCGGTATTCCATGCGTGGTCAGACCCGGGCAATGATGGAGACGGTTTGCTTGGTGACTATGAATTCTTGATTCTGCATGCAGATTCCAGTTTCGTCAAATTGAAAGGGAAAAAACATGGTGCTTACTGCTACCTATATCCCTTGGAGGAGGGAGTAACTGAAGCACAATATTTTGCAGATGTAGAAGCAATGCAGAAACGTATGTTTGGCAATTCCAATCTGCTGCATCTCCAAACTTCCGGTAAAGAGTATTTGTTGCGTGATGGCTCTTCGGGCATCTTTACTCTTACAGACTTAGGCGTAGTTGCAGTTGGGGAAGATCCGGACATCAATCCGTTTGCAGTTACTCGAACAGGCATCCAGATGATGTCGCCTTTCCTCGATTTGACCGCCACCACATATACGCTGCAAGAAGCTGAGGTGGTAGGAGAGGATTCTAAAATAGCGGCTGCGTCTCCGGCTGAATATATCAATGAATATATATCGATTCTCTCCGGCTCTTGGACTATTGATATGGCTGAAATAGGGGACTCGATTTCAAGTGTGATAGGATCGATTAATACAGCTCTCAAAGCAACATATAAAAACAATAAAAAGAATGCTTCTGTCAACTCTCTTGTATTCAAGAAGACGACAAAGGGACTGGTGCTTGTGTTCAGCTATTATGGCAATTCATCCAAGGCAACGACCGATATGAGTTATTTGTTTGATGTTACTGCTTCGGATGGTGCGGCAAGTTTTACGTATAGTGGGCCTGCTGATGAGAATGCTCAGAAAACAGTAAATGCTTTTCCTGATATTGAAAAATTGCTTAATACTCTGAGCGGTACATACGAGACTGTGGCAAATGAACCCATTAACCCGACTGCCGGAATCAAACTAACGAATAAATCAAATTCCGAATTATGGTTTACCATACAAGGAAAGATGTAATAAATCCAATTATTAACTTCAAAATTAATTAAGGTATGAAAAAATTTACTCTAGTTGCATGCGCGTTGGCAACGACAGTTGCTTCGTTCGCAGTTCCTTTTGGGAAAGTCGTAAGAGACACCAGAAACTATGATGCTGTACAGAAGGTGGCAACATTTGATGCAGAGAAAGCACAGAAGAATGTTACCGCTACTGACACTATTCAGGTTCCTTACATGTCTTATACTCCTACATTCCGTGTCGGAAAACCATCTAGTGGTTTATCGTATGACTTTTTTCAGCAAGGATTGGTATCTGCATATGCTGATACTATTATTCTGCTGAATGACAGTATGTATCCTGCTACTTGGGTACTTGGCGAGAATGTGTTGGCTGAAAATGCATGGTACACAAGGCTGCCGGTTCACTTTGGCGAAAATGATCTGCCTGTAATGAAACTGAATGAGAAGGCAGACACTTATATGTTTGATTGGCAAGTTGCCGGTCTTTATTTGAGAACTTATTGGGAAGGATATGACCAATTCTATACCGCACTTAATGTAGCTCCGGCGCAGTATACTCCTATTACCCAATGTGCAAGATATACCGAGAATCCGGCAGAAAATGAATACGGAGTGGATTTGTATCAAGTAGGTGCAGGTTCATATGGTACTTACAGTTATGGAACGCAACTGACCAACCCGTGGCAATCTACAACCAAGATGGACTCTATGATTGTAGTATTTGAGAATAACGGCAACGTTATGAATATCGATCACATTACAGCCGGTATTTATACTGCAGGTGGAAGTGGCGATGCTATGTTCCCGGGAGAAAACGATCACGTGCGCTTGAGCATATATCCCGGTGGATTCAATGCTCAAGGCTCTCTTTATGTAGATTGGGCTAATCCAATCGCAGAGGCCACTGCAAACGCAGATAATGTTACTCTTTCTACCGATCAAAAAGGTAATGCACTGAGTTATGGATTGATTAAATGGGAATTCATGGAAGAAGATCCTGTCACCGGCGCGCAGACACCGGCTCCGATTGTGGTGGAGGGTAGTTTCGTGGTTCTTCTTGATGAATATAACGACGGAACAGCCAACTTTGGTTTCCATGCTGACTACTACGGTAATGGTACATATTGCAGAACCTTCTTCCCGTGGTTTGACTATTCGGAGGGAAAACAGTACACATCTCGTGTGTGGGGTAGTAATATCTTGCTCAATGTAGTAGCATTGTTCCCTGTTTTCAATGCTCCTGAGAAAGTTAATTTCGAATTGGCAGGCGGCGAATTGACGCTGGATATTCCTTCTAACGTTTGGGATGATGAAATCGAGCTTGAGGCTGACGAGTGGATTAATGCAGAGATTGCAACTGATTATGAGGAAATTGAAGAAGATGGTGAGACCTATTATGAACATAAATATGTTAACCACCTGACTATTACAGTAGGTCAAAGCAGTGAAGACCGAGTAGGAACTATTGAACTTGATGCTCTTGGCTTGCCTGTAACTATCAAGGTCGTTCAGGGTGAGGATACTGAGGCTGTTGAGAATGTAAACGCTTCTGCTGCTAAGGTAAGCAAGTCGTTTATTGACGGTCAGTTGATTATTGAGCGTAACGGTGTTCGCTACAATGCTACCGGTGCTCAGATCAGCAAATAAGTTTGTTGTCTGCAACAATGATTAACCAATAGCAAAACTTTTCGTTTTGCAAGAGAGTGTGCCCCGCACACTCTCTTTTTTTTGTACGCTCTTTTTACCGGAGACGGACGTGCCGTAGTGGTAACGATGTGGTAACGGCATTGCCCCGGAACCGGCAGGAGAATGAGGTTTATTACGGTAACAAACTATAGTACATACTACGATCCGGAAGGTGGAAAGCACTAACCTCCCCATTTTGCCCCACTTTTTGGCAAAATGTCAATAAGTTGTGTAATCTACTGAAAATATGCGTGTTGGTGCGCGGTTGTATTTGTAGAAATGATGTTGATAAAATATTTAATAAATTTTTTTGTGGGGAAATGTGGTGTAATTCAAATATTTTTTGTATCTTTGCAGCGTGAAATCAATTTACAATTTACAATTCACAATTAACAAAGGGACGCCAGAGTATGTACGGTTTAGGTATATTAGGTGACAAAGTTGGGAGTTTTACCAAACGTGTTGTGGATTTAACAAAGCAGTTAAAAGAACAAAAAGAATATAGTTTGGCAGATCAATTCTTTAGGAGTGGCACTTCAATCGGAGCAAACTGCAGTGAGGCGACTTGCGCGGTGTCAAAAGCTGACTTTGCTAATAAGTTGAGTATTGCGCTAAAGGAGGCAAATGAAACGTGTCATTGGATTGATGTAATCTATATGACAGAAATAATTGATCAAACAGTATATGAATCCATAAAGACAGATGCAGTGGAAATATGCAAATTACTTACAACGATAATTAAGAATGTTCGACAGAACATTGAGAATACTAAGAAGTAAGTGGATGTAGTTAAGTGCAAGTGCAACTTGATAGAAAGCACAAAGCTTAAAACGTTGTACCAAACTTGTAAAGCTCTTTGTTAATTGTAAATTGATAATTGATAATTGATATTATGCAGACATTTGTTGGAAACATAGAAGGCCGGCTGGACGAGAAAGGGCGTATATTCGTCCCGGCAGGTTACAGGAAGATATTGGCGGAAGCCGAGTCGAAGCGTATAGTAATGCGCCGCGATACAGACAACGAGTGTCTGATGTTTTACCCTGAGCAGATATGGAATGAGAAAGTGGAGCAGTTGCGCCAGGCGCTCAACGAGTGGGACCCCGAGGACCAGCTCATTCTGATGCAATTCATGGCAGATGCCGAATATCTGGATATGGACGGACAAGGGCGAATCCTGCTGCAGAAGAAAAATTTGGAGACTATAGGTGCGCAGCAGGATGTGCTCTTCGTCGGTATGCTCAACCGTTTTGCGCTCTGGGCACCGGAGAAATTCGCCGAGAAACGCCTCAGTCAGACAGAACTGGCGGCACGGCTGCGCGCCAAGATGAGCCGGAAGGGCGGTAATGTATAAGGAAGGCATCTGATATAACCCCGATAAAACCCCGATGAACGAAGTATATCACATACCGGCGATGCTCAAGGAGACGATCGAAGGCTTGGCTATCAAGCCGGACGGGGTGTATGTGGATGTTACTTTTGGCGGCGGAGGGCATTCAAGAGCTATATTGGAGGCTATTGACAATTCACAATGTACAATTGACAATTCACAAAGGGCTGGTGAAAGTTCTGTGCAAAAAGGAAAGCTTTTTTCGTTTGACCAGGATGAGGATGCACTCCGGAATGCGATAGATGATCCGAGATGGACGTTTGTGCATTCGAATTTCCGCTATCTGAAAAACTGGATGGATTATTACGGGGTGGAGCAGATAGACGGTCTGCTGGCGGATTTAGGGGTCAGTTTTCATCATTTCGATTGTCCGGAGAGAGGATTCAGTTTCCGTTACAGCGCACCGCTGGACATGCGTATGAACCAGACAGCCAAACGCACAGCTGCAGATATAGTGAACAGTTACAGCGAAGAAGAGCTGGCGCGGTTGTTTTGGTTGTACGGCGAGATGAAAAACGGACGGAGCATAGCAAGGAATATATGTGCTAAAAGAGCGCAGGCTCCTATTCTTCGAACCGAAGAATTAATAGCCGCGGCACTAAAGCTATCAGCCATCAGCTATCAGCCATCAGACGGCATAGAAAGCCGATGGAGCCTTGGAAATACAGGAAGTCCCGAAGAGTTGGGAATTCCGACAAATGCGAAAAAGGATTTAGCCAAGCTGTTCCAGGCGCTCCGGATAGAAGTGAACGACGAGATGGGTGCGCTGAGAGAGATGCTGGTGGCGGCACGCGACTTGCTCAAACCCGGCGGACGGATAGCCGTGCTGACTTATCATTCGCTGGAGGACCGGCTGGTGAAGAATTTCTTCAGAAGCGGCAATCTGGAAGGCACGATAGAGAAAGATTTCTACGGCAATGCGTTGACTCCGTTTGATGTTATCGAGAAGGGGCGCACCGCCTCGGACGATGAAGTAGAACGGAATCCCCGCAGCCGGAGCGCCAAACTGCGCGTGGCAGAGACGCTAACAATGCACAATGCACAATGTACAATGCACAAAGGGCTAATGAGGTTTGGTACAAATTGATAAGATTCGTACGGAATACTAAGTTTGTACAAAACTTTTAAAACGCTTTGTTAATTGTTAATTGATAATTGATTTATGGCAGACAGACATGATATACAATCCTGGCTCAACGGTGACCGGCTGCGCGACAGTCGGATCCGGAAACAATACCCGCTGATAGCATTGATAGCGGTGCTGATTTTTGGGTATATCCTGTTCGGCTACCGCGCGGCGAAACAGCAGCACAGGCTGACGGACACCAAGAAAGAGATGCTGGACGCCAAATACCGGTACATGACCATCAGTGCGCGGCTGACCGATGTGACGCGTCAGTCGCAAGTGAGCGAGGCTCTCCGCGCCAACGGCAGTACACTGAAGGAAAATATAGTGCCTCCTACCAAAATTACGAATTAAATGTCTGACGAGCAGAGAAATACGGTCTTGCGGTTTGCGGTCATTTTCATAGTGATTGCTCTGGGATTCGTAGCTGTGCTGGCCAAGATTGTGTATGTGCAGACCGTCGAACGCGAGGAATGGATGAAAGTGGCGGAGCGGCAAGTGCCCAGCCACCGCTCCATACCTGCCACACGGGGCAACATACTGGATTGCAACGGACAGTTGCTGGCGTCGAGTATGCCGCAATACTATATGTATATGGACACGCGCGTGGAGGCGTTGCACCAGAACGGCGGCAAACTGTTTTACGAGTATATTGACGAATTGGCGGCCGATCTGGCACGCGTAGCGGGTGACCGCACCGCCGCGGAATACAAAGCGCGTATCACGCAGGCGTACAACAAGAAAGAACGCCGGTTGCGGGTATGCGACCGCCGGATCAATTATCTGGAACGGCGCGAACTGGAAAAGAACAGCCTGATCAGCAAAGGCAAATACAAAAGCGGCATCCTGTTTGAGGACCAGCACCGGCGTATCAAGCCGTTCGGTGTGCTGGCGAGCCGTACCATAGGCGGCATCTACGGCGAAGGCGGCTACGGCAACTCGGGTCTTGAGAAACGGTTTGACCCGGAACTGCGCGGCAAGGACGGGCTGAGCAGCATTCAGCGCATAGGCGGCAGAAACGAGTCGGTGACCGTCAAAGAGGCGGAGGACGGAATGGATGTGATCACCACGATTGACGCCAACTTGCAGGATATAGTGGAAAATACGTTGCTGGCCAAAGTGGAGGAACGTCACGCCAAATGGGGCTGCTGCATGCTGATGGAGACCCGGACCGGTTATATCCGTGCGATAGCCAATCTGGACCGCGCCGGCGATGACAAGTATTACGAACTGCAGAACCACGCTGTGCAGCGTGTGGAGCCGGGTTCGACCTTCAAGACGATAGCTCTGGTGGCGGCGCTGGATGACGGCAAAATAGATATCGATGACACCGTGAGCATAACGAGCAAGCCGTGGGTGTATATGCGCAAATCCACCCATACCGACGCCCACAAGATGGACACCGTGCTGACGGTAAAAAGCGCACTGGCTGTGTCCAGCAACATAGCCCTTGCCAAACTGATCACCCGCAGTTACGAGGGTTCGGCGCGCAAGTTTGTGCAGCGGATCGAGAAAATGGGTCTCTGCGACAGCCTTTATTGCGAGATACCCGGCGCCGAACGCGCCCGTATAGATGTGCCGAACGACACCGTGACGCTGAGCAAGATGAGTTACGGCTATTCGGTGGAGCTGAGCCCGATGCAGATTATGATGTTTTATAACGCTATCGCCAACAACGGGCGGATGGTTAGGCCGATGCTGGTGACCGAAGTGCGCGATGAAGGCGAGCCGGTGAAATCCTACCGGACGGAGACGGTGCGTTCGTCGATATGCAGCGAGCAGACACTGAAAGATATCCGCAGCGCGCTGCATGACGTGGTGTGGGATAACCGTCTGGGAACCGCCGCTCACACGCTCTCCTGGGCCTACAAAGCGCAGAGTAATCTGGTGCCCATCGCCGGCAAGACCGGTACGGCGCAGCTCATTATTCCCGGGCGTGGCTACTCAGGCAGCCACCACCGCATGACGTTCGTGGGCTATTTCCCGGAAGAGAACCCGCAATACACCTGTATCTGCATGATTGAGGATCCCAAATGGCCGTATGACGCCGGAATGGATTGCGGTTCCACCGTCCGCATCATAGCCGAGAAAACGATGGCATATACAGGATGCTACGTTTACAAGGAAGGCGAGAAGAAATTAGAGAAGAGATAAACTGGTGTACACCCGACTTGCCTCCGATGTGCCTCCGATGCGACTCCGAGATGCCTCCGATAACATGTTTGTAAAACAATGAAAATGAACCAATTATCAATATGATACTGAGCGAATTATTGACGGCGATAGAGCCGATAGAGGTAGTCGGGCGTACCGACGTTGAGATCAACGGCATCCATTTCGACAGCCGTAAGGCGGGAAAAGGCGATTTGTTCGTTGCCCAGGTAGGCACAGCAGTAGATGGTCATATGTTCATTGATGGTTGTGTCGCCAAGGGCGTAGCGGCAGTGGTGCTGAGTAACCGTGCATACATGCGCGACGCGAAGGATGTGACATATATTCTGGTTGAGAACACGGACAAGGCGCTGGGGCTGCTGGCGAGCCGGTGGTTTGGCGAGCCGGGCAAGCAACTGACGCTGGTGGGCGTCACGGGCACGAACGGCAAGACGACTATCGCTACGTTGCTATACAAATTAGTACGGGCGATGGGACACAAGGCAGGATTGCTCTCCACCGTGGTCAATTATATTGAAGACGAGGCAGTTGCCGCCACTCATACCACGCCGGATGCCATCGAACTGAACGGACTGCTGAGACGGATGGTGGATGCCGGATGCGAGTATGCGTTTATGGAAGTGAGCAGCCACGCGATTGCGCAGGAGCGAGTTGCCGGACTGGATTTTGACGGAGCCCTGTTTACCAACCTGACGCGAGACCATATTGATTATCATAAGACGTTTGACAACTACCGCGATACGAAGAAGCGTCTGTTCGACGGACTGAAAAAGAGTGCGTTTGCCGTAACCAACAAGGATGACAAGAACGGACTTGTGATGACGCAGAACTGCCGCGCCACGGTGCATACCTATTCCACACGCGCGCTGGCGGACTACAAAGCACAGATCCTGGAGGAGGGATTTGACGGTATGCTGCTCAGTATCAACGGCAAAGAGGTGTTCGTACCGCTGGTGGGACGATTCAATGTGAGCAACCTGCTGTGTATCTACAGCGCGGCATTGTGCCTGGGCTTTGACGAACTGGAAGTGCTGCGTGTGCTGAGTACCCTGAAACCTGTGAACGGACGGTTTGAGACTATCCGCAGTCCGAAAGGCTGGACGGCGATTGTAGATTACGCCCACACGCCGGACGCCGTGGACAATGTGATCCAGACGATACGCGAGATATTGAACAGCCGTCAGCCGGGTCAGACCTGCGTCAGCCGTCAGCCAAAGCTGATAACCGTGATCGGCTGTGGCGGCAACCGCGACAAAGGCAAACGGCCGATGATGGCGCAGATTGCGAAGCGCGGCAGCGAGCAGCTCATTCTCACCTCCGACAACCCGCGCGACGAAGAACCCGCAGCCATCCTGAAAGACATGACGGACGGTTTGACGGAGGAGGAACTGCGCAGCACGCTGGTGATCGAAGACCGCGCGGCAGCCATCCAGACGGCTTGTACGCTGGCGCAGAGCGGCGATGTGATCCTTGTCGCCGGCAAGGGACACGAGGACTACCAGATTATCAAGGGCGTAAAACACCATTTTGACGACCATGAGGTGGTGAGAAGATTTATCTAATTATCGACATGACGACATAACGAAAAAGAACATGCTATATTCATTATTTACACATTTCAGCGACGTACTTGGCGCGCGGTTGTTCACCTACATCTCGTTCCGTGCCATCACTGCCGGCGTAATCGGATTGCTGGTCAGTATATGGTTCGGCAACTGGTTTATCAATTACATGAAGCGTCACAACATCAGCGAGACGCAGCGTGACGAGAAAACCGATCCGTTCAATGTGGGCAAGAAAGGCGTGCCTACGATGGGCGGACTGATTGTTATTGCCGCTATCCTGATTCCCTGTCTGCTGCTGGGCAAACTGACAAACGTCTATATGATTCTGATGCTTGTCACCACGCTGCTGATGGGCGCGCTGGGTTTTGCGGACGACTACATCAAGACCTTCCGCAAGAACAAAGACGGCCTCAACGGCTGGATCAAAATAGGCGGACAAGTGACGCTGGGACTCATCGTGGGACTCACCCTGCGTTTCAGTCCTGCCGTCTCGATGAACGAAGTGGTCAACAGCCATATCGAGAACAACGTAGTTGTGGTGGAGAAAACGCCGGAGATCAAATCCACGCAGACCACCATTCCGTTTGTCAAACATCATAACTTCAACTATGCCGACCTGTTTTCGTGGCTCGGCGAGGAGAACAAGTACCGCGCAGGCTGGATTTTCTTTGTGCTGCTGACGGTGTTTGTGGTGGCGGCTGTGTCGAACGGCGCCAACCTGAACGACGGCATGGACGGCATGTGCGCCGGCAACTCGGCGATAATAGGTGTGGCGTTGCTGATACTGGCATACACCAGCGGTAGCGTCGTCTGGGCAGAGTATTTCGATGTGATGTACATTCCCGGCAGCGAAGAACTGGTGGTATTTCTGGCATCGTTTGTAGGCGCGCTGGTGGGTTATTTGTGGTTCAACGGATTCCCGGCACAGGTGTTTATGGGCGACACGGGTAGTCTGACAGTGGGCGGCATCATCGGCGTTTGCGCCATGGTGATTCACAAGGAACTGATGGTGCCGGTGCTTTGCGGCGTGTTCCTGATGGAGAGCGTCTCGGTTATCTTGCAGACGCAGGTGTATAAATATTATAAGAAACGCGGGCGCCACGTGCGCGTGTGGAAACGTGCACCGCTTCACGATCATTTCCGCACATCGGTGGAGCAGGTACTGAAAAACGACCCCACCTGCTCGATTATGTTTCAGGGCAGCAAGAACCTGCACCACGAAACCAAAATCGTGCTGCGGTTCTGCATCGTCACACTGATATTGGCGGCTATCACTATACTAACTCTTAAAATCCGTTGATTATGAAACGAATAGTAGTATTAGGCGCAGGCGAGAGCGGCAGCGGAGCTGCTATTCTGGCCAAGGAGAAAGGCTTTGACGTTTTCGTCTCGGATTGCGGCACCATCAGCGAGCCCTACCGTGCGCTGCTGGACCAGAACGGCGTGAAATGGGAAGACGGCAAACATTCAGAAGAGTTGATTCTGAATGCCGATGAAGTGGTGAAATCGCCGGGCATTCCTCTGACGGCTCCGCTGATTCAGAAATTGCAGGCGCAAGGTACGCCGATTATCTCGGAGATCGAGTTCGCGGCGCGTTATACGAACGCCAAGATGATCTGTATCACCGGTTCGAACGGCAAAACCACCACCACTTCGCTCATCTTCTATATCCTGAAACAGGCGGGCTTGAATGTTGGTCTGGCAGGAAACATCGGCAATTCGCTGGCGTTGCAGGTTGCCCATGAGAATCATGATTATTATGTGATTGAGCTCAGTTCGTTCCAGTTGGACAACATGTATGATTTCAAGGCCGACATAGCTATCTTGCTGAATATCACGCCCGATCATCTGGACCGCTACGATTATAAATTCCAAAACTACGTGGACGCCAAGTTCCGCATCACACGCAACCAGACAGCCGACGACGCTTTTATCTACTGGGCGGAAGATCCGGTGATCGACCGGGAGATGAAGAAAATCCAGTTGGGCGCAACACTCTATCCCTACGGTTTCAGCCAGCCGAATCCGCTGCCCGTGGGCGAAGACGAACTGGCGCTGAAGGGCAGGCACAATGTGCTTAACTCGATGGCTGCCACGATTGCTGCCAACGTGGTGGGTATTCGCAAGGATGTCATCCGCGAGAGCCTCAAGACGTTTCAGGGCGTAGAGCACCGCCTGCAGTATGTGGCTACCGTTCGCGGCGTGAGATGGATCAACGACAGCAAGGCTACCAACGTCAACTCCTGCTGGTACGCGCTGGAGAGCATGACTACGCCGACGGTGCTGATTCTTGGCGGCAAAGACAAGGGCAATGACTACAGCGAGATAGACGAACTGGTTCGCGAGAAATGCCACACCCTTGTTTTCATGGGGCTGCATAATGAGAAACTGAGAGAGCATTTCGGCTCGTTCGGACTGAATATTATAGATACCAACAATTTGCATGACGCAATACAAGGTGCCTACCGCGCAGCCCGCGAAGGAGACACCGTGCTGCTCTCGCCGTGCTGCGCCAGCTTCGATCTGTTTAAATCCTATGAAGACCGCGGCGAGCAGTTTATGGCTGCCGTAAGAAGTCTATGAAACTGAATCTCAAAAATATCGACCGCACGTTCTGGCTCCTGTTCGGAATGCTGATCATAGTAGCGATTATTGCGTTGTTCTCGGCGTCATCCACGCTGGTGTATGAGCGCCACTCGGTGCTTGGGCCCATCGGCCAGCAGATGTTTTTCATCGTGCTGGGTGTGATTGCGGCATTTGTGATTCAGTTTATACCCACCTATTGGGTGCGTTTTTTCGGGTACGGATTGTTGGTGGTGAGTGCCGCTCTGGTCTATTCCACCATGATTCCCGGCAATCCTTTTGTGGTTACTATCAACGGCGCTTCACGCTGGGTGAAGATAGCCGGCATCACTTTCCAGCCCTCCGAGTTGGCGAAACTGTCCTTGATTATTGTTATCGCCGACCAGCTCTCGCGCATCCGTTCGGAGGCGGACAAACCGAAGTATTTCTACCGTTCGTTACTCATCACAGCGGTTGTCGTACTGCCTATTATGGCATCCAACCTCTCTACCGCCATTTTGATTTGCCTGATTATTTTCTGTCTCTGGGTGCTGGCACGCATCCCGTGGCAATACACGGCTTCCGTGGTAGGGATAGCGGCGGTGGTGCTGGTGCTGGGATACAGTATAGTGGAGTTCGGCTATGTGCGTCCCGGACGGGAGATGCACGGTCCCTTCAAACGTGCCACGACATGGGTGGCGCGAATCGACCGGCATTTTGACAAGGAATCCGATGCCGATAAATACCGTCTGACCGATGATAATATCCAGGAGGTTTATGCCTCGGTGGCTATCGCCCGCGGAGGTGCCTCGCCGATGGGTGTGCTGCCGGGCAACAGCAAGGAGCGCGATTATCTTCCGCTGGCTTTTGCCGATTATATCTTTGCCATCATTGTGGAGGAATCGGGCTTTCTGGGCGCTTTCTTCCTGATTTTCCTGTATCTGGCAATCCTGTTCAGAGCTTGTTATGTCTCCAGCCGCTATTCCGACATGCCGGCTATGCTGATGACGGTGGGGCTGGCGCTGATGATCACATGCCAGGCCTTGATCTCCATGCTGGTGGCTGTAGGGCTGGGACCTGTGACCGGTCAACCGTTGCCGCTGATCTCTCGCGGAGGAACCAGCGTGCTCATTACCTCCATCTACTTCGGCATAATGATGGCGGTCAGCCGTGAGCAACTCGAGCTGCGCGACCGTGTCAACGAAACGATTGAGGAGAGCCAGGAGGATGTGCCGGTGATTACCTTGGAATAGATGTTGATTATGCCGGAGATTCTGCTGCATTATATTTGGGAGCATTGCCTGTGGGCGGGATTGCCGCAGCAGACAACCGACGGACGCATGGTGGAAATCCTGTCCGTAGGCGAGCATAACTGTGATGCGGGGCCTGATTACAGCCACGCGCGTATTCGTATAGACGGACGCGAGTGGGTGGGGAATATCGAGATTCACGTATCTGCGTCCGACTGGTTCCGCCATCGCCATCATCTGGATAAAGCCTACGACAACATCATCCTGCATGTAGTCCGGACGGCGGACAAACCGGTGTATAACTCACGGGGAGAAACGATTCCCCAGTGCGAATTGCAATACCCGGGCGACAAGGATTACCTGAGCGGTCTCCTGCAATCGGCAAGGCAGATGGATAGTGCCGAGGGGCGCATAGGCTGTGCCGAACAACTGCTGCATGAACCGGGATTGCTCACCGACGGATGGCGCCGGACGCTGCTGCGCAAACGTCTGGAATGCAAGCGCGCGTCTGTCAGCCGCCTGCTGCAAATCACCAAGGGCAGCTGGGAGCACGCTTTGTATATATCGCTGGCGCGCAATTTCGGGTTTCATACCAATAGTGTGCCGTTTGAGGAACTGGCTATCTCTACGCCGCTCTCCTATCTGCAAAAACACCGCAACAGCCTCTTCCAACTGACGGCATTGTTGCTCGGCCAGGCAGGACTGATTGACCGGGACGACCAACACATGGTTCGGGAGTACGCTTTCCTGCAAAACAAATTCAGCCTCACGCCCTTGGATGCCTCTGTCTGGAAACACGCGCGGATGCGTCCGCAGAACAGCCCGGAGCTGCGTATCCGACAGTTTGCGCAGCTGATTTTCCGCTCAGAGGCGCTGCTGAGCAAAATACTCGATACTTCCGATTTGAAAGAACTGGTTGCCTTGTTTGAGTGGAGCCGCAACGAGGCCGTTGCTCCCTTAGGCAGAGCGAGTATAGATATCCTGTTGATAAACACCGTAATCCCTTATAAATACGCGCACGCGCTTTATCGCAACAATGCCGCGGAGGCGGAGCGCGCTTTGATGCTCATGGAGCAGATTGCGCCGGAGAACAACGCCGTCATCCGTCTGTGGCGCGTCCTGGGCCAGCAAATCACCAGTGCCGCGGACACCCAGGCGCTTCTGCATCTCTACCAGAACTACTGCCAGCACCATGAGTGCATCAACTGTGAGGTCGGTTACAAGATTTTTGAAAGCAAACAACTGAAACTATTTTAAAACCTGCATCATATGCGTTATTTGATTTCCGGAGGCGGGACCGGCGGACATATTTTCCCCGCAGTAAGTATTGCTAATGCCTTGAAGGAACTGGATCCGCAAGCCGAGATCCTCTTTGTCGGTGCGCTGGGACGAATGGAGATGGAGCGTGTCCCGCAGGCAGGCTACCAGATTATCGGTCTCCCCGTCAGAGGGTTCAACAGATCGCAGCCCTGGAAAAATATATCTGTGCTGACGGATCTGTTCAAATCCATCCGTCAGGTGAAGACCATCATCCGTGATTTCCGGCCCGATGTAGGAGTAGGCGTAGGCGGTTACGCTTCCGGGGCCGCTATGTGGGCTGCGGCGAAGATGGGTATTCCTATTCTGTTGCAGGAGCAAAACGGCTTTGCCGGAGTGACCAACAAAATCCTCAAAAACAAAGCCTCCAAGATTTGTGTGGCATACCCGGGGATGGAGCGGTTCTTCCCTGCCGAGAAAATTATCCTGACCGGCAATCCTGTGCGCCAGAATCTGCTGTCCGGCACGCGCAAGGAAACCAAGGAGAAAAACCTGCTTATCATCGGTGGCAGCCTTGGCGCGCGTACCATTAACAATGCCATCCGGGCGGCGCTGCCCCAACTGGCTCAGTCCGGGCTTCATGTGGTATGGCAAACAGGCAAAACCTATTTCGACAACTGCAGACGGGCTTGGCAGGAAGCCGGCTCGCCGGCTAATATTGAGTGCCTGGATTTCCTTTCGGATATGCCGGACCGGTATGCGCAGGCGGATCTGGTTATCTCGCGTGCAGGCGCCTCGTCTATCAGTGAGATATGCCTGCTTGGCAAGCCGGCTATTCTGGTTCCCTCACCCAATGTGGCGGAGGATCATCAGACCCACAACGCCATGGCGCTGGTGCGCCGCGACGCCGCCGTGCTGGTCAAGGATGCTGATGCCGCAGAGCAACTGGTGCCTACTGCGCTCGAACTGATTCAGGATACCAAACGCCTCGGCCTCTTGCACTCCAATGTGCTCCAACTGGCGGAAAAAGACTCTGCCAAACGCATTGCAGAGGAGGTTATTGCGCTTGCCAAAACGCATTAATTTGCAAAAAAATGCACAAAAATTTGCGTATGTGAAATTTTTGTTGTACCTTTGCACGCTTTTTCGTCGGAAGCCCAGGTGGCGGAATTGGTAGACGCGTTGGTCTCAAACACCAATGGGAAACCGTGCCGGTTCGATCCCGGCCCTGGGTACAATGATTAAAATATACACTACGCAAAGAAAGGGGGTGCCTAAGCAATGATTATCGTTCCTGTAAAAGAAGGCGAGAACATCGAGCGCGCTATCAAGAAATTCAAACGTAAATTCGATAAAACCGGAGTAGTCAAGGAGCTTCGTCGTCGTCAACAGTTCGACAAACCGAGCGAGTTGAAGCGTGTCAAAATGGCTCATGCCAAGTACGTGCAATCACTCCATGCCCACGATGACAAATAATCGTACGTAACGGGTAAGAAACAAAAGAGACACCCTCAGGTGCCTCTTTTTTCGTGTCTCACTCGATGCTCGAGTGGGTGATGTTTCTCTTATGCCTGGGTGAACTGGTCTTTGCCGACTCCGCAGAGCGGACACACCCAGTCTTCGGGCAGGTCCTCGAATGCCGTTCCGGCTGCAATGCCGTTTTCCGGATCACCTACTTCAGGGTCATACTCATAACCGCATACGTCACAAATGTACTTTGCCATAACTTGAATTTTTAGGGGTTCGTGATTTTACGGAGCAAAGGTACAACAAAAATTCCGATTTCGCAATATTAGAAGTGAATATAGGTATAATTATTGTGGGTAGAAATGAGAAAATGCATATTTTTTGCATTTTTTTGCAAAAATATTTTGTCATGTCAAAAAAAAGCAGTAATTTTGTAGCCGCTTTTGGAAAGCACTGCCGAATTGTGTAATGGTAGCACTACAGATTCTGGTTCTGTCTGTCTGGGTTCGAGTCCTGGTTCGGCAACAAAAAAGAGACCTTTCGGGTCTCTTTTTTCGTTATAGGTGGGTTTTCAGGAACCGTAGCCAACTCTCCCAGTGCCTGTGGGTCATTTCGTGCCCGCAGTCATAGGCTTCCACCTCCAACCTCTTACCCATTAACCCTTCGCAATTACTATAGACGGAGTCTATATAGCGTACGCAACTATCCACAGCCGCGACAGGGAAAAGCTTGTCGTGCAGCCCGTATTGCAACAGGAAGGGCCGTGGCGCAATAGTAGCGGCTATTGCTGCAAACTCTTTCCATTCTCCCTGAGTCCGTTCGTCGGAATCCGCCGGATAGATCCCTTTGCGTACCATGCACAGCCAGGAATCGTTGTAGCGGTTCTGTGCCAGCGTGGTCATCCAATGGGCGGCGATGCAGGCTTTGATGTGCGGTTCTTCCGCAGCCAGGTTCCATGCACGGTAGGCTCCGTAGGAGAACCCGGCTACAGCTATGCGGTCGGGGTTGACAAAGGGTAGGGAACGAAGATAATCGGCTCCCGCTCTGTCTTCCTCCAGCACGCGCTGATACCATTCGCCGACGCCGCCTAACGAGTCGCTGAAAGCCCGTTGGGACAATGCCGAGCGACGGCTGCCCCAATAGGGAGCATCGGCACAGTAAACCACGTATCCATGTGCTGCCAGACTATCGCCTATCGCCATGCCGTTGTAATAGGGTTCGGGGTTCCGGCCAATGACTTTTGCCCAGCCTTTCTCAAACCGTGCGCCGTGGTCGTGCAGCAACAACACGGCCGGCCAACCGCCTTCCGGCATCGGGCTTTGCGGCAGCAACAAGCGTTGTGCCTTATGATCAGCTACCGGCGTGTGACCCAGTTTCTCGTGGCACTGATGGATATACATCAACGTTGCTTCGCGTACCCAGCAGTTCTGCCATTGGGGCGCGCGGAACAAGACCTCCGCCCGCTCAAACCATTTCAAAGCCTCCGCTTTGCTGCCGAACGGCTTGGGCGCGTAGAACATGCATGTGCCGTAATAACTCACCACCAGCGGATCGTCCGGCGCCAGCTGTGTCGCCTCCTTGGCGAGGTTCATCGCTTTCAGGGGATGAACCGACTCTTTCAACCTCAGTTCATACACATACACAGCACTCATGTACATCTCGTAATGTCCTTTGGGCAAACGGTCCTTCCGGCTTTCCACATCCGCCTTGAATAGTTGCACGTACTGTTTGGCTTCGGGGAGCAATGCCTCTTTGCCCGCTTGCTTCGCCTCGGCTACGATATACCCGCAGTATCCGTACTCATAAAGCAACAGATGCCGGTCTGAGCCGCAGGTCTGACCATGCTGAAGGCTATCCACATACTCCTTCCAAACGGACATGTCCTGCTTCCGGTAGGCGTCAAACAAATACCTATCCGCCTCAAAACTTTGGGCGGATAGGTATTGACTACATACTATCAAGAGTAGCAGAATACTCCTTCGTATATTGTACATCGTTTCTTTGTACATTTATTTGCCGCGCTCGAGCAGCAATGTGCGTGTCGGTTGGTCGCATACCTCTGTCGGACCGTAGTACTGGATCGGACCCGGGTAGATGTAATTGGTGTGCGGACTTGCCCATTCGGCACGGTGAGCCTCCAGGTACTTGAACGGTGCGCCGTCCAGCTCCACGAGGGCTTTCTGGATGACGGGTTTCATCTTGCCGTTACGGCGCTCCATGTTCATCATCATCGTGATAGGTACACCGCCTGCGAGCCACTCAGCTGCGGGTCTGGTCAGATTGCGCACGAGCGACATATATCCTGTCTTGCCGGCTGCGATGAGGTGAGTAGCGTTTACGCCGATGGAGTAGCAGTAGTCAGCATCGAAGTTAGACGGCATGGCGCAGCGACCTTCGTAGCCGAAGAAGTGATTCAGTGCGGAGAACTTGCCTTTGTATTCGCCGTTGGCTTTGAGCACCGCCAGACGTTTCTGTACCATCTCAATCAGCAGTTTCTCGGTCTCGATCTGGCTAACCATGACGTTTCCGTGCGGGTCACGGTCGAGCGTCAGCTGGCGGGCAATGCCCTTCGGCAGCGAACGGTACAGTTCGCACGAAGCGGGCGTGAGCATGCTCTTTACGTACTCGCGTTTGGCGTCGTCGCCGTCCAACTGGGTGAACTCCTCGTTGTTGGCAAGCATGTCGTTCAGTTCCTGAATCAGCACGCGCATAGCAGGAATGAATTCAATGAGACCTTCCGGAATCAGCACTGTACCGAAATTGAGGCCTGCGTTCGCACGGGCTACAATCACCTTTACGATATCCTCTACGATGTCGTTGAGCGTCATCTTCTTCGCCTCTACCTCCTCGCTGATGAGGCAGATATTCGGCTGGCTCTGCAATGCGCACTCAAGGGCGATATGACTTGCCGAACGGCCCATTAGGCGGATGAAGTGCCAGTATTTCTTTGCACTGTTGGCGTCGCGCTGAATATTACCGATAAGCTCGGCGTAGGTCTTACAAGCGGTGTCGAAACCGAACGAGGTCTCAATCATCTCGTTCTTGAGGTCACCGTCAATCGTCTTCGGACAGCCGATGACCTGAATACCGCATTGTTTCTGCAGGTAGTACTCGGCGAGTACGCAGGCGTTGGTGTTCGAGTCGTCGCCACCGATGATAACCACTGCCTTGATACCCAACTGCTTGCAGATCTCGATACCGTTATCGAACTGCCAGGTCTCTTCCAGTTTGGTACGGCCCGAACCGATGATGTCGAAGCCACCGGTGTTGCGGTATTCGTCAATGATGTCTTTCGTCAACTCTTGATACTTGCCGTCAATCAGACCTGAAGGACCGCCGAGGAAGCCATACAGTTTGTTCTCGGGGTTCAATGCCTTCAAACCGTCAAACAGACCGCAGATGACGTTGTGACCGCCGGGGGCTTGACCACCGGAGAGGATGACGCCGACATTGAACGGCTCGGCACAGGTGTTCTTGCCTGTTGTGGGTTCAAACGTGATAAGCGGCAGACCGTAGGTATTGGGGAAAAGTTTCTTGATTTCCTCCTGGTCTGCTACCGACTGTGTTTTCTCGCCTTCCACAAGGCGTACTGCGCCCTGCAATGCTACCGGCATCTTCGGCTGATAGCTTTGACGGGCGATTTGTAATGGAGATTTTTGCATAAGATTAGTATATTTGATTTGACATATCTGCAAATTTGCCTGCAAATTTACTGCTTTTTTTTGACATATGCAAGGAAAATGTAAGAAATTAGTGCTTCGGGCTCCAGAAAAAGTCGGTTATCCACGGAGGAATGCGGCTTTTGGGGTTATCTCGCTTCGGCTCGAACGATTGTTGCGTCCATTCGCCATTACCCTCCAACGCCCGTTGTACGCGGTCCTTGCCTGCGCCGAAGCGTACGCCGACCGAGGCCTGCACTTTCCAGTTCCAGTTCTCAAGCGATACGACGTTGTGGTTGACGGTAGTCTTGGAGCGGAAACGGATGTTCTCTGCCGTCGCCCAGACGTTGAGGTGCACCCATTTGTTGATTTCCCAGCTCACAGCGGCACGCATGTTGCCGGACACATGGACGGGAAACGAGGGCTCAAGGTTGTACATCGGCTCGCCCGGCAGGCCGTTAGCCACGCTGTCAGGCAGGTAGAACGAGACGAGATTGACGGAATAGGTGACGAGCATCGCGGCGGCGGAGGCATGGAGAATCACCTTGCCGTGGTTGGGCGTATAGTTGATGCCGTAGCCGAGGCCGACAGCTATCTGCCGAGTGCGCACCGCGGTCAGATTCGACATCAGCGCCGGCAGCAAAGGCATTTCCGCATCGGGCACTTTCATGGTGTCGGACAAGGCCACCTGGCTGGATAGGTAAGAGAGGTGAAGCAGAAGCGAACCGGCGGTTTTCTTCTGGATATACGATTGCTTGACCGCCGCCTGATGGGAATAATGGGCGGCATTGAGGGCGTACCAGAGGTTGAGGCTGGCGTTGGTGATGATGACGTTATTCTTGGCAAAATCTTTGAGCGACCAGTCGCCGATAGTGAGTGATGTGTTGATGTTGGTGCTGGTCTGGATGGCAAAATCAAAGCCGATGAACTTACTGCCCAACGAAAAACTGAGCCGCTGGGCATAGGCATGCAGTGCATCCCAACTATAACCGAAACCGAACCCGCGGTAGCCGGCATAGAAGCCGAGGTCCACGCTGGGCGTCGTCTTGTTGAGCAGGGTGAAACTCATGGTGCCGTACTCAGCGATATCGGTGGTGGAGGTGAGGTTGGAATTGACGCCTACCATGGCGTTGGTGTACGCGAGGCGCCAGCTATGTTCCGGCAGGTCAATATAAGTGGTGTCTATACTCTTCCGCAGGTAGTTGTCCACCCAGTTGCCAGTGCGGTAAAAGAACAGCAGTCCCTTCGTCGGCTCGGCATAGGCGGATAAGCAAAGCGTCATCAGCAAGATGAGAATATGTATTCTTGCTTTGTTCATGGACGAAATAATCGATTACAAAGGTACAACAAATTTTTGACATATGCAAATTTTCTTTTCGTTTTCTACTTTTTTGATACAATGTGCAGAAATGTGTTTGTGCGAGGGTATGTCGGGGGGGGAATTTTAGATAAACCTTGTGGTATGATTCCCCAAGTGATACTATACTTCACCGTCGGCTGACCGTCGGCTGACCGTCGGCTGACCGTCGGCGAACTCCGGTAATTCACGTGATATACTTGTGAGTTCGTTGACATGCGACGTTTCGGAAAGGTCAACTTACAAAAAAGCAGCGCCGTCGGCACTGCTGTAAAATATGGTTGTTGTCCTATACGTCGCTCGAAAAAGGTAAAACGATTGTCAATACAAAAAACCAACTGACCATATGGGCAATTTGTTTCCTATTGCCGTTTCCAGATTGTCCGCCAATACATACGAATTGGGGATGTCTTTGATTTGCCGGAAGTTCTTATTTTCACCTCCTACCTCAATCGTATATTTCCGATCCACCAAGAAATCACCCCGCTTCTTGCCGAACTCTACGTCGTGTTTTGCCGTCAATTGGTTGACCACAATCGTCTCCCGCACAGTGCCGATCTGCACCGGTGTCGTGGCCCACGCATACAGCATGTTTGGATTGTCAATGTAGATTTTATCCGGCTTTTGCATCCGCTTTACACTTACCAAGTCGCAATATAGCAACTGCAGTAATTTCGCCTTGCCCATATGCATTAGATACTCCACCACCGTATCCCGTTTGAGGCCGCTTAGGATGGACATCTTCGTAATATCCACCTCAAATGGCTCACTGGCGCAGAGCATTGTCATCAGCGCTTTTATCTTCCGCGTGTTGCTTTGTGAGACATGACAGATCTTCGTCAACTCATTGTCTATCGTTTGGTTCACTACCTGCTGAATGGCTTGGTAATAATCGATTTCGTTCTCCATGTAATACGGATAATAGCCATACTTCATATACTCATGGAACAACGCCACAGGCCTGCCAAGACTATTCATCTGCCTAATCAGCGGAGCTGGATCGGTCAGCACCTCCTCCAACGGATATATAGGCATCTCTATCCCTTTGTAGAAATGCAAGAATTCCCGGAAACTCAAGCCCTGAATGTCATGATTAATACACCTTCTGCTCAAGTCCGAATCGCCTTCTGTTAAACTCAATAAGCTGCTCCCGCTGATAGCAATCCGCAGCGTTGGATAAAAATCGTACGCCTCTTTTATTTCTTGACTCCAGTTGTCGTATTTGTGAATCTCGTCGATGAACAGGTGTTTCCCTCCCTGCAGATAGAACTGCTTGACCAGATCAAGGATGGTATGGGTAGAGAAGTAACTGTCGTCGCACGACACATACAGCACTTGCCGGTCCATATACTTGTAGTGCTGCTTGATATACTGGCGCATTATGGTGGACTTACCTACACCTTTGGGCCCGCGTATAGCTAATAACCGCGCATCCCAATTGATGGAATTGGCCCACTGCCGAATGATTTCCATCGGTGTTATCTCGATAATCCGGTCATGTTTTTCAAATAAAGTATCCATATCAGCTTCTGCATTGTTTGCTCCTTTTGAAGGGCATTTTGTTGCAATATTTGCCCCTCTAAAAGGGCGTTTTGTTTTGTTATTTGCCCGTTATCGGGTGCAAAATTATAAAAAATAAATGATACACGCAAATATTTTTGAATATTTTTGGCAAATTGACGGTTTTTGTTTGGCAGGTTGAAGGTTTTTCGTTTGGCAGTATGATGAATTTACTTAATTTTTGTCGCCAAAATCCATAAAATCACCGCGTATTTTCTATATTCTGTGCAAAATTACTACTTTTTTGATATATGCAAATTTTCGGTACGTTTTCAATTATTTTGATACAGGCAACAAAAACAGGCAACAAAAACAGCAGCACCGGAAAGTGCTGCTGTTACAGAGAAGAGTAGTGTAAGGGTTTTAGAACATTGGGTTATACGCAGGTATGGGGAGGATGAACGTACGGGTTATACGCAGGTATAGCCGCCATCCACGGGCAGGGCGATGCCGGTGATGTAGCGGGACTCTTCGGCGGCAAGGAAAACCGTTGCGGAGTCCAGTTCGCCCTCTTCGCCGTAACGCTCCATCGGGATGACCGTCTTGGCGTAGTTCGCGAAATAGTCCGAGCGCAGTGTCTGCTCGGTCAGCGGCGTAATGAAATAGCCAGGACAGATAGCATTGACGGTGATGCCGTGCTTGCCCCATTCGGCTGCCAACGCACGCGTCATGTTGACGACGCCGCCCTTGGCTGCATGGTAGGGCGAGGCAGGCGCAATCTTGTTGCCCACCAGTCCGTACATCGAGGCGATATTGATAATACGTCCGTAACCGTTGGGGATCATCGATTTCTTCGCTACGGCACGCGCCACACGGAACGTACCGAAAAGGTCAATCTGCACTTCGTTCATAAACTGCGCATCGGTGATGTCCTCCGCCGGCGCCACGGCACCCGTACCGGCGTTGTTGACCACAATGTCAATCTTGCCGAAGCGGGCAATCGCTTCGTCCACGGTTTTCTCCACCGCCGCGGTGTCAGTGATGTCGCATTGGAGCGGCAGCACCTGTACGCCGAAAGCGGACTCGATTTCTTGCTGTACTTCCACCAGTTTCTCATAACGGCGGGCGATAATAACGAGGTTAGCTCCCTGACGTGCAAGCGCTTTTGCCATCTGCACGCCCAGACCTCCGGAACAGCCGGTGACCAACGCCACGCGGCCGCTTAAATCAAACATATTCTTCATATTTACAGTTGTTTTGTGTTGTTGCGTTTTTTATGGCTGCGGATGAGCATAAGCAGGCACACTATCAGCAGTAGCGGGAAGAAAGAGGCGGAGAGGATGCCGGTGGCGATGCCGTTCTCCTGCGCACGGGTGAAAAGCCCCACGAACGAAGGGCCAAGTGTGCCGCCTACGTCGCCAGCCAGAGCCAGCAGCGCAAAGAGTGCCGTACCTCCGCCCCGCACATGCCCGACCGACAGGCTGATCGTGCCGGGCCACATGATTGCTACCGCCAGACCGCTGAGCATACAGCCTGCCAGCGCCAGCCATGGCAGCGGTGAGAGAGCGGCGGTCAGGTAACCGATAAGGCACAGCACGCCCGACCAGGTCATGTAGCGCGACAACTCGACCTTGCCGCCGCGTTTGCCGTACCAGAGCCGCCCGAGCCCCATGCAGAAAGCAAAGCCGCACGGCCCGAACAGATCGCCCACGGTCTTGCTCACGCCCAGCGACGCTTCGGCAAAAGCCGAGGTCCACTGCGCCATCGAGCTCTCCGACGCGCCTGCGGCAATCATCAGCAGGAAGAACAGCCAGAAGACCCGTTCGCGGAAGAGCTGCGTCATGCTTTTGCCCTCGCCTTCGCTGACGATGGGTTCGATCGGGCAGGTGCTGAAATTATAGATGTTATAGAGCGGCACGATTGCCCAGCCGAGCGCCAGTTCTCCACGCCAAAGCAATGAAAAAAGAGCGTCGAGCCAAGGATGACGCCCACGGCGCCCCAGCAGTAGAACGAGTGCAGCAGACTCATCGTCGCCTCTTTGTCAGGGAACGGGCACGCCTCAATAATCGGGCTGCAGAGCACCTCAATCAGTCCGCTGCCGACGGCATAAACCGCCACGCACAGCAGCAGTCCTACTAAGGGGTTCGGGCATAAGTCCGGCACAAAAGTCAGACCGATGAGTCCGGCGGCGGAGGTGATTTCGGACAGGATGATGCTGCGGCGGTAATTGAGGTTGGCGAACCGTGCGCAAAGGAAATCCACACTCATCTGGACGATGTAAAACACCGCCGGCACGAGCGCCAGCGACGCCAGCGGAATGCCGTACTGCCGGTGAAAGAGCACAAACAGCAGCGGCGTGAAGTTCGCCGTAATGGCTTGCGTCACAAACCCCAGATAACAAGCTATTTTGGTCCGTTGGTAATTCATTTGCGAGTACAAAGGTACTGCTTTTTTCTGACATACACAAATATTTTTGTCTAAATTAAAGAGAAATCACATTATTTGGGGATTGCGGGGGTGCAGAAAAAAGAGTAATTTTGTGCCGAAAAAAGAAACATACTTAATCGTATAAGTGCAAGATTTATTATGAAGAAATTCTGTATAGTATTCATTTTGCTGATTACCTGCTCGTTAGGCGTTCGCTCGGAAGACAGCATTACCGTGAGTGTCGCCGATTTGCAAAATCTGCTACAGCGTGTAGAGCGGTTGGAACAGCGCGTAGAAACCACCGCGGGCGTTGCGCAGGCAGACACGGCTGCATCCCTAAAAATGGCTACAGAACAGGAAGCCCAACCCAAACGTTCGGGGCGTTTCACTATCGGCGGCTACGGAGAGGCTACTATCAAGCGTTGTTTTTACAGCAACAATTACCTGCGCTACCTCACTCCCTCCAAGTATGCCAACGACCAGTACGGCGAAGTGGACCTGCCGCACGTGGTCATCTATCTGGGCTATGATTTCGGCAAGGGCTGGAGCGTAGGCACGGAGATCGAGTTCGAGCACGGAGGCACGGAGTCCGCCGTCGAGATAGAAGAAGAGGAAGGCGGCGAATACGAATCCGAAGTGGAACGCGGCGGCGAAGTGGCGCTGGAGCAGTTCTGGCTGCAGAAAGTGTTCAACCAATACGCCGTCATCCGCGCCGGCATGCAGGTTATTCCTGTAGGCGGACTGAACGCGCACCACGAGCCTACGGAGTTCTTCGGCGTCTATCGTCCGGAGGGCGAGTTCACTATTCTGCCCAGCACGTGGCACGAAGTGGCGCTCACTTTTATGGGGCAGACCAAGTTCGGACTGCGCTACCAGGCGATGTTCCTGCCGGGTCTGGACAGCGACCGCTTCAACCGCAAGGGGTGGATCAATCCCGGTGCCGGCAGTCCATATGAGTTCAAACTGGCGAACGTGTACGCAGGCGCCGCGCGCGTAGATTATATAGGTGTGCCGGGGTTGCGCCTCTCTCTGTCCGGCTACTGCGGCAACTCGTTCCGCAATACGCTCAGCAGCGTGCGCAACGAGGAGTTCGACTCCATCCGCGGTACTGTCTCCATCGGCAGTTTTGATTTCAAGTACGACGACCACAACTGGATTTTCCGCGGCAGTGTGACCTATGGCCACCTCGGCGACGCGGCGAAGATAGAAGCCTACAACAAAGTCATGCGCAAGGACTCGCCGTCCAGCAAGCAGTGGGTGGCTTCGGATGTCATTTCCGCCGGTGCGGAGATAGGCTATGATTTCTTCTCGCTCAATCCTACGCTGCGCGAGCACCGGCAGCGTTTCTTCGTCTGGGGGCGCTACGACTACTATGACTCCATGTTCCGCCATAACGGCGAGCGCAACACCACCTATGCCTGGTGCGGCAGACAGCGTATCTCTTGCGGCTTCAACTATTTCCCGATCAAAGAGATTGCCATAAAGGGCGAGTTCTCCTATGCCATTCTCAACAAGAAACGCGATGCCACGGGCGCGCTGGTCAAGTTCTACAACGACGAACCCGCGATAGCGTTCGGTATCGTATATGCAGGAATGTACAAACTATAACAAAACACCATATCCAACCAAAACAAAAAAATACAGCAATGAAAAAAATCTTTTATTTCGCAAGCTGTCTGCTTGCACTGATGATGGTTTCCTGCGAGGGTAACCAGACCGTAGAGAACGATTACGCCACCGGCGATTTCGCTACGCTGAACGACGCGGACTTGACCAACAACGAGAAGATCTTCAAGAACGCCATCGTGGCTTACATCAACAACACCGTTTTCCCGACCTATGCAGGCATGTCGGACAATGCCATCAAGCTGGCGGACCAAATGACTACAATCCTCAATGCCGCCCAAGCCGGCAATCAGGCGGACAACACCTCCCTCGTGGAGAAAGCCGGCGAGTACTGGACTGCTTCCCGCATGTTCTGGGAGCAGAGCGAGGCCTTCCTTTATGGTCCGGCTGCGGACTACAGTATTGACCCGCACATCGACTCATGGCCTTTCGACCAAGCCGCTTTTGAGGACATCATCTCCGACCCCGAGAAAATGGCGAAGCTGCGTACCGAGATGTCCGACGGTTCGTTTGTCGTTACCGACGGCAGCGAGTTTGACGAGTACGGTCTGATGGGTTATCACGCACTGGAGTATGCGCTCTTCGCACTCACGGACAACGGCCAGAAATCGACCGCGCACAAAGTAGGCGATTTCACAGTGGACCAATGGACGTTTATGGCAGCTGTGGCGAACGATCTGCGCAATCAGTCTATCCTGCTGGAGGCTGCGTGGAAAGGTTACGGACGTGTATCCGCTGCCAAACGTGCTTTCCTCGACCAGGCGAAGATGAAGGGCAACACCTATCCTTATCTCTACAACGGCTATGCCGCTTATATGCTCCAGCCGGGTGTGGGTGACAAGAAATACGCCACCTATCAGGAGGCGGCTGAGCAGCTGATTGCCGGATGTATCGACATCGCAGATGAGGTAGGCAACAGTAAGATCGGTGCGGCAGCCAATGCCATTCCCGGTTCGGAAACCTACGAGGAAGACCACGATAACATCGAGTCGCCCTATTCGCTGCACTCGATCATCGACTTTCAGGATAATATCGTCTCCATCCAGCATGCATTCTTCGGCGCACTGCCTACCGATGCTTCGGTCAATGACTTCGTGAAACAGAAAAACAACGAGGTGTCTCAGGCGGTTACAACGACTTCGGCTGCCGCTATAGCAGCTATCGCTCTCATCCAGGAGCCGTTCGTGGAGCACGCCAAAGATCCGCAGGCCAAACTGGCTATCGCTGCCGTGGAAGAACTGCAGGACGCTCTCAAGAGCGCGTGGGCGGTAGTATCCGGCACCCAGTGGATTGACGAAGAAGAGTAATAACCACCGTAAATAACACCAACAATGAAAAAAGACAAATCCTTGCTGTTGGCGTCCCTCTTTCTGACAGGAATAGCGCTGACCGCCTGCCAACCCGGCAACCCGAATGACGGCATCACCGTCGATCCCGATCCCGAGAGAGCAGATTTGCCGGAATGGTACTGGACGGGAGGCAAGCTCGGTACTACCCAGTTCAACAACACTCAGAACTGTTTCGAGCAGTCCACTGCTTCCGTGGATAACATGGGCAAAGGCGGCGATTTCACTGTCGGCGACCAGATAGCCGAACGCCCCTTCAACACCAACGCCACGGGTACGCGCTCGGGACTCGGACCGGTCTATGTGCGCGCTTCGTGCCAGCACTGCCACCCCAGCTACAGCCACGGCATGTCGATTCCCGAAGGAATCTACAACGCCCGTGACATCAGCAACGGTACACTGCTCGTGGTCTATAACCCCAACACCGACGCCTATGTGCCCTGGCTTGCCGGTATGCCCCAGCTCTTCGGCGTAGCGCCGTTCAAGGCGCCGCTGAACCCGGATATGATTACCGTGGAATGGAAAGTGGCGACCGATGAGCACGGCAACAAATTCGCTGACGGCGAGACATATGAACTCCGTTACCCGGAAGTGCACATGCCCAAGGAAGCGGTGTATGTCTATAACCAAGGTTACCGCGACCCCGACGGGCTGCTGGAGAGCGAGGGCTACAAAGTGCTGCTGGAGAACACCATCGGTATCTACGGTACCGGTCTGCTGGACGCTATCTCCGACGAGGACATCATCGCCCAGTATGACAAAGAAGCTGCGGACGGCAAACTGCAGAACGGGCTCAATCCTGCTATCTATAACGGCGCTTTCCTCACTACCGGCTATTACAAGAACGACCCGCAGTGGGGACCCAAGCGCTTCACCTACGCCCTTACCCGCGGACCGTTGCAGGACGCTGCCGGAGCCAATGCCATCTGGAATATTACCAACGTGACGCGTTCCGACCGCAAGTATCATTACCTCGACCTCAACGGCAAGATTTATGCGGAGTATGCCAGCAAGGACAAGACCGTTCAGGACGGCTTTGAGGCCTTCATTGCCAAGATCGACCCGGATAAGAAGCATGCCGAGTGGTGGACTGACGACAAAGAGGCGAATGTCTATAACTACCTCACCTCCAAAGATCTGCCGGCGGAGATGACGGACGCCGAGTTCACCCAGTTCATGGTTTGGCACCGCGGTCTGGCGGTTCCGGCTGCGCGTAACGTCACCGACAGTGCCGTTCTCCGCGGAAAGAAGCTCTTTACCCAAATCGGCTGCGATTACTGCCACCGTCCTACATGGACCACCGGAGCGGACATCGTACGCGACCCGAATACGGACATGAACCTGAGCAGCGACGACCTGCCGCGGTACCCGAACCAGAAGATATGGCCCTACACTGACATGGTGCAACACAAGCTGCACATGGCGAACGATATCCGTACCGGCTGGTGCCGCACTACGCCGCTCTGGGGACGCGGACTTCACCGCAAGGCTACCGGTGACGCCTATGAGGCACGGCTTCACGACACCCGTGCCCGCAATGTCATCGAAGCTATCATGTGGCACGGCTACAGCCAAGAGAGCGACGCGTACTATCCCACGCAGAAGTTCTATGAGCTGGACAAGAAAGACCGTGACGCAATCGTAGAGTTTATAAACGCAATCTAAGATGGACTTTTTACGACCTTTCAGGCTTCGTCTCAAGCCCTTTACCGGTTTGTTGCACATCGCCCTCGCCATTATGCTGACGGGGGCGTGTGTGACGCATTTCTTCGGCGAACAGGGCGAAGTGCATCTGCGCCTCGGTGAGACCACTTCCTTGCAAACGCACCACTCGCGTCTGAGTATTTTCCTCTGGGACTTCCGGATAGTGACCGACCCGGCTACGGGTGCACCGGCGGATTATGTGTGCGAATTGCGCATCATAGAGAACGGAGTTATGCGGGATGAGAAGGGACAACTGGTAATCGGAGAGGGCATTGCCCGAATGAACAAACCGCTCAAATACCACGGCTACCGCTTCTGCCAGTCGGATTACGACAGCGACGGCCAAGGCGTGGTGATGGCGTACAACTACGACCCTTGGGGAATAGGCATCACCTATACCGGCTATGCCTTGCTCCTGATCGCCATGATCGGTTTCTTCTTCCAGCCGAACACACGCTTCCGCGCGCAATTCAAAACGGTCTTCGGTCAGCGGAGTCTGCTTTTCACGCTGTGTTTCGCAGCCCTTATCATCGTTCTGGCAGCCGTGATGACGAAGGTAGTAACGCCCAAGCCGCCCTTGCAGCCTGTGCTGCAGACGCCCTTGCTCGGCATTCACGTGTCGGTCATTATGCTCTCCTATACGCTGTTCGCAGTGATCATGGTGAACGGAATAGTCGGGCTCTGCGTCAGCAAACGGCGCGAACAACTGATGGCGCTGTCTCAGGTGCTGCTCTATCCGGCTCTGTTCTGCCTTACCGCCGGTATTTTCATAGGCGCCGTCTGGGCAAACATGAGTTGGGGACGCTACTGGGGATGGGATCCCAAAGAGACGTGGGCGCTCATCACCATGCTCGTCTATGCCGCACTGCTCCATTGGCCGTTTATCCAAGGCAAGTTGCCGCTTAACGGGGAGCAGAAGCAAAAAATCTATCACATCGGCAGCATTGTGGCCTTTCTGTTTGTATTGTTCACCTATTTCGGCGTGTCATACCTCTTAGGCGGTCTGCATTCCTATGCTTGACAAACAACGCCCGGCTTCGGTCGGGCGTTGCTCGTGTTCGTTATAGTCCGAGAAGCGTGGAATAGCTCAAAAAGCGTTTTTTTGCCCCCAAACACTTGCGAGTCTCAAAAAATTGTTGTACCTTTGCAAGCCGAAACGGTAGCAATGATGAGAGTACGCTGCTCATATAGTATTCTCGCATGGGTGACGATGGTTGCTTTCTGCGGAATGATGGTGGTCAAAGACTACCACGCCCTTTGGATGCATACCGGCGCTCATACACACGCCTGTTGTTGCCATCCTATGCATAGTGCGCAGCATATTATCTGCGTGCTGGACGGTCTGCCGCTCAGCGAGCACAAAGCCCATACGCACAGCTCGTTCGTGGAAGCGGATACGGACGGAGAGGGCTGCGCCATTTGTGATTTCTCTATAGCCAAGATACTAAGACCTTCTTATTTCATGTGCGAGGTAGTCACCGCTTGTTTAGGTTCGCTGCCCGCCCATGATTATTTATTTTCACTCTATACATTCTTCGACCACTGTTCCGGTCGGGCACCGCCATGTTAAATGAAAGGTGAAAGGTGAAAGGGGGTTGGCATATGTACAAAGTACGAAGTACAGTCCCCTGTAATTTCAGTATTTAACATTTACACGGCACAGGATGTATATACTTACTATTTTGAGCGCCGTATTGTTGTCCGTCCTTACCGGCATGCCTGTTGACAGCAGTTCGCTGCGGCTGGAAGAAGTGACGGTGACGGCTGTGCACAGGCACAGTTCGCCGATTACTTCACAGAGCAGCGTGGAAGTGCCCGCCGAGCAACTGAAAGAGCAGTTGCAGAGTTCGCTGGCGCAGAGCCTGAACGGCATAGCCGGTGTGCAAGCCTCGTCTATCGGTTCGGGGCAGGCGCGCCCTGCGGTGCGGGGCATGGGCTTTAACCGTTTGGCTGTCGTGCATGACGGAATCCGCCACGAAGGACAACAATGGGGCGACGACCACGGACTGGAGATTGACCGGTTCGCCATAGACCATATAGAGATTATCAAAGGTGCTTCGGCACTCTTGTACGGCTCCGACGCTATCGGAGGCGCGGTGGTTCTAAGTACAAGGGGACGAGGTGCGATGTACGAAGATGCCAAACCCATAGGCGGTTCGGCGCAGTTCTTTGCGCGCACGAACAATAAGTTATTCGGTGCCTCTGCGCGTGTGGAAGGAGTGAAGAAAATACCCAGCGACCAAGTACCCCATACAAAGGAGGGGACTTTCTATTGGCGCGTGAACGCCACCTATCAGGACTACGCGGATTACAGTGTGCCTACGGACAGTTTTGAGTATTATTCCTACCGCATTCCGCTGTACAAACGCACGCTGCGTAACACTGCGGGCAGAGAGGCGGACGGTTCGCTCACGCTCGGCTATACCACCGGCAGTTGGCATACCTGCTTGCGCGTTTATGAGACTTGGGCGCGGAGCGGTTTCTTCGCCAATGCGCATGGTCTTGAGGTGCGGCTATCCGATATTGACTACGACCGCAGCGACCGCGATACCGACCTGCCCCGGCAGGAAGTGAACCACCTCAAAGTGCTTTGGCACACCGCCTACAGCCATGACCACTGGGGCGTTGAAGTGAACGCCGCATGGCAGCATAACTTGCGGCTGGAGGAGTCAGAGCCTGTCTCGCACGGTTATATGCCTACGCCGCCGGACACCCGCGAACGGCAGTTCAGCAAGCACACCGGCACGCTGCACGCCTTGGCTAAATGGAACGTGGCGGCGCGGCACACCTTGCGCTTCGGGTTGCAGGGCGAAGTGCAGCACAACAGGCGCAGCGGCTGGGGATTCATCATTCCGGATTTCGAGCAGTACAGCGCAGGGCTTTTCGCTGCGGAGGAATGGCGTGCCAGCCGCACGCTGACCGTCAACGCAGGCGTGCGCTACGACTACGCCCACATGGATATCCACGCCTACCGCGACTGGTTTCCTACGCCCGTAGGAGACACGGCGGTTTATCAGGAACGGTCGGCAGCCATAGCGCGTAACTTTCATAGTTTCACTTGGTCTGCCGGGCTGCGGTATGCCGACAAGGGTTGGCTTGTACGTGCGAATATCGGCAAGGCGTTCCGCACCCCGATTGCCAAGGAGTTAGGCACAGACGGCATCAACTACCATATTTTCCGCTATGAAGCCGGCAATACGGACTTGCAGCCTGAAGAGAGTTATCAGGCGGATCTGTCGGTGGCGTGGGAGAATGAGTACGTGCGGGTGCAGGTGGACCCGTTTGCCGGCTATTTCCCGAACTATATCTACCTCAACCCGACGGCGGAGTATCGCGAGGGGCTGCAACTATACCGCTACACGCAGGCGCAGGTCGTCCGTGCCGGTGGCGAAGCGATGCTGACCGTCCGTCCGTGGCGGCATATGGATATCAGCGTGCAGGGCGAGTACCTCTTTGCGCGCCAGCTGTCCGGAGACAAGAAAGGCTACGGTCTGCCCTTCTCGCCGCCGTGGCGTGTCATGCCCGAACTGCGCTTCCATTGGGAGACTCCCCTCGTACACCGTACATCGCTCCCTCGTCCTTCTCTTGGCTATGCCGCGATCAATTTCCGTGTCTGCGGGGCGCAGCGGGATATCGTGCCGCCCGAAAAACCTACTGACGGATGGTGGACACTCAACCTGTCTGCCGGACAGAAATTTCATTTGTCTTCCTGCGAACTGAGTATCAGCCTGAAGGCGGACAATATACTTAACACCAAATACTACGACCACACTTCCTATTACCGCCTGATTGACATTCCCGAAGCGGGGTGGAACATCTCAGTGATGGCAGGGGTGGAATTCTAAAATTGAAAATTATGAAAAAGAATATTATCCTTCTGTTTGCGCTGGGCGCAATGATTATCGGCTTTGCCGCTTGTGAGAAAACTGCCAAAGACCTTACGCCGCCGGTTATTGACGAGGCGGGGTTTCTGCCTGCCGACTGTGATATTTACTATCTCGGCGATACGATTCAGGTGCATTTCGTTTGCTCCGATGACACCGAATTAGGCAATTTCAATATTGAGATACATAATAACTTCGACCACCACACGCACGGTACCTCGTCGGTGGACTGTGACGGCGAAGAGGGCGACGACCACCACCATGACGGGGACGAAGAGCATGAGCATGAACACGAGGCTGTGGAAGGCGCGTGGGTTTTCAATCAAGACTACGCCATCGTCCGCGGACTGAGTTCAGACACCGTGGACATAGCTATTCCTGTGCCTGCGGATGTGCTGGAGGGCGATTACCATTTTATGCTTCGCCTGACCGACCGCGCCGGGTGGCAGACCCTCAAAGCCGTGGCTATTCATCTGCACAACCCCAACGAATAACAATCATTAGAAGAGCACTCAAAAGGTGCTCTTTTTGCTATATTTGGGGCTTGTTAGTTATGCTGAGTGGGAGAGGTGCGGAAGTGTTTGGGGGAACAGCCGGCATGGCGGCGGAAGAAGGTGCCGAAATGACTTTGGTTCTGGAAACCGAGGGTGTCGGCAATCTGTTGCACTGAAAGAGAAGTGGAGAACAAAAGGGACTTCGCTTGACGGACAAGCACTTGGTCTATGCAGGCGTTGGGCGACATGCCCAAGGTCTGTTTGAGTACATTGGATAGATATTTGGGCGAGAGGCACAGTTGTCCGGCGTACCATTCGACTGTATGCTGTTCGCGGCAATGTATTTCCACTAACGACAAAAATTGTCCGCAGATTTGCTTCGCGCGTGTGAGCGTGTGCACCTGCTGCGGATATAAGAGTGAATAATCTTCGGCAAGGTTATAGAGCAATGATTTGACGAGTTGAAGGACGGCGGTTTCTTTGCGTTCTTTGATGAGCACGCGAAGCAATTCGACATATTGGAGCGCAACGGTCATCTGGCTGTCGCTCATCCGCCATACGGGTCTCATGATTAACTGCGCAAGCTGGGCTTGGGGAAGGTCTATACTAAGCATTTCGGCAAATTCGACTGTGAAGCCCAAAGTGTACATTTCGCAATCAGGGCTCATTTCTTCCGCCTTCAGTACATAATCAGCCAGAATAAATACACCGCTGTTAGGGGTTATTTCAACCCGCGTATTATTTATTGTTCCTATGATTTTGCCCCGCGTCACGAACTCAATAGCGTACATGGGAGGCACAAACTGCTCAGGAAAATGAGGAAAATTACCCTCGATTTTTGTGAGATTGAGCACCTCAAACGTATCCTTTTGCAAGGAGCAATACCATGCAAAAGCGTCAAACCCCTGTAAAGGAGCCACTTCCGGTATGGGGTTGGAATGAAGCATAATTTGGTATTTTTTTGCAAAGGTACTACAAAAATTGCACATGCGCAAGCAAAATGTGAAAAAAAGAACAATTTTAAAGAATTACGCGTAATGCATATATGAAATAAAAGCGGTACTTTTGTACTCGATTTCGAAAATACATGTAATTATGAGAAAAATTTGTACTATTTTATGGATGTCGATGATGTGGCTTGTGTCCGTGGCGCAAAGCAATTACTTCTTCGACATGGATGCTTTGGTGGCAAGCGAAGGTCTGTACTTGCCACAGAATAAACCAAATCCGTTCAATAGTTCGACAGACCTCTATCTGGCGGTAGTGGATGGCACCGAAGTGAGCATTGTAGCAGCCGATGTGTTCGGGCATATTGAGGCGCAGTACACGGGTTCGTTGGAGCCGGGTGTGCATCGTCTGCGCGTGACCTTGCGCGGCAAAGGAACGCACGTGTTAGGTGTGCATCAGAACGGTAAGAGCCGGTCGATCGTGCTGCTGTGCGACGAGAGCGGAGCAACCAACCGCATTGAGTACGGCGAGTTCGTAGAGCCGATAGACCTTGCGCTCTACGAGGAACTGCTGAATGCCGACAAAGATGAGGATTTCGTGGCGTACGGAGCCGTTCAGACCGCCAAGCACAAGGCCGCCGCTTATGCCGGTGATTTCCGCGTGGCGCTGTCGCTCAGTCCGTTCACACTCAATCAGTTCGATGCCGGTTATACGTTCAAAGTAGGGGATAAGACGGCAACCACTCCGGCTGAATTGCAGCAAATCTATCAGAGCCTCGGTTCGACGGAGATGTACGTGCGTCTGGCGACCAAGCGGCACAAGACCTACAATGCCGACGGCACGTTGGACAACACCACCGACGGCAAGGCGGACGAGAACGCCAATGTCCACACGTTCGACCAAGTGATGCAGACATGCCGCATCGCCGCGTCGCTTAATATCCCCATCAACCCCGAAGTCATGTGCGCGTATATCTATATGGATATGGACGGCACGCAGGCACCGCGGTTCTACAAATCCGACTACCCCGAACTCTATGCGTCTAACCCGACGTGGGCAGCTATCCTGAAAGACGGCGAAGCCAAATGGGAAGAACTGTCGTTGGAGGACATCTGCACGGTCTTGGAGATATACGGCGAGTTTGTGGCAGACAGCATTCTGGCTACGGGTGCTACGGTCAATGACTGGAACCTCGGCAACGAAGCCAATTTCGGTTTTGCCGGAGTCGGAATAGGCGTGCCGAACTCGTTTGACCAGACGTTAGCGAGTGCAGGTCCGTTGAAGCGGTATATGTCGTCGCTGTTCAGCCTCTGGTGGCTCAAGAAACATGTGTGGTGCTACAATGTCAAGCAATACGCAGCTGTCCGCCGTGGTATCCTCAAGGCGTACACCAAAGCCGGCAAGGACACCTCCGCCGTGCGTTTCTCCACCCATATAGCGACCGTCACTTCCACGCCGCGTGCCACCGCTTCGTTCTTCAAATATATGGCGGAGCACGGCTATGCCGTGGTTGTTGCGGGTATCAGTTACTATCCGAGTGCGCCTGCCATGAGTTTCAACTAGAAGAAAATGCTCACCAAGACCATTACGCGCATCAACAAGACATGCGGCCTGCCTGTCTTCATCGGCGAGTTCTCTTACCC
>JAFVDD010000047.1 GCA_017478725.1 Paludibacteraceae bacterium
TCTGCTCGAACTCGCGCATGCGGAAGATGAACTGGCGTGCCACGATCTCGTTGCGGAAGGCTTTACCGATCTGCGCGATACCGAAGGGGATCTTCATGCGGCCGGTCTTCTGTACGTTGAGGAAATTGACGAAGATACCCTGTGCGGTCTCCGGACGAAGGTAAATCTTCATTGCACCGTCAGCGGTGGAGCCCATCTCGGTGGAGAACATGAGGTTGAACTGACGCACGTCGGTCCAGTTGCGCGTGCCGCTGATCGGGCAGACGATCTCCTCGTCGAGGATGATCTGCTTCAGTTCGTCAAGGTTGTTGTCGTTCATCGCCTTGGCGAAACGGGCGTGCAGCGCCTCGCGTTTGGCGATATGCTCTTTGACACGTTCGTTGGTAGATTTGAACATCTCCTCGTCGAAGGAGTCGCCGAAACGTTTGCGGGCTTTCTCCACCTCTTTGGCAATCTTGTCATCGTACTTGGCGAGTTGGTCCTCGATGAGCACATCGGCGCGGTAGCGTTTCTTGGAGTCGCGGTTGTCAATCAGCGGATCGTTGAAAGCGTCCACGTGACCGGAGGCTTTCCATGTCGTCGGGTGCATGAAAATAGCGGCGTCGATGCCGACGATATTCTCGTGCAGCAGCGTCATGCTGTCCCACCAGTAACGCTTGATGTTGTTCTTGAGCTCCACGCCGTTCTGGCCGTAGTCATAGACAGCTCCGAGTCCGTCGTAGATCTCGCTGGACGGGAAAACGAAGCCGTATTCCTTGCAGTGCGCGACGATTTTCTTGAATGTTTCTTCTTGAGTTTGTGCCATAAAATTATTTGTGTTTTAGTCAATTTCAAAAAAGCGCTGCAAAGTTACTATTTTTTTTGCACATATAAAAATATTTTTGTAATTTTGTACGCTTTTTAAGTTGGATGAAAAGGCAATGTTGAAAGACAGCGACATAGAAAACATATTTTTTCTCGGAATAGGCGGCATTGGTATGAGTGCTCTTGCCCGCTATTATCGGGCGTGCGGGAAGCATATCTCCGGCTATGACCGCACGCCTTCCGCTCTGACCCAAGAGCTGGAGCGGGAAGGAATCCGAATCACTTATACCGATTCTCCTGAGATAGCACAACGTCTCGGATTGACGGCTCAAAACACGCTTGTGGTGCGAACGCCGGCAGTGCCGGAGGACAGCGAATTGTATGTATGGCTACGAAGCAATGGTTTTGATATCCGCAAGCGTTCGGAGGTCTTAGGTGACGTAACCCGTTCGATGCATGCCCTCTGTGTGGCAGGCACGCATGGCAAAACCACTACCTCAACCATGCTTGCGCATATTTTGCATGACCGGGTGGCTGCATTCCTGGGCGGGATCAGCATGAATTACGGCACCAATTACTGGAAGAGTCCTGACGCGCATTATGCCGTGGTGGAGGCGGATGAGTACGACCGTTCTTTCCACAGACTCACACCGTATATCTCGGTTATTACTGCCGTTGATCCTGACCATCTGGATATCTACGGCACGCCGGAAGCCTACCGCGAGGCGTTTGAACACTACACCTCCCTTATCACCGGTGCGTTGGTCATCAAGCAGGGTTTGCCTGTCACTCCGCGGCTCCAGCCCGGCGTAAAGAAGTACACCTATGGTGTAATGACGAATGGCGAATGCGCAGAAGGCGAATGTCCGGATTTCTATGCAGATAATATCCGTGTGGCAAACGGCACGATTACCTTTGATTTTCATACCCCCGAGGATGTGATAACCGATATCCGTCCCGGTGTGCCCGTTTGGGTGAATATAGAGAATGCAACAGCTGCATTGGCAGTAGCATGGCTGGTGGGCAAGGAGCAAACGAATTCTTATGCATTGTTCGTCAGCCATCTGAAAGAATCCATGGCTTCTTTCCGCGGCGTTCAGAGGCGCTTCAATATCCATGTGAATACGCCCAAGGTGGTGTATATAGACGATTACGCCCACCACCCTGACGAGATAGCAACGTCGATTGACTCCGTGCGGAGGCTTTACCAGGACCGTAAGTTTATAGGTGTGTTTCAGCCGCATCTCTATTCGCGAACGCGTGATTTCGCGGACGGATTTGCACATGTGCTGGCTACGTTGGATGAATGTATACTCCTGCCGGTTTATCCTGCACGCGAACTGCCCATTTCCGGCGTCAACAGCGAGATGCTTCTCGCCAAAATAGGGAAAGGCCAGCTGGTAGAAAAGTCAGAGTTGGCGAGAGTGCTGGGCGACAAAGTACAGAACTCAAACGTCCCTGTGACGGTAATGACTATCGGTGCCGGCGACATCGACCGCCTTGTACCGGCGATAACAGAAGTGTTGAAAAGTGAGTAGGACTGCAACAATCATATGGCAGACTATCGGCATTGTGCTGACACTCGCACTCATGTGCGGAGCTGTTGCCTGGGGCTATGCGATGCGTCCGATTGCCGAAGTATGCCCTGCGCTCACCTATAGGATTCTGGATAGCGACCAGCGGTGTTATCTCACCGAGGGCGAACTGGATAGCCTGTTGCGGCAAGCGGAGGTTTATCCGGTAGGCAAACATATAGATATGCTGGCGATTCATCGCATAGAGGATGTGATCCGTTCGCATCCAATGGTGGCAAGGGCTGAGTGTTACTCCACACCTATGTACGAAGTGCGGGTGGATATCCGTCAGCGGCAGCCGTTGTTGGAGGTACGCACGCCTATCGAACGCTATTTTGTGGACACGAGGCATACGATCATGCCCTGGCGTGAGGAGATTAAGGACCAAGTGATCATTGCAACCGGAGCCGTCGGCCCGCAAGCAGCCTGCTCGTCACTCGCCGAGATGGCTGAATGGTTGCAGCGCGACTCCTATTGGCGCGAACGTATCCGGTATATTCATATGCGCACGCCGCAGAACGCAGTGCTGATCATGCACGATGACGACCAACCGCAAGTGGTGATAGGTGCTTTGAGCAACTATCAGTATAAACTGACGAAACTTCGCACATTCTTGGACAACAGTGCGGACGCAACACAAGACAAACATTATCGAGAACTGGATATCCGTTTTCGCGGACAAGTAATAGGGAGAAAATAATGGCAAGAAAACAAAATAAAACAGCAGACACATTACCATTGGTGGCACTCGATTTGGGTAGCGGCAGTATCCGCGCTATGGCAGCGCGAAGGCTGGCTCCCGATCTGTTTGAAATACTTGGCGTGGAAGAACGGGCACAGAAAAACGGAGCCATGTGTGTGGAGCAGGGTATTATCTCCCAATCCTCGGGTGCCGGTTTTGCTATCGCGGAGGTACTCAAACTGCTCGCCAACCGTATAGGTGTGAATGAACTGCCTACTGCTTTTCTCTCGCTGGGAGGCCAGTCTATGCAGATAGTGGCGGTGCATAGCAAGCGCGATCAGGCGCGCCGCCGTGAGGTGACGCAGGCCCTCCTGGACGAGATGGAGGCTGAGTGCAAGCAGAAAATCGAGCATCGTAATCCGGAAGTGGCGGTGTTGGGATTAGTACCCAGTTATTTCACACTGGATGGAGTAGAGCAGGACGAACTGCCCCGTCCGGAGCAGCGTGCGGCTATCGTGGAGGCCAATTATATTGCTTTCTACGGCCGCAAGGCTATTGACACCCAGCTGCAGAAAGCCTTCTCGCAAGCAGGGCGCAGCATTGAGCACGCCTTCGTCCGTCCCGAAACGCTCCTTTCGGCTTTTGCTACATGCGATGGCAATCATGTGCTGGCTAACGGCTGTGCAGTGCTCGACATGGGCGCACAGACCACCACGCTGACGGTCTATAAGGGCGGTCAGTATCTGGTGAACAAAGTAGTACCTAAAGGTGGGTATCACATCACGCGAATGCTGGAGCAACAGGGTGTCTCGTTTCAGACGGCAGAGACGCTCAAATGCCGTTTCGGATGTGCATCGCCGGCGCAGGTGGAGAAAAACGTACGTCTGCGCATCCCCGCTTCTCCTGAAATGGGCGGTGAGATAGTAGCCACTACCGAGCAACTGGCGGAGGCGATAGATATCAAACTGCGTGAGATACTGGCGCCCCTGATAGATGAAATCAAGAAGGTAGAGGGCCGCGTACCCACACTCTATATCACCGGGGGGGCTTCGATGCTGACCGGCATGGCGGAATACCTGCAGCAGCAGACCTCGCTGCGTGTGCAGTATGGCGCCCATAATCTCCTGTTGCATAGCAATACCGAGGAGAAATACCTCTCGCCGGCCTATACATCGCTCATCGGAACGATCCTGCTGGGGCAGGACTACCGCGACAGTCACAAGAACCAACCGGTCAGGCAGCCTAATTTCTTCGACCGTTTGAAAGAAGGTACGCTCGATATATTCATCGACCAGTAAAACGACAAAACAGTAACGATAAAAATACAGATATCTCTATGGATGCAGAACTTATAACCTTGCCGTTAGAGGGCTTGGCAGAAGACAACATTATCAAAGTAATCGGTGTAGGCGGCGGCGGATGTAATGCCGTCAACTATATGCACCGTCAGGGTTTGAAAGATGTGTCGTTCCTTGTATGCAATACCGACCGTCAGGTTCTATTGAAATCCTCTGTGCCGAGCAAACTGCAGCTTGGTCCGGGTCTGGGCGCAGGAGGCGATCCCGAGGCTGCCAAGCAGTATGCAGAGGAGAGCCGTGACCATATCCGAGAGGCGCTGAACGATGGTACGCAGATGCTGTTTATCACTGCCGGCATGGGCGGCGGCACCGGCACTGGTGCTTCGGCCGTAGTAGCTGAGGTAGCGCAGGATCTGGGTATTCTTACGGTAGGTATTGTGACATTGCCTTTTGCCTTTGAGGGCAAGAGAAAAATAGTCAAAGCCATGACGGGCGTGGCTCGTCTGGCCAAGCATGTGGACGCCTTGCTCATTATCAACAACGAGAAACTCAAGCAGATATATCCCGACCTCAACCTGCTGAACGCTTTCAGCAAATCAGACGACGTGGTAGCCAATGCAGCGCGTGCTATTGCGGAGATTATCACCGTGCCGGGATATATCAATACCGATTTCGCCGATGTACGCAATACCCTCAAAAAGGGTGGTGTGGCAATCATGAATATCGGCCGTGCGAGTGGTGAGAACCGTATTACCAACGCTATCAACGACGCTCTCAACTCGCCGCTGGTGAACACCAACGACGTACATGGCGCCGAGCGGATTCTGCTGCAGTTCTATTGCTCCACCGAGCATGCCATTGTGATGCAGGAGATCGACCAGATCAACGCTTTTGTGCAGGAGGTGGGTGACGACATTGAGGTACAATGGGGCGCATCCATTGACGAGAGCCTGGGCGAAGAGGTGCGTGTTACCATTATCGCTACCGGCTACAAGGTGGACGGACTGCCCACCGAGGACGCAGAAGAAGGCAAGAAAACTATTGATGAGGCGATAGAGGAGAATTATCCTCAGCAGCCGCAACCGAATATGGAGGACGAGAAGCCTGCATTGATTGACCTGAGCGACACGCTTCACGAAGTGAAAGTAGAGGTGCCCGAGGAGAATACCATAACTCGTCAGCGTCCTGCAGCAGCGGCAGCTGACGAACTGGATATCCGAATCGAGGAAGATGTACAGGAAGAGGATAAACCCAAGGACAAGCCCTCTTATAACCCCTTCTCGTGGATTAGAGGCAAGTAAGGAGTTATTTCCTCAAATAACGGACAAGCCATTTGACGGCGTAATAGAGAACCGCTACGCCCAGCAGCACCAGTATAGCCACGGATAGTTCGTGGCTATATTTGTTAATCAGGTCAGCCTGACCATGCGCCACGTAGCCGAGGATGGCGAGGACGGTGTTCCAAAGTCCGGCACCGAGGAAGGTGTAGAACAGGAACCAACCGAAATGCATTTTGCTCAGTCCCGCCGGAATAGAAATCAACTGACGGATGCCGGGGATGAAGCGTCCGATGAATGTGCTGACCTTGCCGTGGTCGTTGAAATAGGTTTCGGCTTTCTCCATTTTCTCGCGGCTGAGCAGACACAAGTGCCCTAACCGGCTGTCGGCAAAGGCGTAGATGATGGCCCTTCCGAGCCACAATGAAAGCAGGTAGTTGATAATAGCGCCGAGCAGTGCCCCGATAGTTCCGAAAAGCACAATCAACGCCACGTTGACAAAATAACTGTCGCTCACATGTACCGAACTGCCCGGATCGGCAGCCACGTAGGCGGCAGGCGGAATGACCACCTCGCTGGGGAAGGGGATAAACGAACTCTCAACGGTCATCAATGCCACGATGGAGCCGTAGTTCATGTTTGTGCTGTACCAGTCTGTAACAACCGACACCCAGTTGGTGCCGGTTGCTAACAGAATGATAAGGAACGCTCTTTTCATCGGGCTAATAGTTCACGTACTTTGAGGTTGATGGCTTTGCCCTCTGCTTTGCCGGCGAGCTGCTTGGTAGCTGCGCCCATCACCTTGCCCATGTCCTGGGGACCGGTGGCACCTACCTGTGCGATTATTTCGTGCAGGGCAGCTGTCAACTCCTCCTCGCTCAGCATGGCCGGCAGGTAGCGCTCGATGATCTTGCACTGCGCCAGTTCGTCTTCCGCCAGTTCGGGACGGTTGGCGTCCATATACATCTGCGCCGACTCTTTGCGTTGCTTGACCATTTTCTGGAGAATCTGCAGAGCTTTGTCGTCATGCAGTTCGCCGTCGCTGCCTTTGGCAGTCTTAGCCTCAAGAAACTCTTTCTTTATTCCGCGCAGCGCATCCAGCGCTGTTTTGTCTTTAGCGAGCATCGCACGTTTGATGTCCTCGCTTACTTGATCGAACAAACTCATAAAGATATTTACTGTTTAGTTATTTACCATTTAGATAAACAACAGTTGTACAAGGATATAAACCGGCAGGAGGATAATCAGACTGAACTTGATCATGTATCCGAAGAACGACGGCATCTTGATGCCGCTCTCCTCAGCAATCGCTTTCACCATGAAGTTAGGTCCGTTGCCGATATAGGTGAGCGAACCGAACATAACAGCTGCGATGGAGATAGCCTTGAGCAATATCTCCGGAACGCCGGCTACGAAAGGCACGCCGTTGAAGATACCGGTCACCACGCCTGCCTCTGCGGCGGCCAGCGACTCAGGCAGACCGGAAGCCACACCGTGGAAAGCAACGGCTGTCGGGGTGTTGTCCAGGAAGGCACTCAGCGCACCTGTCGAGTAGTAGAACTGCCAGGGATGCGTGAATCCCAGGTCGGCGGCATGGGCTTTGAGGAATGCCAAAGCCGGAGTCATCGTCGTGAAGATACCCAGGAACAGGACAGCCACTTCTACAATAGGCGTCCAGCTGAACTTGTTGTCGTCATAACGCACCTCTTTCCGGGTGGTGTAGAGCGAGAGACCGGTGAGCGAGAGCAGCACTATCTCACGTAGGTATTTGAGCCACAGCGGTGCGTCCGCTTCGCCCATCGCTTTGATGGTTCCTTCGTTCACAAAAGCTACAGCGAGCACTACGCCCAGCAGATAAAGGAAATTGATGGTTCCTTTCATGACCAGCGGAGTCGCCTCACGAGCATCGGCGGACAGCGATGTCCAATGCTCTTTCTTGTAGTACCAGGTGTCCAGCAGGAAATAGATAGCGAGCAGAATCAGACCTGTCGTAGCCCATTCCGGCAGCAGGTGGAGGAACCATGTGAAACCGGCGCCGCGGAGGAACAACATGAACAAGGGTGGGTCACCCAGCGGAGTGAGCAAACCGCCGCAGTTGGCTACCAAGGCAATAAAGAACAGGATGGTATGCACTTTGTATTCGCGTTGTTTGTTCGTCTCGATGAGCGGACGAATCAGCAACATAGCCGCTCCTGTCGTTCCCATGAAGGACGCCAGAATCCAGCCTAATGCCAGAAAACCGGTGTTGACCCAAGGCTTGGCCTTCAGATCGCCCGAGAAATGAATACCTCCCGTGATTACAAACAATGCCAACAGCAGGATGATAAACGGCACGTAGTCAAAGAAAATCTGATGCTCCAACTCATGCATCATGCCGCCCATAATCAGGCAAACGGCAACCGGTACGCCCAAGAAGAGCGACACGATCAGTTTGTTCACATTCTTTTCCCACCAGTGTTCCGCTACCAGCGGACCGATGGCAATCATCAACAGCATGAGTCCGAACGGAATCATAGACCATGCCGAGTGTACAAATTGTTCCATAATATTATTAATTTTAATCCAGTTTCAGAACGGCGAGGAAGGCTTTCTGCGGCACTTCTACGTTGCCTATCTGCTTCATACGTTTCTTGCCGCGTTTTTGTTTCTCCAGCAGTTTGCGCTTGCGGCTCACGTCGCCTCCGTAACATTTGGCGAGCACGTCTTTGCGCACCTGCTTGACCGTCTCGCGGGCGATGATCTTCGCGCCGATAGCCGCCTGGATAGCTATATCGAACTGCTGGCGCGGCAGCAGTTCTTTCAGTTTCTCGCACATGCGGCGGCCGAAATCAACGGCGTTGTCGCGGTGAGTGAGGGTAGAGAGCGCGTCCACTTGTTCGCCGTTCAAAAGTATGTCCAGTTTGACGAGGTTGGACGGCCGGAATCCGTTCATGTGCCAGTCGAACGATGCGTAGCCCTTGGAAATACTCTTCAGTTTGTCGTAGAAGTCAATCACTATCTCGCCTAACGGCATGTCGAAGAGCAACTCCATGCGGTTGCCGGAGATATACTCCTGTTTGACCAGTTCGCCGCGTTTGCCGAGACAGAGGGTCATGATCGGGCCGATATAATCGGCTGTGGTGATGACGGAGGCGCGGATATACGGCTCTTCGATGCGGTCGATCTCCGTGAGGTCAGGCATGCCGGCGGGATTATGCACCTCCACCATGCCGCCGTCTTTGGTATAGACATTGTAAGAGACGTTCGGGACGGTGGTGATGACATCCATGTCAAACTCGCGGTCCAGACGTTCCTGCACAATCTCCATATGCAGCAGTCCGAGGAATCCGCAGCGGAAACCGAAGCCCAGCGCCATCGAACTCTCCGGCTGGAAGGTGAGAGAGGCATCGTTCAGTTGCAGTTTCTCCAACGAGGCGCGGAGGTCTTCGTAATCCTCCGTTTCGATGGGATACACGCCTGCAAACACCATCGGTTTGGCTTCCTCAAAGCCGTCGATGGCTTTGTCGCACGGACGGGCGACGTGGGTGATTGTGTCACCCACTTTGACCTCGGTGGATGTCTTGATACCCGAGATAATATAGCCTACGTTGCCGGCGGAAATCTCGTTGCGCGGACTCATGTCCAGTTTGAGAATACCTATCTCATCGGCGTCGTACTCTTTGCCGGTGTTCACAAACCGCACTTTCTCGCCTGTGCGCATCGTGCCGTTCACCACTTTGAAATAGGCGATGATGCCGCGGAAACTATTGAATACGCTGTCAAACACCAGACATTGCAGCGGTGCTTTCGGATCGCCTTTCGGCGCCGGGATACGTTCTACTATCGCGTCCAAAATTTCCCTTACTCCTTCGCCCGTCTTGGCGGAGCAACGGAGAATCTCTTCGCGTTTGCAGCCCAGCAGGTCAATAATCTCGTCTTCTACGCGTTCAGGCATGGCGTTGTCCATGTCGCATTTGTTGAGGACGGGAATGATTTCCAGGTCGTGTTCGATAGCCATATATAGGTTCGAAATCGTCTGCGCCTGCACGCCCTGCGTGGCATCCACCACCAGCACAGCGCCTTCGCAAGCCGCAATCGAGCGCGAGACCTCATAGCTGAAATCCACATGCCCCGGAGTGTCAATGAGGTTTAAAGTATATGGGCCATCAGCATTCGGCTTTGAGCCTTCAGAACTCTGATTTCTGATAGCTGACGGCTGATAACTCATCTGTATGGCATGCGACTTGATGGTGATGCCGCGTTCTTTCTCCAGATCCATGTCGTCCAGCACCTGGTTTTCCATCTGGCGTACGTCCACCGTGCCGGTGATCTCCAGCATTCGATCCGCCAGCGTACTCTTGCCGTGGTCGATATGTGCTATGATGCAAAAATTCCGTATCTTATCCATTAAGTCCTACTTATCCAAATTAAATCGGCTACAAAGATACAACTTTTTTTTGACATGTGCAAATATAGTTGAATTTTTACATTTCAAAATCACGGAATAATATACTATGTATATTATAGGGTGGGGTATGATACGATATTCACCCGACGCGATCCCGATGCGCCCCCGAAGCGGTACTGACGCTGCGCCGGCTCCGAAGAAAGCCCGATGTGAACACGAAGCGGCCTCGGCTCTGATAAAAGCCCGATGTGAGCCTGTCTGTCCTTAAAAAAAGATTTTTCTCCGTTTGCGCTTGCGTATGTGCAAAAAATGTATTATCTTTGCAGTCGCATTTAATACCAAACATCAATAAAGGTGAAAAACATTGTAGTTCGATTTTGCGGAGACTCGGGCGACGGCATGCAGCTGACGGGTAATATGTTTGCACAGCTGGCAGCCGAAATGGGCAACGAGATCTCCACTCTGCCGGATTTTCCCGCGGAGATTCGTGCGCCGCAAGGTACGTTAGGCGGCGTGAGTGCTTTCCAAGTAGAGTTGGGACATGAGGTTTATACCTCGGGTGACAAAGCGGATGTGGTGGTAGCAATGAACGCTGCCGCGCTGAAAGTGTGTACGTTAGGTTCGCATTTCAACCATCCGCAGGCGCATTTTGACGAGGAGTTTTCGTTGTACCACAGGCACGCGATAGTGATTGTCGATACGGACTCGCTGAGCGACAAAGACTTGGAGAAGGCGCAATTCCACACCTCCAACCCCTTTGAGGAACTCGGCATTCCCGAGACCGTGCAGATCGTGCCGGTGGCGCTGACAACGCTGACCAAAGAGGCGCTGAAGCCATCAGCCGTCAGCCATCAGCCGTCAGAAAAAGCCGAAAGCTCTTTTAATTTGGACAACAAAGCCGTGCTCAAATGCCGCAACATGTTTGCGCTGGGGCTGATTTATTGGCTGTTCGACGAGCCGATGGAGAAAGCTATTCATCTGCTGGAGGAGAAATTCAAAAAGAAACCGGCACTGGTGGCACCGAACACCAAAGTGATGGTGGACGGCTACAACTACGGGCAGAACCTTGCGCTCAATGTACAGCAAGTGCATATTGAGGAGCCATCAGCTATCAGCCATCAGAATTCAGCTGAAAGCTCTTATACCTCTATTGCCGGCAACAAAGCGACGGCGTGGGGACTGATAGCAGCGGCGGAGAAAGCAGGCAAACGGTTGTTCCTCGGTTCGTATCCTATCACGCCGGCTACGGATATCCTGCATGAACTGGCGGCGCGCAAAGACATGAACGTTATGGCTATTCAGGCGGAGGACGAGATAGCGGGCGTCTGCACGGCTATCGGCGCCGCTTTTGCAGGTGATCTGGCTTGCACAAGCACTTCCGGTCCCGGCCTGAGCCTCAAATCCGAGGCTATCGGCCTGGCTGTCATGGCGGAGTTGCCGTTGGTGGTGATAGACGTGCAGCGCGGCGGTCCGAGTACGGGTCTTCCTACCAAGACGGAGCAGACGGATTTGCTGCAAGCCCTGTATGGCCGCAACGGCGAGTGTCCGGCGGTAGTGATTGCCGCTTCTTCGTCCGCCAACTGCTTCGATTTTGCCTACGAGGCATGCAGGATTGCGCTGGAGAATATGACGCCTGTCATACTGATGACCGACACCTATCTGGCGAACGGAACCGCCCTCTGGCGTATTCCCAAGCTGGCTGAGTTGCCGGAGATAAAGCCGCAAGGCGTGCCCGAAGAACTGAAGGGGCATTACAACCCTGCTCTGCGCGACGAACGCGGCGTACGCTATTGGGCTTTTCCCGGAATGGAGGGGTATGAGCACCGCAATATAGGTCTGGAGCGTGACGCAACGCGAGGCACGATCTCCACCAACCCCGAGAACCATGAGCAGATGGTCCTTGCCCGCAAGCACAAGATAGAGCAGATCGCGGACCGCATTCCAGACCTGAAGGTGATGAAGGCGCATGGCGAACAGCGAATGGACGAATGTCTGCTGGTCGGCTGGGGCAGTACAGAAGGGCACCTGCATGCTGCGGCGAACGAGCTGGGCTGCGATCTGGCGCAGTTCAATTATATCTGCCCGCTGCCGAAGAACACGCATGAGGTGCTCAGCCGTTACCAACGGATTATCGTCTGCGAACTCAACACCGGCCAGTTTGCCGCCTATCTGCGTTCACAGTTCCCGGATATCCAGATAGAACAATACAACGAGATTCAGGGGCAGCCGTTTGCGGTTGAAAGGATAGTCAACTTTGTTAAATCTATAGTCGATTAGTCATATAGTCAACTAGTCAAATAGTAATCTAGTATAAAGTATGGAAGCATCTCAATTCAAATCGGACCAATACGTACGTTTCTGTCCCGGCTGCGGCGACCACGCTATCTGTATGGCGCTTCAGAAAGCTATGGCGCAGACAGGCATCCCCACCCACCAGGTGGCGGTAATAAGTGGTATCGGTTGTTCCAGCCGCATGCCGCACTACCTGAACACGTACGGTTTCAATACCATACACGGTCGCGGCGGCGCTATTGCTACGGGCGTCAAGACTTCACACCCCGAACTGACTGTCTGGCAGATGAGCGGCGACGGCGACTGTCTGGCTATCGGCGGCAACCATTTCATCCATGAGATCCGCCGTAACGTCGATCTCAATGTGTGTATGTTCAACAACCGCATCTACGGTTTGACCAAAGGCCAGTATTCGCCTACCAGCCCGAAGGGCTTTGTGAGCAAGTCGTCGCCTTTCGGCACCGTGGAGCGTCCGTTCGTGCCTGCCGAACTGGTACTGGGCGCGCGTGGCACATTTTTCGCCCGCACACTGGATGTGGATGTGCCTACGACTGTCGATTGCCTTGTGGCTGCGCAGCAACATAAAGGCTGCTCGATAGTGGAGTGTCTGGTCAACTGCGTGATTTTCAACAACGGTACCCACGCGTGGATAGCCGACCGCGAGCAGCGCGCCGAACATTCTATTATTTTGAAGCACGGCGAGAAGATGATCTTCGGCAAGAACAACGACAAGGGATTAGCTATCAGCTTTCAGCCGTCAGATCTCAGTCTTCAGCTCATTGTAGTGCCGGCGGATGACGAGCGTGTGCTGGTGCATGACGCGCATCGTCAGGATCCGACCCTCCACCGCCTGCTCGCCCTGATGGGGCAAGAGAGGAATCTGGAGGTAATGGCGAATGGCGAAAAGCAAGAGGACGAAAGTCAACTGCCTATCGCCTTGGGTGTCATCCGCGACGTAGAGGCAGAGACCTACGACCAGGCGGTCAACCGCCAGATAGCCGAGGTGCGCGGGAAAGCCAAGGCGCAGAACTTTGACCAACTGACCGCCACACTGGAGCAGTGGACGTCGCGTTCGGCAATCGGGTCGCTTTGACTGACCGCCGCGCGGTCATTAGGGCGACCGATGCCTTCGCTCTCCCCACGAATTAAAATTCGCGGGGGCCCCAATTACAAAAATTGCGAAGCTTTTAGCCTCGCAATTTTTGTACATTTTAGAATTCACAATTCTCAATTCTCCTCGTCCTTCACCTTGATACCCTGCTGGTTGTACAGACGGCCGTTCTTGCGGATATACATTTGTCCGTCGCGGATGAATTTCTCGGCAGACTGACCGTTATTCCTGTCATCTTCTACCTGGTCAATCGCGGTGTGAGGAATCTCGGTCGCTATCACGGTCAGATAGAGCGTGAACGTAGAGTCGCAGCCGTGTACCGAGGTATAGGTGACGGTCAGCGTGGTGTCGCCTGCTGCTATCTCGCTCAGCTCAATATTCTGCCAGATAACGGAATCTCCCTGATTGATAGTCTGGTAGGCTGTCACGCGCGATGCCGGCATGATATAAACGACAAGGTGTACAATCGAGTCACCGCCGTAGATATTCTTCTCGCTGACAAGCACATCCTCTTCTTTGCTGCGGCGGTAGGTCTTGCCTTCATATACAATCCTGTCGCCGGCGCAGCCGTAGATAGTGTCGTTGCCGTAGGTGGTGATCATCGGCAGCACACTCAGGTGGAGTGTATAGGTGGAGTCACAATCGTTGACTGTCCGGTATTCGGCTACCAGTGTGGTGTCGCCTTCGGGCAACTGACCGATAGCTATACCCTGCCAGATGTCGTACATGCCCGCGTGAATCTCCATGCTGTCCGTGAAGCTGTAAACAGGGTGAACACTTACCGTGAGGCGCACAATCGAGTCACCTCCCTGGTCGTTCTTCTCGCTGAGCAGCACTTCGGTTTCGGTTGCGTCGTTGTACCAAACACCTTCAAACTCAATGCTGTCGCCCTCGCAGATAGCAGCCGCATAATCGCCGTAGGTGGGAGCCGGAGCCAGCACTGTAACCTCAACCGTAAAGACGGTAGGCAGATAGTAGATATTATCCTCCGGCGTGAAGATGACGTCCATTTCGTGGGTGCCTATTCCCGGAACGGTGTCGGGTTTAGCCCAAGCGAACGTACCAGCCACCTCTGCAACGCCATTCGTGAGTTGCGACTCGCTCAGCGGCTGACCAAAGACGATAGATGTAGCTTCCGGCTTGACGGTGATAACAGGCTCTACCGGCTCGATATTCTGTACCTCTATCTGGCGTACTACAGGTTCGGCAGCTGCGTTATGTTCGTCGCCAGCCTGCGTAGCTGTGATAGTCACAACGCCCGGAGCCACTGCATGCAGCACATTGCCCTCAATATAAGCTATTTGCTCATCCGAACAGGTGTAGCTTACCTCCAGACCGGAAGTGGCTGTGGCTGTGAAGGTATGTGTGCCGTTGAGCACCATCGGAGCCAGCTCTTCCATCCACTCGATCGTTTGCGGGCGTTTGTCGGTTGTGACGGCCACATAGAGGATAGCCGGTGTGTAATTGTCGGTGTCATCCGGAGTGAAGGTGGCTTCGTATTCAACTGTACCTACCTCGGGTTGCTCATTCGGATTCGACCATGCGAACACACCTGTGGTATTGGTCTCGCCGCCCGTTATTTCAGCCTCTCCCAGCGTCTGTCCATAAACCAGCCTGCCGGCCGCAGGAGCAACGATGACCACAGCCTCTGCTTTGCCGATCTCCGTATAGATAGGTCCGAATACCTCGCTGTCGGTATGGTTGGCATCGCCGATGAGTTGGTAATAAACAGTATATTCGCCTGCATTGAGAGCTGTCGGCACCAGCGTGCTCCATTCGCCCTCTTCGCCGAGCCGGTAGTAGATGGCGCCATCGGCTGTCTCGCCGGCGTTCACCAGCGCCTGTGCCTCGCCGGTATAGATGAGGCTGCTGAGGGCTGAAGGCTGAACGCTGACGGCTGCCACGGCTTTGTTAACCGTCACAACCACTACGGTCTCAATAGCCTCATAGTTGTTGGCGTCAGCCGGCAGGAACAAAACCGCCATCGCATGGCTGCCTACCTCCGGCAGCGTGTCCGGCGCAGCCCAAACAAACGTACCTTCTACGGTAGCCTCGCCGCTCATAACGGACTCGCCGAGCGTCTGACCGTACTGGATGGCTGTAGCCGCAGGCTCCACTGTAATGGCCGGTGTGGCTTTGGCTACGGTCAGGCTAACCTCTATCTTGACTACGGCGTACAGTTCCAGGTCTTCCGGCGTGAAGAGCACGGGGTAGGTGTGTGTGCCGGCCTGTGCTACGGAGTCCGGATTAGCCCATGCGAACGAACCTGCTACGGAAGCCGCACCGCCTTGCAGCGCTACCTCCGACAGTGTGATGCCATACACTGCGTTTTCGGCTACAGCAACAGGCATTTCCTCTATTCGTGCCAGCACGTTGATGACGGTCACGGTAACTGTACCCTCTACGCTGTTGTAGTTGGCGTCAGCCGGCGTGAAGACTACGGTGCGCTCATAGGTGCCCGGACGGAGACGGTTCTCCGTGGGGTTCTTCCATGTGAACTCACCCTCTACATTGGCTTCGCCGTTCTTGAGCTCGGAGTCACCCAGGCTCTGGGCAATCGTGATATCGGTAGCCGTCGGCCAAGTGGTTACCACCGGAGTGGCTTTCTCCACACGCAGGCTGACCAGCTTGGTGCTGGCAGCGTAGATGCCGCTCTGCTCCGGCGTGAAGACTACATTATAGCTTTGCGTACCAGCAGCAGGTTTGGTTTCCGGATTCTCCCATGCGAACGAACCTTCCACAGTAGCCTCGCCGTCACTTAGAGCGGACTCACCGAGCGTCTGGCCATAAACGATAGTTGCTGCGGTAGGTGCTGTGGTGATCGTGGTGGCTACTTTATGGAGGACAATAGTCTTCTCTACAGCCGGAGCAGCATCGTATTTCTCGTTGCCTTCCTGGGTGGCAGTGATGGTTACTGTGCCGCCGCTGACGATCACCAGACGGCCGTCCTCGACGTAAGCCACGGCGCTATCCGAGGTGAGGAATGTTACCTCCAAACCGCTGGAAGCGGTAGCCGCAACGGCAATCTCGTCGGTAGTCTGTGCCTCTGCGGGCAACTCAAAGTCGTTGATCGACTGGTTGAGACCCTTGGTGGTCAGGCGTACCGGGATATTGATAGTCGAAGGCTGTGCTTTGCCGTCGGTGAGGATGATGACGTCGTTGTACTCCCGGTTCTTCTCCGTCGGGGTGAACGAAACGGTAAATACATCATCGCCGTAGCTGCCGCAACCGCCGCCCAGCGTGTTCTGGCTGAGGGTGAGCAGACCGTTCTGCGTAGAGAGGGTCATCAGGTCGATGTTGGAGTGAGTAACCGTAATCACTTGCTGCCATACGGAGTTGGTTTCTGCCTCCTGATCAATCGAACTTACGTCTGCACGCAGGAGTTTTTTCTGCGTCACGCGGATGTTGCTGATCGTATGGTCGGTACCTGTCTCCAAGGTGCGGAAACGCAACTTGGTGGCAGTTTCATCAATGGTAATATTGCCGGACTGCGTGTCGGATGTACCTACCACTTGGTTATACACCTCGTACCACTCAAAAATACCGTCTTTGTAGAGGTATTGCTCTACGATGAGTGCTGAGTAGGTCGCACTTCCCCATGAACTGGTGCTCTTGGTGCCATGCTTGGCGGTGAAGGTCAGCGTGGCTGGAATACCGGTAAGGTTGTAATCCTGCTGTTTCTTGCTTCCGTTCAGGGTTAGCGAGCCCTGCGAGAGAGCCATTTGGTTACACTGCGAAGCAGGGTTGCGGACGATTACGTAGTTGTTCTGCGAAACGGCAAGCCATTCTACACCTTCGTCATCGGTGTAGCCGCCTTGTGTAGCGGTGATATATGTCTCGCCTTCTCCTACAACGGTCAGCACATTGCCACTCACTTTTACTACATTGGTGTTAGCCGATGTATAGGTGATCGGGCCGCCGCTCGTAGCGGTAGCGGTCAGTTCTACGGAGCCGCTGGTGGTCAGCAGACCATAGAGGTTCTGCTCCCAGGTGATAGACTGCTTGCGGAGGTCGGTTACGGTAAATGTTTGTGTGTCAGAAACCTCTGCATATTCGTCATCGCCTGCCTGATAAGCGGTTATGTGAGCTGTACCAATGGCTTTAGCCAGCAGCGCGGTATCGGCAATCACCTCAATCACCTCTTCGTTATCGGAAGTGAAAGTAATGCGCTCGCCGCTGGTAGCTGTAGCCAAAGACATCACTACGCTATCCGGATATTGCTCACCCACGTTCATGGCATAGCCTGTAGCAGCCAATTCGCTATTCCACGTAATAGTCTGCGGACGCTTGGTGGTATTGGCTTTGACGGTAATCTTCTTGGTGTTTGTGCCGTTGGTAATAGTAATCGTACCCTCTTGCGGACCAACCTCATTGGTATGGTTGTAGGTGACGGTCAGCACTTGCGAACCGGCTTGGTCAAAATTACCGAATGAAGCCGGACTGACGGAGAAGCGCGGGTTGCTGCTGGTGACTGTCAGCGGCGCGATGTTGCACCAGTTAATCAGCGATGTCTTACTAACCTCGCCCGAGTTGATAACTGCCGAACCGAAATCAATGGTAGCAGGGTCGGGATCCTCTACATACTTGAGCTCCGTCACCTTGATATTGGTATAGGAGTTGGAGAAGTTACATGAGTGATGGAAACGCAGGTGACGCGTAGCCTTGTTCAACTGGATTTCTCCGGAAGAGTGCGTATCTTTGTCGGAACCGGAGTCGTCCGTCCAGATGGTATTCCATGTGTCGCCGTCTGCACTCTCCTCAACATAAAGCATATGAACGTTATCTCGTCCTTCCTTATTATCTGCTACCAGACCTGCTGCCCAACTCGGACAAGAAGTGGTTGGGTTTCCAATATTGCCTTGAACAAGATAGATGTATGCAAAATCGAACGACAACTTATCAGGAATACCCTCAAAGTGCATCGTTTCGTATACATGTCTCCAGTCCATAGCGTCACCGTAACCGATGGTATAAGATCTACCTGTAATAGTCAAGTGCCCGCTATAGGCATTGACGGTAAGAGTGAAATCAACTGATGCAGCCTTGTAGGTATCTGTTTCTGCAAGCGTAGCACGGTATTTGGCTGTACCTACGCCTCCGGTAGTCATCACTCCGTTGACGTAAGATGCTATTTGAGATCCACTCACGTTGGTAACAACCACTTCCGCATCGGATACCTTTTCGAACGTTACTGTAGCCGTTTCTCCGCGAAGGATAGTCAAACTGGTGCGCACTTCGTCATCCATGATAACATTCAAAGTAGGCGTTTTCTTGGTTACCGTAATGGTGTATTGCGCATCCTTGGCGGCAATGCTGTTGGTCTGCGGCTGTGAAATGCTCAGGGTAGTAGTGCCCGGAGCCACTGCGGTAATCAAACCGCTGTTGGCATCGTACGAAACAATACCTTCCGGCGCAAAGGTAATAGCCTGACCATCTACATGGCTGAGCGTCAGTGTAGCTGTCTGCTCCAACTCTAAGTTGGTTGCCGTAAGCGAGAACTGAGGTTCATAGCGTGTCACATTGAAGGTATATGTTTGGGTCGCTGCAAACACATCTGCATTATCTGCTTGCGAAACAGTAACAGTCGTGCTGCCTTCGTGCAAGGCAGTAAAGATCAGTGCATTACCCTCACGCGCAATACCAATCACATTGTCAGTAGAGGCGGTTGCCGTAAATTCACCGTTAAGTCCCTCGCTGACATTAGTCAGGCTGAGCGTAACGACGTCATCTACTTTCAGTTCATTGGTGCCCTCTTCGCTAAAACCATTCGGTCGGAAGTTAGGTGTCTCTTTGTTCAATACCGTGAACGTAGCGCTCAGCGTGGCAGGATTGAAATAGGTATTGCCCTCAATATGAATCGTAATAGTGGCTGTACCGCCTGTATGAGCTACCAGATATTCGCCGTCAATGCTGATAACTGACTCATTGTCCGACTCACAAGTAAACGAAGTGATGCCGGAGTTGGTAGTCGGTGCTATCGGCTGACGCGTATTTTTGGCCATATAAAACAGCATCGTGCCCCAACCGGTCACTTGATCCTCCGGATGCAGCGTCCAATGGGCATAGAGTGTGTGGTGTTCGGAGGATGTTACAGTCGTTGCTGCAGTCACCTGCGAACCTCCTTCGGCTGCTGTAAACCAACCTGCGAAATCATAGAAACGGCGGGTTGGAGTAGGCAACGCACCATAGGTGTCTCCCTTGACAACCTGTTTGCTGGCGGGATTGACGCTTCCCCCTTCACCATTCGGGGCAAAGGTGACTGTCTGTTTCCAATGGGCATACAATGTTTGTCCCGTTGTCAGGTTGTATGTGGATGTATTGGTAATCAGAGAACCTCCGGTAGCAGCAGTGTACCAACCGGCAAACTCATAACCCTCACGCGTAGGGGTAGGCAGTGTGCCATAGGTCTTGGTATAAGTCACCGTTTTGCTGCTGGTGGCTACACTACCGCCGTTGGCATTGAAGGTCACCGTGTATGTGGCCAATGAGAAGTACGCATAGCGGTTAATGGTAGTCGGTGAACCCTCACTTTTTGAAGTTGCTACTAAGGTCTCCGTGTATTTTAAGTCAGACGACTTCAAACTACCGCCAGCCAGAGCATCGTACCAACCATCAAAGTGGTAACCTGCCCATGCTTTTGCTTGTAGATTGACTGTAAAACTTACGCTCGAGTTCCACTTTGCTGTGTTGCCACTTTTCGACGAGTTGTCGTCTGAAATGTAATTATCATCTGTTTCCGGCCAGTTACCATTGAGGCTTACATATACACCGCCTGCAGTCCGATTGATAGAGTTGTCAAACACCGCATAGGCGTTGCATTTTCCGTAATAGGTGTCATAGGTCAATGCAGCCCATGTATTTGTACTTGTTCCCGCCAATAGGCAGAGTAACATGCAAATGCGGAGCAAGCCGAGGGCGCTTCGGGAGCACTTCGGAGCAATCCTAGACTTTACACTATTCACACTACTTGTAAATAATTGATTTTTAGTAAATTGTACCATATCTTTTTTGTGTTAAAATGATTCGTTTTTTGTGTTTCAATTCTTGTTTTAGCGTTTGGTGCTCTCTGTTTGGTAAAAAATATACGATTATTAAGATTGTTCGATAATTTTGTACCGTTTGGAGCCAAAAAACGAGTACAAAATTAATATAAATCTTTGATTTATGCAAATTTTCGTTCTTTCACGCGCGCGAATAATAACAAGGTGTAGCCGATTATTAATAAAACGCACGGAATATACTATCCGATAATCAGAATAATGACGCCCCGATAATCCCCCGATAATCCCCCGATAATCCCCCGATAATCCTCCGACGCACTACCGACAAAAAAATGAGTCCGGCGGGAAGCCGAACTCATTGGGAGAAATGGTATGTATTATAATACCTTGTTGCTGATTAGCGAACGCGTACGCCGGCAGCGTTGAACCAAGCGTCGTTGCTGCGGATGTAGAGCTGACCGTCAATGAGCACCTTCTCAAAGCGTGTCTCACCGAAACGGATGTTCTCAAAGCCCTCTGTTTGATCAATGTCTTTGGTATCGCTATCCGTGAAATTAACGCGGTAGAGGTTATACTCGCCCGACTGTGCATAGTCATCCGCAATCACATAGACAAAGATGCATTTGTGTGCATGGTCAAAAGCAATAAATGTCTGAGCGGAAACACCATCTGCAGTAGCAGCGTTCTTGGCGCAGCTGTCGCAATAGGCTTCATCTACTTTAGCAATCTTGTTGGTAAACTCAAGTGCCTTGCTATTGCGCTCAAACGAGGTAAGTGCCTTGTTGTAAACCAGCTCTACATCGTCGATAAATACAGTGTCAAGTACGCTTTTCCCAAACAATCCGCCGGTGGAGTAGGACGATCCGCCACCGGGAGTGTAGTTAGTAGAGAATGTAGCAAGGATATAGGCAGGAGCCTGCTCCAGAGCTACATTGGTGTACTCAAACGGAGCGGACAAACGCTGCCAACCCATGTCGGCTGTTGCCTGATAATCAATAGAGGCACTCGCGATGCGGTAGTCAGCATGCTTGACAGAGTCGTTGTTCAACTCAGGATCCTGATAGCGGTTGTTGGTTGTTACTACGGTGTTCATGCGCGCTTTGTTCTCAGTGTTGGCCACATTGCGGTCGGCAGGCAGATACTTGGCCCAGAATACCACTGAGTCAGGACGGCCTTGGAAAGGTGTGTTGAAACCGGTGTTGGCGGGGTCGGAGAAGTTGTAGTTGCCCTTGGCTTCCGTGGCATCCATCGAGCCGGCGTTGATCTGACCGTTGGTGCAGTTGCCGTTGGCTTTCACACCAAAGAGCATGTTCGATGAAATCAAGGCACTGTTCTTGCCGGTGGAACCCGGACGAACTTCATCTGACTGAATAAACTGTTGGGTGTTGCTGGTTACAAAATCAGCCATGAGACCCGTTGCGGAACCAAACGAGTGCCAACCCGCAGGCTCGTTGTTGGTCCACTCTCCCTCAAAACCGCCGTTAGGCAGTACGTAGTTGTTGGCATGTGCAGGTACTCCTCCGAAAAGAACAAAAATAGGCTCAGGAAGATCGGCTTCGATAGAGAGCAGTATCATCGCCTCGTTGGCAGTAACGTATGAGTTGTAAACCGTGCCGTCATAGTCATCTACAAAATTATTAAGGATAGTGATACTTGCACGCAGGGAAATAGCATCCAAATAAAGACTGGCATTCTCCAAGGTCAGTTGGCCATTGGCATCCATCGGGATATTGGGGAGCACAATGTTACCCAGTTTGCCTTTGCCGCCATAAGTGAAGTCCGGCAATACGAAAGTTACGGTGTTATCCACTACACCCGGCAGCAGATAAACTGATTTGTTGGGATAAGGATCACCGCCGATATTCAAATCGCCTGTAAACTGGCCGCAGACGTCCTTGACGCTGACAGCCAATACTTGTGCCGAAATCATCAGTCCGGCTACCAAAGTAGTAAAAATCTTCTTCATTGTTTTGTTGGTTTTGTTTATTGATTATTGGATTTTTCTTCCTATAATATCATAGATTGTCTCATCGTCACGGATAATATACAGATGTCCGTTCCAGAGCACTTTGTGTATGCGCCGGCCGTCCTGCGGCACCTGAGGAATACCTGATTCGATAGCCTCGGCTTCCACAGTCAGGTGGAGCACCAACGTCGAGTCGCAATCATCGTCGGTGTAGTAGGTGGCGTATAATTCGTATTGGCCTACGGGGAAATGGCTGAGATCCTGCCATTCCCATGATTGCTGGTCGCCTGCTACGATGTTCAGGTACTCGTCAATAGTATAGGACGGCAGAACAATGATGGTAAGGTGTACAATCGAGTCGCCGCCATACATATTAGGCGTGGACATATGTACATCTTCATCCGTGGCCTCTGTGTATATGGCACCATTGAACCGCACTTGCTCGCCTTGGCAGATTACTTCTTCGTATTCACCGTAGGTAACAGGCGTGTCAGATACAAACAGACGCAATACATATACCGAGTCGCAACCGTTGACAGCCGTCAGACTGTCGTAGTAGAGATACGGATCCGAGGAATGTGCCAGGCCTTGGATAACCTGGCCGCGCCACTCTAAGTCAGCTTCGTTGACATACTTGGTTTCCGTCTTCTGCCAGGACGGCAGGACAGTCAGCGTCAGCGTATAAACAGAGTCAGTGCCGTAAACCGACCGCAAGGAGTCATATACCGTCACCGTTCCTGCCTGAGCCGTGGGAAGGGCTTTGCCGTGCCACTCCGTTTGCTCGTTCTGGCAGGCGGTCGCTTCCTCTGCAAAGGCATAACGGATAGCCTCTACCGTCAGCGTGAGCGTATAGACCGAGTCACAGCCGTTTTGGGTGAGCAGCGAGTCAGCGTAGGTGTAAACACCCGGTACAAGATCTTTGTACTCATGCCCGCGCCAAGTGTAAGACGAATCCATCGGGATAGTTGCCTCGGCCGGAATCAGATACGACGGCAGGATGGTCAGGTTGAGCGTGACAACAGAGTCCGTGCCATAAACCGATTGCAGGGAGTCAATTACGGTAGCCGTTCCGGTTTCGGCAGTAGGCAGTGCCTTGCCGTGCCACTCTGCCGCTTCGTTCTGACAAACGGTCATTTCTTCAGAGGACGAATAGCCGATAGCCTTGACCGTGAGTGTGAGGGTATATACCGAGTCGCAACCGGCTTTGGTCTTCAGCGAGTCAGCGAATGTATATACGCCCGGCGTCAGGTTCTCGTATTTGTGTCCGCGCCATGTGTAGGATTTATCCATGTCAATAGTCGCTGAACTCGGACGCAGATAGGTAGGCAGCACTTTCAGCGTCAGGGTAATAATCGAGTCATAGCCTGCGGCATTAGGGATAGTCTTGGTATAAGTGTCAGCCTTGGTCAGGTTGCTGAACAACCCATCCGAATAGGGTTCGTTGGCGCATGTCGAAGCGGTGTACTCGTAATAGGTGTCGCGAATAGGCTCCGCCATCTGCAGGGTATAGACGGAGTAGGAACTTGATGTCTGCGAGTAGTTGTCTCCTACTACATAGAAATGTACCTGATTATTGGCTTCGTCATAGCCGATGAACGACTTGGATGCCTTGCCGTTGGTGGTAGCGGCAAAGGTGTAGTCGCTGTCGCTGAAAGTCTTTTTGCTTGTAGCCTTTCCGTTGGAGAAAGAGATGGCGCTGTCGTCCATCTTGAGCGATGTGAGCGCGTGGTTGTAAATCATCTCTATGTCATCCAGATACAGGTTGTCGTAATAGTATGTTTTGTTGAACATGCTACCGGTCGAATAGGTAGAACCGCCTCCCGGCTGATAGTTGGTGGTGAACGTAATCAGCATGTAAGCAGCAGTGGAGGGATCCACAGAGGAATAGGTGAACGGAGTAGAAAGTCTCTGCCATCCCATATCTGAGGTAGCTGAATAGTTGATGGCCGCATCTCCAATCTTAACGGAAGCAGAACTGCCGGTCTCAGGATCCTGATAACGGGCATTCTGGGTGATTGCCGCGTGCGCACGCGCTACGTTGACCGAGTTGGAGGGATTGTTGTCAGCCGGAATATACTTCGCCCAGAACACCAGCGAGTCGGGTTGACCGACAAAAGCAGTGTTGTAGCCGTTATTGGATGGGTCGGAGAAATTATAGTTACCGCTCGCATCATCTGCCGACATCGAGCCTGCATTGATTTGTCCGTTGGTGCAGTTACCATTGGCTTTGGCACCCGCTACCATATTGGATTGCAATCTGGCACTCTGGCTACCTGTTGAGCCCGGGCGTATTTCTGTGGACTTTTGGAATTGTTGTGTGTTGCCTGTTACAAAGGAATTATATGTACCTGTTGCGCTGGGGAACGAGTGCCAGCCGGAGACTTCGTTGTTGGACCAGGAGCCTTCGAAGCCGCCGTTAGCAACGGCGTAGTTCTTGTTGGTTACTTTGCTTCCGCTGAAAAGCACCATAATGGGTTCAGGCAACGAACCTGCTGCAATAGACAGCAATACTTGTGCCGACGAGGAGGAAACAATAGAGTTATAAGTGGTGCCGCCGTCCTGAATGCCGTTGAGCACATTGATCGTAGCACGCTCATTAATGGCTTTGATATAGAGTGAAGCATTCTCAAGCGTCAGTTTGCCGGAAGAGTTCATCGGAATATTCACCAGCACAATGTCACCGAGCGAAGCCGCACCGTACTTGAAATCCGGCAATACAAAGGTAATGGTGTTGGCGGTAACGCCCGGCAGGATATACACCTCTTTGTTGTTGTACAATTGGCCGCCGATATTCAGGTCGCCTTTGAATACACCTGCTACGTCATTCACTGTCACTGCCATCGCAGAAACAGCTAACATGCAAGCCATTATAACAGTAGTAAAAATCTTTTTCATATGTCGTTATTTGTTAGAACTGAATTCTGAATGCTGAATTCTGAATGCTGTTACAGTGTAATATTCATTCGGCAAACAAACGTGCGGGGCGGTGCCAGCGCCATCGGACGGAAGCTATACTCCGTGTTGAGCAGGTTGTTCACGAGGAACTGCAATTCTATGTGCTCTTTGAACCGCACGGCGGCACGGATGTCCATCGTGAAGATACCCATGTTGTGGCTCATCCAATAGTCGTGAAGCGACACGCCGTCCTCATAGCCGAAGATGAACATACGCGCGTAATCCATAATATCTTTCTGCTCCTTCACGCGCTCGTCCACCATGATATAATCCACGGCGAGAATCTTGCTGCGGTACGACAGGTTGGTGCCAATCGAGAACCATTTGTAGTTATAATCCAGCGTCGCCTTGAACGAGTGCTTGTTCCTGTATTTGAGGTACTTGGAGTCGTTGGATTTGTTCTTCATCTGCAGGGGATCGGTATAGGTCTTCTCCTCCTCGATGCGCGCTTGGTTGTCCATGTCTTCCGGCTCCGTGAACGTATAGCCGATTGTGTAGCGCAACTCCATGTCCTTCCGAATATCCACTTTGCCGGCGGTACCTACCTCCACGCCGTAAATACGCGCGTGGTTGACGTTCACAAACTGTGCGCCGATACCGATACCTGCGCCGCTGAGCGACTTGGTCGTCTTGATATCAGTGATCATCTGTTGCGCCTCGGAAATAACATCATCGATGGAATTGATCATCGTATAGTCGGAGTTGCGGAAAAGACCGAACTGATACTCAATCATGTTGCGGTACTCGGTATAGAAACCTGCTATGTCCAACGAACCGGTAATGGGGCCGAACTTATAGAGCTGCTTGTAGCCAATCTCGGCATTGAAACCCGACTCGGGTTTGATGTTGTGGTTGGGATAGACTCCTACGCCGCCGATATCCTTACGGGCGAATTTCTCGGTGATAGACGGGTTGCGGTAGCCCTGACCGAAGCTGGCGCGAAGGAAGCCCGCTTTGTAGATCTCCCAGTTCAGGCCGGCGCGGAACACGGGGCGCACAGGGCACAGCCAGTTGCCGAGCTGGATATTCGCCTCTTTATAGTGGTCATCCATCCGGTAATACTCCAGACGCATACCTGCGCTCAGTGAGAGGCGGTCGGCTATACGGTGGTCGTACTGGATATAAGCGGCTAAGTTGTCTGTCTGGTGCGTGCCGGTGATGTTGGCGGTATTGGTGATGTGGTTCCAGTTGATACCGGTGGTCAGACGTACGCCGCTCTCCCACTGTTTGGCAAACTGATAGTCCAGATAGCCGTTGTAGGTCAGCTCGGGGCGGGTAGGTGCATCATCGGTCAGCAGGTTCATTGCGTAGCCTACTGCGTCCTGCAGTTCGGCTACCGTGCCGGTATAGCCCAAACCGTTCTGCACCAGGTCAATACCCTTCTCAATGGCGGTCAGCCAGTCTTCGTTCATCACAGGAATAGCTACGTCTTTGAAGGTTACCAGCAATGCGTCGGCAAGCGATACACCCATGTCGGTATAACCGGTGACCTGGTCGTAGTAGCCTTTTATCTTGCCCAGATCGAAACTGGTCACACCCCATTTGAGCAAGTCCTCGGTGCTGATGCCTGCTGTCGGCTTGGTAATGTTATCGGATGTCAGATAGAAACGCGCACGAATCTTATGGGAAGTGCCGTTGTCGGCATTGTCGTAGTTCCAGAACGGATCGATATTGAAATTATGCTCCTTTCTGCCCATGTTGGTCAGCGGCGAGGGATGAATAGGATCCTTCGGGCTGCGCCAGATGAAGAAATCGCCGAACTGGTTGGCCACATAGTTCATGTTGGCACCCACACTCATGTATTTGCCATTCTCCATGGGGACATGGTAGGTCATGTTGCCGCCCAGACGTACGCGGTCGTTGAAACTCTGTTGGCGGTAGCCTTCGTCCTTGAATGCGCTGATCGCACCCGATAGATCAAAATTACCTACGCGGCGCGAATGACTCGCTTCTGCTCCGTAATACAAAGGCAGGCGCGCACCTGTATAGGCGTAGTTCTTATAGTTGTCATAAATACCTACATAGCCGCTGATCTTGGTCTCCGGTACCTCTTTCGGACGCTGGGTGCGGACGTTGATCACACCGTTCAGCGCTGACGAACCGTAGAGCACGGACGAGGCTCCTTTGATCACCTCTACCTGGCCTACGTTCTCCAGCGGGACGTTGTTCCAGTTGATCTCGCCGGTCTTGGGGTTCAAAATGGACATACCGTCCATCAGCACCTGGCAGCGGCTGCCTACGCTGTATGTCCATCCGCCACCGCCGCGGATACTCGGCTGTTTGTCGATAATCTCTACACCCGGCAGGGTCTGCAGCGTTGCAGACAAATCGGTAGGCGCCTGGCTGCGCAGAGCCTGCGGTTTCAGTACTTCCATTGAGACTGTCACATCCGTCTGCCTCTGTTCGAAACGACCGGCTGTTACGACTACATCGTCCAGTATCTCATTGTGCGGCAGCATGCCTACATTGAGTTTGCTGGTTACCGTACTGACCACATAGGTATTGGTGTCATAGCCGATATACGAGAAACAGAGCTTGGCCGGTTTCTTCAGGTCCAATGTGATGGTGTAGTTGCCGTCGTAATCGGTGATGGTTCCTTGGCTCGGATCATCGCCTACAAACACGGTTACGCCTACCAACGGCTCACGGGTGTTCAAATCCGTAACGGTTCCGCTGATGGTTGTGATGGTGGATTTTTGTGCAAATGCACACGAAATAGAGATTGCTAATAGATTGATTAGTAATAATTTGAATCGCATAATCTTTTGTTTGTACCCCTTATTGGTTCAAAAAACGCTGCAAAGGTACTGCTTTATTCCGAAATACACAAGTGCAAATATTAATAGAAAACTTACTTTCTTTACTATTTTATTAAAATCTTAATAATCGTATATAAATTCAGTAGATTTTAGCTATTCTCTATATGTGGTATATTAAAAATAGACCCTCGTTCGGAGGGTCTATTTAGAACATTTTTACGGTTGTTTGTTACAGTAGTTCTACCGATCGGTTGACGAATTTGGCAAGAGCCTCGCCTTTGAGTTGTCCGCTTGCCAGCAGCGCGATGTCGATGAGCTGTTTGAGGCGCTCGTCCTCGCCTTGCAGGTTATAGACGGTCTTGATAACGGTCTCTTTCTTCGGCTCCTCGCCTTCTTTCTCCGCCGGTTTCTCTACCTCCTCGGATACCTGTTCGCTGGTCATCTTGGCTACCAAGTCCTGGATGAGCGGATGGGCGGTATTGAGAACGAGGTTGTAACTGTCCGGCATCTGACCGTAGAACGACATGCCTTGCTGGTGCGCACTCATCTCTTTCATCCGGCGCATAAACTCGTTCTGCGTCAGGAAGACAGGCAGTGCATCGGCGGAAGCAGCTTCGCAGGAGACGTAGTAATTCAGTTTTTCCTCTTTGGGGATAAAGGCCTCAAAAGCTTTCCTGAGACCCTCTTTCTGCTCGTCGGTATAGCTGTCCTTGGCGGCATCCTCTTTGCGGATCAGGTTCTCGATTGTGTCACTATCGACACGTACGAAACGCAGTTTGCCTTCGTCGCCGGCTTTCTGTTCAAACTGGCTCATGGAGTGTACATCCAGTTCGCCGTCCATCAGCAGCACGTCATAGCCTTTGGCTTTGGCACGCTCGATAAAGGTGTAGTTGGCGTCGGTGTCCTGTGTGTATAGAACCACCAGGTTGCCGTCCTTGTCGGTCTGCGCGTCTTTGACCTTGCTCTTGTATTCGTCCAGCGTGAAATACTTGCCTTCGATATTCTTGAGCAGCGCAAACGAAACGGCTTTCTCATAGAACTTCTCGTCGGTCAGCATACCAAACTGGATGAACATCTTGATGTCGTCCCATTTCTTCTCGAAGTTCTCGCGGTCGTTCTTGAACATCTCCGCCAGTTTGTCTGCCACTTTCTTGGTGATGTATCCGCTGATTTTCTTGACGTTGTTGTCGCTCTGCAGGTAGCTGCGGCTCACATTCAGCGGGATATCCGGACTGTCTATCACGCCGTGCAGCAGCGTCAGGTATTCCGGCACGATATTTTCCACCTCATCGGTCACATACACCTGGTTGCAATAGAGCTGTATCTTGTTGCGGTGAACATCCAGGTTGCTCTTGATCTTCGGGAAATACAATATACCCGTCAGGTTGAACGGGTAATCCACATTCAGGTGGATATGAAACAGCGGTTCGTCCATCTGGGTGGGGTAGAGCTCATGGTAGAACTTGTCGTAGTCCTCGTCCTTGAGGTCTGCGGGTTTGCGTGTCCAGGCGGGTGTCACATCATTGATGATGTTCTCTTCGTCCAGTTCCACTTGCTTGCCGTCCTTCCATTCTTTCTTATTGCCGAACGCAATCTCTACGGGCAGGAACTTGCAGTATTTCTTCAGCAGCCCTTCGATAGTGGCTTCCTCCAGATACTGGCTGAACTCATCGTCGATATGCAGCACAATATCCGTACCGCGCGCGGCCTTGATGGTGTCCTCCATCGTATATTCGGGATCGCCTTCGCAGCTCCAGTGAACGGCTTTGGCGTCCTCCTGATAACTCTGGCTGAAAATCTCCACTTTCTTGCTCACCATGAAGGCGGAGTAGAAACCCAGACCGAAATGACCGATGATGGCTTCCGTCTTGTCTTTGTATTTGTTGACGAACTCTTCGGCGCCGGAGAAAGCTATCTGGTTGATGTATTTGTCCACTTCTTCGGCAGTCATGCCTATGCCGTGGTCGCTTATGGTCAGCGTCTTCTTGTCCTTATTAATACTTACACGCACGCGTGTGTCGCCCAAATCGCCTTTCACTTCGCCTACCGACGACAGTGTTTTCAGTTTCTGGGTGGCATCTACGGCATTGGAGATCAGTTCACGCAGAAAGATCTCATGATCGGAATACAGAAATTTCTTGATGACGGGGAAAATGTTGTCACTCGTTACCCCAATATTACCTTTGCTCATAGTGTTTTAGTTTTTATTTCGTCGTGTCATCATGACGTCATGTCGTCATGTCGAAAAAAATATCTCAAATCCTGTGCCAAGGTGTCGTTTCTGCCAAATTGTCAGTTGTAGCCTTTGTTCTGCTTCAGACGGCTGTTGGTCTGTAGCGCTGTCTGCGGAATGGGGAATACAGTCAGGTATCGGTCGTTGTTTTGTTCTGTGTATGTGCCGAAACGAATCTGGTCTTGTCGGTGCCAGCCTTCCCACATCAGTTCCATCCAGCGTTCGTAATAGATATTCTCAAGCGTGGCTTCACGGGGACTGATTCTTACACTGCGGGCGATCGCCTCGCGCATTCGCACAATCTCGAACTCGCTTTGCCCGTCCTCTCCGTTGCGCACCTTGGCTTCCGCTATCATCAGATATGCGTCTGCCAGACGGAAAAGCACGATGTCTGTGTTACGCAACTGCCCGTCGAAGATGCCGCCCGGGTCGTATGAATATTTGAACATCCGTGCGCCGGCGGTAGCCACATATGGACTGCCTGTCAGATCTATTTCCACTTCGTTGGGACGGTAGATCAGTGTGTCGCCTGACGAGAGAATGAGCGGTTTGCCGTTCACGCGTACAACATCAGCAAAAAAGGTGGTGGCAAAGCGGCAATCCCGGTCTTTCGTTCCATAGCCGAACACCTTCAGGGTTTCCAATGTGGCGCAGGAACCGTTCTCGCCTCCGTATCCATAGGCTGCCGCGTGCTGGTAATGCAGGCTGCGGAAGAGGTTCTTGAAACGGTTGCGGTAGATTTTCGGATCCATTGGGATGGTGAAGATGTTCTCGGGCGCATCTTCGTTATATACTTTGAAACAATCGGTTTGGCTCTCGCACAGAGTGTAGCCGGCAGTGGAATGGAGTAGCTTCTGCCCGTATAGTTTCACGGCCTCCCATGCGTTCTTTTTGCCGTCATCCGGGCCGCAATCCAGCATAATGCTTTTCCCGTCAGGGTGCACGTTGTCCGTCCAGTCGTCATCTGTCCATATCTCTGCATTAAGGGCAAGTTTCATCAGCATAAAACAGGCGACAGGCTGGGTGATGCGTCCGTAGTATTCGCCCTGGCTGTTGCTTCGTGCGTCCGCCAGATACGGCATAGCTGACTGCAGTTCGTTCCATGTGAATGCAAATACCTCGCTTCGCTCCGATTGCACAATATCATGTAGCGGCATCGTCAGTTGGGTCACTATGGGCACCCGGCCGAACAAATCTGTCAGATACATATATGCCAGCGCCCTTACTGCGCGCACCTCGGCGCTGCAGGCCGATAGTTCCTCGCTGCTCATCAGGTGGCCGTATGCGTCCAGCATGTGCAGCGAGTTGTTGCATAACCCGACGAGTTGAAAGAGATATACCCACGCGTTCTCGCAGCATTCATTGTCGGCAGCCCAGGTATGCAAGTGCAAATCCACCCATAGACCGCCGTCCCACCAGTCTCCTCCGCGTACGGGGATGATGGCTTCGTCCGATGCAAAGGTCTGTAGATCATATACGCCGCGATAGGTGCCTTGGAGGCCTTCGCCGTCCACGGTGCCGCCTATATGGTCGTACAGCGAAAGCACGGATTGTTGGCGCAGTACGGCGGCCGAAGTGATTACCGCTTCTTCCGGCTGACCGGAACGTGCTTCTTCATCCAGAAAACCGCAGCTGCTTATCAGCAATGTGACTGCAATCAGGAAAACGGTTCGGGAGGCCGGCAGGCCGGTATGTCGATATATCGTTGTCATTCCTAAAATTTGATTTGCAATGAAAAACTATAAGTCCGGCTCACCGGGTACGACCGTTTGTCATCTACGCCGAGTGTGTTGTTGAGTACCGTGCTGTTGATGATAGGCGTCAAGCCCGAATAGCTGGTGATAGTGGCCATGTTGTTCACGCTCACCGACAACCTGAGCGAAGAGATGTTATACTTCTTCTGCGGCTGGATGCTGATGGCGGACGGCTGATATGTCCATCCTATCGTTACGTAATCGATGTTCACGTAATCGCCTCTCTCCAGCCAGTAGTCACTCACTGTCAGGTCGTCTATGTTTTTCTCCGGTGCTCCCCTCATCACGTTGTAGAAAGGCAGACTGCCCATGTTCATGTAGCTCAGCGATGTGCCGTTGTATATTTTATGTCCGAAAGCCCCGTTCAGCTGGACGCTCAGGTCAAACTGTTTGTATCGCACGTTGATATTGCTGCCTAACATCACTTTGGGTGTCGCCTGACCGCACACACGTCTGTCGCCGCCGTCAGAAAGATCAACATACCCGTCGCCGTCAATATCCTCTATCGCATAATGCCTCTCGCCGTTCTCGTCAACATCCAGTCCCGTACAATGCGGCAGATAGAATACGCCCAGCGGATAGCCCGGAATCTGATAGACCACATCGGTATTGCCGCCGTGCAGACCGGCGCCGTTCACACCCGCAATAGGGGTATAGGTCGGCGCAGTCAGATATTCGTCTCTGTAATAGCCGTTCAGCGAGATTAACTTGTTTTGCTGCCACGTCAGGTTCAAGCCGATGTTCACATCCCAATCGCGCGTTTGTACGGCTGACAGAGCAAAACCGATCTCCACGCCTTGGTTCTGCATCTTGCCCAGGTTGGCCAGCATCTTGTCAAAGATGAACGGCGGCACCGGCACGGTGTAATTATACAGCATGTCGTAGATGTACGAATAGTAGTAATCGGCGGTCAGCAGCACGCGGTTGTGCCAGAAACCCCATTCCATGCCTGCGTTCGCCGTCTGCGTCTTTTCCCATGTCAGGTCGGGGTTGGCGTTACGGCTCGGACCTGTAATCACGTTCTGCAATCCGTCCGTTTCTGTGATTCCTGTCGGCACCATCAGATCCAGCGACTGATAGGCGGCTATACCTCCTAAGTTGCCCGACAAACCCCAGCCGCCGCGGATGTTCAGACGCGTGATCTCGTCCACTTCCGCCAACCAGCTCTCTTTCTTCATGTCCCAGGCGATACTGGCTGAGGGAAAGAAACCCCATTTGTGCCCTTTGCTGGCTACCGAACTGGCATCCCCGCGGGCGGTTAGTGTTACTGTGTAACGACCCAATCCCGTGTAACTGATGCGCCCCATCACACTCGCCATCCTCTGGCGCTCGTAACTGCTGCCTGTCCCTTCCCATAAACGCATGGCGCCTATCGACAAGTTGTCATAGCCGTAAGCGTTGGACGCCAGACGGTTGGCGGTGACATGGAATCCCGTAGCGGTGCGACCCTGCAGCTCGCCTAAGATATTGGCTTCCAAATGGTGGCTTTCGCCCCAGTCATGAGCATATCGGATCATCGCATTGGTTAACCACACATTGGTTTTACCGGCGCCGCGATACACCTTGCCCGTACTCTCCATATAGGTCGGATAGAAATAACTGTCGTCGTCCGAGTCGTAACTGTAACTGCCGTATATCGAAGCGGTCAGGCCGTGGCCGATGTTACCCGTCAGCCGCAAATGCGTGTTGAAATGCATGGCGTCATTATGCTTCTTGATATCCAACAGACCCAGCGGATTGTTTATCTGGCTGGCGTCGGTATAACCGTCATAGCCTCCGCTGGCGTTGCGTGAGGTCGGAAAAGTGGGGTTGAACGCCGCGGCGGAATAGAAAGTCTTCTGCACGTCGTTCAGGTACTGGTTCTTGCCGATAGCGCCGAACAATCCCAGATCAATCGTCAGATGTTTGTCCAGCACATGCTGGGTGACATCCACTTTGGCCGTCAGGTTTTTGGTGCCTGTCTCGCGTACGATACTGTTGTCCTGGCTGTAACTGATAGCGCCGCGGTACATGCCGTTCTCCGTGCCGCCGCCTAAGGATATATGGTGGTTCTGCACAAAGCCCGTACGGATAATCTCGCGCTGCCAGTCGGTGGAGGCGCCGCGGTCGGAAATCTTCAGGCCGTGGTCTGCCGTTACCTGCCGGTACTCGTCTGCGCTCAGCATTGGCAGATACTTGTCCGCGTGGGCGAATCCTACGTTGCCTGCATAACTTACTGAAAACTTGCCTATTGCGCCTCTGCGCGTGCGTACCTCTATCACACCTGCGGCGCCGCGTGCTCCGTATTGGGCTGTCTGGGCGGCATCCTTCAGAATAGTGAACGACTCGATATCTCCCGGAAAAATAGTGGACAGGGTGCGGAGATCCGATGACATACCGTCTATGATTACCAGCGGTTCGTTGCCGCCTGTCAGCGAGTGGTTGCCTCGCACACGGACCGACGACAGCATGGCTTCCGGGTTGGTGTTCGAGCCTACGGAGACACCAGCTGCCTGCCCGTTGAAGATATCCAGCGAGTTGGTGAGGTGGCCCCGTTGCTGGGTCTCTACGCGCAGGGTGTCGGTCAGCGACTCCTGCTGACTGATGTCAGTGGTTGCCGTTTTACGCGGTGCCGCAATGACCAGCATTGGCAGACCGGTCAACAACAAGATAGAAAATATTGATTTCTTAGCCATAGTTGTTTGTTCGCGACTGCAAAGGTACAAAAAAATTTGCATATGTCAAAAAAAAGTTGTACCTTTGCGCACTTTTTTGCGAATATGAACGAGTTCTTGGAAACAGAAGAAGATATTTTGCGGATGCTCAAGACCGTCTTTGACCCGGAAATCCCGGTCAACGTCTATGACCTCGGGCTGATCTATGGCATCGAACTCAAGGACGACGGCCTGTGTGAAATCACCATGACCCTCACGGCGCCCTCATGCCCGGCGGGCGATTTCCTGGTGGAGGATATCCGCCAGAAAGTAAGCAGCGTCAAGGGTATCAAGGATGTCAATGTCAATATTGTCTTTGAACCCGAGTGGAACAAAGACATGATGTCCGAAGAAGCCAAACTCGAGCTTGGCTTTATGTAAATGGTAAATGACCCAATGGTAAATGGCATGATTTATTTCTTGAGCGACGCACATTTGGGCAGCAGGGCTATCGAACGCGGCTGGGCGCACCAGAAACGTGTGATTGACATGCTGGAGGAGATGAGCCGCGATGCCGTCTCCATCTATTTGCTGGGCGACATGTTCGATTTCTGGATGGAGTATTACTGCCACGACCACTCCAAACGCCGTTTCGCGCCTTTCTTCAGAGAACTGAGAAGCCTCACCAAACGCGGCATACATGTGCATTTCTTCATCGGCAATCACGATCTCTGGACGTTCGGTGGCATCGAAGAAATGACCGGCTGCGAAGTCCATTACAGGCCGGCTGCTATCACACGCTACGGCAAATCTATCTATCTCTGCCACGGCGACGGAGTCATGCCTTCCGACTGGCAGACCCTCTATCCCAAGCCGGTCGTTAGGAAAATCAAACGCTTCATCTTCCTGCGCCGTGTCTTCCATACGCCTTTCCTGCAATCATGTTTCCGCTGCCTGCCTCCTGGTTGGGGCAACCATTTCGGCTATGAATGGGCGAAGAAAAGCCGCCTCAAGGAACTGGCCAAACCCTGTCCCTACAAAGGCGAAGACAAGGAGGAACTGGTGCTCTTTGCCAAGGAGCAGGAGCGCCTCGGCAATCACCATGATTTTTATATTTTCGGCCACCGGCATATCGAACTCGACCTGCAAATCACAGCTTCCAGCCGCGTCGTCATCCTCGGCGACTGTTTCCAGCAGTTCACTTATGCCCGCCTTGACCCCAAAGGCAACCTCACCCTGAATAATTTCTAATTCTTAATTTCCAAGATGCATACACGCGAAGAACAATTAGCCGCTTTCTCACGGCTGCTCGATGTCATGGATACACTGCGGGAGAAATGCCCGTGGGACAGAAAGCAGACTTTCGACAGCCTGCGCGAGAACACCATCGAAGAGACTTTCGAACTGGCGTCTGCTATCAGCAAACATGATATGAATGAGATTTGCAAGGAGGCCGGCGATGTCCTTCTGCATGTGGTTTTCTATGCCAAGATGGGCAGCGAAACAGGCGATTTCGATATCGCTGATGTCTGCAACCGCCTTTGCGACAAACTCATCTTCCGCCACCCGCATGTCTATGGTACAAATGACCAAATCGAAAATGCCTCCGATGTCAGCCGTCTCTGGGAACAAGTCAAACTCAAAGAGAAAGACGGCAACAAAACTGTTCTGGGCGGCATACCCGACAGCCTGCCTTCGCTTGTCAAAGCCTACCGCATCCAGGACAAGGTGGCGAACGTCGGCTTCGATTGGGAGAAACGCGAAGATGTCTGGGAGAAAGTGAAAGAAGAAATAGCGGAGTTCGAAGCCGAAATGCGCAAAGGCGAAAATGCGACAATAGAAAAATGCGAAAATGAGTTTGGTGACCTCCTCTTCTCGCTCATCAACGCCGCACGCCTCTATAAAATCCGTCCCGACAACGCCCTCGAGCACACCAACCTCAAATTCATTCGCCGCTTCAATTATGTGGAAGCCAAGGCGAAAGAGCAAGGCAAGGAACTGAAAGAAATGTCCCTCGCCGAGATGGATGCCCTTTGGAACGAAGCAAAGAAAGCGGAATAATCATGAACGGATTAGACTTGATATGTTTTTTAGGTTGTATATTTAAAATATTAGTAGTATCTTTGCACTCGATTTACATCTAAGGAATGGATTAAGGCCGATTTTTATGTGGTGCCAGACACCGTCATAAACGTTTTGTCCCCATTTCTTATACATCTAAAAA
>JAFVDD010000009.1 GCA_017478725.1 Paludibacteraceae bacterium
ACTATCCAGTTTTTAGATGTATAAGAAATGGGGACAAAACGTTTATGACGGTGTCTGGCACCACATAAAAATCGGCCTTAATCCATTCCTTAGATGTAAATCGAGTGCAAAGATACTACTAATATTTTAAATATACAACATTAAATAATTATAAACGCAAAAGTTATGAAAAATGTAGTTTTAATCGGAGCGACAGGCTTCGTGGGCAGCGCCCTTTTGAATGAATTAGTATTACGCGGTCACAAGACAACCGCTATCGTTCGCGACCTCAAGAGCGTTAAAGTGGAGAACCCGCTGGTTGAATACGTGGTGGCAGACGCTACGAACCCCGCCGAGTTGGCGAAGATTGCCAAAGGCAAAGATGCCGTCATCAGCGCGTACAACCCCTGTTGGGCTAACCCGCGTCAGTACGAAGAGACACTGGAAAACTATCCCAAGATTGTCGAAGGTGCCAAACAAGCCGGTGTGCGCCGGTTGCTGATTGTCGGCGGCGCAGGTACGTTGTTCGTCGCTCCGGGCGTTCGCTTGATAGACACCGGCACGCTGCCTGAAGCATGGCTCCCCGGCGTAAAGAGCCTTGGCGAGTTCTATCTGGATACGCTGATAAAGGAGCAGGACATCGACTGGATTTTCTTCTCTCCGGCAGGTAATTTAGGCAACATGACGACGGGTGTCCGTACGGGCAAATACCGTCTGGGCAAGGACGACATGCTGTTCGACGAGAAGGGCGAGAGTTTCATCTCCGTGGAGGACTACGCCGTCGCGATGATCGACGAACTGGAGCAAGAGAACCACCACCAAGAGCGCTTCACCGCCGCGTACTAATCTCGTCACTGCTTTTTGAGCAGTTCCTTCATCTCTTCCGGCCGGCTCTCAGTATGAGTCAGCTGTTTTTTTATGCGTTGCCGTTTATAATACACTAAAAACAAAACACTTACAAGAACGGCTTTCATTGGGCGGCAAAAAAAAATCGGCATACCCTTGCATATGTCGATTTTTTGTTGTACCTTTGTAGCCGAAAAATGCAATTAATCGTTCCCTTTAGGGATAAGAAATTGCGGAATGCGCGCATACGCGCAGAAAAACGACGTGCAGATAAGTGATTTGAATATATTGTTTGCCCAACATCCTGAGATCAGCCTGATCCAACGGGAGCTGGCAAGAGGCAAGGACACGCATGTTCTGGTCAGCGGTTTGCATGCCGGCGCGCGGTCACTGTTAATGGCGAGGGGAGCCGTCAGCCATCAGCTGAATGCCGAAAGCCTGTTCATCGTCATGGATACTGCGGAAGAAGCGCAATATATGTATAGCGACCTCAAGTCGCTGCTAAGGGCGAATGTATTTTTCTTTCCCGCTGCGCAGAAAAGACGTGCGGTGGACGAGGCGGCACAGATACAGCGGACGGAAACGCTTAGCGCGCTAATGGCTGATAGCCGAAACAGGTCTGACCATGCCGAAAGCCTTATCATTGTCACATATCCCGAAGCGATAGCAGAGAGTGTGCCGGCGAAAGAGGAACTGAGCAAATCCGGTTTTCAGCTTTCTGTGGGGCAGGAGATTCAGATCACAACCCTCAGCCGGCAGTTGTCGGACTTGGGCTTTGAGCGCGTGGATTTTGTGTTTGAGCCGGGTCAATATGCCGTACGAGGAGGTATAGTGGACGTATATAGTTACAGCCACGACGACCCCTACCGTTTGGATTTCTTCGGCGACGAGATAGACAGCATCCGCGAGTTTGACATCGAAGACCAGCTGTCCAAATCTCGCGTTGAGAACGCTGAGATTGTGGGCAGTCCGCCATCAGCGCTCAGCAGTCAGACTTCGATTATGGACTACCTGCCTTCAGAGACGGTATGGATAAGCAACGACTGGAGCGTGGTGAGATACAAGCTGGAGTCCTTGGGGTCCTTAGAGTCCTTAGGGTCTTTAGGGTCGTTAAAGACAATCGAATTGGCAGAGAAGAGCTATTTCCCGAACTGCTCGAAGATAGCTTTTGACACCGTGCCGCAGCCGGTATTCCACAAACAGTTTGACCTGCTGACCGAAGACATCCAAAAACATATCGGGGACGGCTACAAGGTGTATATCCTTGCCGACCAGAAGAAACAGCTGGACCGCCTCAAAGCCATCTTTGAAGCACAAGACGAGACGCCTATTGTCTTCACCGGTATCAACACGACCCTGCATGAGGGGTTTGTGGATCACGGGTTGAAGATATGCTGCTACACCGACCATCAGATTTTCGAGCGTTACCACCGCGTAACGATGTCCAGTGAGAACGCACGCCGCGGCAAAGCAATCATCACCCTGCGGGAGATCAACCAGCTGCAGATAGGCGACTACGTCGTTCATTCCGACCACGGAATAGCCAAGTTCGGAGGGCTCGTCACCACGCCCGTTAACGGCAAACCGCAGGAAATGATCAAGCTCATCTATCGCGACAATGCGAACGTGTTTGTGTCGATTCACAACCTCCACCGCATCAGCAAATACAAAGGCAAAGAAGGCAGCGAGCCTACTATCTCCAGGCTGGGCAGCGGTCAGTGGGAACGGCTCAAAGAACGGACCAAGGACAAAGTGAAAGAGATTGCGCGTGACCTGATCAAGCTCTACGCTACGCGCAAACAGCAACAGGGTTTTGCCTACTCGCCCGACGGATACATGCAGCATGAGTTGGAGGCATCGTTCCTCTACGAAGACACGCCCGACCAGGCAAAAGCGACGGCGGATGTGAAACATGACATGGAGAGCCCTATGCCGATGGACAGGCTCGTCTGCGGCGATGTGGGATTCGGCAAGACCGAAGTGGCGATGCGTGCGGCGTTCAAAGCCGCTACGGACGGCAAGCAGGTTGCCGTACTGGTGCCTACTACCGTACTGGCGCTGCAACACTACAACACTTTCCGCGAAAGGATGGCGAACATGCCCGTTCGGATTGAATATCTCAGCCGCCTCAAGTCCGCCAAAGAGACCAAAGAGACGCTGGCGGATCTGGCGGAAGGCAAGATAGACATCCTCATCGGCACACACAAGCTGGTCAGCAAAAGCGTCAAATGGCACGACATGGGGCTGCTGATCATCGACGAGGAACAGAAATTCGGCGTAGCGGTCAAGGAGAAACTGAAATCGTTGCGGACCAATATTGACGTGCTGACGCTGACGGCTACACCTATTCCTCGCACGCTGCAGTTCAGCCTGCTCGGAGCACGCGACCTGAGCGTCATGACCACACCGCCGCAGAACCGCTATCCCGTTCAGACCGAACTGATTACGCTGGACGACGAGGATATTATCAAAGAGGCCATCGACCTGGAGATGGGGCGTAACGGACAGGTGTTCATCGTCAACAACCGCATCGACATGCTGCCGCGCATCGAACGGCGCATACACAAACTATGCCCCGAAGCGCGTATCATCACCGCACACGGACAACTGCCTGCCGACGAGATGGAAGAGCGACTGGAAGCGTTTATCAATTATGATTACGACATCCTCATCTCCACCACTATCATCGAATCGGGTGTGGACATACCGAACGTGAACACCATGCTGATTTTCTCCGCCGAGCGTTACGGCCTGGCAGACCTGCATCAGTTGCGCGGAAGGGTGGGACGCAGCAACCGCAAAGCCTATTGCTATCTCATCACCCCGGACCGCGAACTGCTGACCGCCGACGCACGGAGAAGACTGGAAGCGCTGAGCACTTTTGCCGAACTGGGAGCGGGATTCAACCTTGCCATGCAGGATCTGGACATCCGCGGAGCAGGCAACATGCTCGGCTCGGAACAATCGGGATTCATTGCCGATTTAGGGTATGAGACCTACCAGCGGATATTGAACGAGGCTATCGAGGAACTGAAAGAAGAAATGGAGGCCTACCCCAACCCCTCCCTGGAAGGAGGGGCTCAAACCCGATCACCCTTACCTTCAGGGGAGGGACGGGGAGAGGCTCGTCTATGGTGCGCAGATGCGCAGTTGGAAACCGACCTGCCGATCAGTTTTCCGACCGACTATATCGAGAACATCAGCGAACGAATCACACTCTACCGCGAACTGGACAGCCTGCATAGCGAAGAACAGATACTGGATTTCCGCAAACGGATGATAGACCGCTTTGGACCGTTGCCCGACCCCGCAGAAGAACTGCTCTCGGTGGTAAGACTCAGATGGCTGTGTTGCCGCTTGGGAATAGAGAAAATACTACTGAAACAGGAGCGTATGACCCTCTATTTCGTCCAGAACAAAGACGCCTATTGGCAATCCGACACCTTCGGGCATGTGATTGAATACGTGCTCACCCGTCCTGAACGATGCACCATGGTGGAGGAACGCGACAAGAAAGGTTTCAAGACAGGACGCCGCTACGCCTCGATCCTGAACGTCAAAACGATTGCAGGAGCCACCAACCTGCTCTCGAAAATAGAAAACGGAACCATCACCCAATAACCAAATAGCAAATGGCTTTATGAAATTTATAGGAATCATACCTGCACGCTACGCGTCCACGCGTTTTCCCGGCAAGCCGCTGGAGGATCTGTGCGGCAAAACGGTTATCCACCGCGTATATGAACAGGCAGCCAAAGCACTGGACACCGTGGTTGTGGCAACGGACGACGAGCGCATCTATGACGCCGTGGAGACATTTGGCGGCAAAGTAGTGATGACACGGACCGACCACCGTTGCGGCACCGACCGCTGTCTGGAGGCATATGAAGCGATTACCACGCCCGAATGGCGTGAAAAAAACAACCGCGACACCGTGGTAATCAACATCCAAGGCGACGAACCGTTTGTGCAACCCGGACAGATTGAATCGCTCATGGAGTGCTTCGATAACTCCGAGACACAGATTGCCACGCTCGTGCGTCCCTATACGGACCAAGATACACTCGCCGACCTGGAGAACCCGAACACGCCCAAGGTAGTCTGGAGCAAAGAGACAGGCGAAGCACTGCTGTTCTCCAGAAGCGTTATCCCATATATGCGCGGCGTGGAGAAAAGCGAATGGCCGGCACGCGGACAATATTACCGCCACATAGGCATGTATGCCTACCGCGCAGACGTGCTGGCACAGATAACGGAACTGAGCCCTACCCCGTTGGAGCAGGCCGAGAGTCTGGAACAACTGAGATGGCTGGACCACGGCTACAGAATCCGCATCGGAGTCACAGAAACAGCCACTATCGGCATTGACACACCGGAGGATTTGCAAAAGGCAGTAGAGTGGTACAAAAGAAACGGATAATTATTAACCTTAAAAAAACATAACAATTATGGCAAAAGAAAATTGTCCTACTCCGCACATCGGTGCGCAGTATGGTGAGATTGCAAAGACTGTGATTATGGCAGGCGACCCGTTGCGTGCCAAGTTGATGGCAGAACGTTATTTAGAGAATCCGCGTCTGGTAACCAGCGTGCGGAATATGTTCGGTTTCACCGGTCTCTACAAAGGCAAAGAGGTGTCAGTCATGGGACACGGAATGGGTATTCCTTCCATTGGAATCTACACGTATGAGTTGTATAATTTCTATGACGTTGAAACAATCATCCGTGTCGGTTCATGCGGAGCTCGTCAAATGTACGTACATCTGGGTGATCTGGTGATTGCCCAAGGCTCATGCACCGACAGCAACTGGGCGGAACAATACCAGCTGAATGGTACGTTCGCTCCCATCGCGGACTTCGACCTCTGCCGCCGTGCAGTAGATGCCTGCGAGAAATTCGGCTACACCTACCACGTAGGCAACGTGTTCTCCGCAGACAGTTTCTATTGCGAAGACCCGCGCAAAGCCAATTGGACGAAGATGGGCGTGCTGGCCGACGAGATGGAGGCTCCGGCTCTCTATATGAACGCTGCCCGCCTGGGCAAGAGAGCACTCGTGATTTGCACCGTAAGCGATCATATACTCACCGGCGAAGCTACCACCGCCGAACAACGTCAGAACTCATTCACCAATATGATGGATGTAGCATTCGACCTTATCAAATAAATGCGTAAACAATTATTACTCATAGCATTGCTATTCCTGCCCTTGTGCCTTGTAGCACAGGAGCAGGATGATAGCAATTCCGCAGGCAAAGAGGCCAAAAGGTCATCCTCGCGTATTCTGACGGGTCTCTCCGGCGGAATGATGCTTCATGCGGGATATATGTTCTCCGACTCTCCGGACAAGATTTTCAGCAATACAGGCCTGGGTAATCCCGACTACGTAAAAGCGTTGCCCAAAGATGGCGCATGCTTCGGTTTGGGCGGCACGTTACGGCTGCACCTGATTGACCATATCCACCTTGGGGCGGAAGGTCATGTGAGCACCATGCCGCTGATGAAAACCGGTTCGAATGTGCGGAATGCCTGGGGAGGCGCTTTATGCGATTATTATTTCAACCTGGGCAATGTGCGTCCCATACTCGGCATGACTGTAGGAGGCGGCGCTATGCGCAGACTATACGTGCCGGACAAAGAGGCAGTAGCTGTGCCCGCAGGAACAACGGACAGCACCTACTACAACGCCTCGTACACCAGAACACCATTCTTCCTGATGGATCCCTATGTGGGCATGGAAATCGGATTAGGCAGCCACATGGCAATTATCGTACGAATTGATTATTTATTAGCCTTCGGCACGTCCAAAAGCTCGCTGTCCGAGAACGTGCAATGGAGCAATTTTATGACCCCGGGAGGCCCGAGACTGTATGTGGGCATCCTGTTTGGCAAACTGAAGAAATAATCGTTTGAACGAAGTGAAATAAGAAATAAACAAACACAATATATAAATGGATAAAAACACTTGGATCGGCTTTCTATTGATAGCCGCAATTATTGTGGGCTTCACTATGCTCAACCGCCCGTCAAAGGAGCAGTTGGCAGAGCGTCAACGCCTGCAAGACTCTATTACAGCCGCCCGTATGGCGGAAGCGGAGGCTCAACGCCTCTCGGATGAGATTACAGCCAGTTTCACCAGCTCGGACAACTCCGTGGCTTCTCAGAAAGATGAGAGCCATGAGGATTTGCAGCAACGTATCAATGCGACCTTTGGTTCCTTTGCGCCGGCTGCAAAAGGCGAAGAGCAATGGGTAACGCTCCAGAACGAGCACCTCAAGCTGACACTCACTACACACGGAGGTATGATTGAGCGTGCCGAGTTGACAGATTATCACGCCTCAGGCGACAGCATCAACCCGCTTTGTCTCTTCCGCGGCGAGGAATCCGAAATGGCGTTTACACTCATCACCGCCAACAACCGCATTCTGCAGACCAACAATCTGTATTTCACCCCTGTTAAGACCGACATCCCTGGTCGCGCCATCCTGCGTATCCCGACTACAATGGAGGATGCCTACATAGATTTTATCTATGACCTGTCGGACAACTACATGGTTCATTTGAGCATCGAGCCGCATAACATGCAGGCCGAACTGGCTCAAAACGTCAACAGCATGGAGATGCATTGGCGCCAGTTGATCCCGCAGCATGAGCAAGGACGCAAGTTTGAGGAACGATATGCGCGATTGCAGTACATGCTTGTCGGCGGCGACATGGAAGAGTTGAGCGAGACCAAGGACGACAGCGAGAAAGAGAATGCACGTGTGAAATGGATTGGCTACAAAGACCAATTCTTCTCCTCCGTACTGATTGCGGATGACGCCTTCACAGGATCGGTTTTCCGCTCCATGGTGCAAGGCAAACACTCGGGTTACATCAAAGAATACGCCACCCAGACTTCCGTTCCCTTCGACATTACCGGCAAGAACGTCACAGGAATGCGTTTCTATTTGGGTCCCAACCACTATCATACGCTCAAAGCATATGATGAAGGCGTAGAGAAAGAGGAGCGTCTCTATCTCAACAAACTCATACCGCTGGGATGGAAGATTGTCAGTTGGATCAATACAGCATTGGTGATTCCGATGTTCGATTTATTCACAGGCTGGGGCTTGCATATCGGTATCGTCATTCTGCTGATGACCATCGTTATCAAACTCATCATTCTGCCGTTCGTTTTCGTTTCGTATAAATCCAGCGCGAAGATGAAAGCGCTCAAGCCTCAGATAGATGCTATCAACGAAAAATATCCCGCAGAAAAGATGCAGGAGCGCCAGGCTGCTACCATGCAGCTTTACCAGCAGGCGGGCGTAAGCCCGATGAGCGGCTGTCTGCCTATGCTTTTCCAGTTCCCTGTGCTGATGGCAATGTTCTGGTTCCTGCCTACAGCTATCGAGCTGCGCGGCAAATCGCTGCTCTGGGCACCGGATTTGTCCACCTACGATGCCGTATTCCACTGGGGATTCAATATACCGTTGCTGGGAGACCACTTATCCCTTTTCTGCTTGCTGATGACTGTGGTAAACATCGTTTATACCTATATCACTATGCAATCGCAGGCAACAGACCCGAACATGAAATTCATGAAATATATGATGTACGCAATGCCGTTGATGTTCCTCTTTATCTTCAACGACTATGCGGCGGGATTGAGCTACTATTACCTTGTTTCGCTCTTTATCACTATTCTCCAGACTATGATTTTCCGTTGGACACTGAACGATGAGAAAATGCTGGAAGAAATAGAGCGCAACAAAAAGAACAAAGCCGGCAAACCTAAGTCCGGCTTCATGCAACGCCTTGAGCAAATGCAACGCGAGCAACAAAAACTGGCTCGGGAGCAAGCCAAAGCGAATATGCGCAGATAAATCCGATCAGATGTCAGGCTCAGGCGGACAGCTCATGAGCCTGGCATTTGACCAACTCTTTGTTGACCAACGCCTCACCGGCAGGCGAAAGCGAGATGCCGTCAGATGCGATGAAATCCGTATAACGCGGAGCAGCCAACATGGGGCTGGTAATATCAATAATATGCACACAATGCTGTGCCGCTATACGGAAGAGAGACAGATTATACAACTCATGCAAGTTGCGCAGCCGCTCTGTCGAACCGCCAAGCCAATAGAGTATATTCTTGCGCTCCTGCATGGACATACCTTGAGTAACATGTGCAAACAGGCGGTTTTCGTCTATAACAGGCAGACTGACCAGAACAGGTTCTAAACCCTGCGCACGTGTATGCGCGATTTTATTGGTATATAATGCCTTGTAGGCAACCAAATCCATTTGCGGTTTGTGATCCGCACCAGGATTAGCGGCAATAGATTTCCAATCGAACTTCAGGCCGCTCTCCGGTTGAATAAAAACAGTCTTGTTCATAAGTACAAAGTATTATAGATTGTTATTAATTACAGATTGACTACCAAATAAGCTATTACCAACGGTAACTGCAGACAATATAACGCTACCAGAGCATCCATTCCTATTCGTTTTGCGGTTTGCATATTGTTAAGTTTTATGGTTGAACAATGTTTTTTATCGTTTGACGGTGCAAAATTACTGCTTTTGGCGAACACGTGCAACTAATTGGGACAGAGAGATTAAAAATGTGACCAAATCAGTCATTTTGACGACTAAAACGAAAATATAGTGACTAAATTTGTCAATAAAAGATTTGGTCACATCTAAATAAGGGACAAAAAAATGAAGAAAACACCCGCTTCTTTGCTATCTGTTGTATCCATGCTGCTGCATGTGATTGCAATACCCGTATTCTATTTAGGGTTTATATTGGTATATCAAAGCCAATGGATAAATCTTTTCTTGAATGCCGGACGGCAAATGCTCGTATTCAATGCGCTGATGCTGACATGTATTCTGATCGGCGTATTGTGTGCAAGCCGGATACCGGTTACCGCAGTACGCAAACATCTGCGGTTCACATGGTGGCAATACGCGTTATGGTCATTGGCAGAGATAGTAGGATTCAGTTGCTTTGCCGCATTATATATGGCGCTGATCTATGGCAACTACGGCTACTTTCCCGCCTTAGGCCAGTGCTTGCGACTGAGCTTTGCCGTTTTGATTTACCCATATATTGTATTTGCTCTGCTAATAGCTATCCTGCGTCCGGACAAAGAAGATGTTGCAGAGGAGAATCTTATACGCTTTGCCGATAACACAGGACGCTTGAAACTGGTCATTGCAAATGATGTGTTACTTTATATAGAAGCCCAAGAAAACTATATTCATATTCATTACCTGGATGGCGAACAGATCAAAGAGTATTCACTTCGCCAATCCATGCGTGGCATAGAGGAATTGGCAGAAAAACACGGTATCATCCGTTGCCAGCGTTCGTATTTTGTCAATCCGCGCCGCGTGAAAGTGCTGCGCCGTGACAAAGAAGGAATCATACAAGCCGAACTGGATGTTTCTTCTGTCCGTCCGGTGCCTGTATCGCCGAAATACTACGAAGAATTGAGCAGATTGCTGTAAAAAAGGTTAATCCGCGCAAACCGCCTTATTTTCAGGCAACTGCAAACACCTTATCGGGGTAATCTCGGACTAATGTCGGATTAACATCGGAAGCAAGTCGAGACATAAACATATGTTTTATTAGCATAAGCAGACGGACAATAATGCCCGTCTGCTTACTTTGTACATTGTCCCTTTGTACATTACCTTACTTGTTGTCCGGTGACGGTATAGGTTTGCTCACCTCGGAGAATATAGATTTGACCGTTGCGGAGAACCTTGGCGAATGGATTAATGTTACTATTCGTATTTTCAATATCTAATGCAGATTCTATAGGTAAAATATTGCCGAAATCTTTCCACACATTGGCAGTCTTAATGAATGGCACTAAAGTCTTTCAAAAGATATTCAGGAATGTATTCAACACTATCGCCAAATGTGAATGATGCAATACTGTCGCGGGAAGAATAGAATGGAAAACAATTGGTATCATTATTCGGTTTTTTCTGTTGATAATTAATAGCGTTCCAATGTACTCGTTTTATGCTGGAACATTTATTAAAAACGCTTTTTCCTAAAATAACAACTTGCGTCCCAATAGTAACCTCTTCTAATTTGGTGCAGCTGCGAAATGCTGCTTCTCCAATATTTTTCACGCTATTGGGAATTGTTACAGAGGTCAAACCTGTGCAACCAAAGAAAGCCATCTCACCAATCTCAGTTATGCTCTTCGGGATATTGATAGAGACTAAGTTTTTACACATATGAAAAGCATCATAACTTATGGTTTTAACATTTTGACCGATAGTAACCGTCTGCAAGTTTGTGCAATTATAGAAAGCTCCTGAACCAATGCTATCCATGCTATTCGGCATAGTTACTCCAGATAAAGAAGTACAGCCACGAAATGCAGATCCTACTATAATCTTGATCCCTTCCGGTATGGTATATTCCCCATCGTATGCATCTGGCAGTTTAGCAAATATTGATGAATTGTAGAGGGGAATTTAGATAAATCTTGTGGTATGATTCCCCACGTGATACTATACTTCACCGTCGGCTGACCGTCGGCTGACCGTCGGGATGCGACCGATGCACTATAGAGCGCGAAGCGCTTGTTTGAGATTGCTTGAATTTAAAACAAAAGCGGGCTATGCCGCTCAAAACATCAAACCTTCCAAAAAATAAAAAGCTGTTGGCCTTCAGCCATCAGCCTTCAGCCATCGGAAGCCGAAAGCCTGACAGCTGACCGCAATAAAAAGCGGTTGTGCCGCTCAAACCATCAAAACATCAAACAAAAAAAGCGGGCTGCCTGAGCAGTCCGCTTTTGTCATTTCTCTTGTGCGACAAGCATGCCGCAAGCAGCTAATATATCTTCACCTCGCGAACGACGGATAGTGGTAGTGACTCCGTGATCAGTCAGATAATCCCGGAACCACTCCATTTGTTTTTCATCCGAAGCCGGAAAATGACGATCGGCAAGGTTATTGGTTGCCACTTGCTCCACTCCCTCATGAAAACGAATAAGATTGATACGGCAGTTGAGTCCATTGAGCAAACGAACCAGCTCATTGGCATGACGCGGTGTATCGTTTTTTCCCGCCCAACAGATATATTCAAAACTCACACGACGCTGGTGATTCCAGTCGTATTGCTTGAGCAGAGTTATTATATCTGTCAGGTGCATTATTTTCTCCGCCGGCATTATTGCAGCACGTTCCACACCGAACGAATTATGCATGGAGACAGCCAGATGACACTCACTCTCATCCAAAAAACGCTTCATTTGAGGAACTCCGACTGTGGAAACCGTAATACGTTTGGGCGACCATCCGCAACCGTAGGGAGCCGTCATGATCTCCAGCGAACGAAGTACATTGTCAATATTATCCATCGGTTCACCCTCGCCCATAAAGACGACATTCGTTAAATCGTCAAAATAGAATATCTGATTGAGGATCTCTGCTGCTGATAATTGACCATGAAAACCCAATGTGCCGGTCATGCAAAAGCGGCAACCCATCTTACATCCTATTTGCGTAGAAACGCAAAGCGTAGCACGATCATCCTCCGGGATATACACCGATTCGATGAACCAATGTTCGTCATTGGACGTCGGAGATTTGAGATCTGAGATTTCAAAGAGATACTTGCGTGTCCCGTCTTTGCTGACAGCTTCGCGCACAGGAGCATGACGGCCTATACTATACTGCGATTTGAGTGCCTCGCGCCCTTTGAGGGATATATTCGTCATCTCGTCGAACGATGTCACCCGATGTACATAGAGCCACTCTGCCAACTGTTTGCCGGCAAACCTGGGTAGTCCTGCATTTTGTGCCACCACCTGCAATTCGGAGAGTGTTTTCCCTAATAATGCTTCCATTTATTCTTTCTGAATCGTAACATCCATGTGCGGATAAGCGAACGTAAATCCTTGCGGCGGGAGTTCGGTATAGAAACGCTCCTGAAGTCCGAAGAACACATCCCAATAATCACTACTGCGCACCCAGGCACGCACGACAAAAGTAATATCGTTCTCGTTAAGCGATTTGAGTGCGACAAAGGGAGCCGGTATAGTTTTCATCCGATAATTGACGGTAGAGAGCTGGTAGGCACTGATATTCAGTTCCTTATACAGTTTGTCCATGTCCGTATCAGCCTGAAGGATACGCGGTTCGCTGTCCACTATTGTACGGATAGCCTGTTTGCAGGCCGCCGCGTCCACGCCATAAGAGACGCTGACGAGCCATTCAAGTCGGCGTAACGGACGACCGGAGTAGTTGTTGATTGTACCATTGGAGAGTGCGCCGTTGGGCAATATTACCACGCGGTTGTCCGGCGTAAGGACTTTCGTGGCCGTTATATTGACCTCAATCACTACGCCGCTGGTTCCCTGGGCCTCAATAAAATCACCGGCTTTGAACGGTTTGAAGGCCAATAGCATGATTCCTCCGGCGAAATTCTGGACAGTTCCCGAAAGTGCCATACCAATAGCCATACCGCCGGCAGCGAGCAAGGCAGCGAGCGAGGTTGTGTCCACACCCAGTGTACTGACAGAGATAATGACAAGCAAAACGGTCAGCGAAATAGAAACAAACGAACTGATAAAAGACGCCAGCGTAGGTTCCGTCTTGCGGCGGTCAAACATGCGTTTGAGGAATTTCTTAACCCATCCGATAAGCCAGATGCCGACAATATAAATGAGCAATGCCGCCAGTACTTTGAGTCCGAACTGGAGCATTGACTGCAACACCTCTTGCCAAAAATCATGCGGGTTTTCGTGCGCATACTCAATCATTTGGCGTGCGCCCGCGCGAATAGAATCGGGAGGAATGATTTTTTTCTCTGCCTCGGCGGCGAGCGCAGCTACGTCTTGGAGTAGAATCATAGGATTGCGAATTGAGGGTTTCAACGAATTCGGTCAGCTGCACGTACGAGTGCCTCGTCCTTCAGTATAGCACGCGTGGCCATGAGCGTCAATACCATACAAACAAGCGGTATCGCAGCCCAAGGCAAGACATGCCAATCCACGCCGAGCGACAGTTTGGCCAGCCATACATAAATAGCCAGCACTCCATAATAGCCCAGGCAGAGCAAAACCGTAAAGATATTCAGCCGCGCCTGTACAAGGCGTTTCTTATAGAGGAAGATATCCGCCAAAGCCAGCAGGGGAATAAGCACTGTAACAAGCGTGAGTCCCCAGAGCCCCTGAAGAGGCACGTCGCCGAAACCGAACGCGCTGAGTTCCCATATCCGGAGTTCCTCGGCTTCTTCGGGTGTAACCAGCTGGAGTACAGGCACAAAACAAAGCGTTACACCCAGAATTACGACCAATAACAAATAAAGCGTTTGAATACGTTGGATCATAAAAACATTTACAATTTAGTTATATGCTCATTTAATCTCTTATTGCTTCTTCTAGCGAAGCGCACTTGTCTCCGTTGCGGTTCACCCAGCCTATTTGGCGTGCGGGATTACCGACCATGAGTGCGTAAGCAGGCACATCCTTGGTAACCACCGATCCGGCTCCTATGAGGCAGTATTCGCCAAGGGTATGACCGCAGACAATCGTGGCATTAGCACCTACGGAGACGCCGCGACGGAGAATCGTCTCACGATACTCATGCTTACGGCTCACTGCTGCGCGGGGGTTGATGACGTTGGTAAAAACCATTGACGGCCCAAGAAACACGTCGTCCTCGCAACGCACACCGGTATAGACCGATACATTGTTCTGAATCTTGCAGTTACGTCCTAAGACCACGTCTGGTGATATGACCACATTTTGGCCTATATTGCAGTCCTCGCCGATGACACAGCCACTCATTATATGGCTGAAATGCCAGATTTTGGTGCCTTTTCCAATCCGGCACCCTTCGTCCACATAGGACGACTCGTGTACAAAATAGTCGTTAGTCATTTAGAAAAAGAATCGCAGCAAATCATTCCCATTGGCAAATATCAGCAAAGCCAGCAACAACCAGAAACCTACTTCATTGGCTTTCTCCAGAAATTTGTCACTTGGCTTGCGACGTGTGACAATCTCCACCAGCAAGAAGAGTATATATCCTCCGTCCAATGCCGGAATAGGAAGAAAATTCATGAAAGCAAGTATAATACTCAGCGTTGCGGTAATATACCAGAAACCACGCCAATTCCACGCATCAGGAAACATATTTCCGATTGCCCCGAACCCGCCTACCGACTGTGCACCTTCTTTTGTAAACACTAATCGGAACTGTTTGACATACATTACCAGAAAATCCCAGCCATGCTGAATACCCGCAGGAATGGCTTCGAGGAACGTATAATCGGTGTGTTCATACTCGTATTGTGGCATACGGATAGCCACTCCTATCTTGCATTGGTCGCCGATGAAAAGGCGTGCTGTCTGCTGTTCGCCATTGCGGTAGAAACCGATATTCACAGAGTCGCATGGATGGCGGTTGAGTTCCTGGGTGGCCTGAAAATAGCAGGGCGTCTCAACATCCGCAATAGATACTATACTATCACCTTTCTGTAGGCCGGCATACCATGCTGCATTATCAGGCATAACACTGTCTATCACAAACGGCACCCACGCCGTTATGGGCAGAAGACTCTGTCTTTGATAATTTTTGTCGGCACGCGCACGGGCACGCTCCTGTTTATCGAAATCGTTGTGTAAAGCCAAGTACCGCTCACCCAGGTCTGCGGACATAGTCAGACGGATTGTATCTTCACCGCGGAGCACCACCACATCACGCTTGCCTTCCAGAATAATCGCATTTATGGCGTCAGCCAACTGGGCGGGTTCTTCGCCGTCAATAGTCAATATGTTATCCCGCTGGCGGAAACCTTCCTGTTCCATTATCTCGGAATAATAGAGCCCGGAAGTGATGTTTCTGAGCGGTAATGTATCAGAGCCGTAGTGCCACATCAGGAGGATAAAAATCAACAATCCTCCCACAAAATTGACCAATATACCGCCCATTATTATCAGTAGTCGCTGCCATGCCGGCTTGGAGCGGAATTCCCATTCCTGAGGAGCGCTCGACAAATCCTCGGTTGAGTGTGTCTCATCTACCATTCCGGCTATGGCACAGTAGCCGCCAAAAGGTACCCAACCGATGCCCCACTCTGTGTTGTCGGGATACTTTTCCCACTCTTCGTCATCGCTCTTTACGAAGAACTTCACATGCCATTTGCCGTCGAATTTCTTGGCACGGAAAAGACTGAACTTGGGATTGAAGAACATATAGAATTTCTCCACACGTACGCCAAAAAGACGTGCGAATAGAAAATGCCCGAACTCATGAATAACAACGAGAAAACTGAGGGCTAATATCAACTGAATTGCTTGTATCACAACTATTTAGGAATTAGAAATAATATACTTATATATATTGTGCGGCTATCTGTCTTGCCTCCGCGTCGGTGGCGACATAATCGTCGTAAGTCGGTTTGGCAATAAACGGTGCTTTGGCAATAGTCGCTGCTATGATGTCAGACATCTGCAGAAAGGCGCAACGGCCTTCGCGGAATGCAAGATTTGCCACTTCGTTGGCTGCGTTCAGCACACAAGGAATATTACCGCCACGACGCGTCGCCTCATATGCCAGCCCTAAATTAGGGAAACGTTCTAAATCGGGTTTCTCGAATGTCAGGTCAGCCAGTTCAAAAAGGTTGACGCGTGGGAAGTCGCTGGTTAGTCGCTCCGGGAATGTAAGGGCATACTGGATAGGCAGACGCATGTCCGGTGCACCCAGCTGGGCCTTGATGGCACCATCAGTGAACTGCACTGCCGAATGAACAATCGACTGCGGATGAACCAACACCTCTATTTGTTCAACAGGCACGCCGAACAGCCATTTGGCCTCTATCACCTCAAAACCTTTGTTCATCATCGAGGCGGAGTCAATAGTTATTTTGGCGCCCATCTCCCAATTCGGGTGTTTCAACGCATCTGCGGCTGTCACTCTGCGCATCTGGTCGATGGTATAAGTGCGGAATGGTCCGCCGCTTGCTGTTAGAAGGATTTTTTCTATCTCGCTATGCTCTTCACCAACCAGGCTCTGGAATATAGCACTATGCTCGCTGTCCACCGGCAGTATAGGTGTGTGGTTTTGTTGTGCCAGTTCGCAGATAATCTCACCGGCTACCACAAGTGTCTCTTTATTGGCCAAGGCTATCGTCTTGCCGGCTTTGATAGCTTCTATTGTAGGCTTCAATCCGGCATAACCCACCATGGCTGCCACTACGACATCGATACTCGGCATTGTCACCATCTGGGCTATTGCCTCTGCTCCTGCCCATATTTTGCCTTCAAAGCCGATGGCTGACAACTGGCGGCTGAGTTCTTCATACAGATTCTCGTCGGCTATACAAACTACCTCAGGATGAAATTCACGTGCCTGCTGTATCAGCAGATCCAGACTGCGATGAGCGCTGATGGCATACACCTCATACCGATCGGGATGGGCACGTACTACATCCAAAGTTTGTGTGCCTATAGAACCTGTGCTTCCTAATATGGCTAATCTTTTCACTTTATTCATTCGTCCTTTCGTCCATTCGTCCGTTCACCGTTAAAAGGCTATCACTTCTTCCGGGTTAAGCGGATCGCCCGCTCTCCATATCTCGAATTCCAGTTCATTACGCCCGTTCATGATACCCAGCGCCTCACCTGCCTCCACCTGGGCTCCGGCTTCTTTAAGCCTCAGCGACACATGGCGATAGATGCTCACATATTGCTGGTGCTGAACGACCATTGTATGGCTGTTATCTATCTCGCGCTCCACATATACCACTGTTCCTTTCATCACAGCCAGTATATTCTCGTTCTTGGCCACGCGCAGCCGCACGCTGTAACGATGTTCATCCGAAGCTGCGGATTCCGTTACCACGCCGCGCACCGGACGGAACAGACTCAGAGTCGTCACCGGTGTGCGGGTTTCAAACAGCAGCAACTGGTCACGCTCTTTCTGTTCGTACTGGCTCAAAAACTGCTCAGTGGCCTGATTACGGATTTCCAGCAACTGGTTGCGCTGCACTATTTGCAGCGAATCCAGGCTCTGCACGCTGTCCTTCTCTATGGTCCCGGCCGTCACGTTTTTGATGACATCCAAATACTGGCGTTGGAGGGTCAGGTCTGATTGCAGTGAATCCACACGGGCTGATTCCATAATCAGTTGTTGACGGATGCTCTCGCTGTAACCTGGCAGGATATTACGAATCGGCGTGTAAATAATCAACACTGACAACACACCTATCAGCAGAACGAACAGCAGGGTTACCAGACTGATAGCGCTCAAGCCGCTCAGCCGCCAATGAAACACCTCACGCAGCGTAATATCGTCCATCACTGCCAGACGATACTTGCGCCGCACACGTACCCACCAACTTTCGTTTTTATTCAAGGGATATAAATTTTGAGTTTGTGATCTTTAATTCAATATCGTGCATCCTTTGCACGGCTGGAGTTGCTTGAAGAAGTCATTTCCTTTGTCGTCCACTAAAATGAAAGCAGGGAAATCCTCTACATCTATCTTCCAAATGGCTTCCATGCCCAGTTCGGGATACTCCACGCACTCAATACTCTTGATATTGTTTTGCGCAAGGATAGCTGCGGGACCGCCTATCGAGCCGAGATAGAAACCGCCGTGTTTCTGGCACGCGTTGGTCACATCTATCGAGCGGTTGCCTTTCGCCAGCATGATCAGACTGCCGCCATTCTCCTGAAACTCATCTACATACGGATCCATTCGCCCGGCTGTAGTCGGACCCATCGAGCCGCAAGCCATGCCGGCAGGGGTCTTCGCGGGACCAGCATAGTAGATCGGATGGTTCTTCAGATACTCCGGCATTGCCTCGCCGGCATCCAAACGGGCTTTGATCTTCGCGTGCGCTATATCACGACCCACAATAATCGTGCCGTTCAGGCTCAGGCGCGTGCCTATCGGATATTGGGTCAGAATGGCACACACATCCTTCATCGGCTGGTTGAGGTCAATCTTCACGGCGTCGCCTTCGCCTGCACGACGGAGTTCCTCGGGAATAAGACTGCCGGGATTATTGTCCAGTTTCTCAATCCATACACCGTCTTTGTTGATTTTGCACTTGATATTGCGGTCGGCTGAACAGCTCACACCCAGACCGATCGGGCAGCTTGCTCCGTGACGGGGAAGACGTACTACACGCACGTCATGCGCCATATACTTGCCGCCGAATTGTGCGCCAAGACCAATTTTATACGCCTCCTGCAGCAACTGTTTCTCCAGTTCCACATCGCGGAAAGCGCGGCCTGTCTCATCGCCCGTAGTGGGCAGACTGTCATAGTAATGCGTGCTTGCCAGTTTGACGGTCAGCAGGTTCTTCTCCGCACTCGTTCCGCCTATTACGATGGCGATATGGTATGGCGGACACGCCGCTGTTCCAAGGCTCTTCATCTTCTCCACAAGGAACGGTATCAGTGTGCCGGGATTTTGGATACGCGCTTTGGTCTCTTGATAGAGATAAGTCTTGTTCGCACTGCCGCCGCCCTTGGTCACACATAGGAAACGATACTCATTTCCATGCGTAGCCTCGATATCTATCTGGGCGGGCAGGTTGCATTTGGTATTCACTTCGTCATACATGTTCAGCGGAGCGTTCTGGCTGTAACGCAGGTTGCACTCCGTATAAGTATTGAACACGCCGCGACTCAGCGCCTCTTCGTCTGAAATCTGATGGCTGACAGCTGACGACTGACGGCTCTCTACCCAAACCTGCTGCCCTTTCTCGCCGTGAATAATTGCCGTTCCCGTGTCCTGACACAACGGCAACTGACCTTTGCACGCCACCTCGGCGTTCCTGAGGAAGGTCAATGCTACATACTTGTCATTCGCGCTGGCTTCCGGATCACGCAAAATCTTTGCTACTTGCTCGTTATGCGAACGACGGAGCATGAAACTCACATCATGAAAAGCCTGCTGGGCCATCAGCGTCAGAGCTTCCGGCTCCACCAACAGAACCTGTTCCTTCTTGCCTGACGGCTGAAGGCTGATTTCTGTAAGTTTCACATGGTCTTTGGTTAGCAGATAATACTCGGTCTCGTCTTTACCGAGCTGAAACATTGGTGCATACTTGAACTCCATATTTTTGAGATATTTATTATTTTTTCACATAAATAGCGTGCAAAGATACTATTTTTTTTGCACATATACAAGTAAAATCCACCTTTTTTAAAAAAAATTACAGAAATATTTGGTCATATCAAAAAAAAGCAGTACCTTTGCACCCGCTTTTGAAAAAATGCGAGTCTCCCTAGCTCAGTTGGTAGAGCAACTGACTCTTAATCAGTGGGTCGAGAGTTCGAGCCTCTCGGGGGACACAAAAAAGACACCTTTTTCGGTGTCTTTTTGCTATTTACAGCCCCATCTATTTCGCTGTTTGTCAACCATTTACAGATACCTTATCGGGGGCGTTTCGAGATAACATCGGAAGCACATCGGAGGCAAGTCGGGGTTTTATCGGGCGTTTATCACTACCTTTTAGCAAGCATTGCGGCAAACTGTTCCGCCTGCTTTATCTGGTCAATTTTTCCTACGTCCATCATCTTATAGTCATGAGGCACATAGGCTTGCAGTTCCACACTTCCCATGATACCCAGATAGAATGGGATCAGCGAGAATTTGTCTTCCTTTACTTCGCTCAAATGCTTCAACACTTCCGGACTTAGGATTTGCATTCCCGAGAACGCCAGATGCCGGCCATCCCTGCCTTTCTGCTCGCCGGTAGCGATATTTGTCCAGCCGCACAGCCGGTTTTCCCCGTCAAAACACAGATAGCGCTGCGTCTCACGTTCGCTCACTACCAGTTGGCTCACACCTGTTCGGAGATAGCTGTCTGTCAATGCCCGCAAGTCTATATTGCTCAATATATCCACGTTGCATACCAATACCGCTTCATCGCCGGGCAGCAAAACGCTTGCCTTACGCAAACCGCCTCCTGTTTCCAGCAGGCAATCCCTTTCATCGCTCACCTGTATGTTGCATCCCCACCCTTCATGTTCCTGAATGGCATGAATGATCATGTCGGGAAAATGATGCACGTTCACCACAATATCCGTGAACCCCACTTCACGCAGTTTCTCCACCTGCCATTCCAGCAGGCTTTTACCGCCTAACGGCACAAGCGCTTTGGGCATGCTGTCGGTCAGCGGCTTGAGACGTGTTCCGAGCCCCGCCGCAAAAATCATTGCTTTCATAATACCTTTTCTATCCCGCGCTCACGGTGAATCAATTCGATGCGGACATTATACCGCTCTTTCAGATGTATCGCCAGATGCTCGGCGCAATAGACTGACCTGTGCTGACCGCCTGTACAGCCGAAACTGACCTGCAAGTGCTCGAATCCGCGTTCGATAAATCGTTCTGCATGGTGATCCACCAACGCATACACTGATTCCAGAAAGGTCAGTATCTCTCCGTCTTTTTCCAGAAACGCAATCACCGGCTCATCCAGACCGGTCAGTTGTTTGTATTCTTCATATTTGCCGGGATTATGAGTACTGCGGCAGTCAAACACATAACCGCCGCCGTTTCCGCTCTTGTCTGCCGGAATACCGCGTTTATAAGAGAAGGAGTAAATCGTTACTGATAGCATAGATATAGGGATATTCGTCTCTCAACGCATCGTGCATGGCGAACAATTCCGCCAGGTTTCTGAGTGCATTGGGAATGGATTCTATAAAATGCGTCTTGCGCTCGAAATAGCCTCTGTAGCCGTACGCGCCAAGCACTTGCAAAGTCCTCAGTAGTACAAAATGCGGCAACGCCGCTTTCCATTCTTCCCTGCTGACGGCTGACGGCTGACGGCTGATAGCTGAATGCTGACGGCTGATAGCCTCCAACTCATCCAGATATGCTTCTGTCAGTTGTTCGCGCAACGCCTGCGGGATATTCGCTTTCGCCTGCCATAGGAACGACGCTACATCATACTGCGTCGGACCTTTTCTGCCTCCTTGGAAATCAATAAAATAGGGTTCTCCCTCCTTGATCATCACATTGCGGCTCTGGAAATCCCGGTACAGGAAAGCATTGCCGGCCGACGGCTGAATGCTGACCGCTTTGACCAGACGGTCAAAATCATCTTCCAGCCTCGGCTCGCTGAATTCTATCTTTGTGCCTTTCAGAAAGCAGTACTTCCAATAGTTCAGATCCCACCGTATAGCGCGTTCATCCATGGCTGCCACAGGAAAACAGACACTCCAGTTCAAACCCTTTGCTCCTTCTATCTGTATATGCGCGAGCGCACGGATTGTTTTTTCGAGCAACGCTTTCTCTTCTGGCAGGAAACAACCCGTCTCGCGCCCATGTTTGATTACATCAAAAAGCAGCGTATCGCCCAAATCCTCCTGAGTATAACTCATCTCATCCTCGCTCACCCGAAACACTTCAGGAACAGGCAATCCCTTGGAATGGAAATGCCGGGCAAGATATATAAACGCGCGGTTCTCATCGCGGTTCGTTCCTTCTACGCGGATGACAGACTTGCCGTCTTGCTCTTCACGCGTGTAAACACGATTGCTTCCTTGTTGTACTATACTCCCTTTCACACCCGGAATTGCAAAGCCTTGTGCAGGCATGTTACTTTACACGGCCCGATGATATTCTCCAGAATACCGTCGGCCTCAAATAGGATATGCTTGTGATAACTGATTTCAATCTCTTTGCCTACCATCGGATAGACAAACGGAAGTTCGGCTAACTTCCCGTTATACAGTTTGGGAAGTGCCTTGATAATCTGCTTGAATGTCGGTTTGCAGACAAACATTCCGTGAAAGACTCCGTCCTGCGGGTCGGCATCGGGGTTTTGTTTGATTCCGCCTCCCGAGAACGGCCCGTTGCCGATGTTCATTGTGAATAGATGGTCGTTCACCGCCTCTTTTCCATCCACGGTAAGAATCATATGCTGAGGTTTGTGTTGAATGATGGCGGCTATCAGTCCGAACAGGTAATTCACATGGTGGCTGCCGATATAGTATTTGAGAGTTTCGGCTTTCTTGCAGGTGAGCGGATCCACTCCGAAACCCACCGAATTGATGAAATAGCGATGATGGGCGATGCCGTTGCGCCAATAAGTCACACAGCCTATATCTATCGGATGACCCTCGCCTTCAAAAAAACGTTTGAGACTTTCCTTGAAATCCTTGGTCAGATTCCAATACCTTCCCCAGTCATTTCCTGTGCCGCGGGGCATCAACCCCACTTGTATCTGAGCCCGCTTCTCGGGACTTATCTCTGCACGCATAATGCCGTTTATGGTCTCGCTGAGCGTACCATCCCCGCCGAGCACCAGAATCTCGTCATATCCTTTCTCTGCCAACTCACGGGCCAACTCAATGGCATGCTTGGGGTATTTCGTCACTCTGTAAGCAAAAGGCAGATGCCTTTTCCTCAACAATCGCCACAGATAAACGCGTTGCGCGCGGAAGGCTCTTTTCCCTGACTTGGGATTAATTATGATTCCTAACATGGTATTAATTGCTTTTTTTCCGGAACTCCAAATTTCCAGAATGCTGGAAATCCGGAACTTCAGTACTCTGGAATTCCAGAGCTCCAGTATTCCGGTATCCGGAATTCCCGTGCAAAATTACACAAAAAAATCGACATACGCAAATGTATGTCGATTTTTTTCTGTTTTGTCTCTTGTCTGTCAGACTTTCGACTTTTTTATTACTTGAAGTACTCGCTTACCTTCTCGTTTACTACGATCTCCTCTTGGAAGATATATGCACCGGTTTTAGGTGATTTCACCATCTTAATGCACTTGCTGTGAGCACGACCGGAGTTACCTGTCTGCAGGGTTGCCACCGCTTTCTTTGCCATAGTTCTAAGCCTTTCTCAATTTAGTGGTTAATTACTTAATCTCCTTGTGAATCGTGTACTTCTTCAGATAGGGATTGTACTTCTTCAATTCCAAACGGTCGGGAGTATTTTTACGGTTCTTGGTCGTGATATAACGACTCATTCCCGGAACACCGCTGGCTTTCTGCTCTGTGCACTCCAGAATTACCTGTACGCGCGCTTCTTTTGTTTTCTTTGCCATTGTTTTACTCCTTTCCTTTTAGAGATAGCCCTTCTCGGCTGCCTGCTTCAAGGCGTTGTCGAGGCCTATCTTGTTAATCGTTCTCAGACCGGCTGCACTCACGTTCAGCTCGATCCATGCATCCTGTTCTACCCAGTAGAACTTGCGGCGGAAGAGGTTCACATCGAATGTGCGCTTTGTATGGCGCTTCGAGTGCGACACGTTGCAGCCGCCCATGGCTTTCTTGCCTGTAATTTGACAAATCTTTGACATTGTATTATATATTTTATATTTTTTCGAGCCTAAAAATGCGGACAGGGCATACCTATCCACACAAAATTTCGTGCAAAGGTACTGCTTTTTTTTCAATTGACCAAATTTTTTTTAACTTTTTTGTCTTTTTTATTTGTTTATGTGCGAAAAAAGCAGTAATTTTGCACCCGTTTTTAAGGTACAACTATCACAATTTTCTATGCAATTCTCTCTTCGCGAAGTATTCGCACCTAAATTATTTGGTACACTCGCGCACTATACGCGCGCGCAGTTCGCCCAAGATGCACTCGCAGGCATCATTGTTGGTATCGTGGCTATCCCTCTCGCTATCGCTTTTGGTATTTCCTCCGGAGTCGGACCTACTGAAGGACTCGTCACGGCAATCATCGCCGGATTTCTCATCTCGTTCCTCGGGGGCAGCAAGGTCCAGATAGGCGGCCCCACTGGCGCTTTTATTGTTATCATCTATGGGATCATTCAGCAGTACGGGCTTGCAGGACTCACTGTCGCTACTATCATGGCGGGTATCATTCTGGTCCTTATGGGCTTGGCGCACCTTGGCTCTGTCATCAAATTCGTGCCCTATCCTGTTATCGTCGGATTTACGGCGGGCATTGCTGTCACGATCTTCTCTACCCAGATGAACGACTTTTTCGGACTCGGACTTACCGACGTACCCGCTAATTTCATCGACAAATGGATTTTCTACGCCCATCATTTCCAACCTAACTGGTGGGCTTTTGGCATAGGCGTTTTCTCGCTGGCTATATGTATAGGCATGCCCTTTGTTACCAAACGCATACCGGGTTCGCTGGCGGCTATTGTCTTTGCTACGCTAATTGTCTGGTTGCTCAAATCCTTTGCGCCGGAGTCATGGGGTATAGCCTCGCTCCAAACAATCAGCGACCTGTATGAACTGCCGCATGGTATCCCGGCTCCGCATATGCCTGCGCTCGATATGGCGGAGGGTGAAACATTCTTCACGCTCATCCAGAAGCTCTTCCCTTCCGCTTTCACGATTGCTATGCTCGGGGCTATCGAATCACTCCTGTCTGCTATGGTGGCGGATGGTGTAATAGGCGACAAGCACAACTCCAATACGGAACTCATCGCCCAGGGCGTTGCGAACATCGTCGTGCCTTTCTTCGGCGGGATTCCGGCTACGGGTGCTATCGCACGTACCATGACCAATATCAACAACGGCGGACGCACTCCCGTAGCTGGTCTTATCCATGCCGTCGTGCTCCTGCTTGTGCTGCTTTTCCTCGGTTCACTCGTAGGAATGATTCCTATGGCGTGCCTGGCTGCGGTACTGATCATGGTCAGTTACACGATGTCCGGCTGGAGAACGATTGTAGGATTGTGCAAACATCCTACACGCGACCTCGCTGTTCTGGCGATTACCTTTTTCCTCACCGTCATCTTCGACCTCACAGTCGCTATCGAGATAGGTATTCTCCTTGCGCTGGTACTCTTCCTCATGCGTACAAGCGAAGAAACGCATATTCGTACGTTCCACAACGAGATTGACCCCAACGAGGATACAGATATCCAGTCTAATCTGGAGCACCTCTCTATCCCCGAAGGCGTTGAGGTTTATGAGATTGACGGACCGTATTTCTTCGGCATCGCCAACCGTTTTGATGATATCATGGGGCATGTATCAGGAGAGAAATACCCCATCCGTATCATCCGGATGCGTAAGGTGCCTTTTGTCGATTCCACGGCTATGCACAATCTGGAAATGCTTATTCAGCGTTCCCACCGCGAACATATGACGATTATTCTCTCCGGAGTCAACGAGCATGTTCACCACCAGTTGCTCAACGGAGGTATCGAGCAAATGATGAATCCTGAAAATATATGTCCCAACATCCACATTGCCCTCAAGCGGGCAGAACAATTGCTCTCTTCGCAGCAGTCCTGACATCGCTGGCTTGCCTCGCCGCTTCGCCTACGCGTACATTGCCTGTGGTCTATGTCAATACGCAGAACGGTCGCGCAGTCACCGACACTGAGACCCAGGTGCCCGCTACGGTTTATATCGACTCCGTGCTTGCCTCCTACCCTTCGCTCGGTTCGCAGACCGCACCGCTTCCCGCTACAATCAAAGGGCGCGGCAACTGGACATGGAACGGATTCGACAAGAAACCCTACAAACTTAAGTTTGAGGTCAAGCAGCGCGTACTCGGCATGCCCAACAACCGCCACTGGTGTCTCCTCGCCTATGCCGATGATTACCTCGGTTTTCTCAAAGGGCCGGCTGGCTTCGCCCTCAGCCGCGCCGTGGGACTGCGTTATACTCCCCGACAGGTACCCGTCGAACTGGTACTCAATGGCAAATACATGGGACTCTATTTTCTTACCGAACATGTGCGCATTGCGTCCAACCGCGTGCACATACGCGAGCAGGTAAACGGAGAGACACACCCAGACTCGCTCACCGGCGGATGGCTCGTCGAAATTGATAATTATTCATCTGCTGACAATATCCGGTTTGATGAAGGCAACGGCCAGCATGTCATGGTCTCGCTCCACGAGCCGGACTCGCTGTCTGCTCCGCAACGCACTTATATTGTCAACCAGCTCAATACCCTCAATGAGACACTCTATGCCAATAGCAGCGCCCGGCTGCAACAACTCTTTGATATAACCGAGGCGGCTAAGTTCTACCTTGTTCAGGAAATCTTGGAGGACTGCGAGTCCTACCACGGCAGTTGTTTTCTCTATAAAGACCGCGACTCGCTCGGCATTGCCGATAAATGGAAGTTCGGACCTGTTTGGGATTTCGGCAATGCTTATGACCGTCATCAGGAGACATGGATCTACAATAATCCGCCTTTTGAGCAGTACTGGATCGGCCAACTAGCACAATGGCCCGAGTTCCGGCAGACCGTCAAAGAACAATGGTACGTTTTCTATCATGACCACCGGGAACCCGTCCGTACCGAAATCACCGCTTTCGCCGCCTCTATAGCCACCGCCGCACGCAACGACGCACGGGTGTGGAACGGTTCAAAAGGCTATCGGGACAACAGCGACATGACCGCCAAACGCGACGACTTCTTCCAACGCTTCGATTGGCGCATCAACTGGCTTTACTCCCAATGGGGGGAAGGTGTCCGCCCTGCTACCTACGATATTGATTCGCCGTCTCTTCCCGACACGCAGGCCGCCAAACAGCTGCGCAACGGAAGACTCTATATTCTCAAAGACGGCAAAGTCTATACCATTCTTGGCACACAAATAGGTGATATTTGTTGGGGTTTATAGTCTTTTGGACACCTTATTTGGTAGGAAATAAACTAAATTTGATAAAAAAGCAAAAAAAATTTGCGCATATCAGAAAAAAGTTGTACCTTTGCACCCGCTTTTCAAAAATGACCCGATGATAAACGGTCAAATGA
>JAFVDD010000048.1 GCA_017478725.1 Paludibacteraceae bacterium
TTAGCCGGAGTGGGGGTGGCGCCGGATGCGCAGAGTACGGATACACAGTTGAAAGCATGAACCTCCGTTGCGGGAATGATATATTTTCTCATAGTTTTGTCCTCCAATGAATTATTTAACAATCTGACCTTGTGCGTTGTAACGTACGCCGTTCTTAATGATATAGAGCACGCCGTTCTCCATCACTTTGGTGCTTTGAGCGGCCTCTTGTACGTTCTCCAGGGCGGTCGGCATCTTACCCTGTACGGCTACGCGTACGTAACGCTTGCCCGGTGCTTGTGCCGGGGCAGCGTCGACGGCACTCATATCCAGATAAGCGCGGTAGGCTCCTACCTTCACATTCTCACCTACCGGGTGGAACGCATTGTTGGAGAGAACGTAGAGGTTGGCTGCGTTGTCTGCCAAAGCCTGCTCGGTGAACGAACCGACGAGACCGTTGGTGCCGGCACTTGTGTGATCTACCCACGGTGTTCCGGCTGCTGTTTCGTCATTGAACCAGACGGTGAGCCAAGTCTCGGCAGCCTGGAAGATATACGGGCGTCCGGCTTGGAGCCAGTTGATGCTTACCTCTTCCAGAACAATGCTGTTATCTTCTTTGCCGGCGATGGTGTAGAACGTAGCGCCTTCCCATGAGCCCGAAGCGTTCGGCAGACAGATGGTACCGTAGTTGCCGGAGGTCATATTGCGCGTATAAACCTTGGTGGCTGTTGCGGTCAGGTTGTCGGCAACCGGGTCGTAGTTGTACGTGATAGCATACATGCCGTCGGCTGCGATATGCAGCGACTCGTTCCAGTCGGCATGACCGAAATGAGGGAATTTGAACTTCCATACCTCGTCTCCCTCGTCTCCTAAGATAACGCGGTAAGCATAGTCTCCGGCAACAACAAAGATATTATTAACGGTATAGGTGAATTTTCCGGCTGTCTCGTCCCAGAACATTTGCAGGGCGGTGGCATCCCAGTTATAACCGGTAATGGCTGCGTCGCCTACCAGATGAAGCGGAGCTACGTCATTCATGGCTTTCAGTCCGTTCCAGCCGTAGAATTTCTTTCCTGCCCCAACGGCTACGCTTTCTGTTTTGTCATTGTCTGCATTACCACCATTCACAAACTGCACATGTGTCACCTCTTGGGTGGTATAAGCTACATATTTGTAGGTGTCTACGCCTTTGAGTGTGCCCACAAGCTCCATAGCTGCTCCCGGCCATGCGATAACGTTGGTCCACGCCTCTCCGGCTACGTTATAGAGCATGATATTCGGGGTGACATTTTGTACCTGGTCGTTGTTGTTCAGAAAGAAAAACTCGTTGTAGTAGGTCTCTACGGCGGTGAGCCAATAGTAGTTCTCAGAGTTCTCTACTATGTAGTATTTTCCGGCAACGGGAGCAAGACCGCCGCTATTACTGGTCCAAATAGTGCTGTTATTCAATGCGATGAATGCGCAATTCGCATTTTGAATCTCGTAGGCATAGACATCGTGATTGTCGCATTTCAGCGCTTCCGGGGTAGTCAATGCGGTGTTGGATAATTGTGCCCAAGGCGTACCGTCCTGATACTCCGTCACATACAGGTTTTCCCAATCGAGGGAGTTCACGAAATAGATTTTGTCACCTACCGCCGCGAAGGACGAGGCAACGATGCAGCATAACGCTGCCAAAGAAAGAAAAATTCTTTTCATGATACTAAATTTTGTGTTAGATATTAAACATTTATTGAGTTATTTACCCAAATTCGCTGCAAAGATACAACATTTTTCGGAAATATGCAAGAGCTTATGTCGTTTTTTTTTACATTTTGTTGAATACCTATTTCCCACCTTCCCCCTCCCTCCTTTCACTTTTCACTTTTCACCTTCCAAATTGAACTTAGGTTTTTACCTTCATACGCAAAAAAACCGCCCTGAAAGACGGTTTTTCCTAATTTACAATTCACAATTTACAATTTACAAAGGGCTTTTGGAGTTTGGTACAACATTTTAAGACCCGTACGGACTCTTCAGTTTGTACAAAACCTACCAGGACGCTTTGTTAATTGATAATTGTTAATTGTTAATTGCCCCCCCTCTGAGAGGGGGTCGGGGGGTGTCGGGTGTCGGGTTCTTACGCATGCTCCGCGTCGTACTCTGCGCCGCAGACTGCCCAGAGGTAGGCCCGCATGGTGCGCTTGCCGGTGGAGGAGTAGCGCTGTGCCTCGAAGGCCTCCTGGTCGGCGGAGATCTTGGAGAGGTCGCCCTGGCGCGCTTTCACCATCGCTGCCACCTCGGTGAAGCGGGTGCGTACGGCCTGCTCCTTGGCGGAGAGCGCCGTGGTGCGCTTGTACGCGTCCGCGTTGCGGGTGTAGAGACGCTGACAGCCGTCGGTGTTCTGGGTCGGTGCCGAACGGTGGGTAGCGATGAGGTAGTTACCGTGGTTGTGACCGTCCACTTTCTTGGGTTTGAGGAGTGCGCCCTGGATGTACTCGATACCTGCAGGGCCGATTTTTGCTTTTGCCATTCGCTGCTGGCTATCCTCGTAATGCATCAAAACTCCATTTTGATGGTTATTACTCGGATGCCCTCGCTCTTCGGTCTGCAAAACTGCGTTTTACATCCCGATTCATAAGGGCTCCTCTAAGCCAGATGAGAGGGGTTAAGGGTTAGGTTACTGTTTCTCGCCACGGTAAGTCTCCGTGGTCTTGGTCATGATGGTGGTCGTCGTGTCGCCGTGCTGCACGTAGCTTGCCGTGGTCGTCACCACTCGTGCAGCCGTACAGGAGGCTAAGCCGACCGCCAGGGTCCCGAAGGACAATGCACAAAGAACGATTTTTTTCATAACGGTTCAGGTTTGTCGGTTGTTTTTGTGGTTTCCGAGGCGGCGGATAGTCCGGACTATCCTGTCCGCTCCGGTCTTCCGGAATGTTCCTTTTTCCGCAGCAGCTACTGAGAACAGAGCGATAGACGCAACCGTTGCAGATTATCCTATCTTTCCGAAAGCGAGTGCAAAGGTAGTGCTTTTTTCCGACTCTGCCAAATATATGTCACCGTCCGACACCTTTGAAAGTGTTTCAGACGAACATGTATCCGCAATAGGCGGCAAAATCGCGTGCCATTTCCAGGTTCATCCATCCTCGCCTTTTGACGTCGCAGAGCCAGTTGGTGGTGTGTCTGCGGTGCTTGCACCAGCCGTAGAGCAGTACGTCGAAAGCAAAGTCCGGACGGTCGTAGTTCATCCGTTTTTGCAGCCGTTCGGAGAGTTGCGTCAGGGTGATTTTTGGTTGCTGTTTCATAAAAATGAGTCCGAGTCAGGTCTTACTTAGGTCTTATTCAGGTCTTACTTGGGTCTTATCCGGCTCTTGGGTCAGTTTTTCTTTCACTTCCCTCCAGATGTGTTTTTTGGGTCTCTTGTCCCCTTCTCGCATTCTCCTCGCCACCTCTGCAGCGATGCGTGCGAACAGCGTCCGTCCTTCCCGTTCCGCTTCCGAAAGGGGTGTGGTCCGTTTTTTGGGCGGCATATAGACCACGATTTTGCCGGATTTGAGGGTGCGGTAGATTCTCCCGCCGAGTTTGCCGGAAAGGGCAGTGATACCGAGTGAACGGTTTAATTCCAGTTTTGCCATAAGCGTTGATTTTTTTGCCGGACCTGCTTGGTCCGTGTTGATGTGATTAAGATTGTGATTTGATATAGATAACCTGCTGCCCCGTCGGATTCGCCATGTGCCATCCGTCCCGTTCCTCCGTGGTGCCGTACTTCTTGTAATAGTCGTTGAAAGAGAGGGTCCGTGTGCGGGTGACGCCGAAATCCTGAACATAGAAATAGGGGTTTCTGCCTTCAGGCGGTCCGTTCTGCTCCAGTTCGGCGATGATAGCACTCCTTTTGTCCTGCGGCATCTGCATCCATAGCCGCAGGGTGCATGCACGGCGGTGCGGAAAAAGCCGCTCGTCCACCGAGAAGAGATACCAGAAACGATTAAATTCCTCCACGATAAAATAGTCCATAGTTTATTTTTTTTAACTGTCCTGTCCCGTCTTGTCCTGTCCTATTATTGGTAGGATGTATGGGACAGGACAGGACTTTCTTTTTAATTTTCTTTTGCTTCTTTTCTTTTGCTTTTCTTTTTGATCGCCCATGCATGGTCGATACTATGGGGTATGGTCGATACTATGGGGGCGAAAGACGGTGCAAAGGTACTGCTTTTAGAGGAAACGGTTATGGGCAAAATGCCCACTTTTATTCATCGTGCGTAAAATTCTGCGGATATGGTCAGCCGATTCGTAAAAGCGGTAGCCTACGACTTCATAGGCATCCATAAACGAAAAGCCCTCTTCCACGGTGAGTTGTTGGAAGAGAGCTTTGATGTCACGGTTACGGCGGGCACGACGCTCCGCCGTCGATTCTAAGCATTCACTTACTTCTTTTTTTTCATACTGTTGGGGGTTTTGAACTGTTAAACACACAAAAAAACGGCGTCCCGCTTTACACAAAGAGGGAACGCCTACCAAAAAAACTTTTTCTAATTCCTCATGGCTTGCATGAGGTTGAGATTAGTCGATATTTTGTCCGTCATCGACTTTAGCAGCACCGGAACCGGTCTGAATGCTCATCTGCATGAGTCCTTCCGATGTCAGATTGATCATCTCCGTATTAGGAGCCAAATAATTTTTCTTCATAATTGTGTCCTCCTAAATTATTTAACGATTTGACCTTGGAGGTTGTAAACCTCATTACCGCGGCGGATGAGTACCTGTCCGTTCTCGATGAACTTCTCGGCCTTCACCTCGACAGCTGCGTTCTCTACGCCGGTAGCCTGATTAACAACCATGCGGATACGTTTCGGAGCACTTGCACCGCTCTGCGGCAGTTGGATGAAAGCTTTGTTAGCCTTCAACGCGGTGGTACCAATGTACTCGAGGAAAGCCTCGCCCTTGAGAACGAATACATTCTCCATCGGGTAGCTGTAAGCCGAAGTCGGACGGAGGTCGTTGCCTTCGAAATCCGCGGAACCATTACCTACTGCGAAGTAATAAGTCGTGTTTGCAGCACCCTTAACGAGTACACCCTGACCTTCCTTCACATAGTCCACCTCATCCAGCGCCAATACGTCTCCGCTGATGGTACCCTTGTAGAGGGTTTGAGCAGTAGCATCTACCGGCGCGAGATTGCCAGCATATGAGAACGAAGCCCAACCATACTCATTGGTTGTCACCTGTGCGTCATAAACCGGAGCGGGAGCTACATAGTTGATGATAAAACGGTCAGCGATGATGGTATTTGCCTCACCTGCGTCGATGGTGAAGTTATACGGCTGGGATTTATCGATGTTAGCACCTGCTTCCTTGTCGTAAATCTCAATCGTACCCACCATAGCGGAGAACGTGAAGGTGTACGAAGTAGCCGAATTAGCCTTCATCAGCAGCGGCATATTCGTCATCGTAGCGGCGCTGGAACCGAAGTGCGCATAGCGCGTACCGCCAAATTCCACATACAGATGCACCTCTTTGTTCTCGTCATTGAAGGGTGCATAGTAACTGTTGTTCAGGCCGTCATTGAGCGCATCGGACGTCGCAACGACTGCCTCGCAGTACTGGTTGTCCGAAGAGGTCAGTCTCACTTTTACCTTGCCGGAATAAGTGATTGCCATGGCATTTAACGTAGCTGCTACCATGAGCAGCGAAATCATAATCTTTTTCATTTTTCTAATGGTTTAAATTATGTTATGCTAGGATTGTCCTTCTGTTTAGAATACTTTTTTGCGGCCGGGAGCACCAAACGAGTTGTTCTCACCTTGATAATTCTCATTATCCATATTGCTTCCGCAAAGTACCGAAGTGAACAGAAATTCCATTGCCGCAGTCTCAGGACTAAAATATTTCTTTTTCATATTTGCTAAAGGTTTAGTCAGTTCCGAGTTGATACCCGGAACCGACTAAGTGAATAACTTATTTTACGCGTTTCTCGCCGTTCACTACATATACACCCGCAGGGAGAGTATTCCATACGCTCATCTCGCCGAGGTACTGACCGGTGATGGTATAGATACCCTTCGCGCTCTTAACAGCCTCGGTATTCTCGATAGCGGTCGGCAGTTTAGCAGCACCTACTACCTCGAAACGATAGTCGTTGGTACCATTAGCCGTAAACTCATATACATTGCCGTTTACTATAGCTACTTTAGCGCCGGTCTCGTGGTCGATGAGGGTCAGTTCTTCGCCCTGAACGTCGGTGAACTCAATGGTATAGTTGCCACCGTTTACGCTCTGGAAACCTACATAGGTATTCTCCAGATTGTCAGTAGCAAAGATACCCATCTTCTCGTCTGCGCTTACGTAGAGGTTGATACCATCGTTCATGTACTTGCGGCAATCGTAGCTGTTGTCGAACGCTGCGGAGAACTGATCGTCTTGAGCCAACACTACGCCGTCCTTGTATCCCTCGCCGCGTACAATCATTTTCGCTTTGGTGATGTTGCTCATCGCGCTGCGACGGGCCGGCGCCTGATTCGGTTTGCCTTCGTGGGTGATAGGAGTATATACTGCATCCCAGTAATCAACGGTCACATTAGCCGCCTCTTTGGTATTACCAATCAAGAATGCCTGCATCGGATTGATATTCGCCAAATCAAGATTAGAAGCAGGTCTCCAGTATCCCTTTGCTCCATTTACCAACTCGTAAACTTGGAACGATTTGTCCACTTCATCCGGAATCAAATCAATCAGAGTTTCACCATCGATCGGAGCCATGTAGCTGTTGGCATAGCCATTCCAGCTGTTGCCGAGGATAGGAAGGGTCGGATTAGTATTACCATACAACTCGCCCGTCATCGTGACAACGGTACCTGCATTCGGCGTATTATGCTGCATCTGGTAGTACTCGAACGGATTAGCGATTAGGTTGAGGTTCTCGTTCTTACCGTCGATATTGATCCAGCTGACATCCACCCAATCATGCGCTTTAAAGCTATAGGAAGCGATAGCAGTCTGTACATTATTGCCACCGTTTTTAGTAGTGATAGAACTCAGTTGTTTCCATGTCGGAATACCGAAACGCTGTTTGGAGAAGAACGGATTGTCGGTAATGGAGTTCGAGATGAACTCAACCGTTGCATTCGGGTGACGGTTAGACTCAACCTCCGGATGGAAGAGGAACAGAGCCTGAGCGGTCTCAGAAGCTTTGAGAACGATATTCTCTACTTGCGGAGCAACGATACCCTGTTTGCCCTTTACAATCAGTTTACCACCAGCCTCAACGATGATACGAGCATAGTCGTTCATGATAAGACGGTTTACTTCAAGAGCTGCATTATTTTTGATTATTAACTCCTGCAAATGACCTGCAGTTCCCGAGTTGATTTGCAACTCGTTAAGTTTAATGGTACCGGAAGTAATCTGCTGATTTGTTTCTTGTGCGGTCCATTTATAACTATTATTAGCACCTTGATGTGCAGCAATGAACTCCCATGTTGTATTACCTATGTTTGAAGGATCTTCTGTCGGAGCAGCACCTTCGGAAATAACCATAGTGGATTTGCCGTTTTCATCCGTTACATAGGTAATGTGTGTGCTGTTGTTTTGACCACTCAGGAAATCGGCTAAA
>JAFVDD010000049.1 GCA_017478725.1 Paludibacteraceae bacterium
CCAAGCGCCGAGCAAGAGAAACAGTTGTCGGACTGCTACCGGAACTGTCTGGATGCAGCTGCCGGGCATGATTGCCGAAGCATCGCTTTCTGCTGCATCTCCACAGGCGTATTCGGTTATCCGCAAGCCTTGGCAGCGGAAGTGGCGGTACGGACGGTGAAGGAGTGGATGAAAGCAAATCAGCAGTTGTCCGTTGTATTTTGTATATTCAAGGATTATGATACGCAACTCTATAGAAACCTCTTATAATGAGCGCATTGCGCGGACGCGGGAACTGCTGCGCGAGGCGGATTATGTGCTCATCGGCGCAGGAGCCGGACTGAGTACCGCCGCCGGCATCCTCTATAGCGGCGAACCGTTTGAGATGGCGTTTGCGGACTTCATCCGCCGTTACGGTTTCACCGACCTTTATTCCTCGTCGTTCTATCCGTTCGGGACGGAGGAGGAGAAATGGGCGTACTGGTCGCGCCATGTGGATTATGCCCGCCTGGTGCCCGACGCGCTGCCCCTCTACCGCCAACTGATGACGCTCGTGCAGGACAAGCCTTATTTCGTCGTCACCACCAACGTGGACGGTCAGTTCCGCAAGGCAGGCTGCGATGCGGAACGGCTTTTTGAGGTGCAGGGCGATTATGCGCTCATACAAGGCGCTACCGGCTGTGACGGACACACGTACGATGCATCGGAGCTGTTCCGGCGGATGGTGGCGGAGCAGCGCGATTGCCGTATTCCGACGGAGTTGGTGCCCCGGCTGCGGCAGTTCAATCCCGATGCGCCGAAGGACGAGGCGATGGATATCCATGTGCGCAAGGACATGTATTTTGTGGAAGACGAGCCTTGGCAGCAGATGCAAGCGCGTTATGAGGCGTTCTTGGAGGAGGCACTCGGTTCTTCTGCGTCCGGCAACCCGAACAAAGTCGTTCTGCTGGAACTCGGCGTCGGGTTCAATACGCCGACCATCATCCGTTACCCGTTTGAGCGCCTCGCTGCGCAGCGGACAAACACCGCGCTCGTGCGTATCAACAAAGATTATCCCGATGCCCAACTGAGCAGCTTGGACGATTTTGTCTCCTTTGACGAAGACACGGCGCAGATTCTGAGCGATCTTCTTACTTCCGCATGTCGGTGGGATTGACGCCGAGTTGGTTCTTTACGTAGCGGTTGAGGTGGCTGACAGAGGAGAAACCGAACATATCCACAAGATCTTGGATTATGACGGCAGGATTGCGCAACAGACGCGAGATGTCCAGTGCTGCATAGCGATTGATCCAGTGGTTCGCCGGATAGCCGCTGTATCTCTTGACGGTCTCGGAGAGGTATTTGCTCGTCACATGGAGGCGTTCGGCATAATACGTCAGTTCGCGGTGTTCGCGGAACTCGCCCTGTTCGAGCAGTTGCAGAAAGCCTTCCATGAGGATGGTGGCAGGCGTGGTGACGGTCTCGTTGCCATAGAGCGCGGCATGGAAATCAAAGAAGTCAATAATCATCCGCTGCACGGCATTCAGCAGCATGTCGCGGTAGAAGAGGTGCGTGCGCATACCGGCGCATTCTTCAATATACAACATCGACCGATGAAGTCGCGCCGCCTGCTCGTCTTTCAGCGGCATAATGGGATTTTGGAACAGCAGCATGCCGCCTCGCATTCCATAGTTGCTCATCGGCGTTGCAAGTTCGATGAACTCGGTCTTGACAAAGACATTGAGTATTTGGAAATCCTCCGTCCGGCTCACCAACTCGCCCTGTTCGCTCTTGCGCAAGATAAAACTGTCGTCTTTGCGCAGGCGATACCTCCGCCCGATGAGTTCCACTTCCGCTTCTCCGCCCAGGCACAGCGCGTGCGTCAGTTACCCCTGCATCTGCCCCTGCTCCGCGGTGGAAAAAGTATGACTAATGACGACGTTTTTGCATGGTTTATTCTATTTATTTGATACAATTTTTTTCCGTTTGTGTTGACGCTATGCGCAGTGTATCCGGCTGAGTAGTGATTGAGTCAACTGCCATCTGCGGTTCGTCTTTGGCTACTGGCAGATCGACTAATTGCTTACTTTCGTCCAGTTTTTCCCGTAATAACTTTGTGCTACCACGGAATGAGGTGGCATATATTTCATGCACTTGGCGCATATAATCGTCCGCAGCCGGTTGCTGTATGATATGTTGGCAATAATCTGCAGGGGATTTGAAGGAGTAATTCTCTTTTCTCTCCATTTCATACACTTCTTTCACCATATCTAAAAACGCGTCTTCCCGTCGGGTATTCATTTCAACAAGCGATTCTATGATAGAGAAACAACGCCCCATATAGCCAATGAACTCCGGAGAGGATATATTTCTCCATGTTTCAATATTGGACGAGAAGATACGAGCTGCTGTCATGTCTGTTGCACTCCATACAAAATTAAACAAACAGTTTTTCCATTCGAGCAGCGTGCTATCCTCTAAAACAGACAAGTCATTCCAGTTTTGGTTGACAAGCACATTCAGTGAATCGGCATGTTCCAGCATTTCGGCCTGTTCTTCAAAGGCTTTGATATTCTGCTCCAAACCTTGAACCAGCATTTGAATTTGCTGTTTCTCACTGCGGCGGGTCTCAATCTTGTTAGCCAGATACGTTGTGCCGATGGTTAGCACGATGCCAATAACGGTGCCGATAGTTCCGGCAAGCGTATTCTCAATAAATGGTTTCATATCTCAATTGTTTGCAAGGGAATAATCTCGTTTGCTAATCTTCTGTCATAAAAGTGTAGACATCAATTCTAATGGCAAAGGTACTGTTTTTTTTCGACTTGTGCAAGAGTAGGGAGGCAAAATGTGCAAAAATAGCCGCTTTTCTGGTTTGCGTATGTCAAATAATTGTTGTAATTTTGCAGGCACGTTCGGCAAATGGATCGCAAAAGCCAAACCGCTCCGCTAATTGACAGGTGCGACCATTGCCTCCGCTCTCCCCACCAGACGCGCTACGTTAGCGTCTGTCGGGGACCCCAATAAACAATAAAACAAATAACTATATAATGAAAACTAAATTATTCACCCTGCTGGCGGCGATGGCGGTATGCATCGGCTGCAGCGCAAAAAATGACAAAATAAATATGGCAAATGGCAAATCAATCGTAGTGTTCTTCTCCCATGCAGGCGAGAACTACGCAGTAGGAAACATCAAAACGGGCAACACCAAGATCGTTGCCGATTATATCTCCGAGCTGACCGGCGCCGACCAAGCGGAGATCGTGACGCACAAATACGACGGCATGGCGTACACGCCGCTGACCAACCTTGCGCAAGACGAGCAGAACAACGACGAGCTGCCCGATTTCGAACTGGTGCCGGAGGTGGATTTCAGCCAGTATGACACCATCTTTATTGGTGGACCCGTATGGTGGGGCACCTATCCGCAGGTGATGTTCACGTTCTTCAAGCGTTACGACCTGAACGGCAAGACGCTCTATCCGTTCACGACCCACGAAGGCAGCGGTCTCGGTTCCTGTCCGTCCGACCTGCGCCGCGCTTATCCCAACGCCAGCGTGCAAAAGGGCTTCAGCATCTATGGCCACGAAGTGCGTTCCGGCAAAGCGAAAGTGGAGAATTGGCTCAAAAACCTATAACTGTGCAAAAACAGATACCATGCAAAACTTCTGGTAGATAGCTTGTAATATCAAGAAGAAAAGAAGAAGTAGAAAGAAAGTGAATATGACGCGGCTTGTTTCTATTCCGGGTATCATTCCGGTCAACAGTTATCTGCATATAGACCCTGAGACACAAACGGGTTTTCTGATAGACCCGGGCGCAGACGCACCGCGCTTGCTGCATCTCATCGAACAGCAGCACTGGACCATCGAAGCCATCCTCCTCACTCACGGACATTTCGACCATATAGGAGCCGTGGCGGAGATCAGTGAACGGCTGGGAATACCCTATTATATCCACCGCAACGGCGAGGCGTATCTCGCTGATCCGTCTCTCAACCTGAGTGCCTACAGCGGAGTGCCGATTGTGCTGCACGGGGCACAGTATTTGGACGACGGCGACATTATCCGGCTCAAAGCCAACCCGGAATGGGCGCTGCAGGTTATCCATACGCCCGGCCACACGCCTGATTCGGTTGTCTATTACCATCCCTCCGAGCGGACAGCGTTTGTAGGCGACACGATCTTCAGCCATGGCAGTTACGGAGCCACCCATTTCCCCGGCGGCAACGCGCAGCAGCTCTTTGACAGTATCCGCAAACGGATTCTCACCCTGCCGCCCGACACCAGACTCCTCTCCGGACACAGCGAACCTTTCCAATGCAGCGAGTGGGGGAGTTACTGAAGAGTCTCCGGCGGCAAGGCTTATGGAGAGTGCAAAACAAGAAACCTCACCCGATTGGATGAGGTTTCTCGTTTTGAGCCACTTCCCGGACTCGAACCGGGGA
>JAFVDD010000050.1 GCA_017478725.1 Paludibacteraceae bacterium
CGTTCAAGTGATCGTCATGCGGCGTTCACTCACATGGAGCTTTAATCCAACTTTCGCTGGGCTATTCCCCGACTATGGACAGATTGCACACCTGTTACGCACCCGTGCGCCGGTCGCCGCCAATTGAAGCAAGCTTCAACCGCGCTGCCCCTCGACTTGCATGTGTTAGGCCTGTCGCTAGCGTTCATCCTGAGCCAGGATCAAACTCTTCGTTGTAAAAAGAAATTATAAGATAGCTCAGAATAATCGAATTTATCAAGTGTAGAATCTTTTCGGGAACCTGTTTAATTGAGAATTGAGAATTGAGAATTGAGAATTATCTCAAACCCAAGACCGACTCTCTTACAGTTCTTGTACTACACTAATTGTTTCAATCTTTCAATTGCTTTTGCTTTCGTAAGGCGCAAAAAAATTAGGACCTTCATGGAAGATTCTGATTTTTTAATACTCGCTCTGCGAGAGAAAATCGAAACACACTTGTTTCTCAAAAGCGAGTGCAAAGGTACTGCTTTTTTTTGATATGACCAAATATTTTTGCAAAAAAATGCACTTTATCCCTCATTTTTTTGTAAAAAGGCGATAATTGTACCATTTTTGACCATTATAACGGCTAAAAACGACATAGCATAGCATAGAAATCACTATTCCTACTACAATGCCTCCTGCAACATCGGAAACGAAGTGCTGGGACAGATAGATCCGGCTGTAGCCTCCTAATGCGGCGAGGAAGAACAAGCAAAGTTGTACCAAAGTAGAGAATACAGGTTTTCCATGATTACCGGAGGTACCGGAATTTCCGTCATATCCGTTATAACCGGTATAGAGGATACACAACACGAACGCTAATGCAAAAAAGGAGGTAGTATGTCCGGAGGGGAATGAGTAATACTTGCTCATCTTCACGCCTTCCACCAGCGGCAGCGTCACGTCCGGCATGTTATCGGCAAACCATTTGAGCGGCCGGTCGGTGTCCGCCGCATGTTTGAGTCCTTGCGTAGCCAGGCCGGAGAGCGCCATGCAGGCTGTAGCCAGTACACCATCGCCAATGCGGCTGAAGAGCAGCAGCGCCACACAGATGACATACGGAAACCATTCCGCCGCCCGGGTATAATACTTATAGAATATATCGCGCGCAGGCGTATGGCGGTCGCATAAGAGCAGGTGCAACTCCCCCTTGGGGATACATAGAAGGGCTAAGCCCAATGCTACTGCGAGCATCAGGCTTAGCGTGAGGAAAACAGCATTCTGTTTGAATAGATTTTTCACTATCAAATAATCAATTATCAGTTATCAGTTATTGCACCCGCTGTCCGTACGCATCGTACATCTTGTCCTCCACAACGATGTACATATGGCGGTTGATGAGTTTCTTGGTTGCCGCCGGGGCTTTCTTAGGCGTGTAATCGTCCAGTTCGTCTTCGTCGGGGACAACAAACTCGCCGCAGGAAGGAATGGGCACGTTCTGTATGTTGGTCAGCTCTACGTAGTAGGTATCTCCCGGCGTGAACGGAGCTTCGGTATAATAGACCGCCGAGGTGGCTCCTTCGATCTTCTGTCCGTTGCGGTACCACTGGTAACCGGTGAAGTCAAAACCGGTATTGCCGCCGTAGCCTTTCTGGTAAACAGCCAGTACGTTGTTATACTTAAAGGCAAAGATATCATCCGAATACCGAACCACGAAATCATAGTGCTTGTCCAGCACCTTTTCGCAAACGGTATCTTCCATACTGATGACAGCATGGTGCACACCGGGAACGAGCGTCTCGGTAGGCAGTACGGCAGTACCGTCACCGCGGGTGGTATGATTCAGAGAGAGTTCCTCCGGTGTTTGGTTGTCAATGGTGAAGGTGGCACTGATAATCTCACCTTTCTTCACCGTGTAAGGCACTTCCAGTTGGCGTCCCTGGCATATATACTGCGTCTCGGCGCTGGTGTTCACCAGTTCGACATCGAGACAGGAAAGAACTTTCAGGTTGCAAGTGATGATAGAGTCGCAGCCGTACCGGTTGCTATCCTCCAGTGTCCAAGTCACTTTCCCGTCCGTAGGAACGGTCTCGGGATAGTACCATGTACCATTGACGAGCGCGCTGTCTTTTTCCTCAACGGAGTAGGAATAGGTGGTCTTGATACCGTAGGTCATGAAAGTGATCTCCACCGGGTCGTAGCAGTTGACGCGTTTCGCCCAGGCGGTGTCGTTGGCGCCGTAGGTGAGCATTTTTTGAATCTCTTCGGCTGTCAGTTTGACACCGTTGTACGTACTGTCCGCTTCGATACAGTCATGGTCGGAACCAACAGGTATCGTATCCGCCTCCACCACGCGGAAGGAGAACGTTACTGCCTCTTCCGGATAAGAAGAGTAGGGGCAGTCCTTATGGGCGGATATATATGCGGTCACGTCATACCAACCGGGGGTGGTATATGTGTGTTCAGCTACGATACCATCTTCTATGGTGGTCGTTAGGCTTGTTCCGTCGCCGAAATCCCATACAACTTTGTCTATCACGTCGGTGCTTACCTGCGGGTTAAATACAAGCGTGTTGTTGATACAGAACGGCTCATCGGCGCGCATATGATCCACAAACTTCACACCGTCAATGTTCACACCTCTTTTGACCGCGCTGGAGCCAACGGAATAGGCGTAACTCTCGTCATCGCCGTTACCATAAACGGTAGCTATGAAACCGTTTTTACTCTTCAGGTGATAGAAGGGGTTGGAGCCTCCGGGGGTTGTCTCACGCAGTTTGATACGTGCGTAGGAGTATTCCGGATTATTCTCGGTTGGCTTAAAATTCGATTTCAAGGATACATTGTTCAGCGTCACATTGGGAACATCGGAGGTGTTGACGATGATATTTACATAGTGTACGGTTGTCATATCTGTTCCCATGACGCCGAATACAACTTCGTTAATCATCTGTTCAATAGGGCTCACCCAGGTCATAGCAGGAGCACCAAGCCAGTTCTTCCCGTCGTTGTTTTTAGACTCAAGTTCCGTGTTGTCTTTGCGTTTGTAACTGTTTCCCGAATCGTATGACATTACTGCACAAGGGCATGAGGTTTTGATATACGCGGTGGAATCAATGACCGTGATTCCTTTCAGATTCTCGCGTTTGCTATCCCATCTTTTCTCTTCGTATCCGGCAGAGAGTTCAAACTCATAGGATTTTCCGGCATCCAGTGTCAGCGTGTAATTCTGTCTGATGGTATGGTCGCCATTTTGGGATGCAGAGGGGTCATATTTACCATAGATGGTCACTTGGGTATTATCTTCTTGGGCTGTTATGATTATGCGGTTGGCATCCTTATGCGCGGAGCGCGTTACAATAAACTCCTGTCCCCAATAATCAATAGGGAAGATTTGTTCGTATAACAAGTCTCGATCGGAATAATCGTTAGGTACACGTGCAGCGGGAGAACCGACGAATATGGCAATCTTCTTGTTGTCGCGTGCCTTGATATGACTGCCGCTCAGATCTTGGTCGGTAGCACTCATCACATAATATGTCTGACCTTTTTTGAGTGAGACGTTAAAGGTGGTGTTGGCCGGTTTGCCGCCACCGGTATTTACAGATGGGGTAATATCCACTACGCAATCCTCTGCGGCCAAGATACCAAACAGGCACTGGTGAAAACCATTGCTGGCGCTTGTAGTTCCGTAAATTTGAACGATATACTCACTCTGCAATGCCGTAACCGGTAGGATATTCGTTGCGTCGAACGACTGCTTCCATCTCAGACTGCAATATACAGAGATTTCTTCCGTTGACTCCACTTTCAATCCATAGTTAAGCGGGGTTTCCGTAGCCGGTTTTGAGGTGTTATTGGTCACGTACCATTGTTCCTGTGGAATCTGGATTTGTTTCCACGATTCTTTGGCTACGTTCTCCACAATAGACCATCCCGTGTTAGGATTGCTAATTTTTACCACACACGCTTTCAGCGAGGAAATGGCAATGTATGGGTCGAAACCTTCACCTTTGTTCTCGGGATCTTGGCTCGGGATAAGTGATACCCAGAATTCCTTTCCCTGCGTGGAGGTCTGCCCCCATGCTGGGATAGCCATACCGGCAAACAATGCAATGAGCAATACGAATGTGCTACTTCTTTTCATATGAATATGTTTTATTTCTATCTTATGGGCATTTCCACTGGGTTATGATAGTATTTATATCGTCTAGGTATGGTCTAGGTATGGTCTAGCATTCTCCAGACATAATTCCTGCGGAAATGCAGTGTACTATATTCTCGATACTAAAGTATCTCGATTTCTACACGTCTGTTGTTCTGGCGTCCTTCTTCGGTATCGTTGGTGTCAATCGGTTGGCTCTCGCCACGGCCTTCCGCTTGAATACGCTCGGGAGCTATACCACGCTCGATCAGGTCTTTCATCACCTCATTAGCACGGCCCTCAGACAGTTTCTGGTTGGCTGCATCTTTACCGACATTATCGGTGTGACCTACAATCCGGATATGTACTTTCGGGTTGCGCGCAAGATACATGTAGAGGTCTTGCAGTGCTTCTTCCGACGAAGAGAGGATGCGGGTCTTGTTGGTAGCGAAATTGAGGTTCTTCACGATGAATACCTCACCTTTCTTAACCGGCGAGAGGGCGATGTTGAGCGAGTCGCCGATATTGGCAATAGGCATATGAACGGTGTCATATCCCATCTGCGCAATGTGGAGCGTATATTGCGGGCCTTCTAACAGCATTTGTTTGGTAGAACCGGTAGCGGAGTCGGTAGCCAGACTGTAAGCCGGAGCCTCTGCATCCGGGCGGAGAATCTGAACCGTAGCCGGAACGACGAGGCCTGTCTCCTTGTTATATACGCGTACGCGCAATACAGGACGCGGCTGCATGTCAATCGTGACATATTCCGTAGAGCCTACTTTCTCCACATGGAAGAACCGGGTAGCCGGGTAGTAGCCTTCAGCTTTCGCTTCGGCAGTGTAGTTACCCAGCGCATGTTTCTGGCGGAAACCTTTCGGACCGATCTGTTTCTCGCGCATGGCAATCTTGCCGGATTCCGTGCCGCGGGTCTCTACGAAAGCTGCTTTGAGCGGCTGTTTCGTCACGGCATCCACTACGCTGTAGATAGCATAGGCAGGAGGAGGCGGAACAGGACGGGCAGTCTTACCCGGTACTTCGAACTGAACAACAAACTTAGCACCTACAAAGAGGTTGTTGAGTTTCGTATTGCCGTTCATGGCAAGCATTGTATTCGATTTCTGTACGAGCGGGTCTGCGCCGGCAAACTCCACCGGGTTGGCAGCCGGAGTGCTATTCGTATTCAAAACGCCGTATTCGGCAAAGAGTGCCACGCGGTAATGGATATGCTCGCGACCGAAAGGCAGGCGCTGACCCGGTTGGATCTTCTTTTTGTTCTTATCCTCCGCCGGCTGTTTCTGCAACCACTCGTCCAGGTCGATACCGAACTCGGCAGCTACGCTGACATCCGGTTGTTTGAACTTCATCGGGGCGTTGGTCTCGCCGTTCAGCTCATGAATACCCATACCATAGGGCTCGAAATACATCGGGTCGTCCACCACGATATCGTATTTCCCGCTCTGGCTGTAACCCATCGGGAGTCCGTAATGGACTTTTGCTCCCACAAGGAAATAATACCTGCTGAACTGTGCACCGAACATCACCGGCACACCGATCTCCAGCATGTTGCGCATCTCGCGCGTGTTATCAAAGAGGTAGTAGTATTTCGCGTTGGTGTTCTGCTCCAGCTGCATGGCGGTGAAGCCGTACCGGGAAGTGGAATTGAGGAAACGGAAGTCCAGACCTGTCTCAAACAGGAAATGGCCGTACTCCAGGTTATAAGTCAGACTCAATCCGGCTCCGGGACCGCCGATGAGCTGTTGGAGGGCGTTGCTCTGGTTCAGCGTTCCGGCACCCCATAACGAACCGTCTTCTGCCGCTTGGAGCTTGTCCATCATAGCGGCGTAACCGAGGCGCAGACCTAAATTGAAATAGGATACCACTTCTGTCTTGGGATTCTCCAGACTCTCCTGATATTTCTCGTAGTCACGTATAGCCTTCTCCTCTTTGGCTTTTATTTCGGCTTCTTTTTGGGCTTTCTCTTGTGCGCGTTCCTCTGCTATTTTGGCACGTTCAGCAGCTTCTTTCTCGCGCTGTGCCTGAGCCTTGGCAGCAGCTTTGGCTGCTTCTTCGCGTTTCTGCTCGTTGGCTTTGGCGGCAGCGGCACGCTGTTTCTCTGCTTCCGCTTTCTTTTGCTCGTTGGCTTTGGCGGCAGCGGCTTTTTTCTTCTCCGCTTCTTTCTTCTTGGCCTCTGCAGCCTTGGCTTTCTCCTTGGCGGCTTTGGCTTTCTCGGCCTCTTTCTTTTTCTTCTCGGCTTCTTTCTTCTTGGCTTCAGCCGCTTTCTTCTTGTCCGTCTGAGTTGCCGGAACAGGAGCCGGCATGGCGTTGGTCACAGCGGGTGCGCAAGTCAGACTAAGAACAACACTTGCAATCAGTATATTTCTAAATACGTTTTTCATATCCGTGTTCTCCTTGTATTAGTGGTTGATGATAAATTTGAAACTGCGTTTTGTACCATCGGTCACCACGCGTAAAATATAGAACCCATTCTCACTCGGAACAGGAATCGTGCAGCCGCCGTCCGGGATATTGAATTTCTCGCCGTTGACTACATCGCCGCTGACGTTGATCCACTGGGCGTAGCACTCAATGTCGGTCTCTCCGTTCCAGTCTGCATTGACAAACACTTTCTCTCCTTTCCAAGCGTAGGTGGCTGTGATGACAAGTTGATCCGGGGTACCGAAGTTGCGCGTCATCTCCGGAGCATGGAAGAAGGTAGGGCAGGTACAATCATCCTTGTCGGGTTTGCCCGCTTCGTGGATGGTGTAGCATACTTTGTATTCGCCTTCGGTAGCCGGATTGGTCTCGTCCAGATAGAGTACCGAAGTGGTCTGATCCGGAACAACCTCTCCGTCGTGGTACCAGACAAAATCGCTCAGCGTCTGGTTCGGGAAGGAGTCTTTGATCAGGCCTAAGACGTTATTGTACCGCTGCTCCATCAGTTTCTTGGAGAATGTCAATGAGAAAGTCAAATCCTTGTCCAGTACGCTGTTCGGGCAATCGGAATCGATATGCAGGTGCAGCCCGTAGTCTTTTCCTTCCTTGGCTGTTTTCGGCAGATGAACAACGAGGGTGGAGTCATTCACAAAACTCAGTTTGTCATTGGTCAGCCCGTCGTCTATGGCTTCCTGGGTAAAATTAATCGAAACGCCTTCACCGCTCAGATCCACCTTGGACTCATTATTCAGATGAATCGTCAGATCGACTTCGGTACCGGCAGTTGTACAATCGGGTATGTCGAATTTCTCAAGCTCTACCTTGTAATTACCGATAGTGACGGTGATAGGAATGGAATCGATGGCATTTTGTCCTACGCAGACGTTGCTGCTGTTGCGGTAGATGAGCACATAGGCGTTATAGACACCGGCCTCTTTGTATTCGTGGGGCACGGAGTCTTTGTTCTCCAGATTGGATGTACCATCGCCGAAATACCATTCTATTTTCTCATAATCGTAATCCGGATGGCAAGCAAACTTGATGGTGTCGTCGCCGCAAAGGGTGTTCTTTGAATCAGGTGTGAAGATCTCGCCGTTGATGGTGATATATTGTGTCAGCGGCTTGGTAGCTCCTCCGGCGGAGTAGCCGTAGGACTCATTTCCCGTAAATCCATATACGTGGGCGATGAATTTGCCGTCGGTGCTTTTCAGTGTATGCGAAGATGCTTCTTCGCCCAAGTATATTTGTGCATAGAAATAGGAACTGTCAGAGCATGATACGACTTGGAACGAGTCTTTGATGGACTTGTTGTTCAGCATCATGGACTCCGGCTTTTCGGTCACGATATTCACATAGTGCCGGGTGGGGTTGGAGGAGCTGGCGTTCTTACTCTTGTAGGTGGCAAAGGTCACTTGGTCAATCTGTTGCTCTATCGGATTAACCCACAGCATGGACGGATCACCGAAATGCTTCTTGTTGCCATCCCACATGCGTGAGGCTGTAAACAAATGTACTGCGGCGGGGCAACTGGTTGTTATGATACAGTTATTTCCCTCAATGGTAGGAAGCGGTCTGGTGGTTAGATTGGCTTCTTTATCCGTGTCGCCGCCTTTTACGGTTTTGTCTCCTATCTCGAATTCCCAATAGTGCTTTTTGTCTTTGCTGAAATCGAACTTGTGAATCAGGCTGTCAACGATAGTGTTGCCTTGTTTGATTTTTACGCGCACCTCCGTCTCATCGTTCAGGGCCATGATACGTACAAAATCACGTAAACGGCTCTCGCTGCCGGTCAGTACAAATGTGTTTCCCCAATACTGGGTAGGCATAGCTTGGGAGTAAACATGGTCACGGTCTTTTACTTTCGCCGGTACATTCGTGTGAGGGTTGCCTTGGAAGACTGCTATTTTTTTGTCTGCTTTGACAAATGTACCGCTCAAGTCGTAATCTTCTCCTTCGCCCTCTTCTGTCCATACATAATATACTTGTCCGGCTTGCAGAACAACGGAATCTGTATGTTCTCCGATCTTGAAATTGCTCCATTTGATGGAGTCTGCTTTTACTTGCTCCGGATCCGCAAACGGGTCATTCCGGTTATTGAGATACGTGCGGTACTCGCTGTATTTAGGTGTCAATACAGACGGTGTGTACCATACTTTTGTGTTGTCTTCTACGGCAACGACAGCGAAATGACTGCCTTGAGCCGTATTGCCGTGGTCGGAAGGAGTATAGGTCTGGATATAATACTCGTTCAATAGAGAACTGGTAGGTAGCACGTTCGTTGCATCGAAAGTGGCTTTTTTGTAGTTGGTGGCAAACAATGCAATGTCCTCCGTGGAGGTTATGTGCAGTGCGCAAGTGTCCACCGTCTCATTATTGACGGCGTAACACACCCTCTTGGAATTGGTCATGGCTGCCCGGGCTGCCGTGGTCAGAGGGCTGCCGTTATATACTTCTACCAATTCTCTCTGGTTGGCGGTCACGTTTACGGTGGTGTCCCATTGGGAGTAGGGGTTTTCTATCTTTACTGAGCAATCCTTGCGGGAAGAGATAGAAAGCGACAGGGTAAGAGTGTTGTAGTTCCCGTCCCAGTCTCCGTTATCGCTCTTGTTCTGATCCGCTTGTAAAAATGTAACCCAGAAGTCCTTGCCTTCCGTGGACTGGCCGTTCTGAACCGTGCTCTGCGCATGAATATCCGTCAGCGGGATCAACAGTAAGCTGCAAAACACTACTCGAAGAATTTGTTTTCTCATATTGATTTTTGTGTTAAATGATTTACGTATTTTCACGGTGCAAAGTTACGCATTATTTATTACGCGCGCGTGCAATATTCCGCGAAAAATGTGTAAAAATTGACACAGTTACTGAATTTGCTGTCCTAAAATGGAATAAATGCTCTGATTGCGAATAACTACTATCCGCCCTTGGCGTATTTCTTTGCGCGTCGAGGTGTTTTCCGACGGAGCAGTCCTGATTCCGGTAGGGGGGTCATCATAGTTATCCCCGTAACTCTGGATGAGCTTGCGGAAATCAACGGCAGTGCCTTGTTTGTCCCCCCAGATATATTCCACCAAGTCCGGATAATCGATAAACGGGTTGCGGTTACCCTGAATCTTGTTGACCTGCACGGCACGGTCGAGCTCTTTCTTGCTCACCGGGTCCATCCGGTGCCATCGCAGCAGCAGGTCGCGAAGCCACGGTTTGAATTCCTGCCATCCGGTATTCGTCATAGCCATACCCGGTTCGCCTGTTTCTATCCATCGCAAACTATCCCCGTAGCATGTAGCAATATAGAAATAAGCGCGTGCAAAATCACCCTTGTATTCGTCCGCCGGGCAGAACACTTTCTGCAAGCCGTACTCAGCGCCGCTGCCGGTTGCAAAAGAACCGTTCCAGAAAGTAGTGTCGGAAGGGATACCGGGGGCGTGGTTGGACTTTGACCGGTTGGCGGAGTAATCGCCCGGCACCAGATGATACAGGTCGCAGTACGCCTCATTAACCGTTCCTCCCCACCAGCTCTTGGGAAGCATATGTTCTATATCGAACTCCGCCACGCTGGCGGTAGGGGTCTCGGGATTGAAATACCGCACGTTATCGGAGTACATATCCAGCACCCGGTTGGTCAGCGTATCGCGGTCGGTGTAGAAGAACCCGTCCCATGTCTTGCGGTTGCCGCTGCCGTATTTGTAACGCACTCCGCAATAGATAATCTCGCCTAACTTGGATTTCAAAACGGAGTCTCTCGTCCCTTGTGCGCGTTCGTAATAATCGCCCGGCATGGGACCGATGGCCATGCAGGAGGAGTCCACATGGAACGTCGGCGGGGTATATTTGTAGCCGTTGATCTTGAGAGGAATAGTCTGTGCTGTTGTCTGCCCGTCCATACCTTTGGCAGAGATGTGCAATTCGTCTTCTACTGTGCCGGTATAATTCAGACGGTAGGCCAGATCTACCTCGCCGCCGATGGAGGGGAGGGTATTGCCGCCTAAAGAAAAGACGATGCCTTTTTGCAGTTGTAGGTCAATAGGTCCATTGACATGCTTGGCGGTGATGGAGATATTCACCACATCTTCTGTGTATTCACCTGTCTCGATGGGCACGCTGCCACAATCTATGGCATATGGGGTTCCGAAGGTCGCTTTCTCAGGATTAGGATCTGCGGCTTCGAATTCAATCCGTTGTACGTACCACCGGTTGTTGGAGGCGGTCAGTGCTGCTATCGGGAGACTGCTGTAGTTTCCGTCTAAAGAAAGTGCGTAAGGTCTGATCTCAGCCTTATGGTTGGTCTCCCAAATAATCTCCTTCCCGCACACCGAGATACCTTTGCTCGCTGCTGTGTCGCTTTTATTGGAATAGGAGGCGGCATATACCGTCATGGTACGGATGGCATAGGGGGCATCCAGTGCAAGTGTCAGCTCGCCTTTGAGTGAGCCCGTTCCACCTTTGATCCCTTTTCCAGAACCGGCATTATAGATGTTATTGGCGGTGATGATGCTTTGTACACAGTTATACGAGGATTCGGCTACAATCTTGTTGATATCCGAAACCTTGCTTCCGGAGTCGCTGCTTCCGTTGCCGCTTTTGAATACTATCGTGTACTTCTCCGCCGCCAGACTGAGTGTCACACACAGCAGTGCTATTAAGGAAAATGCTTTTTTCATGGTTTTCGACACTTTATCGGTATTATATACGAGACGTAAGTTATACTCTATTTCTTCTTAGGCGCGAAATAGAGCAGGATATTCAGCAACACGTACCACAGGATACAGGCCGTTCCGCTGAAGAGCGCGAACTCGATATGCTTGGTTGCCACGGCTTTGGCTACGCAGAAACCGATCAGGATCACGCAACCGGCGAGGAACAGGAGAATAACCGTCTTCTCTTTCTTGAAACTCTTGAAACTGAAGAACGGTATCTCTGCGTTCAGCAGCCAGCAGCTGACCAGCGACAGACCAATGAGCACCCATGCCATCCAGTCGTACGCCAGTACGGCGTAAGGCATGCAGCACAGCGCGCCCCAGAAGATGGCATTGGCAGGGGTTGCCAGACCGATAAACGACTCATGCTGGCGCTCATCGACATTGAACTTCGCTAACCGCAGTGCGGAGAAAGCTGCCATCAGCAGTGCCAGACCTGCCCACCAGCCCAATACCGGGCGAAGCCAGCAGAACAGCATCATAGACGGCGCCAGACCGAACGTGATATCGTCTGCCAGCGAGTCCAATTGGATGCCGATAGGGCTCGGGGCCTTCAGCAGGCGAGCACTCAGGCCGTCGAAGAAATCGAAGAAAGCGCCGGCTAAGATGAATACAAAGGCCCATGTGAAAGCCCCTTGAGTAGCCAGAAAAACAGCGATACTGCCGCACAACAGGTTACAACTCGTGATAGCGTCCGGAATAATTCGTTTGTTCATAGTTTCTTATATACAAAATAGGTGATTACAAAGGTGGAAATGCTGCACGCATTGGCGATCCAGAAGAACGCAGAGTAGCCCACAGCCATCTCTATAGAACCGGCTACAAAACCCGGAATCATCATTGACAGCGCCATGAAAGCCGTGCAGATAGCGTAATGCGAAGTCTTGTACGGCCCCTCCGAGAAATGCATCATATACATCATATACGCCGTGAAACCGAAGCCGTAGCCGAACTGCTCAAAGCTGACCGCTGTTCCGATGAGCCAGAGCGACTCCGGCTGCGCCATACTTAGATAGCAATAGACAAAACTCGGCAGTGTCAGCGCAGCGGCCATCAGCCACAGGGACCTCTTCAGCCCGCGGCGGGAGATATACACGCCGCCTAAGATACCGCCTAAAAGCAGGCATATCACACCGATAGTGCCGTACAGCAGCCCTACGGTGTCGGTACTCAGTCCCAGACCGCCGCCGATGATCTGTCCGTCGCGTACAAACGCTTCGCGGGCATCGACCAGAAACGGCTGGCACAGCTTGACCAGAAACCCTTCGCTCAGCCGGTAGAGCAGCATGAACGCTATCGCCAGCCATACGCCCGGTTTGGTGAAGAACGTAGCGAACGATTCGCGCAGTTCGCTCCATGTACCATGTCCGCCGGCATTGCTGCGCGGCCGGTCCTCTGCGACTTTGGGTAACAGAAATGTATGGTAGAGCGTTACGAGCAGCATGATCACGCTCGTCACGCCTAAGGTCACCTGCCATGCGTACGGGATATTGCCTGTCTGGTTCTCCATATAACCGGCTATATACACTAACACGCCTTGCGAGAACACCGCTGCGATGCGGTAGAACGTAGAGCGTATTCCTACGAACGCCGCCTGGCTCTGGGTGTCATGCGCCAGCATGTAGAAGCCGTCCGCCGCGATGTCATGCGTAGCGGAAGCAAAAGCGGCAATGATAAAGAGGATGAGTGTGAACCGGAACGTGCCTGCCGATACGGCTTTGGCGGCAATGAGGTCCGGGGAAGGGTGGGGGAGACTGACCGTGAGCAGGATACAGAGCACTGTCAGCAATGCCTGCATCGTTATAACCCACCATCGTTTGGTACGGATGACATCTACAAACGGGCTCCAGAGACCCTTGAGGAACCAAGGGAAATAAAGCAGTGTCGTGAAGAACGCCAACTGGTCATTGGGTACCCCCATTTTGGCAAACAGCATCACGGAGATGCTGTTTACCAGAAAATAGGGGATTCCTTCTGTGAAGTACAACGTCGGTACCCACACCCACGGTGATATGGAATTTTCACCTTTCAATTTTCACCTTAATAATATATGCGCGTGCGCGCGGATTACTGGAAGTTGGCGCGGTTGTCGGTTACCTCTGCCTTATCCTCAATCAGCTGCATAGCCTGATACGGCAGGTAAGCGTAACGGGAAGCCAGTTGTGCTTTCTCTGCCTCGGCATTCATCTGCTCGGCAGTGTTGTTGGCGGCACCTGTCTTCACTACGAACACGCCCATGTTGCCTTGGATCGGCTCGCTCAACTGGTTCTCACCCATGGCGAGGGTCTTGCCGATGACGGCAGGCTCCATGCCGGCGTTGCCGAAACGGCTGTCTGCCAGCGTCACGCGCTCAACGCTCTGGATCTGCTGACCCGTAATTTGGGCAGCTTCCTCCAGGCTCTTCACGCCCTTCAGCTCTTTCTGAATATAAGCAGCTTTGGCGTTGTTCATCGCCTCGTAGTTCAGCTCGGCGCGAACGGACTCCAGCGATCGGTACTCGCTGTCGTTGATCTCGGTCAGAGCAGCTACGATGAACTGCTGGCCGCACTCGAACACGTCGCTCACGGCGCCCTCTTTCGCCTCAAACGCCCAGCGGACGATAGGACGGCTGGATTTGAGCTGGCCTACTTTGTCGGTAGTGGCGGTCAGGTTGTATTGCGGTACAACAGCCATGCCTGCCTCCTGTGCGGCTTTCTCCAATGCCTCGGCATTGTTATTGGCTACGATGAACTGTTTGGCTTTGTTGTAGATCACCGAATAGGTCTTGCTCGACGGACTTACCTCACGGGCAAGGATAGCCAGTTTCACTTTCGGTGTAGCCTTGGCAATGTCGAGGATCTCATAGGTCTGCTCGCCCATGCCTTGTGCTACGGTGAAACGCTCTCCGCGTTTGCCCGACAAAGCCAGCTCGGCAATGTTCTTCGGCAGGTCGGTTGCCTTGAACCAACCTAACTCCTGGTCCTCGCCGCCTTCTACGATAGCTTTCAGCTCTACGGAGTCCGGCATCGAATAGCCGGCTTTCACGATGCGGGCCATCGAATAGGTGTTGTTCTCGAACAGAATTTCCGTGCAATCGCCGGTCTTCGCTCCCTTGCCAAACGCAAACTCCTTGAACTGGGCGGGAACGGTCTCCTCCGAGTAGTCGCGGCCGTCATACATGATATCCGAATTGGTGTTCACCACGAGGCTTACGTCCTCGGTGGTCTTGAACTCCTCCTGCAGGTTGTTCATCAGCGTCTGGGCAGCCTTATAGTCGTCCTCGCTCGGCACGATATCAAATGCAATGTATTTGATAGCGCGGTTCGGGGTCTGCTTGTACTGCTCTTTGTGCTGTTTGTAGAGTTTCTTGATGTCGCCCTCGCTGACTTTCACCAGACTGTCGGCTACAGCGTAGTACGGCTTCATTACGTACTCTGCGCTCACGCCGTTCTGACGGCTGTTGAAGGCGTACTCGGCGTCCAGCGAGTTGGCTTTGAGCAGGTGTTGCAGCAGGGTGGTGTATTTCTCCTGCAGATAGCTGATGCGGACTGCTTTCTCCCAATACATCCAATAGGTCTTGGCCTGCTGGAGATTTGCGTTCTGCTCTGCGTCCTCGTTGTTGATAGCCTGCAACAGGTTTACTACGGCGTCACGGCTGAACTGGCCGTTCTCGTCCATGAACGCACGGCGGCCGCGGATAATCTGGTGGGGGTTCTCACCGATGCAGAGTTCGCTCAACTCGTCGGTAGTGATGTCCATACCGATTTTCTCAGCCTGCGCACGCAGCGTGTAGTCCATCATCAGCATGTTCCACACCTGGTTGCGGATCTGGGCGTGCATGTCCTCGTCGAAATCCGAGCGACCGCTCTCAATCTTGTACACTTCTGTCAACTGATCCTTGGCAGCCTCATACTCCGTATAGTGAATCTTCTGACCCTCAATCACGCCTACATTCTCGCGGCTGCGGTTGAAGAAACTACTACCGGAGTTCAAAAAGTCTCCGAGGATAAATGCCAGCATGGCGAGACCGACAATTGCGATCAACAATGCGCCATGATTTCTAATTCTTTGTAAACTTGCCATTTTATTTATACTGTTTTTTATTTTGATGTTCTTTTTACCTTTCACCTCATTCCGTCGCCAGCGAATCCACGCGGACGATAAAACCGTTTTTCATCTGCGGCGAACCGTTGTATTTCGACATCGGACCCATTACCGTTACTTTCGAGCCGACACGCGGTACCTCTGTATTGCTGCGGAAGGGGTAGTTGTTGATATTGTTCGTGTATTGGCAACGCAGTGTCTTGTCGCTACTGCCGTCCTTCAGGTCAAAATTGACATTGGTGTACTTGCCCGGAATGTCATTCAGGTTGGTGACAATATTGGAAATCGTACCGCTGATCTTGTAGCTCTCCGGCGTCAACTGGTCGTTCACCAGCGTTGCTCCGATGGACAGCGCGCTGTCCACGCTGATGATGATTCCGTTCGTGTCTGCCTGAAGAATAGGTATGGTGTCGTAGTTTTTACTGTTGTCACCCGGAGCATTGATGTACGGATCTTCTTTACATCCGAATAACACGGCTGCTACTACTGCACTTGCAATCAATAAACTCTTTTTCATATCATGTGTAATTTAAGATTTTTCGCTTTTAGTCAAAATCGGCTACAAAGTTACGAAAAATATTTTACGCGCGCAAATATTTATAGAAAAAAGTAAAAAAAAATAACTTTTTCTTGCGTATGTCAGAAAATTGTTGTAATTTTGTGCGCTTTTTCGATGGTAGGGTATTTTGTGCCCGCACGGAAGGGCGAGATTTATTAACCATTAAATGCTAAAATTATAGCAACAATTCCTCAGCGGCCACGCGGTGGCCGAGTTATCAAAGAGGACCCGCATCGTATTAACGATAAGATCCGCGGCGTCCAGCAAGTACGCCTCATCGGCGATAATGTAGAACCGGGTATTTATGACTTCCGGCAGGCAATGCGTATCGCAGATGAGCAGAACCTTGATCTTGTAGAGATAGCGGCAACAGCGAATCCGCCCGTATGCCGTGTCATCGATTACCAGAAATTCCTCTACGCGCAGAAGAAGAAACAGAAGGAGGCGAAAGCCAACCAGAAAAAACAGGAGGTGAAGGAGATCCGTTTCGGTCCGCAAACCGATGACCACGATTACAACTTCAAACTCAAGCACGCCCAGGAGTTCCTCAAAGAGGGGAACAAAGTGAAGGCGTATGTCTTCTTCCGCGGACGGTCCATCGTCTTCAAAGAGCAGGGAGAGCTTCTGCTCGCGCGTTTCGCTGCGGATCTGGAGGAATACGGCAAACCGGACAATGTGCCCAACCTGGAGGGAAAACGAATGATTATGTTCGTCAGCCCCAAGAGCCAGAAGTAATCCCCTAAAGAGTAATCAAAGGGAATATAGGACTAATGTCGGACTAATATCGTATCCTACCACACCCTATATATACTACGTATATATCCCGTGATTTTAAGAAATCACCTGTAAGATGCTGTAAAATAGAAACCGCCCGAAGGCTTACCTTTAACCGGCGCCGTGTGCGCCCTGCTGCCTGTCGGACGTATTATTAACAATTAAATATTTATACAAAATGCCAAAGGTAAAAACGAACTCCGGTGCTAAAAAGCGTTTCACGCTTACCGGAACCGGTAAAATCAAGCGTAAGCACGCTTACAAAAGTCACATTCTGACGAAGAAGACTAAAAAGCAAAAACGCAACCTCACCCATGTTGCGCTCGTAGATCAGACGAACCTGCGTTCCGTTCGCGAAATGCTGTTGCTTCGTTAAGTACTAACCATTA
>JAFVDD010000051.1 GCA_017478725.1 Paludibacteraceae bacterium
GCGAAGGAGAAGGAGAAGGAGAAGGGGAAAGAAGACGGAGAAAGCAGAGGGATGAAAGACAAGGAGAATAAGATTTAAGAGATATGTTTTGGATTATCGGAGCGGCGCTGGCGCCGGTGGTACTGTTGTTTATTTATATTTTAGTGAAGGACATGAAGCAGCCTGAGCCGCTGAGGTGGCTGCTGAAAGCCATGTGTTACGGTGCACTGGCAGGGTTGCTGGTGATTGCTGTGCTGACGCCTGTGCCGAAGATTGAAGTGACGGGTTGGGTGACGGCTTTTCTGAATGCGTTTCTGATGGCCGGTATTCCCGAGGAGAGCGCCAAGCTGCTGATGCTGTGGCTGTTGCTGCGGAGCAATCCCTATTACGACGAGCGGCTGGACGGCATTGTTTATGCCGCGTGTATCGGGCTGGGTTTCGCGGCGCTGGAGAACGTGGGGTATCTGATGCGTGGCATGGAGGACGGCAGCTGGGTATCCATAGGCATCAGCCGTGCGCTGTTCGCCGTGCCGGGGCATTTCTTTTTCGGCGTGTTGATGGGATTTTTCTATGCTCAGGCAACGTTCGGGAAGCCGGAGTTGCGTCGCGCACGATTGTTCATGGCGTGGTTTATGCCGATGCTGGCTCACGGGCTGTACGACGGCGTTCTGATGAGCATGGGCACGGTACACAATTCCGTGGCAGGGCTACTGATGATTGTGTTTTTCGCCGGGTTCAACAGGCTGCGGAAGTACAGCGTGGAGCTGATAGAGAAGCATCAAAAAAGCGCCTGAGGGGGGCGCTTTTTTGATGGGAGGAGGGGGGCTAGCTGACTAGCTCACTAGCTGACTAGGGCAGGGAGGCAAGGCAACTAGCTAACTAGCTGACTAGGCAAGGCGATATGCGAGGGTTAGTTGCGGAAGTCGCCGCGTCGGGATTGCGGAGCATCGCCTCGGCGGAAGTCGCCTTTGCGGGTATCACCGCGTTTGGCTTGCGGAGCATCGCCGCGCTTGTGCTTCGGGCCGTGGTAGCGGATAGCCGTCTCTGCCTGACGCTCGTTGAGACCGTCCTTGACAAACTGCTTCTGATATTTCTCTGCCAGCTTCATCTGCTCGGCCTTGAACTCGCGGTAGGTCTTGGCGAACTTTTCCGTCTGTTCATCGCTCAGATACAGCTCTTTGCTCAGATGCTTGATATCATGCTCGATAGATGCTTCGCGGAGTTTCTTGCACTCGTCTTTCGACATTTTCCGTTCCTTCTGAACTTTCTTGCCTTCGGCTTTTTGTACCTTGGCTTCCTGCGCACTGATGTTAGCCGCGAGGATGGCGCCCAGCGCCAGAACTAATAGCTTTTTCATACTCTAATGAGGATTTAATAATGTAACAATCTGCCCGTTGGGGCCAAAATATTTGTGAGCTCACCGAGTATGAAACAAAGACCGTGCCAAACGTGTCAGAGTGCCGGCGCAGGTTCAGGGCAAGCAAGCTTGCGTTTATAGACAGCAAAATGCAAATAATTCTTTTTTTTCGCGCCAAGATTTGCATATATGCAGAAAAAGTTGTATCTTTGCAGCAAACTTGAGAGAAATCAGTTATCAGCCGTCAGCCATCAGAAGAGAGAAACAGGTCTGACCATGCTGAAAGCCCAAAACGACACTTATGAAAAAACACATTTTCTTAGGCATTCTTTGTTCCGCCTTATGCCTGGCGGCATGTACGCATCGTTCGGAAGATGCGGAAATGAACCGTTTCGTTGACCATTTGATGGCTAAAATGACGATCGAGGAGAAGCTCGGTCAGTTGAGTATGCCCGCTGCGGGCGAGATAGTGACCGGCTCGGCGCAGTCGTCCAACGTAGCGGAGAAAATCCGCAACGGGCAAGTGGGCGCGCTGCTGAACCTCAAAGGTGCGAGCCGCATCATGGAGTTGCAGAAGATAGCAGTGGAAGAGAGCCGTTTGGGTATTCCGTTGATTTTCTGTATGGATGTCATTCACGGCTATGAGACCGTCTATCCTATTCCGTTGGCGCTCTCCTGCTCCTGGGACATGGAGGGTATCCGTCAGTCGGCGTCTGTAGCCGCTTGTGAGGCGAGTGCGGACGGTATCAGTCTGACTTTCTCGCCGATGCTGGATGTGTGCCACGACGCCCGCTGGGGCCGCATCAGCGAGGGTAACGGCGAGGATCCGTACCTGGGCAGCCGCATCGCCGAGATGATGGTTCGCGGCTACCAGGGCGACGACCTGCAGAACGACCATACCATCATGGCGTGTATGAAGCATTTTGCGCTGTACGGCGCACCTTACGCCGGACGCGAATACAGCACGGTGGATATGTCCCGCTATACGATGTTCAACGAATACATGCAGCCGTACCAAGCCGCTGTGAAAGCGGGCGTCGGTTCCTGCATGGCGTCGTTCAACACCGTGGACGGTATTCCTTCGCACGGCAACCGCTGGCTGCTGACGGAGGTGCTGCGCAACCAGTGGGGATTCAAAGGCTTTGTGATGGCTGATTACACGGGCGTGGAAGAGATATGGGACAACGGAGGAGCCGCTGACAAGACGGAAGCCGGCATCATCTCGCTGCACGCAGGCAACGACATGGATATGGTGTCGGAGGTGTTCCCGAATTTAGGCGAGGCGTACCGTGCCGGCCGTGTGGATATCAAGGATATTGACCGTGCCTGCCGGCTGGTGCTGGAGGCGAAATACAAATTAGGCCTTTTCGAGGATCCGTACCGGTATTGCGATCCTGAGCGCAGGGACAAAGAGATTCTCTGCGACGCGCACCGCGCTCATGCCCGCCGGATGGCACGTGAGTCGATGGTGCTTCTCAAGAACGACAAGCAGGTGCTGCCGCTTCAGAAAAAAGGCACTATCGCCCTTATCGGTCCGCTTGCCGACACCCGTCCGAACATGTCGGGCACATGGGCAGTGGCGGCCGTGCCGGAGTGCTACAAGACTATCAAAGAGGGCTTGGAAGACGCGCTGAAGGGCACCGGCGCAAGGTTGCTGTACGCCAAGGGGTGCAACCTGATGTATGACGCCGAAGCGGAAGCTATCGGCACGATGTTCGGCCGCGAGATGCGGGACAACCGATCAGTGGAGGCGATGCGCGCCGAGGCGTTGGTGGCAGCCCGCAAAGCGGATGTGATCATTCTGGCGATGGGTGAGGCAAGCGAGATGAGCGGTGAGTGTTCCAGCCGCGTCGATATCGAGACACCGGACGCGCAGCATGACCTGATGGTAGAACTGAAGAAACTGAACAAGCCGATGGTGCTGCTGCATTTCGCAGGCCGTCCGACGGTGCTCAATTGGGAGACCGAGCACGTGGATGCCATCTTAGAGGACTGGTTCTGCGGTTCGGAGACCGCCGACGCCGCAGCCGACCTGCTTTTCGGCGATTACAGTCCGAGCGGCCGTCTGACCACCTCGATGCCCCGCCACGTAGGCCAGTTGCCGTATTCGTACCGCCAGTTCAAGACCTCGCGTCCTATGCCGGAAGACGAGAACGGACATGTGCAAGACGGTTTCTTGAAGTTCCTGACCTGCTACGCCGACGTGAAGAGTTCGCCGCTCTACCCGTTTGGTTACGGCCTGAGTTACACGACTTTTGATTACTCGGATATCACCCTTTCCGCTCAGGAAGCCAAGGTAGGCGAGTCTGTTGTCGCCCAAGTGACGGTGACCAACAGCGGCACGATGGCGGCTGACGAAGTGGTGCAGCTCTATATACGCGACATGGTAGCGATGCCGGTTCGTCCGATGAAAGAGCTACGCGGCTTCGAGCGTATTCATCTGGAGCCCGGCGAGAGCCGCGAGGTGGCGTTCACGATTGACAACGAGGTGCTGGGCTATTACAAGGTGGATATCAGCAAAGGCATGGACCAGCAACGAATAACCGAGGACAACTTTGTTGTTGACCCCGGTCAGTTCCGCATCATGATCGGCCATGACTCAGAAGAATTGAAGATGGCGATGCTGACGCTACACTAATCAGTAGGTAAAGCCGAGTTTGTCTAATCCGCTTCGGACGTCTTGATCCTGCATAAACAGGTTCCAGATGAGTCCGGAGCGGTAATTTTCTATCATAACAACAATAGGTCCCTGGTCGATGGCGATGTAGGAGCGTGCGAACCAGCGTGAGGGGAGGTTGAACGCGTCGTAGAAGCCATATTCGCCCCAGAGCCGGTCTCCGAGCGTGTAGTAAAAATAACGCAGGGCAGCCAGGCTCTCGCCGGGTGTATAGGGCATGGAAGCGAGTGCGGCTGTGGGAGCCGTGGTGCCGTTGTCGTTCGTTGGCGAAGTAGCCGAATAACCGCCGGGTATATCGCTGGCGGTGAGTCCCCAATGGGCTTGCGAGGCGTCAGCCGGTTGCTCGCGATGAGAAAGCGAGTAGGCATAGTTGATGCGTGCGTGCGCGCTGTTCTGCTCCCCGTAGTGCGCATATTCGTCGCTCAGGTTCGTCGGATTGAGCCCGAGGAACGAGTAATGGGCGAAGAACATCGGTCCGCCCTTCTCCGCCCCGAGCGGAAGGGGGATGTCGTAGTATTTTTTGCCGTTACGTATAGCGCCGTTGCGTGCCCAGCCCTCGGTATAGACCGTCCTGCCGATGGGATGTGTAGGCGAGGAGGCGGCGAGGACATAGACGATCAGTCCCTCATTCCATCCTCTTACGGGCATGTTCATCGCCCATTCGTAATCAGGACTCCAATGCCAATAGAGCATGTCCTGTCCGTCTTGCTGAAACCAAGTCCAGTCCACGCCTTCCCAAATGGTGGTTATCTTGTCGCGCAACGCCGTCTCTTCGGGTGAAGCGCCAGAGAAATATTGCCGCAACACCAGCAGACCTTCTATCAGGAAGGCTGTCTCTACGAGGTCAGCGCCGTTGTCTTTGGACGAGAAGGCGATAGCTTTGCCCGTTGCTCCATTCAGCCAATGCGGATAAGCGCCATGGAAACGCTCGGCTTGGTTGGAAAGAAAATCCACCACTTTGGTGCAATGCGAAAGAGCCTCCGTTCGCGTGATAAATCCCCGCTCTACCGCCACGGGGAAGGCAGCCAGACCGAAACCGCTACCGCCCGTAGTCACCACATCGGAGGAAGAATTGCGCTCACGCGCCAGTCCCGAAACGGGATGCGCGAAATCATAGAAATAGCGGAACGTACGCGCTTGCACCAGCGTGAGCAATTCGTCGTCGCTGATAAGGGGGAACTTAGGCGCCGGGTCATAGGGGGTAGTGAACTTGTAGGTAAAATCGTCCACGATGCGTACGCCCAGATTGTTGCCGCTATCAAAATAGAAAGTATAGGCGGTGAAGTACGGCAAAGCCTGCTTCAGCGCGAGAATCAAATTGCTGCCTTGCACGGAAGCGTCATAGACAAAGCCGGCGTTCGGGTTCAGGCGTACGGCGGATGGGGCGAACTGCCGGATGTCGAGTTGTGCATTCTGGCCGAATGAGACGATGACGGAGTCCAGCCCTTGGGAGAGCGAGACGGAAGCGACGGTGACTTTCCGCGCACGCGTGTCGGGTGTGTTCTGCGGCTGACAGGCGATCAGCGACAGCAGGATAGCAGATAGCAAAGCAAGGCGTTTCATAGGGGAAAGAAATACGCCTCCCCGAGCGTTCGAGGAGGCGTATGAAAGAATGTTGATTAGTCAATTACCGTGATCTCAGCGTCGTACAATGCCTTAGCCTCCTCAGCAGTCAGCGCGATGTTGTACAGACGAACCTCATCAAGGTCACCGTCGATGTCACCCATCCACTCGTCGGTAGCACCTTCCAGTGCTTTCTGACGCCACTGACCAAAGAGCAGCATTGTGCTTCTTGCGAAGTCGGTTACAGGACGATCAATAAAGTTGAAATGCAGCGACTCAACCGGAGCACCGTTAACATACATATCCAGTGTCTGGAGTGTATCGTCAACAATCTTGAACGAAGCTACGAGGTGAGTCCAACGACCAGCTACAAAAGCAGGATTCAAGCCAGGAACAGCCCACATGTCACCGTTGATAGCCACTTTAACTGCCAACGAGTCGGTATTGTCAGCACCGCCACGGTCGAGCACAAATGCCAACTGACCCCAGAAGTCCTCACTGTTGGTCAAACCGAAGAAATAAGGCGTCGGAGCCTGCGACTGCGGAACAGCCTGGTGTTTGAACCAGCAAGCGAAGGAGAAGTCTTTGAGTTCGTTAACGCCTTTGATAGAAGCTGCATCATAAACCAACTCGTTCTTGGCAGCACCTTTGTAAGCCTGTCCGCGACGTCCCTTCTCGTAAGCAACGCCTGTACCGATGGTCTTCGGCTCAACATTGTTGATGAGCTCGGTGGGAGCACCGTCAAACGGGAAGTGAGCAATCAGGTTAGCCTGGCAAATGGTGGACGGATTAGTCTTTCCCTCGTACGGATCAACTTGTTTGGGTTGGCATGCAGTGAAGATGCCGGCTGCCAAAACGATAGCAGCAAAAAGAATCTTTTTCATTGGATTTGATTTGTGTTTTGGTTGTGGTTCTGATTGTCATAGGCAAATGCCCGATTGACCAAGCAGCAGAACCTATTAACTGCTTGTATCAATATGTATAACCCGGTGTGGGGTCCAAGTTCGGATTGAGTTGGCGCTGCGCATGGGGAACAGGGAACACTTCGTTCTTATTCGCCTTGAAGCCGCATGGCCCCATAAACTCCACAGCCCTGCCTGTACGAACGAGGTCGAAGAAACGGTCTTCCTCCATACAGAGTTCGGCGCGGCGCTCGTCGTAGATATTCTCCAAGGTGGCAGCCACCGAAGGCAGCAGCACGCGGCCACGCACCTCATCCAGCGCCGATTGTGCGGTAGTGCCGGACGTAAACTCACCTGTTGCCCCATTGACCAGGTCCTCCGCCATAATCAGGAGAATCTCGGCATAACGGATGAGACGGATGTTGTAGTTGCGGCCGTAACTGTTCAAGCCCATGGTGTTATAGGAGCTCGGCGAATAGACCTTGCCGTTATAGACAGGGTTGGCGCAACCTACCATGATGCTGTCGCCATACTCGGTCACCGTTCCGCGATAGAGGAAGGCGGTTTTCATACGCTCCGTCTCGCCGCGGCCGGTCATGAACTGTATCAGGCTGTTGGACGGCACTTTGAATCCCCAGCCCTGCATGTTCGAAGGCTGGTTGTTGCGGGGTCCCTGATAGTAAGCGTAGTTCAGGTACGGTGCATCGCCGCTGGTCTGCCCGAGCGTGGAGCTCTGCGCCTCAAAGAGCGACTCTCGCGAGTTGTTGTTCTCCGTCAGGAACACATCGCGGTAGGTGGGCATCAAGCCGTAACGGCCGCTGGCGATGATCTTGTCACAGCAAAGGGCGGACTCGCTGTACTTATGGTCGTACAGATACACTTTGGCGAGGATGGCCAAGGCGGTGTAGTAGTTGATGCGGCCGTCATTGCCGGCGGGATAAGACTCGGGCAGCAGGGTCAAACACTCATTAAGCTCCTGCTCCGCAAAATCGTATATCTCGCGCACAGAAGCCTGCTTGAGGCTGTTCAGTTCCTCGGACGACATCGAATGGGTGATAAGGGGTACGCGGCCGAAGGCTTTGGCTAACATGAAATAGCTCCATGCACGCCATACACGCGCCTCGGCGGCGTACTGATGCGTCGAGGCTTTGAGTTCGTCCGTCTTCATCTCTGCTTCGAACTTAGGCATCTCTTCGATGGCGTAGTTGGCGGCAGAAACGACATTGTACAGATCCACCCAGTAGCTGTTGATCATATCGTTCTTCGGGGTGAAAGTGAACTCGTCTATCTCCTTTGCCGAGGGGCTGTCGGACGGAGTGGACCCCTTATCGGAGTCGTCCGAACTGATCTCGCCCACTACCAGATAGTTGAACTCGAACAAACCGCGCGTCTGGGCATACACCGCCGAAACGGGTTTGTAGATATTGTCCACTTTGGAGTGGTCGATACCGGTAGAAGGGAGCGAGCCCTCGGCTTCTATATTGAGAAAACTGTCGCAGGCACTGAATATGAAGGCTGCGCCTAAACAAATAACCAATGTTTTAAAAGTGTTTGTCATAATACGGCCCTCCTGTTAGAAATTAAGATTAAGTCCGAAGGTATAGGTGGCAGCGGAGGGATAAACGCTGTTATCCACGCCGGCTGTGATCGGCGAACCGCCTATCTCGGTGGTGAAACCGTTGTAGCGGAAATACGAGAACGGGTTCTGCGCCGACAGATAGATTCGCATATTCTTGATACCCGGAATCTGGGTGACGTTGTAACCCAGCTGGATATTCTGGATGCGGATGAACGAACCGTCTTCTACGTAGAACGAGTTGCACTGCATAGTGTAGGATGAGTTGAACGCCTCGGGTGACGGATAGTTGGTGTTGGTATTACCGGGCCGCCAAGCGTGGGTGTAGTAATCCAGATCGTAGTTGGCGTCCGGGAAGACACTGCGGTTCATACGTTTCTGGTTAAGGATTTTGTTGCCCACCTGCGATGTGAAAGAGATAGCGAAATCAAAGCCCTTGATGTCGAAGCCAAAGTTAATACCGAGCATCAACGGCGGGATGGCACTACCCAGATAGGTCTTGTCCTGCTCGTTAATCACTTTGTCGCCGTTCTGGTCTTTGTACTTGAAATAACCGGCATCCTTGATAGTCTGCGAAACGGGGTCTCTCAAGGCAGCCACTTCGCTCTCATACACGCCTTCTACCTGATAGCCCCAGAACGCACCGATAGGATAGCCCACCTGCGTGCGGGTGGCATAATCGCCGTTGACCGCTGCACCCGGGATGTATTCACGTCCCTCCAGTTTGAGCACTTTGTTATTGATATAGGTGGCATTCAGTCCCACGTTATAATGGAAATCGCCCGCCTTGTCGTTCCAATTAACCGTCAGCTCCACACCGGTGTTGTTGACCGTACCGTTGTTTGCCAGCAGCTCTGCCGTACCGCCGCCCGAAGCGATAGGTACATAGAACACTACGTTCTCCGTATTACGGTAGAAGAAATCCAGTTCACCGCTCAGGCGGTTCTTGAGCGTGGCAAAGTCGATACCCACGTTGGTCTCGTTCACCACCTCCCATTTCAGGAAGTTCTGCAGCACGGTCTGCGCCGCAATACCGTCCACCAGATTGTCTCCGAAAACTGCCGACGCCGCAATACCCGTCACACCCAGAATCTGCGTGGAGTTGGCAGGTATATTGTCGTTACCGAGCAGACCCCACGAAGCGCGCAACTTGAGGTTGTTAAACGCTTTCTGGTCTTTCATGAACTCTTCCTGCGTGATATTCCAGCCTATACCCACGGAGGGGAAGAAGCCCCATTTCTCCTGATATTTCGAACTGCCGTCCGCACGGAAGGTGAAGGTAGCCAGATAGCGGTCGTGGTAATTATAACTGGCGCGCAGGAAAGCACTCACGCCGTTGTAGCGGGTGGCGCCGTCCGTTACCGTCTGGTTCTTGTACGAACCCGTGGAGAGGTATTTCGATGCCTCACTGTAGTTGGGCACATCATAGACACGACCGGTCTCCCAACCGCTGTAGTACAAGCGTGTGGACTGACCGACCATCACACTGAAATGGTGCGCATCAATCTGGTCCTGATAGCTCAGCACGTTATCAATAATCTGGTTGGTGCTATAGCCGTAGGTCTTGGTCAACGACGACACATCCGAACCCTGGGCACCGCCTACGAAGAAAACAGGCACGTAGTTGCGCTGGTCCCAGAAGGCAAACTCCATGTTATAACTCGTCTTGAATTTCAGACGGTCTTCCAGGAAATGCAGTTCGGCATAAATAGAGAACACATCCTTGATGCCGTGCTCTTTGTTGTCGTTATAGAATGCCGTAGCCACTGGGTTGCCGTACGACACCGGAAAACCGTAACGGTTCGGCGAATCGAACGACTCGGGATAAGCGGCAGTGTTGCTTGCGTCGTAGATATTATATACCGGCGGATTGACGAAAGCCCTGAAATAGGCATCGTTGTTCGGTATCTTGCGGTTATAGTTGGAGAAGATATTGTTGATACCTACGTTCAACCACGAAGTGGCTTTCTGGTCCAGACGCGCGCGGAAATTCAAGCGGTCGTAGTTCGAGGCGCCGTAGTTCATGATACCGTCCTGATAAAAGTAGTTCAAGCCCACCGAATAATTGGTTTTGTCGGTAGCGCCAGACACATCGACGGCGTGGCTGTGAATCAGCGCGTTCTTCGTCAGCACGGCATACCAGTCGGTGTCGCCCGGGTAGTCGCTTTCCGCAACCGGCACGTAGCCTCTGGTGTTCTGAAACGCCATGTTGCGGAGCTCCACATACTGCGCTTTGTTGGCCAGTTTCATGATATTGGTCGGCACCTGGATACCCACATACCCTTTGTAGCTCACATTGACGCGGCCGAACTCGCCTTTCTTCGTCGTCACAAGCACCACGCCGTTAGCGGCACGCACACCGTAGATAGCGGCAGCCGAAGCGTCCTTGAGAATCGTCAGCGACTCGATGTCTTCGGCGGAGAGGAAGTCGATATTATCCACAAACGCACCGTCCACCACATACAGCGGTTTGGCATAATCGCCTATCGAACCTACACCGCGGATCTTTACATCCGGACTCGAACCCGGAGCGCCTGACTGCGTCACCTGCACGCCGCTCACCTTGCCTTGCAATGCACCCATCGGGCTGGCGGCGATTTGCTTGCTAAGGTCTTCGCCTTTCACGGAAGTGATCGGCGCCGTCAGGTCTTTGCTCTTGGCTACGCCGTAACCTACTACCACCACTTCGTCCAGCACTTTGTCGTCCGGCTTCATGGTCAGGTTGATGGTGGTCTTACCCGCCACGGCAACGCGCTCCGTCTGGTATCCCATATAGGAGAATACCAAGGTTGCTCCGTCCGTGGCAATCAACGTGTAGTAGCCTTCGAAATCAGTCACGGTACCCGTACTCGTTCCTTCAATCAGAACCGACACGCCGATCATCGGCTCGCCCGTCTCGTCAACGATGGTGCCGCTCACGCCTGTCTGGGCATACATCCCGGCGGCTGCCAAAAGGGCGAATAGAAAGAGAATTGTTTTTTTCATGATATAAGAGATTGTTTGTTGGTTCGGTGGTTATTCGTAGCGGAAGCCCAAGCGCTCCAAGCCCGCTTGAATCTCGGGCGCCTGCATAAACAGGTTCCAGATGAGCCCGGAGCGGTAGTTCTCAATCATTACGACTATCGGTCCCTGGTCGATGGCAAGGTAATGAGGGACAACCTGTTTGTCTTCCGGCAAGGACGGATTATAGGCATCATAAAAACCATATTCGCCGAACATCCGTCCGCCCAAGTCCTCATACAAATGGCGGATTACAGCCATACTCTCTTCCGGCGTATAAACGATCGAGGACACGGCTGCCGTCGGAGAGACAGTACCGTTCTCGTCAGGCGTGCCGGGGTGGTGAGAACAGTAACCCACCAACGGATCATCCGAGGAAGTAAAGCCCCATAAATCCGCCCCGTAACCCGTATGACCTTTCGGGTTCTCCAGCGCGTACTTATAATGAATAAGCGCGTGCGCGCGATTACGCTCGAAATAATTGACCTCGCCGTCGGTCAGTCCGTTGGGGTTTAGCCCCAGCCATGAATAGTGAGTGAAGAACAACGGCCCGCCGTATTCCATGCCCAGCGACAGCGGAATGCCGTAATACTCCTTGCCGTTATAGTAGTACGGAGAGTTCTTGTAGCAAGCCTCATACACGCTCCTTGCGACAGGATGCGTCGGGGAGGATGCCGCTAACACGTAGGTGATCAGGCACTCGTCATACCCTTTGATGCGGTGGTTCATTTTCCATCCGTAGTTTTTCGACCAATGCCAGTACAGCGAATCCGTGCCGCGGGTGTACCAGTCCCACTCTACCTCTTTCCATAGCTTGTCGGCACGCGCGGCTACAGCCCTTTCGCTCTCCGCCTCGCTGCCCTGCAGCCACTCCCGCACCACTACCAAACCTTCCGTCAAAAAGGCGGTCTCTACCAAATCACCGCCGTCATCGTAAGGACTGAACGGATAGACCTGCTCCGTCTCCGAAGCATACCAATGCGCCCAAGCCCCATGAAAACGCTCTACGCGATCGAGAAAACGAGTAATCTGATCCAACTGAGCCACCGCCTGTTCGCGGGGAATATAATTCCGTTCTGCGGCAGCCACGATAGCCATCATACCGAACCCTGTGCCGCCGGTCGTCACAATATCGCCATGCCATTCCCAGTTGGCACGCTCACGCGCCAACCCGTTAGCAGGATTGACAAACTCCGTAAAATAGCGGGAAGTGTACATCTCTACTGTGTCCAGCAACGCATCGTCAGAGAGCGGACGACCATTTCGTCCCGAAGTACAACAGGGAAAGATAATTGCTGTAAGAAGCAAGTAGAATAGTGTCTTTCTCATGGGTATTAGTCTTAAGCGAAATAGTGCATTAGCAAATTCGCTGCAAAGATACAACAAATATTGCACATATGCAAGAAAAAAAGGATTTTTTTGATTTCTTATTCCTATTATTCTTGTAAGTGTTTTGTTTTTAGTGCATTATAAACAGGTTATCGGGGGCATCTCGGATGAATATCGGAGGCGCATCGGAGGCAAGTCGGGGTTTTATCGGCATGAGAAAGAAGGCACTCCTCCCGAAAAATATACGATACAAAATGTTTCATCTGGCATGCTTTTTGTAGAGAAATGCAGCGGTTATTAAACTGTGCAAACATGAAAAATAAAGGGATTTTGATTGCCATTTTGTCTGTTGTGGGGGTGACAGCACCCTCATACGCAGGCGATACCATACATTATACGCTGGCAGCCTGCCGCGACATGGCTCTGACAAAGGGCGCCGGCAGCCGTTCGAGCCAGGAGGCGCTCAAGGCCGCCGAACTGAACAGAAAAGCTGCTTTTGCAGCCATGTTCCCCAAAGTGACTGCCAACGGCGCGTATATGTGGAACTCGGAGAAAATGCACCTGCTGGCCAACCAGACGAAGTTCGATTTCGGAGAGGCGGGTGTCAATCCTGACGGAACGAGTTATTTCAGTTGGGATGCCCAGACACCGCTTAGCCAGTTGGCCGCCGATCTGGAAGGAACAAGGTTTCAGCAGCCGGTACTGGACATCCAGAACGACGCCGGTCAGAAGATTGCCGATGCTTATCAGCAGGTATATAACACCATGACGGTGGATATGACGCATGTGGTGGTGGCGCATGTAGGTGTGACACAGCCGATATGGGCGGGCGGACGGCTGATTCAGCTGTACAAAATGGCTCAATCGGCTGAGCACATAGCGCAACTGGAAGCCGGCACCAAGCATGACGATGTGATTGCGTCGGTGGACGAAGCCTATTGGCGCGTAGTGAGCGTGGAGCAGAAAAAAACGCTTGCCGACAACTATTTCCGCCTGCTGTGCAAGCTGGAGAGCGATGTGACCGAACTGGAGAAAGAAGGGTTGGCTACCCAGTCGGATCTGCTGAAAGTACGCACCAAACGCGGCGAAGCGGAGGTGAAGAAACTGCAGGCGGAGAACGGCTTGACGCTCTCACGGATGGCGCTGGCGCAGATATGCGGACTGCCGCTGTATGATGTGTTTATACTGGACGCGAGCGGTTTGGACGAGACGACTCTGGCAACCGACACCATTGACGCCGCCACCGCAGCCGCCAACCGCAAAGAGTTGCAGATGGCAGAGGAGGCGGAAAAAGTAGCCCGCAGTACTGCCAAGATGGCCGCAGCCGGACTACAACCGACTATCGCCGCCACCGCAGGTTATCTATATACCAACCCGTACGCCGAGAACGGTATCAAGAGCGACTGGCAGGGACATGGGTTCTTCTCCGCCGGAGTGGTGGTGAACGTGCCTATCGCCCATGCGGATGATATTTTGCGATACAAAGCCGCCAAACATGCGGCCAATGCCGTGGCGCTCAAAACCGAAGAGACACGCGAACTGCTGACGCTGCAGACTACACAAGCCAACCAGAAACTGATGGAGTCGCAGCAAAAGATAGCCGTGGCGCAACTGACCTGCAGCAACGCCGCCGAAGTACTGCGTATGGCACAGGAGTCGTTCGCATCGGGCATGATCTCTTCCGGCGAACTGATGCAGGCGCAGACAGCCTGGCTCGCCGCGGCCACCGATCTGGTGGACGCCGAAACCGAGGCCAAGGTGAATGAGACAAAGCTGAGGAAATACATCGGAGATTTGTGATTGAAAAAACGATACTGTTATGAATAAAGAAAAAGAAGGAAGCCTGCTGCTGGGTTTGGTGGCATTGCTGACAGTAGTGGTTATTGTTGCGCTGGTAGGTATTCTGGCTCTGCGGCCGGAGGAGACACTCATCCAGGGCGAGTCGGAAGCCGCCGAATACCGCGTCTCCGGCAAAGTGCCCGGGCGAATAGAGATGTACCTGTACGAAGAGGGCGACATGGTGAAGAAAGGCGACACGCTGGTGGTGATCTATTCACCGGAGGTGGAGGCCAAGAAAGAGCAGGCGCTGGCGGCTCGCGAGATGGCGGAAGCTGTCAACCAGAAAGCCAAGAACGGTGCACAACAGGAGCAGATCACAGGCGCCTACGAGCTCTACCAGAAAGCCAAAGCCGGCGAGGAGATCTACCGCAAGAGTTATGAGCGCGTGCAACGCCTGTACGACAAAGGCGTAGTGAGCGAGCAGAAACGCGACGAGGTCCACGCGCAGTACAAAGCGGCCGCAGCTACCGTCCGCGCCGCCAAGAGCCAGTACGACATGGCGCTGGCCGGTGCGCGGGTGGAGGACAAAGCGGCTGCCGAGGCGCAAGTGGCACGCGTGGATGCTATCCTGAAGGAAGTAGCGGCAGCCGAGGCGGAGCGCTACCTGCTCTCACCTTGCGACGGCGAAGTGAGCGAGCTGTTCCCCAAAGTGGGCGAACTGGTGGGTCAGGGCAGTCCGGTGATGGCGATTGTCGATCTGAACGATGTGTGGTTCACCTTCGCCGTGCGCGAGGACATGCTGCATGATTTCGCCATGGGCAGCGTGGTGGAGGTGGTGATCCCTGCGCTGGGAGATACCAGATACCCGCTGACGGTGACACATGTCAAGGCCATGGGCACCTACGCCACATGGCGCACCACCAAGCAGAACGGCGGATATGACGTCCGCACGTTTGATGTCAAATGCAGGCCGCTGACACACATACCTAATCTGCGTCCCGGCATGACGGCGCTGGTTGTCAAGTGAAAACGGTGAAAGGTGAGGACTGTTTTTAGAAACATATGGCATGTGATGCGGCGGGAGGTGAAACAGATGTTCGCCCGTCCGCTGTATATGTTCGCCTCGGCGGGTGTGATGCTGCTGTCCACGTTCTTCTTCCTCACGCTGATGAAACAGGGTGCGGCGGAGAAGATGCCGGTGGCGGTAGTCGATTTGGACCAGAGCTCTATCTCGCGGCGGCTGTGCCATGAGATGCAGGCTACTCCGTCGGTGGACATAAGGCTGACAACCAACTCCTACCCCGAGGCACGCGAGGCGATGCAGCAGGGGCATATCTACGGCATCTTTGTCATTCCTGAGGGTTTCTACAGCGACCTGGTGGCGTTCAAGCGTCCGAATGTGGATTTCTATGTCACCAACGCCTACACAGTAGGCGGCAACACGGCCTACAAACAGATGCTGACGATGGTCAACCTCATTTCCGGCGCCTTCCAGCGGGAGGTACTGCGCAAGAAGGGGCTGCCGGATGATGTAATTATGCACCGCATCCAGCCTGTCGCCATCGAGGGACACATGATTGCCAACCCATGGGGCAACTACTCCATCTATCTGGTCAGCACCATCCTGCCGGGTATATTAGGGCTGATCTGTATCATACTGACCATTTTCGCCATCGGCTTTGAACTGAAGATGCGCACCTCGCACGACTGGCTGCGGACGGCAGGCGGCAACTACACCGTAGCTATGATCGGCAAACTGATTCCTTACACGCTGGTATATATTATACTGGGTATCGGCTGCCATCTGATCCTATACCGTTTTGCGGGATTCCCCGTCAACGGCAGCCACGCACGGCTGATGTTCGGACTTTTGCTGTTTATCTTCGCCATGGAGGCGATGGGCATTTTTCTGATCGGCTGCCTGCCCACGCTGCGTGACGCTATCTCGATCGGAGCGTTGTACTCGATGCTGGGATTCTCGCTGTCGGGATTCACGTATCCGGTGATGAACATGCTGCCGGCGGTGCAGGCGCTCAGTTATCTGGAGCCGCTGCGGCATTACTACCTCATCTATGTCAACGAGGCGCTGATGGGTGCGCCGGTGGAGAACAGTCTGGTGCCGGCGTTTTCGCTATGCGCCTTCATGGTGGCATCGCTGATGGTCGCTCCGCGGCTGCACAGAGCCTTGGTTTATCAGAATTATCCGTTGAAATAATAAATCTTCAAATCGTTGAATCTTCAAATCCTAAATAAGATCCGTGACACCTGGTGGGTGTTCACCGAGGAGCTGAAACGTATCTTCCGCGACCCCGGTGTAACGGTCATTTTTGTGGTGGCTACCCTCGCCTATCCGTTCCTGTACAAAGCTATCTACTGGCGCGAGCAGATTACCGATATCCCGGTGGCGGTGGTGGATATGAGCCGGACGCCTGAGAGCCGTGAGTTTCTCCATCGCTGGAACGCTGCGCCGGACATCCGGCTGGCATATACGTGCGCTTCTATGGCGGAGGCGGAAAAGCTGCTGCGCGACCAGAAAGTACACGGTATCATCTATTTCCCGCATGACTATGCCGACCAACTGGCTGACCCGCTGGGGCAGGCGCATATCTCGCTCTACTGCGACATGAGCTCGTTCCTCTATATGAAAGGTATCTACCTCAGTTGCAACCAGGTGATGCTGGAGTCGATGCGTAATATCCAGGTGGACCGATACGAGAAGATGGGCATGGGCAAAGAGTTTGCCTGGACGCTGGTGCAGGACGCGCCCTATTCGGAAACAGCGCTCTTCACACCCACAGGCGGCTACGGCTCGTTTCTCATACCCGCGGTGCTGGTGCTTATTCTCCACCAGACGCTGTTCTTCGGTATCTGTATGCTGGGCGGCACGGCGCGTGAGGAGAACAAACAGCTCTTCCGTCTGCCGGGACACCGGCGCGGCTATTCGGTGCTGCGAATCATACTCGGACGCAGTGCCGCATATTTCGTGCTCTATTATGCACTGGCGGCTGTGCTGCTGGTAGGGCTGCCGCGCTTGTTCGACATCCCGCATATCGGCAACCCCTGCGATATTCTCAAACTGATGGTGCCCTATCTGCTGGCTACTATCTTCTTCTCCATGAGCGTGAGCGTCTTCATCCGCAACCGCGAATCAGGGATGGTGCTGCTGATCTCCTCGTCACTGATTTTCCTGTTTATCGCAGGTATCTCGTGGCCCAAAGAGATGATCCCCGCGGCATGGCGCTATTTGTCTTACATCATCCCCTACACCTCCGGCGCACACGCCTTCATTCATATCAATTCCATGGGCGCAAGCCTGTGGACCACCCGCGCGGAGTACTACACGCTCTGGATCCTGACAGGCGCCTATTTCTTCACAGCCTGCGCACTGCTCTTTATCACCGGCTGGTGGACCGAACATAAAGCAAAAAAAGCTGCTTAACCCCTGTTTTTTGCGCAAAATAGAACAAAAATGGTTTATTATTTGCTCATTTGAGAAAAATGTAGTATCTTTGTGCACTCGTTTGGAATAGCTATTCCGGGCGAGTGCTTAATCTATACCATATGGAACCTGTCAAAGTTATTGAACTTAAGAAAAGCATTTTTGAAGCCAACGACCGCGATGCGGACAATCTGCGCGGCGAGTTGAAAGCGCGCGGCGTGTTTCTGCTAAACCTCATGTCTGCGCCCGGCAGCGGCAAGACAACCACCCTTATTCAGACTATCAACCGTCTCAAGGACAAAATCCGGATAGCCGTCATGGAGGCGGATATTGATTCCGACGTCGATGCTATCAAAATCAAGGAAGCTACCGGCGTGGAGTCCATCCAACTGCACACCGGCGGCATGTGCCATCTCGACGCTGAAATGACCCGCCAAGGACTTGGCGGCCTTCAGCTAGGTCAGACCTGCATCAGCAATCAGCCCGATTTGGTCATCCTGGAGAACGTAGGCAACCTCGTTTGCCCGGCGGAGTTTGACACGGGTGCCGTGAAGAACGCGATGATACTCTCCGTGCCGGAAGGACACGACAAACCCCTCAAATACCCGCTTATGTTCTCGGTTTGCGACGTGGTGGTTATCAACAAGATAGACGTCATGCCGTACTTTGATTTTGACTTGGAGAAATGCAAGGAGTACATCCACATGCGCAATCCCAAAGCCACCGTCATCCCCGTCTGCGCCAAGACAGGCGAAGGCATCGACGCCTTCGCCGAATGGCTCTTGACCCAAGTCAAGAATTGGAAATCGTGATGACGACATGACGGCCTCACGCCCATGTCGGACCCGCATCGGACCCGCATCGGGATCGCATCGGAGGAATATCGTATCATACCCACCCCTATAATATACGTAGTATATTATCCCGTGATTTTAGAATCACGCCAAAAAAATGACCAAATTGTAAATCCTTAAATTGTAAATACCTTTATGCCTGAAATGTCGAAGAAGTTTGTCCCCAAGCATATGGGCGACAAGAACCCGAATCCCAAGTTGCTGAAACTCGTCCGCCACGTCACGGACCGCATCCCCGGAAAAATCAAGATGGACACCAACGCCCCCGAGTACTGGGGCCTGGCGTGTATCTTCGAGGACGAAATGGATGCCGTAACACGCGAGGCGGCGCTGGACCTTATGCTGGACATGCTGCCCGGCAATTTCTTCAAGGTTCGCAAGCACCATACCTACGCGCAGCTGCACGAGATGAACGCCAAGAAGCACTACATGCCGGACGACGCGTCGTTCGATGCGTTGCTGGACGAGATGGCGCGGCTGGGTGTCATGGAATACGACTACGGCGACAAATACACCGCCGAAGGACCCGTGCCCGGCACGACCTACAACCGCGAGGACCGCATCTACTGGGTGCCGATGTTCGTGCCCGGCTCCGCCGAATATACCAACATGAACGAGGAACTGATGAAGAAGCACCCCGAGTTGGGTATGTTCTTCGAGCGAATGACCTTCCTCCCGCTGGAGAAAATCACGCCGATGGTGCCGATGGGCGGCAGCGGTATAGGCATGCATGTCATCCCCGTGGAGAAAGCTATCTCGATGGAGAACCAGACGGCGGACATCGAGCACATCTCTTACTGGCTCAAGCGCTACGAGGGCCACTTGGCGGTCGGCATCTGCTCCTGCCGCATCGGGCGCAAAGGGCTGGACGAAGGCTGCGCCGACGACTACCACGACTGGTGTATCGGCGTGGGTGACATGGCGGAGTATCTGGCGGAAACAGGCCGCGGACACTACATCACCTACGATGAGTGCATGGCTATCCTCAAGAAAGCCGAGGACCACGGCTTTGTGCACCAGATCACGAATATCGACGGCGAGGGCAAGATCTTCGCTATCTGCAACTGCAACGTCAAGATTTGCAACGCCCTGCGCACCTCGCAGCTCTTCAACACTCCTAATATGTCGCGTAGCGCGTATGTGGCGCGCGTAGAGAAAGACAAGTGCGTCGCCTGCGGCCGTTGCGTGGAGTACTGCCCTGCCGGTGCAGTCAAACTGGGTCAGAAACTCTGCACCTCGCACGGACCTGTCGAGTACCCCAAACAGGAACTGCCCGACGCCGCCAAATGGGGCGAGCACAAATGGACCGAAGACTACCGCGACAAGAACCGCGTCAACTGTTACCCGACCGGCACTTCGCCTTGCAAGACCGCTTGTCCGGCGCATATCGCCGTGCAGGGTTATCTCAAGAAAGCCGCCGAGGGCAAGTACCGCGAGGCGATTGAACTCATCAAACGCGAGAACCCGTTCCCTGCTGTCTGCGGACGTATCTGCAACCGCCGCTGCGAGGACGCTTGTACGCGCGGCACGATTGACCAACCGATTGCGATTGACGCCGTCAAGAAATTCATTGCCGAGCAGGACCTGCACGCCGAGACACGCTTTGTGCCCGAGGTGAACATCTGCTCCAATGTGCTCAAAGAGTGGCCCGAGAAGATTGCTATTATCGGCGGCGGACCTGCGGGTCTCAGCTGCGCCTACTACCTCGCTACGATGGGATACAAACCCACCGTCTTCGAGCGTAACGAGAAGCCCGGCGGAATGCTCCGTTACGGCATCCCGTCCTACAAACTGGAGAAAGAAGTCATCGACGCCGAGATAGATATCATGCGCGAGATAGGTGTGGATATCCGTTGCGGCGTAGAGGTCGGCAGAGATATCACGATTGCGCAACTCCGCGAACAAGGCTACAAGGGTTTCTACGTGGCTATCGGTTGCCAAGGCGGACGCCTGCCCGGTATCGAAGGACAGGACCTTGAAGGCTGCACCACAGCCATCGATTTCCTCCACGACGCCAACTGCGGATTATCAACTATCAACAATCAACTATCAACTAAAAAAGTGGTCGTCGTCGGTGGCGGTAACGTAGCGATTGACGCGGCACGTGTGGCGCTGCGCAGCGGCGCTTCGCAAGTGACCATGCTCTCGCTCGAGACCGAAGATATCATGCCGGCTTCGAAAGAGGAACGCCGCGAGGCACGCGAAGACGGTGTAGTCATCAACCCGGGCTGGGGACCCAAAGAGGTGAAAGGTGAAAACGGAAAGGTTACAGGCATTACCTTCAAGAAATGCGTGTCTGTCTTTGACGACCAGCACCGTTTTGCACCTACCTTTGATGAGACTGAACTACTGACGCTGGATGCCGACATCGTCATCTTCGCCATCGGTCAGACCGTTGTGCTCAAAGACCTGCTCAAGGATACGAAAGTCGAGTTCTTCCGCGGCGTTTATCCGGTGGCTGACAAACTGACCTACCAGACTGCCGAACCTGACATCTTCGTCGGCGGCGACGTCTTCACGGGTCCCAAGTTCGCTATCGATGCCATCGCCGCAGGCAAGGAAGCCGCTGAGTCGCTCCACCGCTTTGTGCAGCATGGTCATATGACCATCGGACGCAATCGCCGCGACTTCATCGAACTCAACAAGTCCGACATCGTTGTGGAGTCTTACGACAACAGCTCGCGTCAGGAAGCGGTGGACATTGCGCAGAAGAGCAAGTTCGCCGAGTACCACGGTACGCTCACCGAAGAGCAGGTGCGCCGCGAGACCGCCCGCTGCCTCGGCTGCGGTGCGTCCGTCGTGGATACCAACCGTTGTATCGGCTGCGGTGTTTGTACCACCAAGTGCGCCTTCGACGCTATCCATCTCCACCGCGAGCACCCCGAGGCCAGCATTATGCGCACTTCGGAGAACAAGTTCGACGGCATCCTGCCCTACATGCTCAAACGCACCGGCAAGATCCTCATCTCCGGCCTCGCTCCGAAGAAGGACTAAAGATAAAAGACCGCTTGGCCCCCCTCTCCCGTCTCCCTAAGAGGAGATGCCCCCTCTCCTTAGGAGTGGAGGACTGCCTTGACTTGGCAGTCCGAAATAATCGTACCCTTGTGGTTAAGAACGGGAGGAGCAGCGGGGAGCGTCGCTCCGACCTAGAAAATCGGGGTGAGGTGTTCCAACAAAAAAAGCACTCCCGAGTGCTTTTTTATTTTATTTCCTTGCATATATCGCAAAAATATTGTACCTTTGCACTCGCTTTCAAAACACCTGTCTCCAACACAGCATTAACACAAGATTAACACAGCATTAACACAGGATTAACACAGGATTAACACAACATATGCGGCACACCTCCACGAGGAAAGCGCAACGAAACTTTATAAAACACCCCCATATCCGCCACGTTTGGCGGATCTAAAACCAAACAACTATGTCCCGAACCAACTACCAAGACCCTATTCAAACCGTTAGCGGCAAGATCTTCGGCAAGAAGCAAAACATCTCCCAGCGCAAACTCTTCGGCATCTATGAATCTACTTATTGCTACCAGAACAAGCCCGACCACTGGTCAGATGCCCAAACCCTCCATCGTCAAAAGATGGGAGCAGCATCCCTCTATGCCAAACTGCTCTTGCAAGACCCGGACTTTGCCGCCCAAGCCACAGCGTACCGCTTGGATATCCTTCGCCGCGCCACTAACCCTCGCTCTGCTGCCGACAAACAACTCAAGCCCTACCTCCGCAATCAGCAGATGCTCACCTCTCTCATCTACGCCCGCCTCTCTGCTGCCACCCTCGCAGACGCTTCTCCCTCTCCAGAAACCCCACAGGGTTCTACCGCCCATGAAGCCACTCCTGCCTCCTTCGCAGCCACCTTGCTTGCCGGCTATGTCCGCTATACTGCCGCCCATGTCCTTGACCGCAAAGCCGTCCTCGCCGAACTCTCCGCCGAACTCGATACCCTTACCCCTTCCCTCAAATCCATCCTCTTGCAATAATCCTTTCCATGCCTAAAACTGCCTAACGCGGCATAAAAGGCCTAATTCTGCCTAAAGTGGCATATTCCTGCTTATTCCGGCATAAAAATCGCCCCAACCCTTGCATATCTCAAAAAAAAGCAGTAATTTTGCAAGCAAAATTGAAAGAACAAATTAATGTCTGCAACCAAGATTTACATACAAGATAGTCCTATTACTATTCTGACTGTTGATAAAGAAGATTATATCTCTTTAACAGACATGGCGCATAGCCAACTTCAGGAGCATATTATTTTCAAATGGATGAGTTTGAAAAATACGATTGAGTATCTCGGAGAATGGGAAGCCTTGTATAACCCTAATTTTAATTATACCGAATTCGGTACAATTAGAAATGCTGCAGGTAGTAATAATTTTGTATTGTCCACCAAGGCTTGGATAGAGCGCACTAACGCCATCGGTATTATTGCTAAAGCTGGGCGTTATGGTGGAACATACGCGCACAAGGACATCGCTTATCATTTTGGGATGTGGATTAGTCCGCGCTTCCAATTGTTGCTTGTCAAAGAGTATCAACATTTACAGGCCGAGAAACAACAGACTCTCGGTTGGTCAGCCAAACGTGAGTTGGCGAAGATTAATTATCATATACATACGGACGCAATCAAAGAGCACCTTGTGCCGCAGGAAATTGACGCGTACCATCGTTCGCTTATTTATGCCAACGAAGCCGACGTACTCAACGTAGCGTTGTTTGGCATAACAGCCAAAGAATGGCGCGATGCGCACCCGGACGACAAAGGCAATATCCGTGACTACGCTACTATAAATCAATTGATCTGTCTGAGTAACATGGAGAACCTAAATGCAGTATTTATCAATGAAGGTCTGCCGCAGGGCGAACGTCTCCAGAAACTCAACCAAATAGCTATCCAGCAAATGACCGTGCTGGAGAATGTAGAAAGTAAACATATCTTGAAAGGATAGAAAATAATCGTCCCCTGCTCCGCGACGTAAAATCGGGTGAAAAATTGACATAGAAGAGGCGCTAATTTGATATTTTTTGATTGTAAAATCTATCAAGTTTTTTTTCTTGCCTACTTCATCAAAAAGCATTACTTTTGCAGCCGTAAAGGTGATTTATCAAGTTATGAATCGGAGAGACATTTATAACAAATACAACGGTCATTGCGCGTACTGCGGAAAGAAAATCGAGTACGATGATATGACCGTGGATCATATAGTACCGCAATCGAAGGGGGGCAAAGACAATCTAGAGAACACCATCCCAAGCTGTCAATTGTGCAACAACCAGAAAGGCGACCGATCTGTCGAGGAGTTCCGTGAGTTTGTGGAGAATATCGTGGATGTATTGGATGAAAACAAGCAGTATCGACTTGCGCTACGATATAAGAAAGTAGCTGTTATGAAACACACTCCGGTGGTATTTTATTTTGAGCAGAAAAAATCATAATGTTAGATACAGGGCTGCAAAATAGGGTAATTGAAGTAATCAAGAAGGCCTCTACCAAAGAAATCTTTGTGCGTGACATAGTTAAGATTCTTGCGTGCGAGAATGACATCTCCGCCGTACGGGCTTTCCTGAAAACACGGAATGATATCCGATATACCGATCTCAATGACTCCTGTTCTTATCGCCCCGAGGATGATGCTGCGTTTATTGAACGTGCCAAGACTGAGTTGTATAACTTTTACCACCGCAACGAGTACATAAACTTTACTCAAGCCAGTAATCTCATCTCGTTATATCCTAAGTCTGTCTTTTACTTGTTCAACCCTTTAGGAGAACCGATTGCAAACAATAACGCCACTCGCCTTCTCGAGCCGATTGATTTGCTAGAGCAATGGAGAAAAATTCATAACGAGCAATTCATCAGTCGGGAACTCGAAAATCAAAAAAGCTATTTTGATTCTGTTCTGCCAAAATCATTAGATGCCCAACAACGATTGTCAATAGTTACCAACGAAGACAATAACCTTGTTGTAGCGAGCGCCGGTAGTGGGAAAACGACTACCATTATCGGAAAAGTGCGTTACCTCATAGATCAGTGCGGCGTCGCTCCTAAGGATATCTTAGTTTTGACATACACCAAGGTGGCCGCTGAAGAATTAAGACAGCGCATAGGCAGAAAGGATGTGGACTGTCTAACTTTCCATAGTCACGCATGTAAAACTTTGCGTATAAAGGAAATAGATGAACATTTCTTCGAACGTGTGTTTGACGATATGATGGAAGAAAAATCCTTTTTCAAAGCGGCGAACAAATATCTGACCATCTACTCCAATCTTTGGAAATACGATTATGAATATGCAAGCGCAAAAGAAAGGACACGGGCTTTAGCTCAGTTTAATATCGCGCCTTACCCCGACAAAGATGGATACCGAATGTATGTGCGGAGTAAAGAGGAGCTGGAATTGTGCGTTATCTTAACAGAACTGGGGCTATCAATTAGATACGAAGAGGGTTATGAGTTTGCCTCTAAAGAGAATGGGCGCTATCAATATAAGCCGGATTTTACCATCTATTATAAAGATGCTTCCGGGGTAGAAACAAAAGCCTATTTAGAGCACTTTGGAATTGATAATGAAAAACATGTTCCTAAATGGTTCGGAGACGGAAAAGAAGGTGGGTATCAAAAAGCAGAAGAGAGTTACAACAAATGGATAGAAAAAAAGAGGGAAACGCATAAACTAAATGGGACAACTCTCATCGAGACAACAAGTGGAGAGTTCCAGACACATAAAGGAAATATGCGGGAGTTCGTCCTCGCAAAATTAGTCGAGAAGGGAATTCCTATCCACCCGATTAGTGAGGCACAAAAAATGGAATTGTTGGAAAAAGTAAGTTTCCACGCCAAGGATAAGTTACGCGTATTTTTGGAAGGATATGTAACGTTGCTGAAGGTACACCAATATACTACGGAGAATATCGATAAAATCGAAATAAAACTTACTCAAACGCCATCATGGTATAGGGAGCGCAATTTGTTTATATGGAGGGAACTGGTAAAGCCTATATTCGATAGATATAATCAAAAACTTGCAGAAAAAAAATTATACGACTTCACGGATGTACTTTATAAATGCATTCGATCAAACAAAGAATTTGGACTCCCAAGAAAATACAAATACATCCTCGTGGACGAATATCAAGATATGTCTGAGGACAAGTATGAATATCTAAAATCATGGAGGTCTCAAGATCCTTTCACTCGAATTTTCTGCGTGGGTGATGATTGGCAATCTATTTATCGTTTTGCGGGAAGTGATTTGTCCTACTTTAATAAATTTGCTGAACATTTTATAGGTAGAACTGTTGAAAATAAAATAGAGCAAACGCATCGCTTTGGGAATCCGCTTGCCAAGATCTCTTCTCATTTTATTTTGCAAAACGCTGCGCAAAAAGAAAAACAAGTGATTCCTAAAGATATTGAGACAGCCGTAGAGGCCATCAAATACACCGATGGGCAACAAAGGTATGTTTTGAAGCAAATAATTAGCCAATTACAGGCGGGTGAAGAACAGGATGAGGAAAAAGGTCGAATAAGAATTTTGCTATTAGCGCGATATTGGAAATCATTCAAATCTGTCTTGGGTTTCAATATTCAAGGGCCAACGGACCATATAATAGGTAATCACAAGGTGAAATGTATGACCATCCATTCTGCCAAAGGACTCACTGCGGACAATGTGGTAATTATTGATTGTAATAGCGGAACCATCCCTTCAGTGATCCAAGACGACCCAATGTTGAGTTGTGTACTCGCTGATAGTGATACTTTTGAATACGCCGAGGAAAGAAGACTATTCTATGTGGCTTTAACCCGCGCCACTAAGAAGACTATTCTCCTTTACGACCAATATGCACCTTCTTGCTTTATAGAAGAATTAGGCTTTTTGAAGAATAATTCCTCTTCAAGAGAACATTGTCCTTGGTGTGACAACGGTACAATAATGGTAGGTAAACCACGTGTAGCTCGCAACAGTGGACAGTTCGTCAATATCTATTGTTCCAACTACGACGAGCACCTATGTGATTATACAGAAACCATTTTCGCTGATAGTGCAGAAGAAAAATTTAAGCACTATATTTCGTTAAACAAAAAAGAATAACACTAACTAATGAAGAAAACTTTACTGACAGATTGTCCCCGTTTGCGCAAGATAGTTTATGCGTTACACGCAACAATAGCAGCCCTTTTTATCGTGCTGATGATTGTGTGTGTGATTGATTGGATTGATTGGAAAGAATCCCCTGAGACATACGAGATGTCTTTCTTTACGGAGTTTGTGGGAACATCATACCTAATCGCCATATATATTATCCTGACAGCAATCATCGCTATTCTACTATATCTCGTATTTAGCGATTTGGGATCAAAAAAGCACACCGCTAAGACAGAATCGCCCTTACTCGGCGTAGCCAAAGAACACGAACAAGCTATTATAGACTTGCTCAAATCGGTTGCCCAACCACTTCCCGGCAAAATTACCTTCAACACTGCGCGTGTAGGACAATTTATGCGGGCTCTTGCGGAATTAGGATATATCGACGCCAACTTAGATGGCAAATATTGGAAACCATGGATCGAAGAGGTCACAGGCTTTACCGGAGACACCACCGGTCATGTGAACGCTGCCTACAAAAAGACTTCTCTCAAGGACGAAAAAGTCAAAGAACTATACGACAGAATTAAATCAATAGTTGGGGACCCTGAAAATTTATGATTTTTGGGAGAGCGGAAATACAAGTCGTTTTTACCAATTAGCGGAGCGGTTTGGTCGCCGCGATCTTGTGATTGACGCGACTGATAGTCTTGATGGTCAAAAACATCAAGACTATTTTCTTGCTCATTCCACAATAAAGCAGTACTTTTGCACCGCAATTCAAATTTTACAGCTTTATGAAACGATTTCTTTATTTCTTTATCCTCGCGACCGCGATAGCCTTCGCCGGATGTTCAAACAGTAGTAATAATCCGTTGCCGACTAATGCGACTCCTATTAAGGGTCACACGTATAAGGCAAGCAGTGGATCGGATTACCTCAGTTTCTATTTTTCTAGGAGTAATACCGCGCAGTACACGTCGAATGTAAATGGAGAGTATAACTCAACATCGAACCTAACCTACAAGATTGATGGCTTGAATGTGGATATCTATGCTGACAATTCTACGCATTGGATAGAGTCTGCTCGTGGAGCGTTGCTCTTCCATCTGACGTATTTAGTGCAGTCGGATGTGCTGATATATGATGGGCTACAGCTGAAGCGTGTGGATTAGGAGGGCGCGATATGAAAACTCCACGTGTTTTATTAGAGCGGATGAAAGTCTATCGGCGTGTTCCGAAGGCTTTCTGGAACAAGGACTGTAATGAAGCCTTGTATAAATCCTTCGCGCGTTTCCCTATAAAGAACTCGCATTGGCAGTATGAAGTCATCGAGTATCAGGGACACGAGTTTTTGCTGGACTCTATTCAAGAAGTTGCATATGACGCGCAAGGAAGATCTATTCACTTTTTCCGAGAGTCGCAGGATGAGATAGAAGAGACAACCACAGTCTATATACCTGCTGCTGATGGCAAGACGGTTGAAGTGCATGTTTGCAGCAACGGACGAGTGACAATTGGCTCAAGCGACTGTGATGGCAGTCCTGCCGATGATCCTTATTGCCATTGGATAGTGGATGGTAATGAAAGAGGCTTGACCGAACGAGAGTGGACTGATGCTCAGAAGCGGTACATGGAGTTAGAAGAAAGACTTGTTTGGGGCGATGGCGAGTGTAATATGACAGTTGAGGAAGAGGAACAAGCAAGAGAGTTCATCGAGAAAGGCAAAAATCGTCAGGTGCTTGAGTGCAATCTATACGGAAAACCGTTGCGCGAAATTCATTGGGATTGCGACGAGGTGCTTGACTATATTACATACGAATATACGTACGCAGACGAATGACCGTCGTGGATTTATTAAATAGTGTTACTTTTGAGCAGATTGCTCCCTTCATTGTGAATATGGAGAATGGGTTTGAACCGGACTTGCAGTCTTATAAGGAACATTTCGACATGCTTCTGTCTTTAACTCCCCAAAAAGGAGTGAGTGAGGTTTGTCATGTCGTAATGGACTATGATGACTTTGAAGAGCAGATGAGAGTTGAGGTCTATCCGGTGGCAGCTGTTGAATGGGAGCAAGTGTTGGCTATGCCGGTGGAGATTGCTCCAGAAGTGAAGGCTTCAAGGGCGGAGATTGTGGCTCGGTGTATTTGGAATACAGCTAAGTATGGCTTCACATACGAGCAGATGCACACTATGATAGATTTTATACGTCGTTCCAATGAAAAGCATAATAAGAATAATCCTCATTTGAAGTGATTATGAACTTTGGTGCAGAAAAAGTGGAGTGTAAGACGTGCCGGAGGAACTTCAGTGAGTAGTGGTGCAGTTCCCGCACCCCGCACGAGTTCGTAACGAAAGGCACGCTGCTTCGGGAACTAACTGCACTTTAAAATCAAACTCAGCACGCCCTGTCATTTGACATCGAAGCACGGCTGGTTTGATTTCAGGGTTTCTGCAAAAGTCTGTTTGAGCGAAGTAGTAGAAACCCAGAGTCTCTCACCCTGGCATTGAGCGAGATAATTTCAGACTCCGGCCCTTGGACCGGCAAACACTCGTCTGAGGCGGTGAGAGGCTCTTTATCATGGAGTTTGTATCTCTCATATAAGCACTCGGTAGTATGATTGCCAAATAGCGTCTGTGCGCCGCTTATTATAAGCGGCATTTATTTCTTTTTTCCAATTTCTTGCCGCTAAATCTTGCACAATTCAAAAAAAAGTTGTAACTTTGCAGGCGATTTACAGGAAAGAGTGAAAAACACGTTCGTAGAAAGAATCCATGCACGAGTTAGGAATCGTCTTTTATATCATCCGGGACGTCAAGAAAGCGGCGGAGGAAAACGGCGTGGAGCGCGTCTCGGCGGTGGTGATGAACATCGGCGAGGTGAGTACCATCGTGCCGGAATACCTGACCGACTGCTGGCGTTGGGCGGCGGATAAAGAAGAGATGTTGAAAGGGTGCGAGTTGAGGATTGAGACCATTCCTGCCGTGACGCACTGCGACGGGTGCGGGAGAGAATACGGGACGGTGGAACACGGGAAGATCTGTCCGCATTGCGGGAGTGAGCAGACATGGCTCGTGCGAGGCAACGAAGTTGAGATAAAGGAGATTGTGGTGAATACTACGACCGCTTCGCTGAAGGAATAAAGACCGCTGCGCTGAAAGAGTAAGGATTGAAATGAATGAGAGAACTTTAGACAACATATAATAACGCCATCGTCCGTGACGCCCGACCGAATGTGTTAAGTCTTAATTCTTTACTCCTTGAGAGAGCGAAGCGAACGATCCTTAATCTATTTAATAACATGGCTTGTTTTATTGTACCATTAACACAAGCGATTGCTACGACGGCATATCGCAAAAGCACAGAACATGTGCAGAAGAATAATTTCTTACATCGCAATTTGAAGTCCCTGGAAACGATGCTTTGGGGCGGCTCGCTGATGCTGATTGTGGATCATATCATCAACGGCGAAGTAACATGGATGTATCCGTTCTTTACCGCTCTGGAGACCGAAGGTGGCGGCATGGTGATACTCCGCGAGATGCTGACCGTGGGCGTACCGATGAGTGTACTGGTGACGGCTGTATGGGCGGTATGGTGCTATATGAAAGAGCGCCGCGCTGTCAAAGCTTAAAGAAATTCGATATAACGACATAACGTTATAACGATATAACGAATCAATTATTTAATCATTTAATCAACAAAATCTAATCAATTATGTTTTTTGAAGTCTATGGAGAACACGCGCTCATTCAATGGGTGATGCTGTTCGCAGTCCTCGCCGGACTGATTCTGTGGAATGAGTTTGCACGTCGTACCAAATGGGGCGGTGCTATCACATTCTTTGCCATTCCGTTGGCGTTGACCGTTTATTTCATCGCCATCGCCATCGGTGCCCGCACGGGTGCCCAGTGGGCGCTGACCAACCAGACGCACCTGTACATGCAGGGCTGGTTCCACTACGCCAAACTGTATGCCGCCCTCACCGGTTGTATCGGTTTTATGATGATCAAGTACGAGTGGGGTATCGGCAAACAACGCTGGTTCAAACCGTTCCCGTTCATCATCGTGGCAATCAACATCCTCATTGCCTGCGTTTCTGATTTCGAGAGCGCTATCATGGGTTGGAACAAATGGTGGCTGACCTCCGAGGGCGTATGGCAGTACGGCGGCTGGCACAACGTAATGAACGGCGTTGCAGGTCTGTTCAACATCTTCTGTATGACGGCTTGGTGGAACGTCTATCCGAGCAAGGACAAGAAAGATATGATCTGGGCGGACATGACGTGGGTGTTCATCCTCGTTTATGACATCTGGAACTTCGCTTACACCTACAACTGTCTGCCGACGCACAGCTGGTACTGCGGTATCGCGCTGCTGGTGGCTCCGACGATTGCAGCTCTGTGCTGGAACAAGGGCGGTTGGATCCAGAACCGCGCCAACACACTGGCTATCTGGTGTATGTTCGCACAGGTGTTCCCGCTGTTCCAAGAGACCTTCAAAGACGGTTTCCAGAAATACGACTGGGCTGTTCTGCCGGTTCTCTATCCGGACGGCGTGGCTACTATCGAGCAACTGTATGAGGTAGCAGGCCGCGAGGCTGCCACCGTAGGTACGACCGTTGATCCGTCGCAGGTAGCTGCCAACCCGACGATGATGCTTTGCATCAGCGCTTTGGCATTGATCACTAATATCATCGCCTTCGGTTATATCATGTACCAGGCCAAGACGCGCCACATCAACCCGTACAAGGAGGATGTCTTCGTTAACCAGCAGTACTACAAAGACGCGCAGGCTCGCGCCGTGGTGAACAGCTAATCTGTATTCTTAACAAAAAAATGGCATGCACATTTGTGTATGTCATTTTTTTGTTGTACCTTTGCAGCCGTTTATGATCAAGACTCCGGAACAAATAGAACTATCCAAGCTGCAAAACCGGCTGACCAAGCGGTTTCACAAGGCTTGTGCCGACTATGGCTTGATAGCCGACGGCGATCATATCCTGATAGGCCTCAGCGGTGGTAAGGATTCGCTTGCCCTCGTCGAGTTCTTAGGTCGCCGCGCGCAGATTTACAAACCGCGGTTCCGCGTCACAGCCCTTCATGTGCGCGTCAAAGAGCGGGCGTATATATCCGACCTCAGTTACCTGCAGCGCTTCTGCGACGAAGCGCATGTACCGCTGATTGTCCGTGACACAGCCATCAACAGCGAAGCTGATCAACACAGCTCTGCCGTTAGCGACGGTGCTAAGCGCGCCTCCGACCCCTGCTTCCTCTGCGCGTGGTACAGGCGCAAGCAACTCTTCAATGTGGCGCAGGAACTGGGCTGCAACAAGATTGCTTTCGGTCATCACAAGGACGATATTGTCGAGACGCTGCTGATGAACCAGATTTTCCAAGGCACCTACGCCACGATGCCGCCGCTGCTGCAAATGGAGAAAATGCCGTTGCAGATCATCCGTCCGCTGGCGCTCATAGAGGAAGGCGATCTCATCCGTTACGCCGCCCTCCGCGGCTATGAGAAACAGAAACAGCTCTGCCCTTTCGAGCACGTCAGTTCCCGCGCCAAAGTCAAAAACCTGCTCGCGCAGATCAAGACCCTCAACGCCGAAGCGCTGGACTCCATGTACAACGCCATGACCAATATCAAGGCAGAGTATTTGCCCAGAACAATCGTCAATTAATCTAAATCGTAAATAAATCGTACATCGTAAATCGTCAATCGTAAATAATTCCCATGAACGCCCTTTACACTATCCTGTTACTCTTAGCCTCCAATGTGTTTATGACCCTGGCGTGGTACGGCCACCTGAAACTGCAGAACATGGGGTTCTTTACCAACGCCACGCCGCTGATCTTCGTGATACTCCTCTCGTGGGGCATCGCTTTTTTCGAATACTGCCTGCAGGTGCCTGCCAACCGTCTCGGCTTTGACGGCAACGGCGGACCCTTCACGCTGATGCAGCTGAAAGTCATCCAGGAGGTCATCACTCTGGTGGTGTTCGTTCTATTCTCGGCTATCGCCTTCGGAATGCCGCTCCGCTGGAACCATTTCGTGGCATGCCTTTTCCTCATTGCCGCCGTCTATTTCGTTTTCGGCTTCAAATAACGCTTACGGGCAACTCGCAAGCATCTTTGTTGTAGGTCGTTAGCGGAACGCGACCATCACGCGACCATCTTACGACGACAAAATAAGGACGATTATAGAACAATCTGCATCAAAAGTGCAGATTTTTTTGGATATATCAAAAATTTGTTGTACTTTTGCAGCAGAAATGGGAATTATACAGCGACAAGTGAGCCGGAATGATTTTCCTGTTTCGCGGAATCACTTACGCCGCGCCTGCCGCCGGCAGGAGGGGATGAGGGATTCAATCACATATTGAAAAGGCGTTTATTGACGCTTTGTATTTGACGCACAAAAAGCTTAGCACACTTTTAATTACTACAGTCAGGACAAAGTAAGCAAAGACGCCTACGGGTATGACTATTCATAACCCCTTCGTACATCGTACCTGGTACTTTGTACATGTTCGTGGGTTTGTCATATCGGCGTAGGTTTCATTGTTGTTTATTAACTGTAGTGGGTAAGTGCTAAGACCCTTGTGCGTAGATGAGCAATAGCGAAGTCTGCGCTTTTTTGCGCGTGTATGCGTGAGTGCATAAAAATTATTAAGGAATTAAAATAATGGAGAAAGCCGAAGTCTTGCGCAAGAGCGAGTGTAAGTCTTGCTTACACAACTCGCCGAAGCCAAGACTGGCGACGTCCGGAACGAAGTGGAGGATGCCGAAAAGCCAAGTGAGTAGGCGCAATATCAAAACAACAAACATCATGAAAAAGATTATGTTACTCGCTACAGTAGTAGCAATGTCCATGGCAGTAGCAATGCCCGTTAATGCGCAGAGCCGCAAGGAGAAGAAAGCTGCAGCTAAAGCTCAGTGGGAGATGGAACAGAAACAACAACGCGAGGAAGCAGAGTTGAAACACAAACTGCGTATGGACAGCATTGCCAATGCCGGCAAGGTGGCAGAAGAGCAAGCTCATAAGGCTGAGGCAGAACGCCGTGCGAAAGAAGCAGAGGCAAAAGCCCGCCAGAAGAAAGCCGAGGAAGCAGCTGCATTGGAAGAAAAAGAATTCAACGAGCCCTGTATGGATTTTGAAAGTACGGCTAATCTCATCCGCGCCCGTGGTATAGGAGAAGATTTTGAGCAGCAACTCTCTGCTGAGATGGCACGTTCTGCTGCCATTGAGGAACTGGGCTCACAGATTTCCACGAAAGTACAGGCATTGCTGATGAACTATAAGAAATCCGTTCGCCAGAACCTCAAGCGTGAGTCTTTGCGCCGAGTAGAAGGTCTGACCATGACTGAGGTAGATCAGGCTACCGGTTTCCGTGTGGCTTGTCGCAAGACGACTACATACATCCAGAACGGTGAGCGCATTTTCAAGACCTATATGGTCATTGAGTTGGGAGAAGACCAACTGCTCAAACCCATCTATGATGGAATCCAGAAAGATGACGAATTGAAGATAGACGGTGATTATCAGTCTTTCAAGAGAGAGTTTGACGACCACTTCAAGAATCAGTCTGAAGAATCTCTGCAAGAGATGATTAACCTATAACTTTTCTTCATCGCTCCGAGGGGGCTGATACCTCCCTCGGTTGCACTAATAAAACGATCTTTGATATATTGTCGAATCAATAGAGCATTTATAAAAAGGAAGCCATTAGGATTGGCAGTAGTTGCGTTTGCTCGTCATGGGAAAGGTCTTTAGCATATAACAAGACACGCTTTCCTATGCGGGCTGAGAATTTTTTACAAAATGCATCTAATGAGGCGTGCGACTTATGAGAAGAGGATTTGACTTCTATGGGAAGGATTTTATTTCCCCTTGACAGCAGAAAATCTATCTCATAATTATGCTTTTCATCTTTGGGAAATGTGTAATAAAAGAGGTTATTTCCGGCTGCCGCCAGCATTTGCGCTGCAATATTTTCATACACATATCCCAAATTGGCGTCCAGTTTATCGCTTAATAGTTTTTCGTATAAACTATTTTCTGTATAATCTTTGTCCCAGAAAGCCAGAGTTACAAACAAACCGGTATCGGCTGTGAAAATTTTATAACGACTGCTGTCCTTTGTAAGTGACATTCCTACATTCGGGTCATCGCAATGATAAACTATATTGACTGTTTTGCTGTCTTCCAAAGCCTTGATTAGTTCCAGTAGTTTGTCTTCTTCGACAGAACCGATTGCATTGTAAGGCACAAAACGGTTACTTGCGCGAGACAATTGTCCGGGGATGGACATGAACAGTTTGCTGATGCGACCGGTTGGGTCAATCTTCAGGAAATCATCTTCGTACAGTTGGATGATATTACGCTTTACTTCATCCACTTTTTGCAAATTGAGTGTATTAAGATAAGTGTTGACGGCTTGAGGCATACCGCCGACGAGCATATAAAGCCGGAACTCGCGCATTTTGGTCCGTAATGCGGCTCCTAAAGGCAAATGTTTGCCGTAAAATGTGCGCAATAACGGGACGGTCGCGGTGTCGCCTAACGCCCAGCGAAACTCTTCGTAATCCATCGGATACATAGAAATGCGCTTTTCCTCACTTGGAATAGTAATATCTTGCGTGTTTTTCTTGATACTGATAAGGGAGCCTGTCTCTATGTAATCGTATCTTCCGTCCTGAACGAGATACTTGATGGCTTGACGGGCTAAAGGACATTTTTGTACCTCATCAAAGATAATAACCGATTTCCGAGGTGATAGTGTCACTCCGTAATGCGCCTGTAATGTGAGGAAGATATAATCCAGATTGTCTAAATCTTCGAAAAGGTCTTTAATCTTTTTAGGTGCTTTATTAAAATCTATCAAGATATATGAATCGTATTCATGCTTGGCAAACTCCTCGGCAATGGTTGATTTACCAACACGCCGTGCCCCCTCTATCAAAAGAGCTGTTTGACCATTGTCCTCATGCTTCCAATTAAGCATTCTTTCATACAATTTGCGCTTAAAGATACATTCCATACAAATGGGATAATTAAAAAACGCTGCAAAGTTACATAAAATAAATGAATTATGCAACTATTTTAAACAAAAAAAACAAAATCCCCCGCAATTTTATTTGTCTAAATACCGAAATCCCCCGTAATTTTATTTATAAAAATACCAAAATTCCCTGTAAAAAAAATCTGTTGATTCGACAACATATCATAAATGCACGACAAACTAAAATAACGAACAATATGAGAAAACTATTAATTGTTTTGCTTTCGGCTCTCTCGCTGACAGCATTCGCACAGCAGAAAAAAGTAGCTGTGTATGTTGTTGGTAGTGAAGATGGCATAAATAAAGTTCTCGGTAGTAAATTATCTATTGCGCTTGGCAGGCACGGATATTCTGTAACAGAGAGAACAAGCGATTTTCTGTCGGTTATAGCAAAAGAGCAATCCTACCAACGAACAGGCACTGTTGATGATGAAGAAATATCTCGAATCGGTAAACAATTCGGAGCACAATTGGTTTGTGTCGTCACGATAAAAAAAATATTTAATCTCCCATATGTATCCGCGCGCTTAATTGATGTAGAAACGGCAGAAGTTGAAGGGGCGGCATCCTTTTCAGGTCAATTAACTTCGGCGCAAGAAGTTATAGCGGCAGGCGATCAACTGACAACGGATATAATTAAAAGTATGTCATCCGAAAAAGGGCTAGCGTGGAAAAAAGTAGCTGTATATATTACAGAATCTGAAGCTAGCAAAAAAATATCACATATAGTAGGAGACAAACTGGTTTCTAGTTTCACAAATGCAGGTCGTTATATTACGATCGAGCGAACAGACCAGTTTCTCTCTCAATTGGGTTCCGAACATGCATACCAGCGAACGGGGGCTGTGGATGACAAAACCATATCACATTTAGGAAAACAATTTGGTGTTGATTATGTCTGTGTTGTGGATATTACGGACGTTCTTGGAGAAAAATATATATCTGCTCGGATGATTGATGTGGAAACCGCAGAGATAATAAACATGTTCGAGAAATCTTCGGAAATGCAAAATGTAGATGATATTACTAATATCACTAATGCCATTGCTTCTATCTTATCAAAAGGTAATTATAAAGAACAACGTTATGAAGATGCTACACTATGGACAACTGATATTCTTTATCCATCAATGATTAAGCAGATTCCTTCCACAGAGATTCCAAAATGGATTTTAAATATACCATCTAAATCTTACGTAGGAGTTTCCATGCCAGGTGGAGATGACATGGATGCAATTGGCATGGCTTTGTTTCAAAAAATACTTGCCAATGATGAGCCGTTATGGCATAAAGCTGGGGCGAAAAAAGAAAACTTTGACGGCGGACGTCAAGGAATCTATAACTCATTACAGGACTCGGCTGAAATTTCATTTGACGCCACTATAAGTTATAACATACAAGAATTATCGAAATTATCAAATTATGAGACCATTTGTCGAATAAGCGACGGACACAGAAATAGATTGCACATAAAAATAACCTATAAAACAGAGAATGGTAGAGAATCCCTTGCTACCAAAAAGGAAAAAATAAGTAAAGGGATGTCTTACAAAACATTAAATTTAGAATTTAGTGATCGTCAATATTCTTTTATTATACATGAGGTCTATAGAAATGACACATGCAGATATACATGCCAGTACGAGAGAGAATTCAATAGACATAGTAATCAGTTCATTAATGATGTTTTTATAATGAAAAAAAAAGAAGAGGGGACTACTCCCATATATATTTTCCCTACTGTTAAAACGGATATAGCAGAACAGTGTCAACATCGCTATGTTTTTAGTCAACAAAGGTGTTTAGCTGAGCAATTATGGGAGTATTATCTAGATTTATTCTTGAAGACATTGCCCGAAAATCATTTTTATGGTTCCATCGTTAGAAAAGGAACCCCTATTGTATGTCAAGAATATAACAATGGAGAATTTATTATATATTGCAAGGAATAGAAATTCAGAATAAAAAACGAGTATTATCAATGAGAAAACTTTTAATTATCTTGCTCTCAGCTCTCTCGCTGACAGCATTCGCACAGCAAAAGAAAGTAGCTGTGTATGTAACAGGTCAACAGACAGGTATTAACAAAGTACTCGGTGATCAATTGGTTGCGGCATTTGCTAAGAGTGGTAAATACATCGCCATTGAGCGCACCGCCAGTTTCTTGGCGGAATTAGGTAAGGAGCAGAACTACCAGCGTACAGGAGCGGTTGATGACAGCGAATTATCTCGCTTAGGTAAGCAGTTCGGGGTGCAACTGGTTTGTGTTGCCGATGTGAGTGATGTATTCGGAGAAAAGTACATTTCCAGTAGACTTATTGATGTGGAGAGTGCCGAGGTGGTTAATACTTCCAATGCGACAAGCAAGTTGGAAAATATGCAAGAGTTGCTAAATGTTACAGATGGATTGGCAAAAGAACTGACTGCAAAAACGGTTCAGGAGAAAGCAGCTGAAGCTGCGGCTGAGCAAAAGGCGAAGGAAACTGAAATCCAAAGATTAAAGAAAGCTATTTCTGAGGGGTATATTCAAATAGATAATATCATGGTAGTTGTAGCAAATAGTTACCCAGAAATGACGCATGCAAGTGCTAAAAATGAAGCTAATAGATTCAACTTAGGAGGATTTAACGATTGGCGTTTACCAAGTCCAAGTGAAATGTCTAGAATTAAAAATGTATTTGATCAGTATCATGCAACATATTGGGATTTTCCATCATTGCCGTGGGACACTTTCGGTTGCTCGGGAAACTATTCCTATTATCGAGATGGAACAACAGCAAGAGACTGGAATGCGTGGAAAGAGAAAGTGGTGTTTGTTCGCGATGTAAAATAATTATGCAAATAGAAAAGAAATATTTATCATTGCCTTTGACAGCACAATTGGAGATTACGGATTACTGTAATCACCGGTGTGTGCAATGTAATTAAAAAACTAAGTATTATGGAAAAGTATTGGATTGAACTGGCTTTTACGCTATTAGGTGCCCTTCTAGGTAGCAGTGGTGCAATCGGTTTATTTTTCTATTTACAGAAAAGGAAAGCCGAATATAATGAAACACTGTTTATTGAATATAAAAATATTGCTCAAGAACTTGCCGATATATTAAAAGATTTGTTAACTCTTTCATTCATTCCGAGTAACTATACAGATAAGCAGTTGGATGATATCGCACAAGACTTGTCGGCATTTTACTATAAGTATTATCTGATTCTACCTCAAGCCGTATTGCTTGAGATACAAAGCCTGTACTCGTGCTTGCACCATAAAGGACGTTTCCTATTTATACCAATCATGGACAAAAACGAGCATGTCTATGTACAGAGACCTTTAAGAATGAAAAATGACCAAATAAAATTCATAAAGGATGCCTCATTGATTTTGCGCTATAATGTAAAAGTGATAGATAGATTTTACAAGAAATTTAAAGAGCGAAAAGCTGATACATTTTTGAAATGCCAAGCACGCCATGTAATAGTTGTATTGGATAGAGAATGGAATTTGAAAGATATGCACAAATGGGCAGAGTTAAGAACAAAACAAACCCTCTATATGCAGGAAAACAAGAAATGAATATTATGAGAAAACTATTAATTATCTTCCTTTCGGCACTTTCGCTGACAGTAGTTGCACAGAAACCTAAAATCGCTGTCTATATGACAGGCGATGACCCAGTTAATGAAATTGTGTCTAATCGTTTAGTGGATGATTTTGCACGTGGAAATGAATATACCACCGTAGAGCGGACAGCAAGTTTCTTGGCGGAGTTATCCAAAGAACATGCCTATGAGCGTTCCGGTGAAGTGGATGACGAGCAGATTGCTGCATTAGGACGCCAGTTTAATGTGCAGTATGTATGCGTTGTTTCAGTATTAGATGTATGGAATACCGAAAAATATATTACGGCACGTATCATAGACACGGAAACAGCTGAAGTTGTTGCATCATGCAGTTCCAATGGTTCTATCCAGAATAGTTCAGAACTTATTGGAGCATTAAATACCCTTTCGGATAGTTTTTTCAAGGCGATGCGTTCTACGAAACAAGCGGATGCGAAGAAAGTGGCAGTATACGTGTCGAAGACAGGAAATCGTGATGTAGATATCGTCCTTGGTGATCAACTGGTATCCGGTTTTGCAAAAAGCGGTCGCTATGTTGCGATAGAGCGCACCAATAGTTTTTTGAAGAAATTGAAAGACGAGCAAGGTTATCAACAATCTGGAGCCGTGGCAGATGATGATTTGACCCGTTGGGGGCAACAGTTCGGAGTGCAATATGTATGTATTGCCAAATCAACCTCATGGGCAGGTGATTACTTCATTACTACAAGAATGGTTGATGTAAAGACAGGTGAAGTAGTAAATAGTTACAAGATAGAGGGAAGAAAACTTGCAAATTCGCGTGACGTTGTGCGAGTGGCACAAGAGATTGCTTCCGAGTTATCTAAGGGAACACTTGCCGAGCAAGCAGAAGAAGCAAGATTGAAAAGAGAAGCGGAAGAAGCAAGAATACGTGCAGCAGAGGAAGCACGCCTACGAGCAGAGGCAGAAGAAAGAGCACGAATTGAGGCAGAGGAGAGAGCCAAAAGAGAAGAGGAGGAGAGATTAGAACGAGAAAAAGAAGAAGAAATTGCATATATCAATTCTTGCAAACGACAAGGCTATTTGATAGTTGAAACTAACGACGGAAAGTACATGATTGATTTAAATGCCAATAATAAATATACTAGCTTTAAGGAAGTTAATAGGACGTACTCAAAATATGGAAAATATGGATGGAGATTACCATACAAATATGAAATGAATCCCATTGTAAAAGCATTATTTCATAGTCGTTACGGACAATTGTGTAAGAAACATTCTATGAGTACAGGACTTCGAGAAAAGGCAAAATATTGGTGTGTAAATGGGAAAAACCTGCGTTATTATATGGAAGTATATGACTTTGGTGCATATGACGGTCCGAATGATGACTATACTTTTGCCTTCGCTGCGGATTATTATGTCAAAAGTGGTATAGATGCGTGTGCTTTTTATATTATAAAATTATAAAGAAAAAAATATTAAGAGCCGTATATCTATGAAAAAACTATTAATTATCTTGCTCTCGGCACTTTCGCTGACAGCAATGTCACAAGAAGTTAAGAAAGTGGCAATACTGGATGTCATTGATAAAAACAACGATGTTGATGATGGATTGAAGTTTATGCTTCGAGAAAATTTATCCGCAGCCATATCAAACACATCAGGCTATGAAGCATTTAATAGGACAGATATCTCTCTCATAGTAGAAGAACTAAATTTTCAGCGAACAGGTCTCGTCTCAGATCAACAAATAAGAAAAATAGGAGAAATGACCGGGACGCAATACATATTAGTAACAGAAGTTGGAAAAATTAAAAATGATAAGAATAATATCATTCTTTCTGCGAAGTTGATAGATGTCGTAACAAGTAAAATAGTAAACAACACAGTTCCTGAATATGTGTCAACAGATCCCACAATATTTCAACATTCCTGTATTGATTTAGCTAGCAAATTATTAAATTTTGATATCAAACCTAACGACCGTTTAGATAGTAATACCCTATCTACAAAAGCATACACAAATAAAATAAAGGAAGATTCTTCAATGGGAAATATCATCAATAAGAATTTCTCAAAGCATCCATTTTCTATAGGTCAAGACAAAAGAGTTTATTTTTCACAAGGTAATTTACAATACAATCCATCAACCAATACGGTACGTTTCGCTGTACATCAATACGATTATATTAATTACATGGTAACCACAAAAGAATGGGATGATCTTTTGTACTGGGCGCCTAAAAATAGTTCCGACAAAGAAGAACAGGATTCGCCGGCTTTTGATTGGGGGCAATATCCAATAGTTAATGGAGGTAATGTGCCAAAACTATGGAGAACACTTCGCCCTAATGAATGGGAATATCTGTTTATATTTCGTAAAAATGCTCTTAACCTATTTGCCCCAGCCAATATAAATGGTGTAAACGGGCTTATTATACTGCCTGATGAATGGAATCTGCAAGGATCAAAACGATTTAAAACAGCATCCCAAATGGGATTCAAGGAGTACAAAAATCCTTTGAATGGTAGTTATTGGGCTGTTGATGAGGGTTCATCTGCATCGAAAAATTACAAACGGAACACTTTTACTATTAGAGAATGGGAACAATTGGAAAAATCCGGAGCAATATTTCTTCCAGCGGCTTACTTTATTATATTAAATACAACAATAATACAGGAGGACGAGGGATACCCTGTAGGATATTATTGGAGTCATCATGCGCGAGGTTATCATAGAGACGACTGTCTAATGGATTTTAAAACATTTTGCGTGCATCCTATATTAGGCAGAGGATTAGGAGACAGAGCTTATGTGCGATTGGTTCAAGACATTGTTGATAAAAAATAGCATTTATGTTTAAAAACACTACACACTATCATATAATGCAAAAACTATTAATAATTTTACTATCAGCCCTTTCACTGACGGCAGTAGCACAGCAGCCCAATTGGTATAGTGACAGTGACAGGGATGCCAATTATCCGAAATGGCAGTATTTTACCAGTTTTGCAGAGGGGCAGAGGCAAAGCGGAGAGAGCATAGAGGCTGCTATTTCTCGCATGAAAAATGCTGCGCGGGTAGAGGCGGTGAGTACCATTCGCGTGCATGTACAAAACACCACTATCAATCAGGCGCTCAGCCAGACACTGCGGACGATGGAAGGCACGTTCCGGCAATCGGCACGTGAGTTTTCTTCTGCCACTAAGACGACCGTGGACATGGAGATACCAGGGTTGCAAGTCGAGAGTTGGCGCAATCCGCAGACGGGAGATATTGCCGCTTTTGCGTATATCAAAAAAAGTACGCTCATCCGGCAACTAGAGAAGAAGATAACTGTAGCGCTTACCAAAATAGAGACCTCGCTTGACCAGATTGACCAACTCATCGCCACCGGGCAAAAGATGCAGGCACGCGAACTGGCGGAAAGAACGGTGCCGCAGTTTGTGGAAGTTGATGAGGCGCAGAAACTGCTTGCCGCGGTAGATGAGAACGCCGACGAGGAAAGTCTTCAACTGCAAGAGACGCGGACACTCCAGCACCGCCTGACAGGTATCATTGCGCAACTGAAAAACGGCATCAACATCTGCCTGATTTGCAGGGCAGATATGTTCGGGCAGGGATACAATGCGCTAAAAGGCGAGATACAAAGGGAGTTAAGTCCGATGGGCTGTAATTTCGTGACAGAAGGTGGCAATCCGGATTGGACGATAACGGTTACAGCGAAGGCGCGGGAATATAACAAGAATGATTTTGGCGGCGTGAGTACGTATTATGCCTATGTGGATGCCAACATCATTGTGGAGAAGACGACCACCGGCCAGCGTATTTACGAAGACGCCATCAGCGAAAAGGGCGGACATACGCATAACTACGAACAGGCGGCGCGGCAGGCCTACAAAGACATTTCGCCCCGAATCAGTAAGATCATCAAAGAACAGATACAGCAATAAGAAAGTTATTAATACTCTTTTTCATCCTCTCATTTACTGTCATGGCGTAGCGCCCCAAGTTGGCTGTTATACATTAGATAATAATACTCATATGCCTTATGCCAAAGAAGCCGATGAAAAAGCCGCCATATATCTGCGTTGGGCTACACAATAAAACAAATAACAATATCGATTTATATAACTTTCTAAACTCTATCATTATGGTTAAGAAATTCTATCCTCTTCTTCTTTTGTTCGCATTCGGTATGTTCATGACATCTTGTAAAGACCATCTAAATATAGGTGGCACCAGTTCTGCTACAATTTCAAGCATTGATACGACAACCTGTGTATGGACCTCTTATCACATTACCAATAATGACACGATTTGCACATATGTGCTAGATAACACAAGAGTCAAAGCGGGAGAGACCCTCCATCTGGATGCCACAGCCAGTGGTAAGGCATCCAATTTACAAACGATATTGTCCATCAACTATGAAGACCCTATCCGTATTGAATCGTACCCCTATCATCTTGATTACGTGATACGTGAAGCAGGCAAGTTTAGGATCAAATTAGCCACCTCATACCATTACGATACGGCAGAAGTATCGGGTAGTTCCGAGTATTCATTCACCATTTTTGAATAAAATTACTGTAGCACATGGTTATTGATTTCTCCCGCCTGCAACAAACCCGTATTCCTGACCTAGCGGCCGTTTATGGCGGTGCGCGGGGCAGAACGATGTCCTCGCGACATCAATCTTACGCATGGCGGGCGCTGCAGGAAGCAGGCGTGACAACCCTCATCGACTTGCGCGAAAAAGACCACACTGACCGCTTGCCCGCTTTGTGCGAAGAACACGGCATACAGTATTTCCACTATCCGGTGGATACCTCTGCCGAGGCCATCGACAGCATGGTGACGCTCTTCCCTGAATTGTGCCGCTGTATCGATGCCGGCTCTTTCTATATCGCCTGCGCGATGGGTCTGCACCGCACCGACATAGCCCTGTGTGCTTATTGGCTTTTCCATGGTGCTGACCAAGGCCAAGAGCCGCCGCACATACACGGCTACCGTCAAGAAGACGGCCACCGCATCGACAAAATCATGCGTGTCCTCAATGCCATGTATCAAGCCTTCTCTGAAAGCAACGGCACTGAACCGATAACGCAGGAAGAATTCCGTAAACGGAAAAATACAATCATACAACAAACGAACAATCAACTATGAAAACCTGCCACTATTTGCTGGTACTCGCCCTGTCCATTACGCTCTTGGGCTGTAATCGCGCCCAATCGCGTACAGAAAACAATGACAATCAGTTGCTTTTTGCCACGGAGATGCCTGACGAGGAAGAAGATGACGAGGTCAGCATCGTGTCCTCGCCGGACGGAAGGATATGTCTCTATCGCCGGAATATCCAGACAAGAGACGCATCCATGGGCTGGAGCATTATCTATGACGTCAAAGATGACGGCATGGTTTATACCTATGAAGGACTGCCGGATTGGGAAGGGGAACCGGCTACCTTGCAGCGGATATATTCGCTTCCTCATCCGCGGCGGCACCTGTATCTATTCGATGCTTTCTTCCGCATCAGCGGTTCTTACGGCTATCAGGCATTTGTAGCGTACGAGTTGACCGGTCACGAACTCAAACGCGTAGCCGTTCTGACAGACGAACAGGGAGACCTTTCTGCGGAAACGGGATTCGAGTACAATTTCGCCGATTATTATTTCCGCTTTGCCCGTGCCCTTGAATATGATTACCAATATACATGGGATGAAGAAAACGGCATCCTCTATTATCCGCTGTTGCAAGAGGACAGTTATCAACTCAACGACCGCTTCATCGTCTATCGATGGAACGGCAAAACGATGAAACCCACTACGGATACGGTCTGCAATCCGAGACTTTATGAGCCGCTGCGGAACTACGTATCATGCCTTCAGCATACCAAGGCCGGATATGCCCAGGTGCGAGTGGACAGTTTGCCGGACGGACGGCTGCGCTATACGGCATGGGACAGAGAGCAGAATGTCGCTTCCAAACCCAACATAATCCTATTCGGCAAACGAGAGGGAGATGAATATCATTTCTATAACCCGCCCACCTACACCTATGTTGTCACAATAGAAGACATTCCTGAGGTGCATGTATATTATGGTGATACTATTGGACAATTAGACGAACTTGCTAATTCATATACAGAAAAATGACTGTTTAATATTGCACGTAGCTATGAATCAGACCAACCCGCGTATCCTCACAGAGGACACCATCCGCAAAGCAAAACTGAAACTTACTACCAATTATAATCCGGAGCACCTGCTTCAGTGGGCGCATAGTGCCAATTTCCAAATGATTGTCGAAATAAAGGCCCGCAAAAGAGAGTGGCAAGCGGTGCTTAAAGATGGGAAAGAAGGACGAGAGGCTAAGTTTGAAGTTCGAACCCCTTGGAGCGACCCTACTGATTGTATGGATGCACTCATCGCTACAATCTATTATGATCCGCATTCCGGCTTAGGGGTGGACTACACATTCAGTATCACCGAGCGATTCTTTGCTATCGGTCTATGCGGTTCATATGTAGTGGAGAGCCCTCTCTTCCATTGTGCTACAGAGCAGCAACTGATAGATTATCTCGATGACGATGAGACACCTTTCAAACGCTATTTGCATCTGGAGCACATCATGGAGCAAATGCAAAACTCCGAGCGTGGACGCGAAATGGGTCGGCAGTTACGTGCCCAGCAAAAAGAAAAAGCACGGAGAGAACAAAACGCGCAGAATACCGATACTACTCCGACATACGAACAACTCTGTTCCGACCAATACAGGCAACATCCCTACGAGACGCGGGATCTGGATGAGCAAATGTCGATGGTTCGTCAGAGTATCGGCGGCTGGTGGAAACCGCGCTTCCTGATAGACCGTCGGCATAAAAGCGTTTGCGAATTTATGGACGAAAGCGAACATCTTCTTACCATCACGGATGATGATATCGACTGGGGCAGTCTCAATGGTCTCCCTGCAAATCTCATTCAGCGTGTACGCGACCGAAACGGACATTTCCCTGTGCTCATCAGTCATTTCCATGATGGCAATGCCGGAGTACAATGGCAAATCAACCCCGATGGCCGCTATTTCATGGACGATGACGGATTCGGCATGACAGATGACGAAGAGATAACTCTTACGGGAACCATCGACCGAACAGGAAGAGTGATTATCAAATTTTGCTATAAAAGGTAATACTATTTATAAGATGATGGTATAAACAGAGAACTCTGTATATGGTCTATTAGAAAGGTCTCTTTATGTAACTGAAAAATTAATGATTTATCTCTGGAACACCAGACTGGACCAATATAAAAATGCAGAGAAAACTGAAAAATCCTGCACAATTCCGGAGAAAACTGAAGAAAACTGTAAACGCCAATCCCCCGCATCGTATCTTTGTACTCGATTTAGGGAGCCATAGGACAAAGTCGTAAGAGCAGATCAGATACAGCAAAGAAACCGGATAGATATCCGTCTATGACGTCCGTAATGCAAACGAGGTGGTAACGAGAATGGAGCGACAAGAACTATATACGGAGATATAAGAACGTTGATAGCAACAAATTACAAAGTCAGACCCGCATTAACGGGTCTGACTGCAAAAAAAATCCCTTTTCGCTTGCGTATGTGCAAATTTTGTAGTATCTTTGCAGCGGAATTATAAGGGACGATATTACAAATAAGAATTACGAAACACACGATTTAAGAATTAGAAAGATGAAAGGTTATACGATTTTAGGGATTGCGCTGGCAATGGCTATGAGTGCCATGGCGCAGCAGAACAGTTTCGACGAGTTCCGTCAACGCCAGCAGGCCAGTTTCAATCAGTTCAAATCCGACCGGCAGGCGGAGTTTGACGAGTTCCGCCGGCGTGTCAATGCCGAGTATGCCGAGTTCATGCGCAGGCAGTGGGAGGAGTTTCCCGTGCAGGAGGCAGAGCAGCCCAAGAAAGAGCCGGAAGTCAAACCTATCCCTGCACCACAGGAACCGATTGACACCAAGCCCGTGGAAATCAACGTAAAACCCGTGGTGGTCGTTATCCCGCAGCCCGAACCCGAACCCGAACCTATTGCGCCTGTCAAACCCAAAGAGGAGCCCTACAAACGCGTCAGTATCAACTATTTCGGTACCATCACCACTATCGGTTTCCCGCAGAACGACCGTCTGCATATCGCCGCCCTCAACGAGAACGCCATAGCCGATGCCTGGCAGGAGTTGGCAAAACCTCAATATGACATCACCGTCAAAACAGCGATGGACGCACGCAAAGCCGCCAACCTGTGCGACTGGGGATACATGCTGATGCTGCGCGACGCATGCGAGAAACAATACGGCAAGACCAACGAGGCGGTGCTCGCACAAGCCTATCTGATGGTTCAGTCCGGCTACCGCATCCGTCTGGGCATGGCCGACAACAAACTCTACATGCTCGTTGCCAGCGATTACGACATATTCGATTATGTCTATTACACGCTTGGCGGCTGCAAGTTCTATCTCATCAGTTCCGACCAATGCAAGAGCATGCAGATCACCCAGGCCAAATACGGCAAGGAACGTGCGTTATCGATGCAGATAGCCAAACTGCCCAAACTCAACTCAGAGCCGACACCCAAACGCACACTCACGTCCAAAAAGGGCGTCACCACTTCGGTGTCCGTCAACCGCAACCTGATCAATTTCTTCAACTCTTATCCGCAAGCCTGCGTGAGCGGCAAACAGAATACCCGTTGGGCGGCTTACGCCAACACGCCGCTGGACAAATCCGTCAAAGACATGCTCTATCCGTCTTTGAGAAAAACCATCGAAGGCATGAGCGAGCGCGAGGCGGTAGCTATCCTCCTCAACTGGGTACAGACCGCCTTTGAATACAAATACGACGACGAGGTGTGGGGACACGACCGCGCTTTCTTTGCCCAAGAGACACTCTTTTATCCCTACTGCGACTGCGAGGACCGCTCCATCCTGTTCTCGCGCCTGGTGCGCGACCTGGTGGGACTGGACGTAGTGCTGCTCTATTACCCAGGACATCTGGCTACAGCCGTCGCATTCAGCCAAGAAGGCAAAGGCGACTATCTGACCTACAAGCAACGCAAATACATAGTATGCGACCCGACCTACATCAACGCCGGAGTAGGACGCACCATGCCGGGGATGAACAATCAGGAAGCACAAATCATCGCACTCAAGTAAAGGCACATGACGAAAACCAACAAGGTCATAGGAATCATCTTGGCGGCAGCGCTGGCGATTGGAGCTGCCGCAGGTGTGGTGTGGTATTCCGGCATGCTCGCCAGCCAGGAAACAGAGAAAGCCGCTGAGCCGGAAGCGGAACCTACGGTTGCGGAAGGACAGACCCGGAACGGCGAAACCATGCTCAACGATCATGCCACACACGGCGCCGTGTATTTCGCTGAAGAGCAAGCCGAGGCTGATCCTATGCTCGTAGGCAAATGGCGCAATACGGACAACCCGCAATGGTACAAAGTTTTTTACGACGACTACGACGAAGAGGAAGAATTATTCTGGGGTAAAGAATGGAACGAAGCCGATGACGTAGCGGAGGAAGATCTGCGCTACCACGGCAACGGATGGTTCCGGTGGGACACCTACGGAGAGACGCTCCGTGAGTTTGCCACCATGGACTCCAGAGACGTGCCCATTGCCAAAATCTATGTGATTGACTACCTGTCACCCGACTCGCTATCCTATCACGAAGACCAATCACCCAAACAGGTTTACCAATTTACACGACCATAATGTCAACCATCCATTTTCATTTATCCGTTACCAAAAGTCTGTGTCTGGCAGTGGCGGCCATGTGCCTTACTGCCTGCTATCACCGCCCGGCAACTCCTCGCGGTTCGTTTGCCAAAGGAGCCGACGTGAGTTGGCTGAGCGAGATGGAGCACGACGGAGTGAAGTTTTATGAGCCGGGGCAGACCGGCGTCACGTCCGCTGACTCGCTGTCAGAGAGCGACTGTCTGGATATCATGCAGCGGCTGGGCATGAACGCTGTCCGGCTGCGCGTGTGGGTCAACCACTCCACCGGCTGGAGCAACAAAGCCGATGTCGTAGCCATGGCTACACGGGCTGCCCGACAGGGTCTGAGAGTGATGATTGATTTCCATTATTCGGATTTCTTTGCCGACCCCGCTCATCAGACCATCCCTGCCGCATGGCAGAACTACAGTTATGACCAATTGTGCGAAGCCGTGCGCGAGCACACGCTCGATGTTCTCTATGCGCTCAAAGAGGCAGGAGTGAAACCCGAATGGGTACAGGTAGGCAACGAGACCCCAAACGGCATGCTTTGGCCGGTAGGCAGGGTGACAGACCTGAGCACGCCGCGCGGTGTCTCCGAAGCACCGGTTGCGGATCATTGGGACGAATACGCAGGCCTTACCGCCACAGGCTACAAAGCTGTCAAAGAGGCTTTTCCAGACGCCATGGTGATTGTACACGTGGATAACGCATTCATGTACCGCGACTGGTTCTTCCGCGCAATGGAAGAGCACGGAGGACGCTATGACATGATAGGTCTCAGCCACTATCCCATGATGACCGAATGGTCGGGTATCCCGTGGCAGGAAGCCAACCGGCGTGCCGAGGAGAATATACGTGCACTCATTGCCACCTTCCGCCGCCCTGTCATGATAGCCGAGATAGGAATGATCAACTGGGGAGAGGGTGAGCAATACGACTCTGTAGCCGGCATGGCCGATATAGTCATGACCGATTTCCTCACACGCATATCGGATATCGACTCCTGCGCCGGTGTTTTCTATTGGGAACCGCAATGCTACGGAGGCTGGCGTCCGACGGAGTATATACCCTTAGGATGGGCGGGCTACGACATGGGGTCCTTCACGCCCGAAGGCTACCCCTCTCCGGCGCTACAGACATTGTTGGGATGGTCGCTACGCGACGTTAAATAGTTAACCTGTTTGCTGCACTAACTATAAACAGTCACAATGAATCCGTATATACAATCATTGCGTCCGCGGACGTTGCCGCTCTCTATGTCGGGAATCATTCTCGGCAGCGGTTTGGCTTTTACAGAATTACCCATTACGAATGATGATTCACACATTACAGTTGTGCAGTGGGTCATCTTCATCTTGGCTATACTGACTACACTCAGCCTGCAGATACTCAGTAATCTAAGCAACGAACTGGGTGATGCTCTCAAAGGAACCGATGCCGACCAACAGGGCCGTGCAGCCTACGGATTGCAGAGCGGTGCAATCACACAACAGCAGATGAAGCGGATGATTGCGCTCTTTATAGGTCTGTCCGTACTCTTCGGCACAGCGTTAGTGTTCACTGCCTTCTGGTGCCAACCGTCAACTGGCGGTTATCAGCCATCAGCAGTCTACAATACGCTCGTTTTTCTCGGATTGGGTTTGCTGGCAATCATTGGCGCGATGACCTACACACTGGGCAAGCATAGTTACGGTTATATCGGTTTGGGCGATTTAGGGGTGTTCGTTTTCTTCGGTCTGCTGAGCACGCTCGGCGCCTATTACCTGCAGACCAAAGCATTGACCATGGAGGTTTGCCTGCTGGGCGCAGCTATCGGTTTTCCGTGCGTAGGAGTACTGAACCTGAATAATATCCGCGACATGGACAACGACCGTCTGCACGGCAAACGCACCTTTGCAAGCCTGCTGGGCAAAACAGGAGCCAAGATATACCACTGCTGCCTGCTCGTCGCCTGTATAGCACTCTTCTGTGTCTTCCGGCATTGGTGGGTACTTGCAATCTCGCCCCTCTGGATATGGCATATATGGTATATTTTCCGCCACGAAGGGCATGATCTTGACCTGCAGATGCCCGTCCTTATGTTCACCACAATTATTGTAGCTTGTCTGGGAATTTGGTAAAAAAACGTCCTTCGGGACGATTTTTTTTGCATATATGCGAAAAAAGTTGTATCTTTGCACCCGAAATTAATATGCGGTATTGTGGCTTTACGCAGATACATAGTAATCCTGTTGCTGGGCACGTGGTGGCTTGGTAGTTTACAGGCTCAGGTATCCAACGCCGGACGTTCGGTTTTCTCGTTCATGAGTCTGCCTACTTCTTCGCGCATCAACGCGCTGGGCGGATCTAATGTCAGCCTCAGCGACGGCGATGTGTCGATGGGAATGTGCAACCCTGCCCTGCTCCACAACGAGACACATATGGTGCTCCAGCTCAACTATTCCTACTACCTGCCTGGAACCATGTTCGGTTCGGCACTCTACGGGCATAATTTCGGACGGTCGAAAATAGAAAAGCCGGCAGAGGGAGAACCCGACCGACCCAACTATTTCGCAGTGGGAGTCCACTATCTGGACTACGGCAATATGAAATATGCAGACGAGAACGGCAACATCACCGGCGGCACATTCGGCGCGCGGGATATCCTCATCGACGTCATGTATGCCCGTCAGTTGCACCCCTGCTGGAAAGTTGGTGTGACGCTGAAGCCCGTCTATTCCATCTACGCGAGTTATTCCTCGTTCGCCATCGGCGCTGATGTAGGAGCGCATTTCCAGACTCCCGACTCGGCATTTCAGATGGGTCTGGTGTTGCAGAATATAGGCTGGCAGCTGAAAGGTTTCTACTCACAGGAAGGAGGCCGCAACCATGAGATGCTTCCGCTCAACCTGCAACTGGGTCTCACCTATCGCGTCAGGCATGCCCCGCTGCGGTTTCATGTACAACTGCATAACCTGCAAACCTGGTATCTCAGCTACGAATGGACCAGCAACGACAAAAGCCCCACTACGGGCGATGTACTGCCACACGATGTGAAATGGTATGATATGCTGTTCCGTCACACAATCTTCAGTTTGGAGATTGTGCCTAAAAGCGAGCGGTTCTATATCGCCCTCAGTTACAACCATCGCCGCCGTGCAGAGCTGAACCTGATTGACCAGCGATCGCTGGCGGGATTCTCGCTCGGCGCAGGTGTCCGCATCAAACAGGCACGCATCGGATTTGCCATGAGCCAGCTGACCAAATCCAACTTCTCCTATCAGGTGGGCCTGACACTGGATATTAATTCATTGATGCACTAATCGTGCCCATTAGGGTTAAGAAAAAATCGTGCCCTTTAGGGTTAAGAAAAAATCGTACCCTTTAGGGTTAAGAAGTCAATTAGAAAGTAAAATTATGATGCAGAATCTTGTCATAGCCATTGACGGTTACTCTTCCTGCGGCAAATCTACGCTCGCGAAAGCTCTCGCAAAGAAAGCGCATTGTACGTATGTGGACACGGGCGCCATGTACCGTGCCATAGCACTCTTCATGATTCGTCAGAATGTAACACGCAAGGAAAGTATTATCAAGGAACTCGCGCAGATACATATTGATTTTATTCCGACCGAAGAGGGGCAACATGTTACGCTTAACGGCAAGGATGTTGAAAAAGAGATTCGCACCCTGGAAGTAGGCAATCGCGCCAGTGAGATCTCTACGATTAAAGAGGTGCGTGAATTTCTGGTGGCGCAGCAACGCAAAATGGCAGACTACGGAGGTGTGGTAATGGACGGACGGGATATAGGTACTGTGGTACTGCCTGATGCCGATCTCAAACTCTTCATGACCGCCAGGCCGGAGGTGCGGGCACAACGGAGGTATGACGAACTGGTTGCCAAGGGAGAGAAACCTGTATTTGAGGAGGTGCTCAAAGATATCAACGAGCGCGATTACAGGGACACCCACCGTGCTGAATCTCCGCTCCGCAAAGCCGACAACGCTATTGAGATTGATAACAGCGATATGACGCCCGAGGAGCAACTCAAGAAAGCTTGTCAACTATATGATGAGACATTCAAAAAGCTGTACAAAAGCATCTTCGGGCGAGACGCAGACAGCAATGTCTATTACGATTGATGAACATAGTGGTTTCTGCTTTGGTGTGACACGCGCCATCAACGCAGCCGAACAGGAGCTCCGCCAAGGAGCTCTTTGCTGCCTGGGAGATATCGTGCATAACGGTCAGGAGGTAGCCCGGCTGGAGCAGATGGGTTTGCAAACCATTGACAACGACGATCTGCGTTCACTGCCTCCCCACTCGCGCGTACTGCTCCGCGCGCACGGCGAACCTCCTGCCACCTACTGGATCGCCCGGCAGCGCGGCATAGAGATTATCGATGCCACTTGTCCCGTAGTGAAGAAGTTGCAAGACCGCATACGGGCTTGCTATGAACAGCATAAAAATGACGAAGCCGGACCCCCTCAGATAGTTATTTACGGCAAACCCGGTCACGCTGAGGTCATTGGTTTGCAGGGGCAGACCAATGACACCGCTATTGTCATTGAATCTGCGGAGCAGTGCGACCGTCTGGATTTCCGGCGTCCCATATACCTGTTCTCGCAAACCACAAAAAGCGTGGAGGGATTTCAGGCATTGGTAGAGGCAATCCGAACCCGTAATCAGGAGGCTTCTATATCATACGGCCGCGACATCCCGTTCGAATACCACGACACTATCTGCCGCAACGTAGCTAACCGCGTAGCAAAGATTCAGGAGTTTGCCCGAGCACATGATATAGTGATTTTTGTAGGCGGCAGCAAATCATCCAACGCCAAGGTATTATACAACCACTGTCTGCACGCCAACCCCAACAGCATCTTTATCTCCTCTCCGGACGAGCTGACAAACGAACTACTCGCCCGCTGCCACGCAGTCGGACGAGTAGGCATATGCGGTGCAACGAGTACTCCGCAGTGGCTCATGGAGCAGATCAGCGCACGCTTATCAGCTTGCGCACCTTCGCATTAAACGCATCTTTCTTAAGCAGCTCCTCTACAGTGAGGTGCATACGCCAGTTCCATATCTGGCGGGGATTGGACGGCACGTTGATACGGTCGGAGAACTGGTCTTTGACACGTACGTCGCCGTCAATTGCCATCCAGTCTTGTAGCGGCAGAATTGTCCACATAGCCGGACTATACATGTGCTGGTTGATGATAAACTCAGCTATCTCAGGTGTCATCTCTTTAGGTGCGTCCCCCCACCAGCCCATCTGCTCGTTATAGAACTGCTGCGTCACGTTTCTGTCTTCTTCCCACCAAGCGCGTAACGGATTCATGTCATGCGTTCCGGTCGTGCAGACACTCTGATAAGGAGCATCGGCTGGATGAGCAAACTTGACCGTCGGATCCTTAGGCATACGTTGTATCTCCAAGCTTAGAATCTGCAACTCGTGCATCACATCCGGCACACAAGCAGGTACCATGCCCAAGTCCTCGCCACAGCAAAGCATATGTGTAGCACCAAGCAGTGTAGGTAATTTACTCATAGCCGATTCACGCCAGAAGTGCGTATGGCGACGGTAGAAATAGTCGTTGTAGATACGCATGAGAATCTCTTTCTGGTCCGAATAGAGTTCGTTGAACGAGTGGCTCTGATAGATGGAGATACGCGGATGGAGCATACCCGGACGGCGTTGATCCTCCACCATCAATACCTCGCAATGCAGGTAAATCAGCCCGTTCAGGAGATTCTTGGCCGCTTCTTTGGACAATCCGCTGGCTTTCAACTGTTTGGGATCATCCATCAGCCGATCGTACCACTCCTGCACCTTAACCTGAGTATCAAACTCAGGACGGAACCAATAGACATAGTTATCACGGGTCTGAAGAGCGTTTTTCTTCGCCCATTCGACATCGTACCCCAGTACCTCACCAAGGAAATTGGAGCGGATATAGGGTTTGGTGAGACGATCCCAATCAAGACAGACGCCCTGAGCACACAAATCATCGTAACTGTACGGCAGCGCCGGCACGAAATGACCGCAGAGCCCCCACACATCGGTCTTGCGCATCTGCCAGATACGGAAGAAACCTAAGATATGATCCACACGGTAGGCATCGAAATAGTCCTGCATCTTGCTGAACCGTTTCCGCCACCATGCGTAGTTGTCCTCTGACATCTTGTCCCAATTATAGGTCGGGAAGCCCCAGTTCTGACCGCTGATAGAGAAATCGTCGGGCGGCGCACCGGCAGAGGCATCCAGATTAAAGAGTTCCGGATACACAGCAGCGTCCACGCTGTCCGGACTGATACCGATAGGTATATCGCCCTTCATCGCCACCCCTATGCTATGAGCATATGCTACTGCATCGGAGAGTTGCTTGTCAGCATGGAACTGGAGGAAATAGTAATACTCCTTGGGTTGCTTGTCGCGCTTGGACAGGAACGCCGCATAAGGCTCCAGCCATTCACGGTTCTTCGCAAAGAAAAGCTTGTATTCCTCGCTGCCGAAAAGGGAATCCTTGTCTTGCTTGAAGAGCAGTTTGAAGAACACGGTCTTGGCATCATACACACGCTGATAATCCGCAATAGTGAGGGCGTTCAGTTCCGCTTTTTGCAAATCATATTTCTTCTTCTGCTGAGGCGTGAGACGACCCATTTTCTCTATATTGATATAGATCGGATGCAACGCGAAGACCGAAACGGCATTATAGGGATAACTGTCCAGATCGTTGTGGCGCAACGTAGTATCATTGATAGGAAGTGTCTGGATCATCTTCTGACACGTAGCTGCAGCCCATTCGGCCATTTTTTTGAGGTCTTGGAATTCACCGATACCAAAATCATCTTCCGTACGGAGTGAGAAAACAGGTACCGCCACTCCGGCACCCTTCCATCTCGGCTGCGTACGGCGGAAACCGCGGTCATTCTGCTCAATGACAATATCCTTATCTACGCCCCATATCTGACGGTTTTCTCCCCACTCGATATCAACCTGGGCACCTGTCTTGAGGTCATAGACGATGTATTTGTATTCAATGATCTGCGCACTGCTCACCTTGATGTCAGCTTTCCAAACCGGGAACTCAGCATCACTCATGATAAGCTTGTTGTCTGCTTTCCAGTCACCCAACTCGGGGCAGTTACCTATGATAGCAACGCCCTGGGTAGGAAGAATCTGCGGCAGATCGATGGAGAAACGGATGTTACCCTGCCGCTTTGAGCGAAGCGGCCTGTCTGACTTTGTTTTTCTGCTAAACAGCGCTTTCAGAAACGCTGTAGTATAGAAGCTATCCTCATACGTGCTGGCCTGCCATGCATCGCGGACTACTATGCATTTGTCGCTTGATTTGAGTGTCAGAGAACGCGGGTTCCCTGCCTCATAGATATACCGTCCGTCCTGCAGACGTAGCGCATATTTATACTGCACACTGCCGGCAAAATCACTCACGGGCACGTTGACTGTCCAGAAATCCGTCCCCTGACAATTCAATGTCAGAGGTTCTTTTTCGGTCCATCCCAAAATTGACTCTTTGGTCTCAATCACACAAAGCGTCTGGCCGAACTCGGCACGATAATGAATTTGAAAATTGATGTTCATGGTATAGATATTTACATTTTCGACTACAAATATACACTTTTTTTTGCATTCCTGCAAATTATTCTGCTTTTTTTCTCAAAAAAACAAATGTCAGGCAAGGTAGCAGTGTGTTTATCACCCATAGCAGTACACCTGCAAGGGCTGCATTCGGCGATCCGAACAGGCATATAGCCCATGCTCCGCGCACTCCGGCTTCCACTATGGGTATATTCGGAGTTACAGTAACAAGCAGATAATACACAGGCAGCAACTGGAAATACGGCAACGCGAACTGAAAGTCCGCTCCCAATGCAAAGAGAACCAATGCCAGTTGAATGCACCAGCAAGCCAAACGCACCAGACTCTGAGCGACAGATTTCCAAAGCAAAGCGCCATTAACCTCCGCCCACCGTCTCAGAGCCTTTGGCGCCAAAGCCAGCAGAACAGCCAACACCAGACTAACGGCTATAAGCGCGTTGAGATAACTCTCGCCCAGCAATGCCAACAGTTTCGGACTAAACGCCAGAGCAGTCACTCCGGCCAGAATGATGGCTATAGTCATAGTAGCACTGCCTACAGCCCCCATCGAAAGCACTTTGGCAGCCACTTCTTTAGAGGGATGCAGATTGTCCCGTTGCACTTCCATCACACCGCGAGCCGGGTATTCGCCAAGCCGCCAAGGTGTGACCACACCCGCCAACTTGCTGTAATACACTTGCCGCTGCGCTTCGCCGAACGGCATAGGTATCAATGTTTTCCACCGCCATGCTTCGAGTGCCATATTGACAGGCATCAAGCATACGCAAAGTGTCAATGCCGTCCAATGACGCCAGGTAATCGCCCCGAGACTATGCGCCACAACGTCATAATGCTCATAGGTCGCCAGCGTATAGAACAAATAGACATAGGCAGCTATTGCTACCGCCCATTCAAGCATATGTAACAGCCGTCTGCGATTCATAATCCGGTACAAAATTACAAAAAATATTGCATATGTGCAATTTTTTCTATATCTTTGTGCGATTTTTATGCCGTTTCTCTTTGCTCTCATATTGTCCATCAGTCTGGATGATATCATTCTGGATATCTACCGCGCCGCAACTGAGTTCGGCGAAGTTGATTATGAGCAATTGCAAACTGATTTGTATGCGCTGCATGAGGCTCCTATCGACCTGAACCATACCACGGAAGAGGAATTGAGCCAACTGCCATTTCTCTCCGCGCAGCAGATAGACGATATTCTCGGCTATGCCGACCGGCATCCGTTTGAGTCTGTCTATGAACTCCGTATGATTCCTTCGCTGACCGATTATGAGATACGCGATTTGGTTCCTTTCATCCACGTGCGCGAGCGCGCACCCGACAACAAGATGTACGCGCGAGAGGTACTGCACTATGGCAAACATGAAGTACTGGCACGCATAGACGCACGCAATATAGAGGATTTTGAGGGTAGCGACCCTATGTATATACAGGCGCGCTATAAGTTTGATTACGAGCGGCGAGTGACTGCAGGGTTTCAACTCCGCCGTCCGGCCGGCAGCCGGGCTGACGGATTGCAGTATAACGGTTATCTGCAATTACGCGATATCGGGCATATGCATACACTGACGGCTGGACATTTTCAAGCTTCGTTTGGTCAAGGACTGGTTTTTGCGCCTGTGTTCCACACCGGCAAATCCGCCTATGCCGGCAATGTGGGTATTGGCAGAGAGGGATTGCGGTATTACTCCTCGCCTGACGGCGAGGGATTGCAAGGCGCAGGCGCTACATTCCGCTGGCAATGGGGCAAACAGATGCGGTTGGATGCAAGTGCGCTCTACTCCATCAAGCGTGCTAATGACAGCGTACTGCATCACCTGATCGGCACCAACCTCACCTTCCGCTACAAACGACTGCAAGTGGAGGTGAGCGCAGCCCAAAACATCTGGTCGGACAGCATAAGTCCGTATCGTAACACAGCGTACAATGAGCATTATTTCCGGGGCAGAAGCCAAACTGTGGCAGGCGCTTCTATGCGGTATAACCATGGCTGGTTCGACCTGTTCGGCGAAGTGGCAACCAGCCAGAACAGGGAGCGTTGGGGAGCCGGCGTGATAGCAGGCAGCCGCTTCTATCCGGCGAGCGGCATCAGTCTGACAGCTCTGTACCGCTACTATTCGCCGTGGTTTGACAATACGCTGGGCTACGCATTCTCGGAAACAAGCCGTCTGGGTGATGAAAACGGCGGGTATATCGGTTTTGATATAACCCGTTTGAGCCGGTGGCGTTTCAGCGGCTATGGGGATATATTCCGTTTCAGCGGTCCCAAATACGGTATTAACCAATATCCCACCATCGGCTATGACGTCATGGCCGATGTACAATACCATGCAACAAGGGAGTGGCGGTTAGGCGGACGCCTGCGGGTTCGGGAGAAAGGCGGCGAGAGGACTTGGTCATTGCGAACTCTGTTCGAATGGAGCCAAGCCGGATGGTTGCTGCGCAGCACAGCGGAAGCAAATTGGGTGAACAGTTATGGAGTAACGGTCTATCAGGACGTGGCATACCGTTTTCAGGCAGCACCTGTGAGTATTCGAGGAAGAGTGCAGTTTTTTGATGCACGCGAATGGACTAACAGAGTTTATTGCTACGAGCACGATGTATTATATGCCTACAGCAATTCGGCTGTATATGGATTGGGAGGAAGGGCATACCTGTGTTTCCATTGGCAGATAGTCAATCAGTTAGGGCTCTACCTCAAGATTAGCGAAACCATTTACCAATCCGCTTGGGCTGCTGACCATGACCGACGTTCTACCCGCACGGATATTCATTTTCTGCTTCGCGCGAAACTGTAACACGCCTGAAAGTAACACGTTGCAAAAAGGAGGGGTATAATACACAAAAAAGCGCCTGAAAGCGCTTTTCTGTGGTCCCACTTGGGCTTGAACCAAGGACCCCCTGATTATGAGTCAGGTGCTACTAACCAACTGAGCTATGGGACCATGCGTTTGGCAGATTGATACAACTGCGACGCATCTTCTTTAGTAATAGACAACTCCTCCTCCGTCAACTCCGGTATATGCAATACCCAGTCCGGTGTGAGTTTGTTGGGGTTGATGATCTGGTTGTTAGCCAGATAAATATACACCCAGCAATGCGTGTTGTCGTAGTATTGGCGCGCCAACTGGGCAAGCGAACTGTTTTTGCTGACCGTTGCTTTCTCTCCATGGCGCAATGCGTATGGGCTCTGTTCATCCGAAGAAGAAGTCTCAACGGATGCCGGCTGAGCTGAACGAACCTCGATCACCACCACTTCATCTTTGGTTTCACCGGGTTCCTCCGCCTTCTTGTCTTTCGCCCGCAACTCCGTCTCACGCTTGGAACGGAGATTATCCAACTCGGCAGAGAGGACAAGGAATGTTTCTTCATTCACCAACTGGATAGCAGCTCTTCGGTTGGGGCTATAAGCCGCCGTACTGCGTCCGCCTACCAGCTTGCCTACACCGCCTGCATAGAGATGGTCAGACGGGATATTGTATTCCTCCTGCAACTCTTCCATCACATTGGCAGCACGTCTGTCTCCTATGAGATAGTTGACCTTGTCGGAGCCGGTATTGTCGCAATAACCGGTAATAACCGCGTAGAGAGAAGCATCCTCGCGCATGCGGTCAGCTACCTGCTGGATGGTAGCAAGTCCCTGATTATTGATTTTGGTCTTGCCCGTCGGGAAGTAGATATAATAACTTGACGATGAGCGTGCAGGAGCTTGCGCCACCTCTGCTACTGCATGGGTAGCAGGCTGTGTATTATCGCGTATTTCAATGATCGTGTCGTGGTAAATGACAACCGTGTCGTGTACATATACCGGCTCGGGATTTGCTATATGTTTGGCGATTACCGGATCAGGCTCGTTGCCACCTATGTTGCGGACATGCGAGTGATTCTTGCCCGCCAGCTTGATACGCATATTGAGCGTAACATCCAGCAGTCCGTCGTTGTTCTTGGAGGCCACGCCCGCATCGCCTGCGTATCCGCGTCCGTCCAACGCATCGGACAGGAAATAGTTATAGTTTGCGCGCAGACCCAATGCCAATGTTCTGTTAAGATTAAACTCCAGATTCAAACCGAACTGAACAAACGGCGTACCGTCAAACGTAGTCATGTAATCCGGTCTCCCTACCTGCCCGTCGGCGTTGACATATGCGAGCGTACCGCCCTTGACATGCGTCGGGTTCTGAACCGGAGATGCATTGGTATTGCGATTGTCATGATACATCGCCCATGTCTGATACCACGTATAACCGCCACCGAACATAGCATCAAGCCCCACTATCTTGCGTTTGCCATGCGGATAGAACAGTCCGATTACGTCAATCGATATATATCCCGATGCACGATGGAGATTTCCGTAAAGCAAGGTATCGGCATGCCCTGTGTTCCCGCGAACTCCGTAACGGCCGTACATATACTCCACACCCAGTCCGAATACCGGCGTAAAATCATACTCAATATCCAAACCCGCGGAAGGATAAGAAACCGGATGCTTCATCTCCGTATTGAAATCTCCGTCAAAGACATTGAATCCGACATGGGGTATGATAGACCAGTTGGCATTACGGCGGGCTACATGGGTATTTTGGATGGTATCATAAGGATGGTAGCCCTGTACAAGCAACGTATCCTCCTGCGCCCAGAGTGGCACGAAAGCCATCAAAGCGAGCCATGTAAACAATAACTTTTTCATCCAAAATGCAGCTAACGTTAGCGCGCAAACAATTCTGGGTGCAAAGTTACAACTTTTTTTTGAAACAACCAAACATTTTAAGAAAAAAAAAATCTTTTTTATAGAATGTATTGCATATATGAAAAATTTTACGTAAATTTGCAGTCGTTTTAAAAGCCCGCATAAAGGCGGGTATCCGAAGTCAAAGTGGCATTAGGGTGACATCAGCCGAATCACCTACTAATAACCTACTAATCACCTACTCGTACACCGTAATTTGTACGAAATAACACGAACCACAAGTCGAAACACAAAACAAAACTATACGATTATGGACATTCTAAATCAAATGATTGCGCGTGCGAAAGCGAATCCGCAGCGCATTGTATTGCCGGAAGGCGATGAACCGAGAACATTGGAAGCTGCCAACATCTTGCTCAGAGACAAGATTGCGCAGCTTATTTTGATTGGTGACCCTGAGAAAATCAAGGGCATGGCAGCCGAGAAAGGCTATGAGTACATCAAAGAGGCTAAGATAGTAGATCCTCTTCGCGATGCGAAGATGCCTGAATATGCCAACCTGCTGTTTGAGCTCCGCAAGGCGAAAGGCATGACGGAGGAAGAGGCGAAGAAGAAAGCACAGGATCCGTTGTATCTGGGCTGTCTGATGATCAAGGCAGGTGACGCTGACGGCGAACTCGCCGGTGCGCGCGGCACGACGGCTGACACCATCCGTCCGGCGTTCCAGATTCTGAAAACCAAACCGGGTTGCTCGATTGTAAGCGGTGCGTTCCTTATGTTCACTCCTGCCAAGCAGTTAGGCGAGAACGGTTTCCTGCTGTTTGCCGACTGCGCCGTCAACCCGAATCCAGACGCCAAGCAGTTGGCGGAGATAGCCATCTCTACCGCAGAGACGGCCCGCGCCATCGCAGGCATCGAGCCGCGCGTAGCCATGCTGAGTTTCAGCACCAAGGGCAGCGCCAAGCATGAGCTGGTTGACAAAGTAGCGGAGGCGACGAAGTTAGCCAAGGAGATGGCTCCCGAGTTGCAGTTGGACGGCGAGTTGCAGGCCGACGCAGCACTGGTAGAGAGCGTAGCCAAGACCAAAGCTCCGGGCAGTCCTGTAGCGGGCAAAGCCAATGTGCTGGTATTCCCTGATTTGCAGGCCGGTAACATCGGTTACAAGCTGGTTGAGCGTTTCAGCGGTGCCGACGCGGTTGGCCCGATTTTGCAAGGCATTGCCGCTCCGGTGAACGACCTGAGCCGCGGATGCAAGGTGCAGGATATTGTACAAATGGTAGTAATCACAGCAAATCAAGCAATCAAGTAATATGAAAATCTTAGTTTTGAACTGCGGAAGCAGTAGTATCAAATACAAGCTCTTTGAGATGGAGAGCAAGCAGGTAATGGCACAAGGCGGCATCGAGAAAATCGGTCTGCCGGATTCGTTCCTGTTAGTCAAACTGCCGAACGGCGAGAAAGTGAAATTCGAGAAACCGATGCCGGAACATACCGTAGGTATCGAGTTGATTTTAGAGAAACTCGTTGACCCGCAAATCGGTTGTATCAAAGACCTCAAAGAGATCAACGCAGTCGGTCACCGCGTAGTGCATGGCGGCGAGAAATTCAACAAGTCGGTGCTCATTACGCCGGAAGTGAAGGCGCAGATTGTAGAGTGCATTGATTTGGCTCCGCTGCATAACCCCGCCAACCTGAAGGGTATTGACGCGATTGAGAAAATCCTGCCGGGCGTGCCGCAAGTGGCTGTATTCGACACCGCTTTCCACCAGACGATGCCGGATTACGCATACATGTACGCACTTCCGTATGAGCTGTACGAGAAATACGCCATCCGCCGTTACGGATTCCACGGCACGAGCCACCGCTATGTAAGCGCGCGTGTGTGCGAATTTTTAGGAGTTGACCCGAAGGGCAAGAAAATCGTTACCGCCCACATCGGCGGCGGCGGTAGTTGCACGGCCGTAATGGACGGCAAGAGCGTGGACACGAGTATGGGTCTGACGCCGGTTGAAGGTCTGGTGATGGGTACGCGTGCCGGCGACCTTGACCTTGGCGCAGCGACATTCATCATGGACAAAGAGCACCTTGACACCGCAGGATTCAACAACCTGGTGAACAAGAAATCCGGTCTGCTCGGCGTAAGCGGCGTATCGAGCGACTGCCGTGACATCGAGGCTGCTATCAATCAGGGCAACAAGCGTGCCGACCTGGCGCGCAAGATGTTTATCTACCGTTTGAAGAAATACATCGGCGCGTACGCCGCTGCGATGAACGGAATCGATATACTTGTGTTCACCGCCGGTATCGGAGAGAACGATCCGTATATCCGCGCAGAGGTGATGAAAGGTTTGAGTTTCCTGGGCATCGAGTTGGACGAAGAAGCCAACAACGTGCGCGGCGAAGAACGCATCATCAGCAAGAAGGGCAGCAAAGTGACCGTTGTTCTGATTCCGACCGACGAGGAACTGATGATTGCCAGCGACACTGAAGCACTCGTATAAATTAATCGTCATAACGACATTACGTCATGGCGAAAAAAGTATCATGAAAAACACACACCACGAATGAACAAACCGATTATTTATCAGGTTATCCCGCGGCTGTTCGCCAATTTCAACGAGACGCGCAAGCACAATGGCACGAAAGAGGAGAACGGCTGCGGCAAGATGGCTGACATCAATGTGCATGCACTCAAGTCCATTGCGGACTTGGGTGCAACACATGTATGGTACACCGGTATTATCCGTCACGCCACCGCCGAACACAACAACCCCGCTATCACCAAAGGCAAAGCGGGTTCGCCCTACGCCATCACGGATTATTATGATGTATCCCCAGACATCGCGAAGAACGAGAAAAAGCGCATGGCTGAATGGGAAGCACTGATTGAGCGCACCCACCAAGCCGGTCTGGGAGTACTGATGGATTTTGTGCCGAACCATGTGAGCCGCGAATACAAGAGCCTCTGCAAACCTGCCGGAGTAAAGGATTTAGGAGAAGGTGACCACCCCGAATGGGCATTCTCGCCTCTCAATAATTTCTACTACCTGCCGGGCCAGCGGTTCACGATGGACAAAGACTTGCAGGGGTATGAAGAGATGCCTGCCAAGGTGACCGGCAACGACTGCTGGAACAGTCATCCGGGCAGCAACGACTGGTATGAAACCGTCAAACTGAACTACGGCGTACATTACCAAGGCGGCATGGAGAAACAGTTTGACCCCATTCCCGACACATGGTACAAGATGCTGGATATTCTGCTCTTCTGGGCCGGTAAAGGCATAGACGGAGTACGTGTAGATATGGCAGAGATGGTGCCGGTAGAGTTCTTCAGATGGGCTATTGCCAAACTGAAGAAGAAATATCCCAAGTTTATCGTGATAGGCGAATGTTACGACCCGGGGCGCTACGACGCCTATATTGCCGCAGGATTCGACTATCTGTACGACAAAGTGGGTATGTATGATTACCTGCGCGGCGTGACGAGCAAAGGCTGGGCGGCAGAAGGCATCACCTACCAATGGATGCAACACGGCGACAACCGGTTGCCGCATATGCTGTATTTTCTGGAGAATCACGACGAGCAACGCATTGCGAGCGGATTTTATTGCGGCAACGGAGCCTGTGCCGAGCCGGCAATGATTGTTTCCGCCACCCTGACCCAGGGTCCGACAATGGTGTATATGGGTCAGGAATTAGGTGAGCGCGGCATGGATATGGAAGGTTTCAGCGGTATTGACGGCAGAACAACCATCTTCGATTACTGGGGCGTGAAAAGCCTACAGGCATGGGCCAACAAAGGCAAGTACGACGGCGGCAAGCTGACCGAGGAGCAGAAAACACTCCGTGCGTTCTACAAGAAACTGCTTTGCCTTGCCCGCGACAACCGGGCTATCCAACGCGGCCAGTTATACGACATCACCTACGCGCAGGGAGAGGGGTTCAACAAACACGAGCAGTTTGCCTATATCCGTTATTACAGGACAGAGACACTGCTGGTGGTAGTCAATTTCCACGACCGCGAAGACACCATGCATGTGCGCGTGCCGAACGATGCGTTCGTGTATTTGGGAATGGAGGAACAACAGAAAGCAGTGGCAACAGATTTGCTGCGCGGCGGCAAACAGACTATATCCTGGCGCGCAGGAGAACCGATTGAACTGACCCTGCCGGCGTGGACCGGAGTGGTATTGAAGATCAAGTAACCGGAGCTGAGAAAGAGGAACGATGCACCATGTTTGAACGAATCAGAGACATAGCCCATTTAGTGAGGTGGAGCAACCTGCTGTTTATTGCCGCACTCATCTACGTGATGAACTATTGGGTGGCCGTGCCGGTGCTCCATCAGTCGGCTTTTTCTGCCGTACTGCCGTGGTACGTTCTCCTGCTGCTTGCTCTGGCAACGATGCTGATTGCAGGCGGCGGCTATGTGGTGAACGATTATTTCGATGTCAAGATTGACCGCATCAACCGTCCCGACCAGCTGATTGTGACGCGTACCGTGAGCCGTGAAGGCGCCATGCGGCTGAGCTTATGGCTGAGCGGAACAGGTGTAGCCTGCGGTTTAGCGGTTGCAGCATTGGTAAGGAGCACCACGCTGGCTGTCATCTTTGTGATTGTGCCGGGCTTGCTGTGGTTCTACTCCAGCAGTTACAAACGGCTGTTCATGGCAGGCAATTTAATCATTGCTTTGCTGTCCGGCATGACACCTATGCTGGTAGCCATCGCCAATATTGCGCAACTGCGGAAACTGTACGACGTCATCCTGCCCTACACCACGCTGGAGCATGACCTGTATGCATGGCTGGGCGGATTTGCAGTCTTCGCTTTTCTGCTGACATGGATTCGCGAAATCATCAAAGACATGCAGGACCAGCAGGGCGACCGCGAACTGGAGTGCCACTCCATGCCGGTAGTATGGGGCGACACCTGGACCAAGGTCTTTGTCACGCTGCTGACAGGCATCACCATAGCCTTGATCGGCTACCTGTGGTGGAGTGTATTGCCTTTCCCGCGTGCGTGGATGAGCCTCAGTACACGCTATATCGTATTGGGTATCCTCATTCCGCTGCTGAGCGCACTATGGCTGCTTTGGGCAGCGAAGATCCCGAGTGACTACAAGACATGCCAGCAAGTCGTCAAACTGACCATGCTGCTGGGCATGCTCTATAGTATCGTGATTGTCAGGGGGTTGTAGATTATCCCGCATATCCGAGTCTCCAAAGAAAAAGCGACACATCAGAGGATGTATCGCTTTTTTAATTCCTGATAAACGATGTGCGTGGGGAATCCCATTACGTTGAAATAGGAGCCGTTCAGGCGGATACAGCCTACGTAGCCTATCCATTCCTGAATGCCGTAAGCGCCGGCCTTGTCAAAGGGGTGGCAGGTGGTGATATAGTAATCTATTTCCTCTTCGGTCAGCGGGCGAAACGCCACATCAGTTTTGTCCACCACCGTATCCATCCGGCCGTCACACTCCGCAAAGGTGACCGCTGTATAAACCTGATGAGTCTTGCCGCTCAGCAGCCGCAGCATCTCCTGTGCCTCTTTCGCGTTTTGCGGTTTGCCGAGCATTCGGCCGTCGCACCAGACTATAGTATCAGCAGTAACCAGCAACTGACCAGCTTTCAAGTTTCCCGTGTACGCACGCGCCTTCGCGCGCGATATATACATAGGTATATCTCCTGCCTGCAAATCCGCGGGGAATGACTCGTCGGCGTCTATCGAGACGGCGGAGAACGACACTCCCAATCCCGCCATCAGTTCACGGCGGCGGGGACTCTGACTGCCTAAAATGATTTGCATATTAGAATAAATCCAACTGGGGGTCTTCTTTCGGTTTCTCGAAAGTCATGGTCACGCCTTCTACTTCGATTTGGTCGTTGGCAGAAGTCTCAGAAATAGCATGATCCGCCGAAGGTTCCTGTTTCTCCGGCATTTCCTGATACTCAGGCGTTTCTTCCTCCTCTGCCTCCGGCTCAGGTTCGGGCTCGGGTTCCGGCTCAGGCGTGATATCTTCAAACCGTGCCACCTCAAGCGTTGTGATGCGTTTGCCCTTGACGCGTGGTGATTTTTCGTCTATAAACTCGCTCATCACTATATCCACAGGCTCGCGCTTGTCATCGGCAAGCACAACACGGAACGTAGCCTCAGCCCGGTCGCTCAACAGCGCCATGCGCGAATCCTTGTCCTCCCCAAGGAACGACTGCACCTTGGCGTTCGCGTCCTCAAACGTAAAACGCTTGCCGTAGTAATATTTCTGCTCGGCGTTCCACTGGATGAGCGACCACACTTTGGTGCTATCCCATTTCTCAATACGGAGGATATTGTCGTCGAAATGCGCCGTGAGGTCGAAACTTGTGGTGTAGTATTCGCCGGAAGTGGTGATCACCAATATGCGGTCTTCGTCCCAGAACTCTCCCAGATACATCCCGTGCTCGTCATAGTTGACACGCAACACATCCGGATCAAACCACACTTTGCGTCCGCCTAATGTAGAGTGACCTTTCTGTTTGAGCGTGATGGATTTCACCTCAAACTTGGTGAGCAGATTGCCGCGTGCGGTGCGCGATTTGACAGTCAGTTCGCTCAGATCCTTGCATACCTCCAGTTTCTTGAGATGCAATGCGGGTTTGAGTGCCACGCGGATCACTTCGGCTTCTCCGTTGGGATTGGCGGTAAAATACACCACTTTCGATCCCGGCTTGCCTTGCGTCAGGTCGTACTCCTTATCCTTGGCCACTCCGGTTACATTGAAACGTTTCATGTAATAAACGCCCTTCTTGCCGTCGCGGTAAACCACATTATATACAGTGCGGTCGTCGCCGCGTTTGAAAATGGCGATGTGCAGGATATCGGAGCCGACAAAGATTTTCTCTGCTACCTTGATAACCTTGTAGCGGCCGTCCTTGTGGAAAACTATCAGTTCGTCTATATCCGAGCAGTTGAAGAGGAACTCGTCCTTTTTGAGACCTGTACCTATGAATCCTTCCGCACGGTTGATAAACAACTTCTCGTTGTTCTCCACCACCGCCTTGACGTTAATCACGCCGAAATTACGGACCTCTGTACGTCTCGGATAGGAAGCTCCGTATTTGTCTTTCAGCATCTGGAACCACCGGATGGTGTAGTCGGTCAGATGGTTGAGATTCTTGACACACTCCTTGATTTTCTTCTCCAGGTCGCGCATCAGTTCGTCGGCTTTCTTGGAGTCGAACTTGGTGATGCGGATCATTCGGATCTCAAAGAGTTTCTCTATATCTTCGGTGCGCACCTCACGTAGCAGTTGAGCCTTCCACGGAGTCAAAGCCTCGTCCACATAGGCGATCAGTTTCTCCTTGTTAGGTGCGTTTTCATACCCCTCCTGCTTATAGATGCGGTTCTCGATGAAGATTTTCTCCAGCGATGTATAGAAATATTTCTCCTCCAGCTCGCCTTTCTCTATCTCCAACTCCCATTTCAGCAGACTCTTGGTGTTCTCTGTGGAGAGTTTCAGCAGGTTGCTGACCGTAGTGAAAATCGGTTTTTTGTTCTCCACCACGCAGCAGTTGGGACTGATGTTTACTTCGCAATCGGTGAACGCATAGAGGGCGTCGATGGCCTTGTCGGACGATGAGCCCGGAGCCAACTGGACTACGATGCGTGCCGTATCGGCGGTGAAATCATCAATCTTCCGGATTTTGATTTTGCCTTTCTGGTTCGCCTTGAGGATAGTCTCAATGATTTTGGAGGTAGTGGTGCCGAACGGGATCTCGGTGATGACGAGTGTCTTATTGTCGTCGGCTTTCTGGATACGCGCGCGTATCTTGACTTGTCCGCCGCGCTCGCCGTCGTTGTAGCGGGTCACGTCCAGCACACCGCCTGTAGGGAAATCCGGATAGAGTTGGAATTCCTCGCCGCGCAGGTACGCCAGCGAGGCATCGCAAAGTTCGTTGAAGTTATGCGGCAGAATTTTCGAGTTGAGTCCGACGGCTATACCCTCCACGCCCTGCGCTAAGAGCAGCGGGAACTTGACGGGCAGGTGAATAGGCTCGTTCTTGCGTCCGTCGTAACTCTTCATCCAGTGGGTGGTCTTGGGGTTGAAAACGGTGTCGAGGGCAAACTTGCTCAACCGCGCCTCTATGTATCGCGGCGCTGCGGCACCGTCGCCCGTGAGGATATTTCCCCAGTTACCCTGGCAATCAATCAACAGGTCTTTTTGTCCCAACTGCACCAGCGCATCGCCTATCGACGCATCGCCGTGCGGGTGGTATTGCATCGTCTGGCCTACTATATTGGCTACTTTGTTCATCTTGCCATCGTCCACACACTTCATTGCATGCAGAATACGGCGCTGTACCGGCTTCAATCCATCCTCGATTGCGGGTACAGCGCGTTCCAATATCACATACGACGCATAGTCCAGAAACCAGTCCTGGTACATGCCCGTCAGGTGATACTTGATGGCGTCGTTGAAACTGTCAGCCATTCGTTAGCCCAGGCGCTTGTTGATAATGATGTAGGACAAGATTCCGATGAACTCCAATGCCAGAGCGCTGATCAGCAAGGCATTTTCCTGTACAGCGTACTTGTAAACAATCAGGCATACTACTCCCAGAAGCAGGATAATGATGCCTAAATACTGAAGAAATGATTTCATATAACGCGTTATTTAAGTGTCTTGATTTATTTCGGTTTGCAAAGATACGATTTTTTTGTGACATGTGCAAAAAAATCTTTGTTTTTTACCAAAATCACCGTACTATTCGGTATATTCCTCCCGGCATGGCACGTACAACGCCCTCCATTTCCATCATCATGAGGTCGGAAGCCACGTCGCTGTAATCCGCTCCTGTTTCCATGACCAGCATGTTGATATGAATACCGTCCTCCGCTTCCTGCAGCAGCCGGGCCATCTGTGTCTGGCGTTCGCTCAGGTCAGCCTTCAGTTCGGTCATGGAGGTCTGTACCGGCCGGTGCGCCGTCTTGCGTGTAGTCCACCCCATCGCCTCTATCAGGTCGTCCGCCCCGTCTGTCAGTTGAGCCTCATGCATCCGGATCAGGCGGTTGCAGCCCTGCGCGTTCTCATCGGTCGGACGCCCGGGAAAAGCAAAGAGTTCACGGTCGTAGTCGCGTGCCATTCGCGCCGTGATCAGGCTGCCGCCTTTCGAACGCGATTCCACTACCACCACGGCATCTGCCAGCCCTGCCACTATCCGGTTGCGCTGTACAAAATTTCCGGCTACCGGTTCAGTGCCGGAAACAAACTCGGTCAGCAATCCGCCGTGCTCCAGTGCGGCTACGGCTTCGGGGCGGTGCTGCGAGGGGTAGATGCGGTCTAACCCGTGGGCGGGAATGATAATAGTCGGTATGCCGTACTGGATAGCTGCGCGATGGGCGGCGATGTCTATGCCGTAGGCGCCGCCGCTGACAATGGTCACACGCTCCAGCCGGCAGGCCAGGTCACGCACCAGGGCGGTGGTCATCTCGCGTCCGCGTTCGCTGGCACGACGCGTACCTACCACGCTGACAAAATAGCCGTCCAAGGGGTTCACATGCCCTTTGGCGTAAAGCACCAGCGGCCGGTCGGGGCATTGCCGCAAGCGGTAAGGGTAATCCTTGTCCGACAGCGTATAGACGCGTATCCCGTGCTCTTCTATCCATTCCGTCTCGCGTTGGGCGCGTGCCAGACACTCCTCCATGCCGGGCTCGTCTATCTGCCTCCACGCCTCAGCTGCCGAGCCGTAGTGCCCGGTCAGCTGGAGGGCTTTTCTAAGCCGGTTGCGGAAAACCAGACTCAGCGCAATGTCGTATGTATATGTTTTTTCCATAACCACCGGCCTGCTCCGGCCACTCCCGTTCCGGCTATGGCGCCTGCCAGATCAGCCGCCACGTCCGCCCACTCGCCCGAACGGGTCTCGGTGCAGGCGTATTGCATCCATTCCATACATCCGCCGTACACCGTCACTACGGCTATTACGGCGACAAAAGCGTGCCATCGGCTGTGGCCGTTTTGGAAGGCGCCCCACATGGCTGCCAGTCCCAATAGCGCATACATCAGCCCGTGCAGTACTTTGTCGCTTGCGCGGATATCCAGTATCTCTTGCGGACGCTCTATCAGACTGACTACGGCAATCCCCGCAGCCATTACAACCGCGGGGATATAAGCCGTGTATGATTTCAGACCGTTACTCATAGTTTGGTGCCGAAGCACAGATCGCCTGCGTCACCCAGACCCGGTACGATGTATTTTTTCTCATTGAGCACTGGGTCTATTGCCGCGCACCAAAGGGTAATATCCTCCCTGTCTCCCAGCGCCTGACGGATATAGTCTATCGCCTGGTTGGTTGCTATCGTGCAGCACAGGTGGGTGTGTGCCGGTTTGCCGTGCCTGAGCAGCGCCAGATAGCCTACCTCCATCGACATGCCGGTAGCCAGCATCGGATCTACCAGCACCAGAGTCTTGCCCTCAATCGACGGTGCTGCCATGTATTCCGCCACTATCTCCAACTGCTGCTCGCCGTGGGCGTTTCTGCCCATCCGGCGGTAGGCGCTCAAAAAAGCGTTCTCCGCTCCGTCGAACATATTCAGAAATCCCTGGTGGAACGGCAGTCCGGCACGCAGTATCGTACCCAGCACAATATGGTCGGTGATGGTGTTCACAGTAGCGGTACCCAGCGGCGTCTGTACATCCGTGGGGGTGTAACTCATTGCCTTGCTGACCTCTACTGCCATCACCTCGCCTATGCGTTCTATGTTGCGGCGGAAGCGAAGACTGTCCTGCTGGATTTTCACGTCGCGTATCTCACGCATGTATTGGTTGAGCAGACTGTTCTGCTCCGACAGATTGATGACTTTCATACTCCGGATTATTGAATGGATTTGGCGAGTTTCTGCTCTTTTTTCAGCGTAGCTATCTGGGTTTTGCACTGTGTTTCCAGAGTAGTGATATCCGCTGCTTTCTGGATGACCTCCTGGTTGTAGATCTGCACGGCGTTCTGTCCGCTGCGCAGTTTTTCCTCCACGTCCGTGATGGCGCGTTTGCGGTCGGCTACCTCGCGCAGGCTGTAATTGAGCTCTTTCTGCTGGCTGGTCAGCAACTCGTTATAGCTGTCGCGGGTTTCCTGGTTCAGCTCCACTTTCTTGCCCATCGCCAGCAGCTGTTTCTCTATCGTCTTCTGCATCGCGATCAGGTCGTGCTCCTCCTGCTCGTAGGTCTTGCGCAGACTGCCTGCCAGTTTGAAGGCCTCCTGGATGGTAGCGCTCATCTCCTTGGCGTGAGCCTGCTCGGTCTTCAGTTCGGCACGGGATTTTTTCAGCTGTGCCAGGTTCTGCTCCAGCCCCTGCTCCATGGTCTTCAGCGATGCCATGTACATAGCCGGCTGGCTCAGATAAGCGTCTCGCAGCGAATCCAGTTTCAAGTCCTTGATTTCAACACCTATCGGTGTTACATGTTGTGCCATTACAGCCATACTCATGGCAGCAAAAGCGATCATAAAGATTTTTCTCATACTATCCTTGTTTTTTGTTTTGCTATTGGGGTCCCCGCAAATTTCAATTTGTGGGGAGAGCGGAGGCACCGAGCGCCCTAATGACCGCGAGGCGGTCAGTCAATGCGCGAAGTCGCTAAACGCGACTGCAAAGATACAAAATTATTTTCACACATGCAAGCGCGCACGCATTTTATTGAAAAAAAGTACAAAAAATAATTATTTTTCACCTACTTTCACCGTTCGCCTTTTCACTTTTCGTCTTAATTTTGTACCTTTGCATGTTTTTTCATGTATTGTATGAAGTCTTTTGTTTTCCAAGACGCTACCGTCTCTTTTGTCACTGCCGCAGCGCAAACCTGCCTGCTCATGGAGCGGGTAGCCGAATATGAACGCGATGAGTGGATCGAGCAAATGCTCCGGCTCCTGCCGGTTCTCTATCTCCGCACACGCCTGCTGGAAGACGCCGAGCCTATGCTTGACGACGAGCCGCAGCGTTTTGTCACCGAGGAGGACTACAACTGCACGCTTTTCGGAATCCGCAATCTGCTCGGCGAAGACGACGCCTATCTGGATGTGTTTGTCGATCAGGGCATCTATACCGACGAAGTCCGCACCGCCTATATCTCCGAGGGAATGGCGGATATCTATCAGGAACTCAAGGATATGGCGGCGGCGTTCCAGTTGGGCGAAGAACCCGTCATGAACGATGCCGTCATCGCCTGCCGCAGAGCTTTCGAGACACGGTGGGGCCAGACGCTACTGGCTGTCCTGAGGCCCCTGCACGCTATCAGCCATAGCGAAATAGAAGACTAACCGTCCATCTTCAAATTTTCAAATCTTCAGATTTTTGAATAACGCTTATATCCATCATATCAGTAAAGATCTCATCCAATGGATGCCCCTCACGGCGTTCGAGGGCGAGGTCATTGTGGTGGACAAACCCGAAATGGTGGCGGACGCCGTGGCGTATCTCCGCCGCCAGAAAGTGCTGGGCGTAGATACCGAAGCGAGACCCAGTTTCCAGAGGGGGCTCCATTACCCTACCGCGCTGGTCCAGATTGCCACTCACGAGCGGTGCTATCTCTTCCGCCTCACCCACGTAGGCATGCCTCAGGAGCTGGCGGACATCTTCGCCGATCCCGCTATCTGCAAGGTCGGGCTGGCTTTCCGCGACGACATCAACGGCCTTAGGCGGCGCCGCAATTTCACGCCTGCCAACTGCGTGGACGTACAATCGCTCGTCAGCCGCTACGGCATTCTCGACCTCGGACTCCAGAAAGTGTTTGCCATCTGCTTCGGACAAAAGATCTCCAAATCGCAGCAACTCACCAACTGGGAAAACTCCCACCTCACGCCCGAGCAGGCGCGCTATGCCTCTACCGACGCCTGGGCTACCCTCCTCATCTACGAGGACCTCATGGCGCATGATCCCCTGCCCCAGGCGGAAGCCGACGCTCTCCGCCGCGAGGAGAAAGAGCGCCAGATCGAGCACCAGCAGCAGATCCAGGACCAGCGCCTCATGGAGCAGGGTATCACTCCCCCGCCCCACCTCACGCCCGAAGAGCGGGCGGCCAAACAGGCGGCTAAGCGCACTGCCAAACGCCGCGCACAGCGCCAGCGCAAGAAAATCAGGAAATCCACTAATCCGCAATAATTATGAAACGTCTCCTTATTCTTCTGTACTCTGTACTCTGTACTCTGTCTTCTTTCGCGCAAGCGAAATACGTTTTCTATTTCATCGGCGACGGCATGGGCGCCAACCAGGTGCTCGTCTCCGAGATGTACCGCTCTGCCCTCAACGGCGAGCCTCTCGGACGCACACAAACGCTGATGACCACTTTCCCCTATTCGGGTCAGGTTGCCACTTTCTCCCGCAGCAACGGTATCACCGACTCCGCCGCCGCGGGCACCTGTCTGGCTACGGGCAGCAAGACCAACAACGGCGTACTCGGCCTCAATGCCGGCGGCGACACCCTCACCACCATCGCCGAGCAGCTCAAGGCGGAGGGATGGGGAGTAGGTATCATGACTACCGTAGCCATCGACCATGCCACGCCGGCGGCTTTCTACGCCAATGTGGACAAGCGAAACAGTTATTACGAGATAGGCGGACAGCTCTGCCTAAGCGGCTTTGATTTCTTCGGCGGAGCGGGATTCCATTACCCAGAGGGCAAACACGACAACAAACCTGTCAACCTCTACCGTCTGGCGGAGCAGAGCGGCTATACGATCGCCCACGGCTATCAGGAGGCGCAGGATATCATCCGCAGCAGTATGCCGGAGTCCACCAAGCCCGTCACGGATGTGGACAAACTCATCCTCATTCAGTCCTCCGACGACCAGGGTGCCCGTCATGGCAGCAATCTGCCTTATGCTATCGACCGCGAGGCGGGCGATCTCACCCTGGCGCAGATTGTGGAGACCGCCATCCTCTTTCTCAACGACCGCCACGAGCGGTTCTTTATGATGGTGGAGGGCGGCATGATCGATTACGCCTGCCATGGCGACGATGCCGCTACCGCTATCGGCGAGACATGGGACATGGACGAGGCGATGCGGCTGGCGTATGATTTCTACCTCGCCCACCCCGACGAGACACTCATCGTCGTCACCGCCGACCATGAGACCGGAGGTCTCGCTCTCGGCAACAGCGATTACACCCTCCATCTCGACCTGCTCCAATACCAGCGCTGCTCGGCGTGGATCTTGAGCGACAAGTTCTCCCGCCTGTTCGACGAGAACAAACGCCCCTCATGGGACGCCGTCAAAACGCTCTACCGCGACAACCTCGGGTTATGGGACAAAGTGGAGGTGACGCTTGACGAAGAGACAGAACTCAAAGCACTCTACAAAGCCGCTTTGGCGCACAAGGGCAAGGACGCCAAAACAATGTACAAAACCATCAACTCCCTCTCCAACGCCGGCGTCCAGTTGCTCAACCGGAAAGCCAAAGTGGGTTGGACCTCTTGGGCTCATACAGCCAGTGCGGTGCCTGTTTTCGCCATCGGCGTGGGAGCCGAGCGGTTCACCGGATGGCACGACAACACCGAAATCGTTCCCCTCATCCGCCGCGCGATTGACCAACCATAATCCTCCACGGCCCTTCCTAATGTTCCCCGTAACCTTTTTTAGTAGGCATCGCAGCCCTGTTTGAAAGTCCCCGCAGCCCTGTTTGAAAGTCTCCGCGGCCTTGCCAAAAATGCACCGTCTCCGTCCCTTCGGAGTCGGTGCATTCTCGTTACCATCTCGTTAGCATTACGGACGTCATAGTCCTGTTTTTATGCTCCCCTCCCACTCCTCTCTTTTATGGGGAGAGCGGGCATCCCCGAGGAGCTGATGCCGCCCGGCGGCAGTCTTTCTCCGAGGGTGACGAACGCAAACACGCCCCGCATTTCTGCGAGGCGTATTGGGTTATTTCCGGTTGCATGGATAACTTATTGAGCAACGAAATCGAATTCGTTGCGTTTGATGAGTAACGGATAACGCTCGGGGTGACGTAGAGAATCTACCTCCAGATCAACCTCCAACTTTGGCCATTCTATAGCATTTTTGCCGTTCATCCGGATATCCAACACCTCATTTATGGTAGCGTTGCGCATCCATGGCACACGGTTATAAGACAAGAAATAATCTTGTCCCATTACAGAAATCATAACTCCTTTATCGTTAATCATCAATACGTCCGCCGATGTGGAGTTGATATTGTTTTTTAAAGAGGTTTGCATATATCTCTACTATCGTTTTAATCTTATTAATTTCGTTCTGGCTGAAATCTCCTTTATAAGCGACTTCCACTTCAGGTTCCAGCCAAAATTTTGCAATTTCACTCCCTTTCATTTATCTTACAGGCTGCAGGTCAGGCTTTCGCCTATAACCTTTCGCCTTTCGTCATTAAAGGCCCTTGCACTATTACCGAACGCGCTGTCCGTCAATGGTGTAGGCCTTGTCGCCGTGGCGGATAAATTAATCGTGAAACAATAGGCTGTGACGAGCGTCCTCAACAGATACTACCATCTCGCCGGATGGTAGAACGGCTACACGAAAAGCAAAATGAAAATCCTCGTAGATAAAATCGAGATACCCCTTTCGTTTCCAATCCAACACATATCGGGATTCATTGTACAAATAATACGTCTTCCCTAATGTCTGCAATGCATTGTACAACCGTTGTTCTTTGTTCAGAACCGTTTGGAGATCCAGCGTTGGATGCTTCTCCATCGCTGCCACATAAAAATCTTCTACAGCCTGATAGACAGTTTCATGAACGATGACTCTCATCTTTGTTGGCTGTAGTGCTTTTGGATTTTGGCAGTCAGACGCTCATGCATCTCGTCCAATGTCATATAATGCGGCATTTCAGATGCAAAGATGACATCATAATTTACCTTTTTTGCTGCTTCTGCACTCATAATTGTTCGTACATCTTTTCATTTCCGCTGCAAAGGTACACAAAAAAATCGACATACGCAAATGTATGCCGATTTTTTTGTTATTTCCCCCTTTTATGGGGTCGCACTGTTAACGAACGCGCTGTCCGTCAATGGTGTAGGTCTTGTCGCCGCGGCGGATGATGATCATGCCGTTCTCCAAGGTCTTGACAGCCTTCACCTCAGCAGCCGTGTTGTCGATAGCGTCTGCACCGCCCTTAGCAGGGAAGGTTATTACTACCTCGTTGTAGCCGAAGATCCATGTGAACTGGTACTCGCCGGTCACATCAGCTTGGAACCAAAGGTTTTTTCCATCGTTTATGAGTTCCGAAGCGGTGTTCACAGAACGGGTAATCTCAACGCCGTCGCCATTCCAGCCCATCCACTTGTTGTCAACATACATCTTGAAGGTCACCCAAGTTTCAGCTTCGATTGTCTTGGTTGCGGTAGCTGACTTGCGGTCTGCTGACAGTACAGCTGCATCTGCTGTTGTGCTCCAACTATTGAGATCGCCTGCGAGATAAACCGTCTGCGGCACCAAAGCACCGTAAACCTTGAATACTTCGTTAGTATAGGTAATCGTCACATCGCCGGCCTCGGCAAGCGTGAAGTGAATATTACCGTTTTCGCCGGCATACAGACCTGCGATGAGCTCTGATTGAGTCAGGTCGTCGAAGCCCTTCATGTTGCTCCATGTGCCGTCCAACGACAGTTTGAACACATGACTTCCTGCCGGTACATTCTTAAAGGTATAGGAATCTTCCAGCGCTTTCACACCAGCGGGTTCCCAGTTATAGCCGGTGAACTCTTCATTTCCGGTGATGTAGAACTTCACAGCGGTGAAGGTAGCAACAACCTCTATATCCTCGGTGCCTACGGTGAACTGCTTAACCTCAAGGATGTCCACGCCGCCTGCGGTCAGTTTGGTCAGTGCATGACCATTCTTAGAAGCCTCAACGGTCAGAACAGTACCCTTGGTGAACGCATCGCCGCTGGTGATAGCCACACCGGCATTCTTAACCGTAATCGACTCACCGAAGGTCACTGCGTGTTTGTTCACCGTAACGGCTACGTCGAACCACTCGCTTGCATAGGTCTCGCTCTCATACTCATAGGAAGCTTTTACCTTAACGGTTCCGTCTTCGGTAACAGTCTCAGGATCAGTTGTCCATGTTAACTCATCCTCTACAGCAATTGCCCAACCGTTGGTATATACATCCTTAACGCCAAGACCGCTGTGGTCAAATGCGTCACCGTACTCATAAGCGGTCTTGCTGGCAGTGCCGTAAATGGCTGCATGATCCCATTCTCCTGCATCGAACGAGAGGATGTAGCTTCCTGCGCTGAACTCATAAACAGAGTCCTTCGCATAATAGGTGATATTACCGAACACACGTACCTTCTCGCCTTTAATAACGCCTGCTTCAGCCTCAAAGTTCTGATTGTTAACATCTTTGCCGTTGTAAATCTCGAACTTCGTTCCGGTGAGGAAGCCGTTCTCGTCCAAGTCTTGGATGAAATAGGTACGCGTACCTGCCATAGCAGCTGTTACATCTTCGCTTACATAAGCTTCTACTACAACGCCTGTAGTAGTACCGCTGTTGTCGATAGCAGCGATAGCCTCAGCTACGGTGTAGAGTTTAGTGAACTTGGCAGTGATGGTCACATCGCTTGCCGGCATTGCGAAAGTTGTAGAAAGAGCCTGAGCATTTGCGAAAGAAACCTCTTTGTTAGCCTCCCAGCCGAGGAATACATAGCCTTCTACAGCCGTAGCCGAAACGGTTATCTCGTCGCCGTAGTTCTTGTTCTCCTGGTTAGCAGAAAGGGTTGCGTTTGCGCCACCTTCTTGCGCCATCGTAACGGTGTAGTTAACCTTAGCAAAAGTCGCGGTAACAGTGAGAGTGCCTGCGGCTGTCTCTGCAGGGATAGAAATCTGCTTTGTGTCTGCATCATAACTTGCAGCAGCTACACCGCTGATGGCAATGTTTGTCAACTCATAGCCTGTGGCAACCGTTTCCTCAACAACGATTGTTACGTCATTGCAAGTCTTAACAGACTCAACCTCAACGCCGTTCACTTTGAGTGCAAACGTATTGCCGTTGTCCTCACCAGCCTTAACAAACTCAACTTCGTCGCAATGCGGACAAGTAGTCAGGTAGTCGGAGTAAGAGGTAACGGATTTCGCAACTTCATATTTCACCTCAATAGCAGTAAACTTAACTTGTCCATTAGTTGCTGTACCACTATTGCCAACACTAAATGTTGCAGATGTACCTGTAGCACTAACAGTCGAACCACTTGTAACTTGAGTTTCGCCATCTAAAAGTACTCCTGTGTTGCTTATATTATATGTAAGCTTGATGGATTTCAGTTCACCAGACGTCGTAGCAATAGTAATTTTTGCAGACTCGCCTTGATAGAAACGCCATTCATTTCCGCTTGTATAATACTTACCTGTATTTGTTCCAGAAGATGCAGTTGCTGTTACATCAGAGTTGAGCGTAACAGAACTATATTGTGTTCCATTGCTCCAACTGTTTGCAGTAGCATAGTCAGAGATGGTTACCGAAGCAGTTTTCTCCTCGGTGCCCTCCTCTACCGTCTTCGTTGCAAATACAGCGTAGAAGTTGACGTCAGCTGCAGGCATTTCGGTCTTGGAGGTATAAGTCGGAGCATTTGCTTGTGCCACGGCCAGCGGAGCTTCCGCCCAGCCCATGAAAGTCAAACCTGCGCAATCGCCTGTAGCTACAGCCTCAGGAGCTTCCTCCAATGCGGTGCCGGCCAAAGCGGATTGTGTCTTCTTAGCCACGCCGTTCACATACCATGTAGCCGTATATTTCTTCTGTACGGTGAGGGTATAGAAGAGATCATCTTCAGCAATAGCGTTGACGGTGTCGTTTCCGGCAAAGTTCACAATGATGAAGGTCTCACCCGGAGCCACGAGTGTAATCACGCCATTCGCATCAACGGTAGCTACATCTTCGTCTGTGCTGCTATACGTTACCGGCAGGTTACGCGGGTTGGTCAGCGTCGGGAGAGAGCTCATCTCGCCGATGATAGCTGTAGCCTCGTCAGCGCTCCATGCGAGATTAGCGGCCAGTTTGTTAACGGTCAGCGAGAGGTTGACAGTCTTGCTCTCTGCGCCGCCACCGGCTACTGTGATCTTGCCGTCAAACGTGCCGGCAGCACTCGTCTTGGGAGTAACCGTAATCTGTGTCTCAGCCAGCAGACCGTCCACAGGAATAGAGGTAGCGTTCAGCGTATAAGCATCCTTGATAGCATCATCCAGCGTAATGGTTATATTGCCGGCTGTCAGGTTGGCACCCGATACATTGAAGCTTTGAGCCACAGGAGTAGATTTAATATCTACAGAGCCGAAGTCCAGTGCTGATTTGGAAACTACAATAGCCGGAGTAGCACTTACTTTGTATGCGCCGCCGATGGTCACATCGTAGTTCGGCATCACAAAGCGACCGTCCTCATGCTCTATTTTGGTCTCGCTGTCGCTTGTACGATAGATATCCAGATCGCCATCCAGTTCGTAGCCTGCCGCAGGAGCAGCGGCTGCTTGGATGTATGTTCCTGCCAGCACATAAGTCGGGTTGGCGTTCTCTGCGTCATCTTCCCATGTAAAAGTACCGTTGCTTACCTCTGCAGCTTCGATCTTATAACGCGGAGTAATCTTGGCGGTTACGGTGAACAAATCTATATCTACGCCATCCGGATTGGAGCTTGTACCTTTGATGTTTACAACACCGCTGAGCGTGCCTACCGGATTGAGGTCATACAGACTGACGGTTACTTCTTGGTTCACATTGCCTTCGCCATCGGGGTTGATATAAACAGGCTCAACTGTATATCCGGACGGAACAATCATTGCCAATTGTTGTGTCAGGTGTACACCTTTAACTGTGAAAGTATAGCCGGCAGGAGTCTCGTCGTACTCCAGCAGGTCTTGACCGAAGTCATGGTCTGCGCCGTCTTCTGTCCATACGCGCTCTTTTACAGTCAGTTTGGCTGCCACTTTGGCTGTGTCGGTACCCAGACCGCCACCGTTAACCAAAATATTGCCATCGAATGTACCGGTAGCCGAGGTACTCGGAGTAACTGTAATGGTTGCCGAAACAGCTTTGCTCGCATCAGGAGTGAGAGAGCCGGTAGTTACCGCAGTACTAAAACCGGTGGGAGCCGTAACAGTCAGTGCGCCCGTCAGATTAGAACCGGTAATAGTGAATGTCTTAGCCTCAGCATCCAGGCCCTTATATGTCGTTCCAAAATCCAAACTCTTTGGCTCAAGAGAAACGCCCGGTTTCTTTGCGGCAGCTTTGTAGAATGTTATTTCTACTGCATCAATACGCCAGTTGCCAGATGTATTTGTTGCTTCAAATAAAAGAGCAAAATACCCCGAGCATTCATCGAACGTAAAATCGGCATCAGAAATGGTTGCTCCCTGAGTTCCACTAGTGAGCTTTAGCTGAGAAAATGTAGTGTTGTTAGATGAATACAGCAAATATACTTTAGTGCTTGTATCAGCGCTACCACCAGTATGTTTATAACTGATTTTGCTAACATTGTTAATAGCAGTGGTAGAGGCAAAAGCGCTAGCAGTAGATGATGTCGTCACAGGAGAAACAGCATATTTGGAGTAATTTGCAAGTGTGCAACTGCTTCTGTTATTCTTGTTTGTTCCAACAGAAGATTTATTACCTCCATATGTAATTATCCATCCTCTGTCATCAATTGTTTTTTCATACTTGGCGTAGCTGGATGTGTTATTGACAACAGCTGCAGAGGTAATTGTAAATAATTCCTCGTAATCAGCCGCCCACATACTTCCCGCGCCGACCGTGAGAAGGACGAGTAAAGTGACTGCAAAACGTATACCTTTGCTATACCCTTGGTATACCTTTGCATTACTTGAAAAAAGTTTTAGTTTTCTCATAATGTTAGAAATTTTAGTTAGTTGTATAAAGTTGTTAAAGTAATTCCATTATTGCCAACTATTGACAAACACTTAATATTAACCAACTAAATTAACGTATTATGAAACATTTCAAACTTCATCATGGGGAATTAACAGGGGTTGCTCCCGGTTCTATTCCGACACGCTCCCGACTCGATTCTCTCTCGTTAGTGTCTCGCCAGTCTGTTTTGGGCATCTTACTTGTGTTCCTGACACTGTTTAGCGGCAATGTTTGGGCGGCGGTAAATGGGGCTATAACCTCTACACTTGCTGCTGGCGACCAAGTTGTCCTCATTAACACTAGCGGAACCGCAGAGTTTAATGGTGTTAGTAGTAATATCGGGCAGAAAGCCGATTACTCTGGCACTCCAAACGGAACATGCATTTTGACTGTAGAAGCTGGTAAATCCGGTTCTGGGAATTTCTCTTTTAAAATGAGTGATGGTAGTTACTTGGCATACACAAGTACCTCCACATCTAGCAATAATTACCTTCATACAGTTTCTAATCCAAGTACGACTGCTGAAAATCAGCAAGTTTCTTGGACGGTTACATTTGATAATAATAATGCAGCAACCGTAAGAAACGTGTACAACACAAACCGTTACTTGAATTACAACTCAAGTAGTCCTCGCTTCTGCTGTTATACCTCAGGACAACAAAACGTAAAGTTCTTCAAACTTGCCGCAAAGAAACCGGGCGTTTGTCAAGAGCCGGCACAGTGGCCGGGTTGAGCGGATGGAGTTAATTTAGTTAGTTGTATTAAGTTTGTCAAAGAACGTTCGCGTTCGGCAACAAGGTCGCATAGACCAAATCGCAGATTTGTTAGGGCGACTTGTGCCTCCGCTCTCCCCACTGGACGCACTGCGTTAGCGTCCATCGGGGACCCCGAAAAGGGGGAAGGCGCGCTATCTGACTGCCCCATGGGGCGCAGGATATGATATCTCTTTTACTCCGCCCGAAGTTATCGGGCAAAGGGATCTTTGAAAGATTGAAATGACTGAAAACAAAATCAGACGCGAAATATCGTGTCTGACTGAAGAATGGTGGTGAAGTGCTAAATCAGCGGGATATATGCATGCTTGTCAAAAGCAAACAAAAATCATTGTAAGTAAGAATAGCAGTTTGCCCGTACTTGCAAATAACAAGCAAATCCTTATCGCCTGTAACGATAAAGTCCGCAGGAATAGCTTTTGCCATTGCAAGCAAATAGACATCCTTGGCATCTCTAATCTCTAATTTAACGTCCGGATAGTTCTCTACCGGCAAACAGCGTTCGCGTATAAGTGTCCACATCGCTTCAATTGATTCAGAGGAAATATGCTGACGAACTTTGGGACGCGATAAGACATCTGTGAGTTCCGAAATCAAGTGCTCCGAAACATAGATGTGTATGTTCGGATTAGAGAACAAGTCAGCAACTGTATGCAACTGCTTGCCAAACAAAAAAGACACCCAGATATTTGTATCAAGGATTACGTTCATTTCCCGTAACGTACTGCGTTGACTTCTGCTTGGATTTCCTCTTCGCTGAGAGCATTGGAGGGGTTCGCATTGCAAGCCTTGATAAAATGATCAATGACCGTAGAGGGTTTCTCTACAATCCAGCCCATGCGACTTGCAAACTGCATCACCATAGCGACATCTGCCGAAGGCATTCTTAATACGATATCTTCCATAGTCGTGCTTAAATTAACTTTTGCCGCTGCAAAAGTACTGCTTTTTTTTGACATACGCAAGAAAAGGCGCAAAAAAATGCACTTTATCAGTCAATTTCAATACGTCAAAGAGCGTTATATATAGTCTGTCCGGCTAAACGGACAAAGGGATCTTTGAAAGATTGACATAATGGATACAAAAAGCGGCAACCCGCTTGTTGTATGGATTACCGCGCGCTTAAGCTAAAACTCGCACGACTGCGTGCTCTGCACTTGTAGAATGCTACGTTTTGTTCTACGCTTTTCCCACAGCAAACTGCCGGAGGCTTGGTTTACTTTGGGAACCCTGAAAGATTGTTAGTATATCACCATGCTTTGAGCAATAATGCGATGAACATATACTATATTTTTTCAATAGAGTAAAGAATAGCCATTTCTTTATAGTTGATGCGTCTAATTTCCATTCCATATTGGTTAGCCAACTCCAGCTCTATTGGGACATTATCAGCTCCTTGTTCTAACGATTTAATCTTTGTGTTTAATCCGGCAAGGTAGCGTTTCGCAGTCAAGGGAGCACGATATTGAAAAATTATCGTAGTCCGAAGGCTAGCAATGTCGCTTCTTGCTTTTGTGGATAGAAAAATATCAAAACGCTTCATTGCTATGCTTCGCGAATATCATTCATACCATATGCTTGCCCAACCTCATGGCAGAGATTATCATATACCTCCGACCATGGATGCATAGGCTTGCTCTTGAAATCAACATCGATAAGCGGTTTGCTATCACGAATGATTGCTTTCAATGCGGTATCAAGTTCTTCTACTGTATGGAGTTTCTCCCAATGTTCCATAGAAATTGTTCCTGCCGGCTGCATGAGAGGCTGTTTTACTGTTGCTTGCATATGAGTTCCTCCTTTCGTTTTTACCTTTGTCGCTGCAAAGGTACAACAAAAAATCCGAACATGCAAGTTTTTAATGAGAAATTTTCATTCTGCCCGCATTTTAACGGTAATCCATTATGTCAATACGTCAAAGAGCGTTGCGCCACAGGCGCAGGTATGTCGGGTGCCCCGAAACAAGGGGCGGCATACAAAATACAAATTGTTGTTACCGCGAACGGTAGATCTATAGCAGAGAGACTGCTTACCAAACAAACGCGATCTTTTACATTATGATTTAACAAAAAATATTAAGCTTTGTTGTTATTTTTCCGCAAAAATGTTTGCGTATTTGAAATTTTTGTCGTACCTTTGCCGCAGAATTTCAAAATGTAAACAATGGAACAATATCCGTACACAGTGAACGAACTCCGCGCAAGTGTGGAAGAAGGCACTCGTCAGGTGGAGAGCGGTCAGTATTACACTGATGCTCAGGTTAACCGTTTATTAGAACTCCGCAGACGTCAATTGGCATGATGCAAATCATTTGGTCAGAGCGTGCTTTCATCCGTCGTCAAGCGATAGAGGATTATATTCTAATTTCGTTTGGCTATATTGCATATACCAAATACGTTCATGCGATTGATGCATGGAAAGAGTTGGTATTGACTCATCCGCAAGCAGGAGCCATTGAGCCTTTGCTAACAGGAATGCGTAAGGAGTATCGCAGTTTTGTGATTGCCAACCAAACCAAATGTATTTATTACATAGAAGGTAACGATATTGTTTTTGTTGACTGGTGGGACACTCGACGTTCCATTCAAACCTTAACTTCAGGGCTTCATTAAACATTAAAACATTTTCTCCGGCGTAACACTAACGCCCGGTTCTGTTGATGGAATGTATAGTGTTAAATCGTCCAAGCAACGAGCGGCAGTAGTGCCATCGTAAAAAACTCCGACATAGACATTCTTATAGCTACGCAAATCTCGTTGGATTCTATACCACGTGCCTTTAGTTATGCCGTCACCTGCAGCTTGTGCATCTCCGACTTGAGTCCACGTTTTACCATCTGAGGATACTTTTACAAGCCAAGAAGCGGCCTTGGAATTCGTTGATAGTTTACTAATATAAAACTCAACCGAGTCCGGTGCAGCAATTTTGTTCTTAGTCACAATGGAGCCACTTGCTTTACCGTCTGTTGAACCGAAATACAGCCACCATGTGCAGAAACTCCAGAATTAGTCTGCTGCGTGGTAATAGTGGTAATTGTCCAATCCGTGTAAACAGAAGCGGCACTTTCAAAGTCGACCGTCAAATCTGCCCACGCACCCACGCTGAATGCTAATAGCATCAGCAGGGAGAGAAAGAGTTTTTGTTTTTTCATAATGTAATTGATTTTGTTGTTTATAAAGTTAACCAATATAGGCCGATTTGGATAAATATATCTGCGCGTCTGTCGGGTGTCTTTTATGGAACGGTACAAGGTTCATCAAGACCGACCGACGACCGAGACACCACCGAGACACCGTCGAGACGTCATCGAGGTTTTATCGAGGCATTATTTATGTACAATTAACTCAATAATTAACTTTTAAACTCTTTTACATTATGAACAAAAAACATTTACTCTTACCCCTCTTACTGGCCTTTGTCATCGGCATCGGCAATGTGTGGGCGGAAACGTACAATCTCGTTACGGATGCCAACGACTTATCCGATGGAGACAAAATATTGATTGTATCTCCAGCGGGGAGTGTTAAATCAAGTGGAACTACATATAATTATTCTGCACAAGCCTTAACTTCTACTGCATCCTCTACAAGGCTTGCAGGTAGTACTGTAACAATATCTTCTAACACTATCACTTCAACAAATGCGGAAGAATTTACGTTATCAAAGAGCACAGATAGTTGGAAAATATATTCGGGTACAAAATACCTTACAGCAACGGCAAAAAATCAATTAGCAACGGGTGCCGAAAATAGTGCTTTGGCGTTCTCTATTAGTATCGAAGGCACGGCAGCTACGATTTCTTGCGTAGTTGGCTCAGATAATGTAAAACTTCAGTTAAATGCCACGGTTTCCAACTCGAAAGTAAACACATATTTTGCTTTATATACAAGTAGTCAAAAGGCGGTGTACATTTTCAAAAAGGAGTCAAAAGAACCGGGCGATTGAGATGTGCCAAAAAAGAGGGTGTTGTTTCAACAATTGTATTAAGTATGTCAAAGAGCTATTCTATTCAATTTTCAGAGTACTGAATAGCGGTACTATGGGGTATCTAAAATCCTATTGGATTGCTTGTTTTCTGTCTGTTCCGAGTATGTGGTCACAAATTGTGACCTCATCCATGCGGCTTCCTGTGGCTCAAGTTTAGTTTTAGTATCTTGTGAGGATGTGGTTAAAATTCACAACCATCTCTACAACCTCTTGCTTATCAAGCGCATACGTTTAGTGTTACTTTAAAGTCCGTAAGAATTCATCCAGATGGAGAACTAAGATTTTCGGAAAATCTATCTTGCTTAAAACATCAAAGTGACTATCATTGGACACGATATAAGTAGCATTAGCAACAAATGCGCAGTCCACAAATTTATTATCATCAGGATCAACCTTTATCAACTCTAAATGAAAGCGAGGATCGAAAAACTCCACAAACTCACTTTCTACCAAAGTAGCGAGCACATTATCCGCAATCTCCGAAGTAGTCAGACGCGCGATTACTTCATGGTATTCTTCCAATATCTCATTTGACACACACAAAATGTACATCCCCCGTTGGAGAGCACGCCATACTTGAAAGTTTTCACTCTTCGACGAAAGCGACGCAATCAGGCAATTTGTATCAAGTACGACCTTCCTCATTGTTCGGAATAACGATAAGGAGTACGCAAATGTGTATTCAGTATAGCCTCATTTTTCTCCGCACTCCACTCGCCGTTCTCCCACAGACGATCCATCTCTGCAGTAACTTTTTGTGCATAATAATTAGACACTATCTGACGCAACTCTTGTATTTGCTCAACAGACTTCATCTGTCCAACCACACGAAGCAAACCCATTCGCGCTTCATGTAGGGTCATTTCTCTTGCTGACATAGAGTATTTGGTTTTCATTTCCGCTGCAAAGGTACAACAAATTTTTCATATATGCAAGAAAAAAAGTATATTTTTTTACTTTGTAAAAGGCGGAGGGGCGAAAAGGGAGAAAACGCCTAATTTTCAGAGGAAAGAATGTATTTGGGGATATAGGCGCGGAGGGTGTTGCGGTTGCAATGGAGACGGCGTGCTATCTCGCGCTGGGAGAGTCCTTTGGCCAGTGCGCGGCGTATATAGGCGTCGTGTCGGTAGAGCGGGTGCGCCTGCCATGAGTTGTGTGATCCTTTGGCGCGGCCTATATGCACGCCTTCGGCTTTTCTGCGCGCCAGGGCTTCGCGTGTGCGCTGGGAGATGAGATTGCGTTCGATCTCCGCCGAGAGGGCGAAAGCGAACGCCAGCACTTTGGACTGGATATCATTGCCGAGGCGGTAGCCGTCCTTGACCGTCCAGACGCGCACCTCATGCTCCATACAGAAACTGAGGATCTCCATGATCATGAAGACCGAGCGTCCGAGGCGGCTGATCTCGCTGCAGACGAGCAAGTCGCCGCGTTTCATGCGGCGGAGCAGTTGCCCCAGACGACGGGTGCGGTAAGAGCGTGTGCCGGAGACAGTCTCCTCGATCCAACCATCGATAGAGAGGTGTTCGCGGGTACAGAACTGAGTGATTTCAAAACGCTGGTTCTCAACGGTTTGTTTGTCGGTTGAGACACGGATATAGCCATATGTCATGGAAATTGAAAGTTGAAAGTTGAAAGTTAGCCTCCTCACGAAAACAGCCCGCCGGGAGGCGAGCTGAGGTAGTAATGGGCAACAGGTTACCAGAGTACCAGATTTCCGGGTTACCGGATTACCGAAACGATTAGAGGCGAGTGCCTAACAGGTTAAAGATCTGACCGTTCTGCTCGATGAGGACAGTGCCGTTGCGGAGGACAAGCCTACCCTTTTCTCCCCTAAAGGAGGGGTTGCCGAGGGCGGTGCTCTCAGGGGTTTCGGGTTGCTCGGGATGAGGGAAGACAAGGCGATAAATAATGAAATCGTGGGGATAGGACGAGAGGTAATCTACATAGGACGGGGCGGTGTATTTGCCCGAATAGGCGGGTTTCTCCCCTATGAAACGGCGGGTTGAAGTGTTGACCGTGCAGATAGTGGCGGTGCTGTCTTCGGCGAACTCAAACGTCCAGCGAGTCTGCGGCGAGATAGTGCTCACGAGGTCGGTTCCCTTTGGGTTGGAGAGGTAGAGTCCGTAGTGGCCTACAACATGAAAGGCGTTGCTGCCCAGCGGGACGAGCTTCCATATATAGGTTTCGTCGCCGGTGAGGCTGTCGGTGCGCCAGAGGTCGGTAGTAGGCAGGGGAGAGGAAGCCGATTCGATGAGTACGCGGCCGTTGCGGCAGAAGATATATTGTCCGTCGGAAAGAATCCCTTCGGCGGAAGTGACACGCGCGAGGGTGGCTATCGTTGTATCGACAGGCACGGCGACAGAATCCGTTGCCCGGAGGGTGATGGCGGAGAAGAGAGCTAAGAGAAGGAAGAGAGGACGCATGGGGAGTTGAAAGTTGAAAGGTGAATAGGCGAAGGGTGAGCCGTGTCAAAACAGGTCGGAGTGTGTTCCTGTGTACAAAAACAAAAGCGTCAATTCAGTGTCATTCTGCCTCCACACCAACAACCAGTTGGGCTCAATATGGCACTCCCAGTCTCCTACATACTGCGAAGAAAGTTTATGGGGTTTATACTGAATAGGCAATGCACCTTCTTTTTCCAGAATGCGGATTGCTTCCTGCAATTTGGCAATGTTCAACCCTCGCTTCTGACAGCGTTTTACATCTTTCCTGAAGCGGTTAGTGTAATCTACTTTGTACATCAGCCTAAGATTTGTTTGAACATATCGTCTGCGCTGTCAGCATGATAGATGCGTCCGCAACGTATATCATCCATCGCCTCCTCCATAGCCGAGAGGTGTTTCTTAGAACGCTTGGGTTGCGATAGAGGCTCAACCCCCCAGTCCATCGCACGTGCAATAGACCGGAATCGCTTAACATCCATAACAGGAACGTTTACTGTAAACGGACGATATTCAACTGAGGTGGTGTTCATAATTCAAGAATTTGCCGCAAAGATACGAGTTTTTTTTGACATATGCAAATTTTAGTCAATATTTTTGCCGGTAAAGGGTTTATTTGTCAAACGGCAATTCGCCTTTGGAGCCAGCCACTGCTTGAATGAATCGGCTTTTTTGGAAGGCAAAGGTACAACAAAAAATCGACATACGCAAGGGTATGCCGATTTTTTGTCAGAGAGGTTCCTGTGCTCCGGATGACCGGATTTCCGGATTACCAGATCTCCGGGAAGCCGGATTACCGGAAAGCCGGGAGTCAGGAGTTATGGGGTCTCTTAGCGGATCTGTGCGCCGAGAACGTTAAAGATTTGACCGTTCTTCTCGATGATGAGCTGACCGTCACGGAGAGCCTTGACAGCGTTAGCGGCAGCATCAACAGCGTCGATAGCCTCGGTGTCAGGACCCTTCAAGGTAGCCTTGATAGCTTTCTCTTTCGAGTTGAGCGCATCAACGGTGATGTTGAGGTCAGCATCAACGGTAACAGTACCGGAAACGAGGTACCAGATTTCGCTGTAGTACAATTGACCACCATACTCAACGAGTGTAGCTGCGACGGAAGGCTTGATTCCATCATCATACGAACCAGCTATTACAGTGCCATATGCCGGAGTAGCAGAAACAGCGTACTCGCCGGCTACCAGCTCAGTCTGGCCTTGCGGCAAGATAATATAGAGCGTGATAGTAGTATTATCAGTCTCGCCAGATACGATAACAATACCGTTGGAAGTTGCATAAGTATCATTCAGAGTATATGACTCGAAGTCATAAACGAAGTCAGCCTCATCCTCATCGTATTTATACGGATCAACGGCAGTTGATGTTGCCAATGTGATGACATATACATTACCATCCGCACCCACGAGCGTACCGGCGATAAGAGCCGCTTCTGATTCTTCGTCGATAGTAACGGTTACAGAACCATCGGTGAATGTGATCTTGTCGGTGCCATTAACAAGGCGGACATACGAATAACCCGGGTCAAGATCAGCTGCTGCATATGTACCGGCTGCCTCTGTTACGGTATTACCATTGGAAAGAGTGATGAAGTATGTCTCATTTTGACCCATTACCTGCCACCAGCCTTCGTCAGCAGTAGCATCTTCCCATTCCAAACCTTCGGTAATAGTGATTTCAATCGTGTCAGCGGGAGCTACGGGAGCTTTAGCAACGGAAACGAAGATAGCGTTGGAAACTTGCGGAGCGTTGTTGTACTCGCCGTAGATAGCCTTAACGGTAAGGGTGTCACCTGCCTCTACGTCAAGTTCAGCAAATTTCTTGCTTTCTCCGGCAGCATTGAGCACACCATAAATATATACCTGAGCCGTTTCGTCAGAGAGATAGAGGTTGCCATAGGTAGTACTCTTGATGCTATCTACGACACCAGTGAGGATGCAGGTATCTTTGGTGTTCTTGAGAGCGAGGAACTCAGCGATAGTCTTCTCACCGAGGTTCTCAGGAGCCGGAGCACGCTCGATGATTTCTACGGTGCAGCCTTCTGCGAGCTCATAAGTGGTATTATATTTGGCAAGGTTACCGTGCGCAATAACGAGGTCGCCTACGTTAACGGCGTCAGCCTTGTCTGCGATGGCGCACTTGTAAGCCTCGAATACCCTGCCACCATCCTGAGTGTCAGCCATCCAGAAGGACATCGAGCCGTTAGCCCAAGCATAAGCGATCTCGGTAACATAACCCTTCACGTACACCTCAGCGGTGCTACCAGCGGCAGCAGCCTTAGCAGCAGAGTCGCAGGAGATGGTATCAATGGTAACAACAAC
>JAFVDD010000052.1 GCA_017478725.1 Paludibacteraceae bacterium
ACGCCACCGTCAGGGGCTCCACGAACTATACACCTACCACTTCCCCAAGACCTGGTCAGCCGCCTGTGTTACCAACCGCCAACTCATCAAAACTGCCCAACAAATAGCTCATTCCATCGAACGTGACCACTCCCTTCAAGCGCTGGAATGGCGTGTCCGCTTCTTCCACCAGCTCTACACCCTTCCCGTCTGGTACAAAGACATGCAGGACGTACCCGTCGAGCAACGCCGCTACCCGCATTTCTACTCCTACGTCTTCACTACCGTCTATTATTCCCTCCGTGCTGCAACCCAAACAGTCAAACAAGAAACTATACAACCAAACATCCTGCCTGCCGCCCGGAACGAAGCCGTATCCGCCTCAGATGTCACCTTCGAACCGATCGCATGTCGTCATGTCGTCATGTCGCCCATTCGCCTTTACCTCCGACGGCTGACAGCTGACGGCTGATGGCTGACGGCTGATGGCTAAAAAAGCGTCCGTTGGGGCACTTTTTTTTGCCTTTCCCTTGCATATGTCAGAAATTTTTAGTACTTTTGCAGTCGCAAAAGATTTTCATGTAAATGACCAAATTGTAAATGATTTTATGGCAAGTGTAAACAAAGTAATTCTTATCGGCAATGTAGGCAATGACCCTGAAGTACGTTACCTGGACCGCGGCGTAGCTATCGCAACATTCAATCTCGCAACCACCGAACGCGGTTATGTGATGCAGAACGGAACGCAAGTGCCAGACGTAACAGAGTGGCACTCCATTGTTCTCTGGCGCAACCTCGCCGAATGGGCGCAGACGTACGTCCGCAAAAGCATGAAAGTGTATATCGAGGGCAAACTGAAAACACGCACATGGGAGAAAGACGGACAAATCCGCCGGAAGACAGAAGTAGTAGCCGAGACGATTCAGATACTCTATAAACCCGAGCAATACCGCGACCTCGGACGCCGTCAGCCTGCCGAAGAAACAGCCATCGACGACCAACTGCCCGAAGCACCGGCTACGCAGGAGGAAGAAGCACCCGTACAACAAAACGGAGGATTTCTTGGCATTTTCAGATAAATGAGCAACAAAGAGCGATATATTCAGTGGGTGACGGAGCAGGAATATGTGCCGCTGATGATGCAACCCTGGTGGATGGACGCCGTCTGCGCAGGCAAGGAGTGGGACGTACTCTTCGCCGAAGATGACGAGGGCAATATTCTCGGTGTCATGCCCATTCTCATGCGCAAGCGCGCGTGGTACAAATATATTGTGATGCCCCAGATGACGCAGACAGGCGGTATATGGGTCACGGCGGAAACGACCGGAGACAAATGGGCTACCGCCGAAGTATGCCGTCAGTTTTCCGAGCAACTGGAGGCGATGAGCCTGGCGTACTATTACCAACAGTTCCGTCCCAACAGCCTCTGCGTGGACGCCATGCGAGGGCTGGGCTTCAAGACACGCGAACGCATTACCTACCAGGTGGAGGATCTGGCGGATCTGGACAAACTGATTGCATCGTTTAGCAAGAACAAACGCCGCCAGCTCCAGCGTGCGCTGAGTCTGCATGCCGCGCATGACAAATTGAGTGTAGAAGATTTCTACCGCTTTCATACCCAATGCATGGAAGACAGGCGCCGCAAGCTGAGCTATTCGCGGGAGTTTCTGCTTGTTCTGGAACGCAAAGCCCGCCGGCAAGGGCAATGCGAAATCCTCAGTATATGCAATGCGGACGGACAGCCCTACGCGGCCGCTTTCCTGGTTTGGGACCACAAAAGCATGTACTATCTCATCCCTTGCTACGACCCCGCACACAACGACAGCGGTGCCGGAGCCTTACTCGCCTTGGAAGCGATGAAACTGGCACGCGAGAAACATGTAATCTTTGATTTCGAAGGCTCCATGGACCGTGGCATCGCCAAACATTACAGCCAGTTCGGCTCCACTCCGGTCAGATACTACAGCATAGAGAAATGCTATAAACCCCTTTTCCGTCTCGCCCTTTGGTTCCAACACCTCCGCGAACTCGGCATGCACTAATGAAAGTTCTATTTCTCACACCTTGGTATCCGTCCGAGAGAGACGCAATGAGCGGTCTCTTCGTACAGAAACACGCGGACGCCGTCCGTGCACAAGGTGTGGATGTGCGGGTCATCTTTTCGCAGGGATGGCAGGACTTGTGGCGTCAGTGGCGTCAACTCAAAAGCACATGGGGATTGCCCGATGTCGTCCAACTAAACGTCATCCAGAAACAAGGCCTCCTTGTCCTTTGGCTCAAAAAGCGCTATGGCATTCCCTATATAATTGTTGAGCACTGGAGCGGATACCTGCCCGAGAACGGACAGTATATGCAAATGTCCGCCGTCAAACGGAAACTCTACAGATACATTGCCGAACAAGCCGCTACCCTTCTTACTGTTAGCACTCGACATGCACAAGCAATGAGAGATTGCGGTATTTGCAACAGGCATTGCGGACGGATCAATAATGTGGTTGATGATTTCTTCTATAAGGAAAGTCAAAACGGGAAAGATGAAAAGCGAAAAACGCTTTTGCATGTGAGTTGTTTTGACGAACGCGCCAAGAACGTAAAAGGTCTTTTACGGGCAGCCAAGACATTGAGCGACAAGCGTCAAGACTGGCAATTGGTTCTTGTGGGGACAGGTGTTGATTACAATGAGGTGCGCGCGTACGCAGATAGTTTAGAGTTCCCGAAGGGATTATTAAGATGGACGGGTGAACTAACTCCTCACGAAGTGGCAGAAGAGTTTGACAAAGCGGATATTTTTGTCCTCAGTTCCAATTATGAGAATGCGCCGGTAGTTATTTCTGAAAGTTTAGCCAAAGGAGTTCCTGTTATCTCCACTACAGTCGGAGGCATACCAGAGATGGTTTCCCGACAAAGCGGAATTTTGGTTGCTCCCGGTAATGACAATCAACTCTTTCAAGCATTAAACTACATGCTTGACCATTACGGAGAATATGACCGGACTCTTATTCGAGAAGCAGGCAAGCAGTACTCATTTGAAACCGTGGGTAAACAGTTAAAAGACATTTACGAACAATGTACGGCATCCGAATAAGCACAGGCAAACCCATTGATTGGCAATTTCCAAAACAAGAGAACACGTTTGTTCGTCAGTGGGAGACGGATGGTATCCGCCTGTCGCAGTGGTCATTATGCAAGTTTGAGAAAGACAAACTGTGGCTGGAAGATGAGAATAATTTTCTAGTTGTAGAAGGTGTGCTCTTCAATCGCAGCGAGATAGCCGCCCAATGGCAGCAAACCGATATAGCGGCATGGAGAGGATCGTTTTCCTGCGTGCGCATTCATAAAAAAACGCACGAAATCCAAGTTTTTAACGACCAGATAGGCAGCCACATGCTGTTCTGGTGTCAAACCGACCAAGGTATATATGTCTCGCCGGATCTGTTCGAACTGGCGCACTTCACAGGACTTCAGGAGATGAGCACAGAGTTCATGCGCCGCATTTTAGAATCAGGATATGGCAATGACGAGCGAACGATGGTGAAAGGCATTCGCCGCGTCGGAGCAGGACAAGTGCTGACCATCAAGAACGGAAAAGCGGAAGTAACACGCTATTATAACTTCGACAACAAGCCGGTACATTTGGACGAAAATGAAGCGTTAGCGCGGACTAATGAGTTGTTCCGCCAAGCCGTTAAGCGAGTGATTGACAAGAACGAAGAGTACGGACTCTAACATTTCTACCCTCTGAGCGGAGGCTTGGATTCACGCATGGTGCAAATGGTGGCACGCCGGCTGACAACTCAGCCTGCCACAAATTTCACCTATTCGCAAACCAACCATTATGACCATCTGCTGCCTGAGAAGATTGCGAACTATCTTGGCAATGAGTGGCGCTTTCTACCATTGGATGGAGGTAACTATTTAAAGCAAATAGATGCCATCACACAAGCCACGCAAGGACTGGTCAACTACAATGGTCCTTCGGAAATCTATTATTGCTCTACGCAATTCGACTGGACGGAAGCAGGTATGGTGGTCACCGGTGTGAACGGCGACAACATTTTCTCCGTGGAGACCGACAGCAGGCATGAGATTGAGCGGCTCTATTCGCTCAGTTTTGCCGGCAACGGATTAGGTTCGCCTTTGGTGCTGCAACAACACACAGAGACCTATTCACCCTTTTGCGATGTGGATGTATTGAATTATATATTGCATATCCCATTGTGCAAACGGTGGAACTATCATTTCTATGATCAATGGATTTTACACTATTATCCTGAAGCAGCGCAGTGGGATCACAAAGGCGAGCAAATAGGGAACCGGCGCATTGTATTGCCTGTCATGGGCAGGAACATCCCCTTGCGCAAACTGCCGCAACGCATTGCTTTCGCCACCCTCAAACGCCTGCATATCTGCAACGGCTACAAAATGGAAGAAGGCGTCTCAATGAACCCGTATGATTCATGGGCTCAAAGCAACCCGGAACTACGTCATGCGTTAGATGAGTATTACCAAGTCAACAAGCACTTGCTGACACTCTATCCTGATATTCAAAAGAAAGCGGAGACTATTATGCACGAAGGACGGGTGTACGATCAATGCGCTGTATTAACGATTCTCAGCGTTATTCGGCAGATTCAGTTCCAGACAAGGAATGATCGTAACGTCTGATCAGCCATATATACCAAATCATCTGGCCTATTATTACGATAGCATTTACAAGGGAATAGCAAAGTATCGTTATTTGGAAATCACGAATGACGATACCAATAGTTAACGCCGCAACGGATAATAACAGATAGATGATTTCAACCGCGAAAGCGATTCGTTGCTGACCAAATACATCAGTTATAAAACCTATTGGTGCAACGGACGTCATGACAAGCAGCCACGGAAGAAGCAAACGGATATATTCTCCGCTGATGCGCCAAGAATCTCCAAGCAGCATTTCCGCAAGCCAAGGAAGAATAAAATACAGGCCTGCAAACAGAGGGAGTAATACCGCAAATGCCGTAGTCACAAATCGGAACAAAAGTCTTCCTATCTCCTGTTTTTCATTCACCAGTTGTGCCGTCCGTTGCAGTAAAACTTGATAAACCGATTGTACTATCATCTGCAAGGGTCGCATAGCAAGTGTTAATGCCATGCCAAAATAGCCCAGTTCCGTTAGGCCGAACACAGGTGTCAGCATTAGAATCGGCAAATTGGAACAAAGTGTACTAACCAACGAGCGGGGCATGGAATAGAGGGGGAAGTTGCGGTACGCAACGGCTTCTGCATGAATGGAAGAACGGTCTATTTCAAAAATGCCGGACAATAGTTTCCTGCCTCCGTTTAACAAACTTGCTCCGATAGCAAGAACGGGAGCAAAAACAGTAGAGACAACCAATCCGCCTGACAGCCACCCGATTACGCCGAAGCCCAACTTGCCACCGGCACCCAGAATGGACTGCGAGATCTGATAAACAGACATCCGACGGAAAGATTTATGACGGATATAGTAGTTGCTAATAACCGCCCAGCCGCTTAAGCCGCCTACATACAATGGCATTAGCCACCACCAACGCGCTAACTCCGGGGCATTGAATAACCGTGCTATAGGTTTGGAGAAGGGTATAGACAGCACAAGAACTGCCATCATTACCAGCAGTAATCCGCCGCATATCTGCACAAGTGCGCGAGCACGGCTTTCTTCCTTGGGAAGGACGATGGCGTTTTGATAATCGGCAGTGCAGATCAATATAAATATTCCTCCAATACTCATAAAAAGATTGAGCATGCCGAAATCCTCAGGAGCGTACATACGCGTCAGTATAGGATAAACCAGCAGGCCTATCGCCTGAGCGATGATATTTGCCGAGAGAAGCCGTGCCGAATTGCGAACCAACTCGCTTTGAACCTTATTTTTTAGGCCTAAATGCATAAATCGGCTGCAAAATTACAAAATTTCTTGCACATATCAAAAAAAAGTTGTAAATTTGCAGCCGATTTGAGTCCTACGACCTAAAAAACACAAGTATATGCAAGTTAAAAAATCACAGAAAGCCAGTCTGGAAGACAAGAAATTTGTCTACGTCTTAATGGGCTTCATCTTTGTACTCAGCCTCTGCTATGTAGCGCTGGAGTGGACAGAGAAGGAGGTTACCAAGTATGAGGTGACTGACTCCGAGTTCCTCTTTGAAGAGGAAGTGGAGATTCAGCAAACGACACAGGAAACACCTCCCCCTCCCCCACCCCCTGCCGTACAAGAAGTTGAGGTGCTGAACGTAGTGGAAGACAACGTGGAGACCGAGTCCATTGAGATCAACACTGAGGATGACAAAGAGACCGAGGTTGTTATCGCAGCTCCGGTTGAGGCTCCGGAAGAAGAAGAGGAAGAAGAAGTTGTCTTCGTGGTCGTTGAATCAATGCCGGAATTCCCGGGTGGACAACAAGCGCTGTTCAAGTACCTGGCTGAGAACGTGAAATACCCTGTTATTGCACAGGAAAACGGTATCCAAGGCCGTGTGATTTGCCAGTTCGTGGTTAACAAGGACGGTAAGATTGTAGATGTAGAGGTTGTTCGTTCGGGTGGTGACCCCTCGCTGGACAAAGAGGCTGTTCGCGTCATCAAATCCATGCCTAACTGGAAAGCCGGTAAGCAGCGTGGTAAGGCTGTACGCGTAAAATACACCCTGCCGGTTAACTTCAAGTTGCAATAAACTGATAGCTGACGGCTGAATGCTGATAGCGGATGGATTTATCCTACAGAGATATAACCTATTGCAAGAATGTCGGTGCCAAGCGTGCCGACATTCTTCGTTCTGAACTCGGGGTTCACACCGCGATGGATATGTTGCGCCAATATCCGTATAAATATATCGACCGCAGCAAGTTCTACCACATAGCCGAACTGGACGACGAAGATACATATGTGCAGATTATCGGCGAAGTGACCGAGTGGCACACTATCGGTATCGGCAAAGCCCAGCGGTTGAGCGCCATGTTCAACGACGGAATGCACCAGTGCGAATTGGTGTGGTTCAAAGGGGTGCAGTACGTTAAGTTGCAGAAAGGTATTAAGTATCTGCTGTTTGGAAAGCCGAGCCGTTTCGACCATCGGTTCAATTTCGTGCACCCCGAACTGACCCCGTGGAGCAAGGTTACGCCGGAGATGACACAAGGTCTGGAACCCTATTACAACACTACGGACAAGATGAAACGCGTAGGGCTGAACTCCAAAGCGATGCGTATCATCATTGCCGACCTGATACCCGATCTCAGGCAAGGGGTACCGGACACCATCGGAGCAGATGTATTGCAGCAATACAAACTGATGAGCCTGACCGAAGCGCTGACGAACGTGCATTTCCCGCGGGACAGGTTTGCCATGCAAAACGCCCGTGCAAGGCTCAAATTCGAGGAACTGTTTTACATCCAGTTGCAAATCTTGCGCCAGATGAAACGGCGCGAACAGAACACCGGCTACCTTATACCGACGGTTGGCACACGGTTTCATAGTCTCTATCGGGCATTGCCTTTCCCGTTAACGGAAGCGCAGAAACGTGTCATCCGCGAGATACACGAGGACCTCAAATCCGGCCATCAGATGAACCGCCTGCTGCAAGGCGATGTAGGTTCCGGCAAGACATTAGTGGCACTGCTATGCTGTCTGCTCGCCAATGACAACGGCTATCAGGCCTGTATCATGGCTCCGACAGAAATCCTTGCCAACCAGCACTACGAGACGCTGAAAGCCTTTCTTGCTCCGCTGAACAAGCTTTCAGCCGTCAGCCATCAGCCGTCAGTTAATATCGCCCTTCTGACGGGTTCGACCACCAAGAAACAGCGTGTTCCGCTGCACGACGGACTTCGCAACGGTCAGATAGACATTCTCATTGGCACACATGCGCTGATAGAAGACGAGGTACAATGGAAAAACCTGGGTCTGGTGATTGTGGACGAGCAACACCGTTTCGGTGTGGCGCAACGCGCCAAGTTATGGAACAAGAACCAAATCCCTCCTCATGTACTGGTAATGACCGCCACGCCTATCCCGCGCACGCTGGCAATGACCGTTTACGGCGATTTGCATGTCAGCATCATTGACGAACTGCCGCCGGGACGCAAGCCGGTACAGACTATCCATTACTCGATTGAACGCCGCGCACAAGTGTATAGTTTCCTGAGGCAACAGATTGAGCAAGGGCGACAAATCTATGTGGTTTATCCGCTGATCAAGGAGAACGAGAAACTGGATTTGCAGGATCTGCAGAACGGTTTCAACGAACTGTGCGAAGCTTTTCCTGAGTACAGGATTTCAATGGTTCACGGCCAGATGAAAGCGGCGGACAAAGATCTGCAGATGCAGCGTTTCCAGAGCGGCGAGACGCAGATATTAGTAGCCACTACAGTCATCGAAGTGGGCGTAAACGTACCCAACGCCAGTGTGATGGTCATCCAGAACGCCGAGCGGTTCGGTCTCAGCCAATTGCACCAACTCCGCGGCCGCGTTGGGCGCGGAGCCGACCAGAGTTACTGCCTACTGCTCACGCGCAACGAACTGACTAAAGAGACGCGTCAGCGGATTGATACGATGGTAGCCACCAACGACGGTTTCCGCATCGCCGAAGCCGACCTGCAACTCCGCGGTCCGGGCAACCTGGAGGGCACACAGCAATCCGGCCTGCCGTTCGACCTGCACATAGCCAACCTGAGTACTGACGGAAGACTCGTAGAACTTGCACGTCAGGCTGCCATGACTATTTTAGAGAAAGACCCGCTCCTGGAAGACGAATTCAACCGGATTTACAAAAACAGGCTGGATATTTTACGTATCGAAGCCTATAACTGGGGAGAAATAAGCTAAGATTAGCATAAAAACACACTTTTTTTTGCATATATGCAAAATTTATTGTAACTTTGCGTGCTGGAATGTGCGCAAAGTTTTTTTTTACGCAACGCACATGCAGATTGAACGCATTGAAACGATTTCTGTACATAGTATCCGTTATCATTGTCAGCCTGGTGCTGGTTTTGGCAATGTTGCTGTCTGTATTAGCCAGCGACCGCGTGAAAACGGCGGCTGTTCAGTTGGCTACCAATGAACTGGCACACGCATTAGGCACGGAAGCACATGTGGGTGCTATTGAATACCGGTTTCCTGCGCGGCTGGCGATACGGGATCTGTATATCGAGGACCGGCAGCAGGACACCATGCTCTATGTGGGCGAGGTGTATGCCCATTTCAGTCCGCTGGCTCTTAGACGCAATGCCATTCGTTTCTCCCATGTGCGCGTGAGTGACGGCGTTGTCAATGTGTACCGGTTGCCGGACAGCACGTACAACTACCAGTTTCTGGTAGATGCTTTCCGTGTGGAAAAGCAAGATGACAGTCCGTTACGTTCACTGGTGACAGTGCAGGACGTGCAGCTGAAAAACCTCAGGCTGCGGTACGACAACATGCAGGTGTATCTGCCCCACACGGCAATGGATCTGCATTGCCTCTCGGCCGACCTGTTTGATGCCGAAATAGGCGATTTGGCACTACGCCTGTCCGTCCTCGATAGTAAGCAGAAACCCCTGGAAGTGGAGTCACTGAGGGCGCATATGATACTCAACGATACGTTGCTGTCTATCCCCACCCTGACGGGTAAACTGCCGCATTCACGGTTAGATTTGAGCGGTATAGAAATACATTTCCCTGCCGGCGATACGCTCAATCTGTCCCAATCGGCACACGATATTCTATTCTCCCTCCGGCTGCACGAAGCCCTGCTGGTCCCCTCGGACATAGCCTTGTTGGTACCGCGTCTGGCTCATATGAACCGCCGGCTGGTTATGACCGGACAGATAGGAGGATCGCTCGACTCGCTCTACTGCCAGGATCTGTCGCTCAACTACAACGGCCGCAACCTGTTTGTAGGAAACGTAACGGCACTGGGTATGCCCGACTGGGACAACACCTATCTGCGTGCTAATTTTCAGGACGTGCATATCAACGCTCCTATTCTCCAGGATTTCCTCTCCCGGCTCTACAACCGTCCGTTCAAACTGGCGGCGCCGATTCACCGGTTGGGAGATATCCACTACCGCGGTCTGGCGGAGGGGCAATTGCACGACCTGACACTCCACGGAGCTTTCCGCACCGGCATCGGCACCGTGAGCACGGACGGCACATTCCGTAGCGACTCCCTCTTCGAGCACATGAATTACAACGCACGTGTTGTAGGCCACCGACTGCGGCTGGGACGGCTTCTTGCTACTCAGAAACTGGGCACCGCAACCATTGATGTGCGTTCGCACGGGACGATTGCCGACGGCGAAGTACGCGGAGATGTCAAGGCGGACATACGCCGGTTCACCTATAACGACTATACTTATCAGGATCTCCAGATCAACGGCCACTACGAGCCTCAGCGTTTCACGGGTCATTGCCACATTGACGACCCGCATCTGAGCATGGCGTTCGACGGCGTGGTAGATATGCACGACAAGAACCCTGAGGCGAATTTCAACCTGCTATGCCGGCATTTCGACTCCTCACCACTGGGTATCAAAGCCATTGGCGACAAACTGAGTACCCGTTTCAACTTGGCAGTGGATCTGACCGGCGATACGCCTGACGAGATGAGCGGGTATCTTGCTATCGATTCGCTGTTTGTAGGTACGGCGCGCGATTCTATACTCATGCAGCAACTCACATTATTGGTTTCCGCTGATGAGTTGCAGGGCAAAGCATTCACCCTGCGCAGCGATTTTCTGTCCGCGCAAGCGGACGGCGTATTCCGTTATGGCGATCTTGTACCGGCCGCACAAGCATTGATACACCATTATCTGCCTTCGCTGGTGCCGCCTCCCGCACAAACCTTTGATGCAGTCCAGATTTCCATGCGTGCCGACGGCCAACGGCTGAGAGGTATCCAACGGCTGTTTGTAGCCCCTGTGGTATTGAGCGACCATCCTACGATGCGTGCCACTATAGAAGTTCCGCGCCACGGAGAGCCCTATGTAGATATGCGTTTCTTTGCGCCCGGCGTTCGTGCCGGCAATACGCCTGTGCATGATTTGACGGTTACGCTCAACACTATTGACACATTGCGTCATAACGGAGGTAAAGGTTCCGGTCTGGCACTTTCCGTATCCGCCGAAGCGATGAAGATGCAGACTGTCTTCTCCAATCTGGCTTTCTGCGACACCGTTCTCACCCATCTGTCGCTGCGCCAGGAGTCAGACCTGGACGAACAACTGCCCGAAGGCTGGCGCGACCTCTCTCCGCGTGAGTTGCAACACGCACTCAGCCATCTGAACAACCGTGAGCGGCAGCATGCACTCCTGACCGCCCAACGGGCCGGTACGTATGGCGGGGATATTAAGATGATCACCCATTTCGACCGCTATAACAAACAGCCGTGGATGGAATTTCATATGATGCCCTCAAGCCTGCTGCTCCGCGACTCGGTATATACCATCGGAGAGAGCCGCACCACCTATATCGCAGCGGATTCGATGGTTACTATCGACCATTTCCTGTTTGAGGGAGGCGGCCAGCACTTAATGGCTCACGGTATAGCCTCGCCTTCTGCGCTTGACACCCTCGAAGTGGACTTGAGAAATATTGACGCCGCATATGTTGTACCATTTGTTCTGCCGGTACAAACTATCATGTTCAACGGCCTGCTCACCGGCAAAGCCGCTATCTCCAACGCCTTCCGGCAACCTGCCATAGATGCCTTGGTGCACGTGGACTCTATGGGACTGAACGACTGCTGGTTCGGCGACGCGGAAGTGGACTTGCACATCTTTCCTGAGCGCAGGCAACAAGACACTGTATTGCCGCCCCAGTTACAATTCCATGCAGATGTGGAACGCCCCACACGCCATCTGGTAGGATTGGACGGTGAAGCCATTTTTGACGGCAGCGGCCAATGGAAACTGGACATGCAGGCAGACTCTGTGCCGCTGGCTTTTGTCAACCATTGGACGGCTTCCGTATTATCCGACCTGGATGGCAACGCCACAGGACATGTGGTTGTGGGAGGCAGAAAAGGTCTCACGTATGTGCTGCTCAATGCAGCTGCGCAGAACGCATCGTTCACGCTCCCCTGGACAGGTGCGCGATACACCATTCCGGAAGACACTATTGTGATGGACACTACCGGAATCCTTTTCCCCAATGTGCATCTGAGGGATGCGGAAGGCAATGCGCTGGAGGTGAACGGAGGCGTTTATCATGACCAGTTCCGCGATTTCCGCCTGGACCTGCATGTGGATGTACATAATGCATTGGCATTCGATGTGCCGGACAAAGAGGGTGAGATGCTGCAGGGCAAGGTTTATGCGTCCGGACATGTGGACGTAACCGGCAGCGAGACCGACATCCTGGTAAATGCCGATGCCGTGACCGCCAACAAATCACGTTTCAGGCTGAGTTTGGACAACGCCTCCTCGGCTATCGAGTCCAATTTTATCCATTTCATCGAGCATCCCAAAAACGAGAGTGACACTGTCATCGAAAACGACCTGGATAACATAGACATCCTGTTCACGACCGTCGATTCCACCCGCTACAGACGGGTAGGACGGTGCCTCCTTTCGCTCAATCTTGAGGTCAACCCCCATTTGCTGTTCCAGCTGGTACTGGGGGTACGAAACGGCGACATGATCCAGGCACGAGGCAGCGGAGCCCTCCAACTGAGTTATAACACCGAGACCGGAGATGTGCGCTTATTGGGGACCTACGATATCGAGAAAGGCACGCTCTCCTACACGGTCGGCAATGTGATACGACGCGAGTTCACTATCGGCGAAGGATCCACGATAGCCTTCTCCGGCAACCCTACCAACCCTACTCTGGACGTAACTGCCAAATACAGGGTCACCGCCAACCTGAAAGACTTGTTTGGCGACGAGATCGACCAGTTGTCCATCTCGCGTACCAATATACCGGTGCTGACGTGTATGCATCTGAGCGGAGCTCTCAACAATCCGATTCTCAGTTTCTCGCTTGAGTTCCCCTCCAGCGACCAATCTATTCAGCAACAGGTTCGTCAGGTTATCAACACCGACGAGATGATGATGCGCCAGGTCATTTACCTCCTCGTTTTCGGGCGGTTCTTTACGCCGGACTATATGAGTAACGCGCAATACTCCACTCTCAATTCCACCTACTCGCTCCTGTCCTCCACCGTCACCGGACAGATTAACGCCTGGCTCTCCAAACTGACCAACGTACTGACCCTTGGCGTGGCTATCCGTACGGACGGCGAAGGAGCCTCCGCCAGCCAGGAGTACGAAGCTCAGTTCCAGCTGCAGCCGGTGGACCGGCTCATCATCAACGGCAATGTGGGGTATCGCTACAACGACGTCTCCAACCAGCCTTTCTTCGGAGATCTGGACGTAGAGGTACTGCTGACCGAAGACGGCCAGTGGCGGTTGAAAGGTTACACCCACACCGTGGACAAGTATTCGCTTCGTCAGGCCTCCACTATCCAGGGTGTAGGTTTGATGTGGAAGAAAGATTTCAACTGGCCTACCAAGGAGCAACTGCGTGCCAAACGCGAGGAGCGCAAGCAAAAGAAAGCAGAAAAAGCGAAAGAAAAATAATTTGTAATTTTTAATTCATCATTCAACTCAGGTGTTAATCAAGATTTACAGTGCTGCGCCGGTAGGTATAGACGCTGTGCCTGTTACGGTAGAAGTTCACGCAGTCCCCGGCTATGATTTCACGTTGGTCGGTCTTCCGGACAACGCAGTCAAAGAAGCCCATGAACGTATAGTTGCCGCCATCACGGTGAACGGTTTCGAGATGCCGCACCGCGCCTATACGATCAACATGGCTCCGGCGGATATCCGCAAGGAGGGCGCAGCATACGATCTGCCGCTGGCTATCGGGATGCTGGCGGGGTGCGAGCAGGTGCAAACCAAACTGCTAGACCGATATATGGTAATGGGAGAGTTGTCGCTTGACGGTTCGCTGCAGCCTATCCGCGGAGTACTGCCTATTGCGCTTTGCGCCAAGCGAGAGGGTTTCAAGGGGATTATTCTGCCTGCTGCCAATGCCGAGGAGGCGGCAGTAGTGGAAGGGCTGGAGGTTTACGGGCTGGACACACTGTTGGATGTAGTACGGATGCTGAACGGCATTCAGACTTTTGAGCCCACGATAGTTGACACCCGTGCCTTGTTTGCCCGTCAGGCTTTTCCCTCCGATTTGGATTTTGCCGATGTACGCGGCCAGTACAAAGTGCGGCGAGCCATGGAAGTGGCAGCCGCCGGCGGTCATAACATGCTGATGGTCGGTCCTCCGGGCGCCGGCAAGTCGATGATGGCGAAGCGTCTGCCGTCCATCCTGCCGCCGCTGTCGCTGGAGGAGGCCTTGGAAACCACCAAGATCCACTCGGTAGCAGGACTCATCAACAAGAAAAACGCCGCCAACGGTTCGCTCATCGTGCAGCGTCCGTTCCGCAGTCCGCATCACACTATCACGGATATCGCCCTGGTGGGCGGAGGCCAGAACCCCCACCCCGGAGAGATCAGCCTGGCGCATAACGGCGTGCTCTTTCTGGATGAGTTGCCCGAATACAAACGCTCGGCGCTGGAGGTGATGCGCCAACCGCTGGAGGATAGGAAAATCACGGTAGCCCGCACCAAACAGACGGTCGATTACCCTGCGTCCTTCATGCTCGTGGCGGCTATGAACCCCTGCCCGTGCGGACACTACGGCGAGAACAACCCTGCCCATCCGTGCACCTGTACGCCTGCGCAGATACACCGCTATTTAGGCAAGATCAGCGGTCCGTTGCTCGACCGCATAGATATCCAGTGTGAGATCGAGGCTGTGCCCTACGACCAGCTGCGGGACACCAAGCCGGCGGAGAGCTCGGCGGTGATGCGTGAACGGGTACTACGCGCCCGTGTTATCCAGCAGCAACGGTTTGCCGACAGCCCGCTGGTGCATTGCAATGCCCAGATGAGCGCAAAAATGGTGCGGCAGTTCTGCACGCTGGATAGCGAGTGCGACCGTTTGCTGGAGTTGGCTATGCAAAAAATGGGGCTCAGCGCCCGCGCGTACGACCGCATCGTCAAAGTAGCCCGCACCATCGCGGATCTGGAGGGCAGCGGACCCATCCTCAAACAGCATTTATTAGAATCTATCTCCTACCGCTCGCTGGACAGGAACTACGCCTAACCCCAACGAAAAAGGTGTCAGCAAGGAATTCTCCTCTGACACCTTTTCTTTTTGCCGGTATTTACATTACCACATCGTTACCACTACGCAGGGTGATAGCCGCGTGGCTTTTCCGGTTAGTGACGCTCGGGGCGGGGTCCGCGGCGCTCGGGACGGGGACCGCGGTCGAGACGTGCACCGTCGGGATTGCCGTTACGGTCGGGACGGGGTCCGCGCGCCGGACGCTCGGGCTCTACGTAGCCTTCGGGTTTCTCCTTGAGGGCACGTGCCGAGAGACGGAACTTGCCGGTCTTGGGGTCGATCTCCAGCAGTTTGATGCGGATATGGTCGCCCTCATGGATGCCGGTCTCCTCGATGGTCTCATAGCGTTTCCAGTCGATCTCGGAGATATGCAGCAGTCCTTCCTTGCCCGGCATGAACTCTACGAAGCAGCCGTAGGGCATGAACGATTTGACAACGGAGTCGTACTCCTCGCCTACTTCGGGCAGGGCTACGATAGCTTTGATCTTGGCGATAGCGGCAGCCATCTGCTCGCCGTTGTTGGAGGCTACTTCTACCTTGCCGCCCTTCTCATCTTCGTCGATAGAGATGACAGCTCCGGTCTCTGCCTGGATACCCTGGATAATCTTGCCGCCCGGGCCAATGACAGCTCCGATCATATCTTTCGGGATATAGAACGAAGTGATGCGCGGAGCGTGGGGCTTGAGGTCGGCACGCGGAGCGGGCATGCACTCGAGGATCTTGCCGAGGATGTACATACGTGCCTCATGCGCCTGTGCGAGTGCGTTCTCCAATATTTCGTACGAGAGACCGTCCACCTTGATATCCATCTGGCAGGCGGTCAAGCCGTCCTTGGTACCTGTGGTCTTGAAATCCATGTCGCCGAGGTGATCCTCGTCGCCGAGGATATCGGAGAGGATGGCGTATTTGGTGCCTTTGTTCTCGGAGATGAGTCCCATGGCGATACCGGAAACAGGTTTTTTCATCGGTACACCGGCGTCCATAAGTGCGAGTGTACCTGCGCAGACGGTAGCCATAGAGGACGAACCGTTGGACTCGAGGATGTCAGAAACGACACGTACGGTGTAGGGGAAGTCCTCGGGAATCATGTTCTTGAGCGCGCGGCAAGCGAGGTTGCCGTGACCTATCTCGCGGCGTCCGACACCGCGCTGTGCTTTGGCTTCGCCCGTTGAGAAGGGCGGGAAGTTATAGTGCAGGAGGAACTTGTCGGTACCCTGGATGAGAGCCTCGTCCACGATTTTCTCGTCGCGGCTGGTGCCGAGGGTGACGGTAGAGAGCGATTGTGTCTCGCCGCGGGTGAATATAGAGGATCCGTGAGGTCCGGGCAGTGGGCTTACTTCGCACCAGATAGGACGAATCTCCGTGGTCTTACGACCGTCGAGGCGCTTGCCTTCGTCGAGTACGGCGCGGCGCATAGCCTCTTTCTCCACGTCGTGGTAGTAGCGGTCCACCAGGGCTGCTATCTCGTCGATATCGACGCCGAGAGCCTCTGCGCGGGCAGCCATATAATCGGCACGCTCGGTCTTGAAGTCCTCGCGGATCTGGGAGAACATAGCCTCGCGGTGATGTTTGTCGGTGTCGGCAGCGGTAGCCTGTGCGTAAGCGCGGGCGTAGGAATAGTCGTGCACCGCCTGCTTGAGTTCGTCGTCGTTGACCTCGTGGCAGTACTCGCGTTTCGTCTCCTTGCCGTACGCCTTCATCATCTCGTTGATAGCGAGGCACTGCGGTTTGATAGCCTCGTGTGCAGCTTTGATAGCCTCGAGCATAACGGACTCGGGCACCTCTTTCATCTCGCCCTCGACCATCATGATGTTGTCGTAGGTAGCCGCTACCATGAGTTCGAGGTCAGCGTTCTCGCACTGTTCGAAGGTAGGGTTGATGACCATCTGGCCGTTGACGCGTGCTACGCGCACTTCGCTGACGGGCCCCTCGAAGGGGATGTCAGAGCAGGCGAGTGCGGCGCCGGCAGCGAGACCGGCGATAGACTCGGGCATGTCGATGCCGTCAGCCGAATACATCGTGACGTTGACGAAAGTCTCGGCGTGGTAGTTGGAGGGGAAAAGCGGACGCAAGGCGCGGTCAATGAGACGCGCGATGAGGATTTCGTAATCCGAAGCCTTGCCTTCGCGGCGTGTGAAGCCCCCGGGGAAACGTCCGGCGGAAGCGAATTTCTCTTTGTACTCTACCGTCAGGGGCATGAAATCGGTGCCGGGCACAGCCTCCTTGGCGGAACATACGGTAGCCAGGATCATGGTGTTGCCGAGGGTAGCCATGACAGCGCCGTCAGCCTGTTTGGCGAGTTTGCCGGTTTCGAGTTTGATAACTCGTCCATCGGGCAGAGCAATCTCTTTTGTAACAATATTCATTCGTGTAAAATTGATATTTTGGACGCCGTTTGCGTCCGGTTAATTGATAAGACCCACAAAAAGTCGTGCAAAGGTAGTATTTTTTTTTGACATATGCAAATAATTTTTCTTTTTGTTGCCGATAGGTACAAAAAAGCGACCCAATCAGGCCGCTTGTGCGTTCAAAAAACACGCGTGGGCTGTGGAGCTCCGCGCGTGGGATGAGAGGATAGATAGTTGAACAAAGATTACTGTGCAGATGGAGGTGTTATTGTAATAGTGAAATTCAAGCGATTCCCCTCCATGTCGGGAGTGATGTCAAGGTGATAATCGCTTGTTGAATGCCCCGGTCGACCATCATAAATATAATAATATGTTTCTTGGTGATCCCATGTACCGGATATGTTACCTGCGTAACTTGCAGAAAACACCTCGTTGATTAATTGATCCGATTTGGCATTAGCCGTACTAAATGTGTATTGTGCATCTGTAGAATAGGTATATCCACTGCCTGTCGGTACAATCGTATATTCTGCGTGGCGAGTCATTGTTCCGTTTGTACAAATAGTAGAAGGTCGGCCTTTATCACTATAGTTGCTGCCATTAGCTTTCTCAATGGTAAATGCTACTTGTACTGTTTCTGTAACATCATTTTGTGTTGTAGTTGCAGTTCCTGTAATCAAGATAGCATTTTCTCCTTGTCGCGTTACAGTAACAGGACCATTGTAGTTTATGAAGAGATTCCCGTCTTTTTGACCAATCTTTGCAGAGCCACTTGATGCGCCCGCCGAAAAAGTCAAATTGATATTTGCAATGGATAAATCAGCAGGTTTCTGGTGTGCTGATAATTTCAAATCTATAGCTTTACCTTTGTCCCAAAATCTGATTGCTGGCGCACCATCATAATTTTTATCATACTTGCGATCAAAAAGAGTGTTGTTATATTTGGCTTTGAAAACAGCCCTGTATTTATGCTTGGCAGAATCTTGAACTTCCAACCGATCAAACTTTATCCAGTCGGAATTGCCATAACAACTAATCCTATCAGGCAAACAGTTGGTTGTAAAACTAACGGATGCTGTATCGCCCTCATTGCCATTAAACTCCAAGTGATCACTCAGCATCTGATATTCTACAGGCGGATAGAACTTTCCGATTGTTCCAACAATGGCGCGGTACGGTCCCCAAGGACCGCATTTGACATATGGAAAAACTGCATATTCTTTAACAGCCAATCCTTCGAGGTCAGCTTTTGTCATTGTATATGTATAGAGTGAATCTTCAGGATGATAGCTAAGTGCAAAGTGTCCAACCGTTTTGATAATAGGCCCAGTACCCACATATCCTTCATAATTACAAATCGCTATATCTGCAGTAGAAAAACCAAGATACTGCTTCGGCTGTTTGCGCAGCGTGATTTTAATTGCCCCGCCTGTGGTATCTACCATAGTCTCTCTGAAAGAAGGCGCAAAGAAGACGGTGTCTGTGAGCCAACCCCAGTTGGATTTGAAGAACGTCTTCTCTACGGGATCCTTCCAGAAAGCCGCTGCGGTGGCTTTGGCCTCCAAATCAAGAGAGATGAGCGTGAGAGACAGGTTTGACTCGCGCAGGTATTCGTAAGGTTTCCATTCGGTCGGATTCCATTCGCCTGTTGTGAAATCCTTGGCGCCCAGATTGAATCTACTGCTCACTTTGGGACCGCAATACAGATAGAGACCCACATCGCCCTTCAGCACCTTTTTGAACCAACTGGCTGTTGAAACATTCGCCTTAAACAGGATACCTGTCTGAACATAACCGGACAAAGTGACATTGGCAGACAAATCCAGCATATCATCTGTCACTTCTTTGTTCTCATCCGGAACCAGATGCAGGCCGAAAGAGACGGGGAAGATATTGTTGCTATCAAAAATGATATCATCGCCTATGCCCATATGTACGGCAGGAAGGTTGAGACGTGCTTCTAATGTTCCTTCCGCTCGGATAAACGGAACAGGTACAGGGTCTGTCTCAAAGACCGGAGCAGCGGCAGGGAACATGATTTTAGGAAGCGTCACCCACCAATCATCCAGAGTTGCCTCAACACTTTGGGAAACTTGCATTCCTAAAGATGGTTTGACTTTCAAACTCAGGTCATGTGAAATCTTGACCATAAACCGTGTCCATGTGATATTATACGCTGCACGCAGTTTGTATTTCACGCCTATATCAGCCGTCAGGTCAAATTTGGCATTCGGTGTCGCCTGCCATTCGCGGATCAACTGCACATCTTTATCGATAAGCGTAATTTCGACTTTGTCATCTATATTTTTTATCTTGCGCGGCAGACCATCCGGTGTACAACCCGCTATACGGCGGACGACCTTTCCGTCTGGCTTGACGCCAATCTGCTCCACGGTGATATATTGTTCAAAGACATCACTGATGGCTTCTACACAGCGTCCTTCGACGTAACACATTTTTACTGGTCCTTCGTCGTACTCCCTGTCCGATAAGGTTACGCTTTCAACGATACAACTGAAACTACCGCCGTCACTATATAACTCTGCATGTGTGTCGGTCGGCAGCCCAATGAGTACATCTCCCACTTGTGGGATCATATTGTCCGGCAAATTTCGGAAATAATAGGTCTGTTTTTCTACTCCCCAGCCAATGACAAAGGTGGAGAGGTTTACGTACGGACTATACCCATCCTTCTCCATGAATTTCACTTTCGGGTTGAACTTAATCTCCGGCTGTTGGAAACCGATAGAGTCAATGGAGGCAAGCGGGATGCGGTAGGTCGTGTCGGCGAGGACTACTTCGTAGGTGACATACTGCTCCTGCTCGGTGGAGTCCAGCGCCAGTTTGGAATAACGCATCTCCTGCACCTCGTCATAGAAGAAACCGTTGAAGTTGCCATCGTTGCGATAGATATAAAACGCCTCCTGGGCTTTTACGGGAGTAAAGACCGCTGCGCTGAAGGAACAAAGAATAAGGACTAATATGCTCCTTCTGACAGCTGATAGCTGAATACTGATAGCTCTTTTCTTAGCCACAAGGGCACGATTAACTGCGTTCTTCATTGTTTCACGAATTTAAAGGAGGTTTGACCTAACGAAACGATATACGTGCCTTGGGGTTGCCCGATGAGCGAGAGCAAGGTGCCCTGCCCGCCGGTGGCGCGTTTGGAGAGAATGAGTTTGCCGTCCACGGAATAGACTTCCACGAGTTGGTTGTCCGGCAGACCTTCGATTAATAGCATCTCGTTGTTCTGCTTTACCAGAATATCACCCGGCGCTACTGTCGGGGCGTCAATACCTTCGGGCAGACCTTCGTGGGTATATTTGACCATGTTCGCCAGCGGATATGAGAACACGCCTTGGTTGGTAGTGATGACGAGGTTGCCGTTTTCGAAAGTCGTCACGGGCTCGTCGGTTAGCAGAAACTGAATCCGGCTGCCGTCCAGTTGCCAGACGTTCAGTTTCTGAACGGGCTGCGCGTCCTGCGCCATCAGGCTGAAAGCTGCCAGCTGAAGGGCGAGGACTAAAAGTGAGATTTTTTTCATACCTGTGATTGATTTATGTGGAAAAAAAGATTATGCGCTGCAAAATTACTGCTTTTTTATTAAAAAGCATTCGCAAATCGTATAAATCGACTCTCAAATCGTACAAAAATGCGGAATTTCGTCACAGGATATAGAAAAATGGACGGAAGAGGCGACTAACTAACTAACTAGCTGACTAGCGTACTAGCCTACTAGGCGACAGAACGACAGGACGACAGGACGACATGCGAGGGAGGAGCAGGGGGGGACAGGGGATAGGGTGGCAGGGGGAGCGGGCGATAGGGGGACAGGGGGACGGGGGGACAGGGTGAGGAAATTTGCATATATGAAAAAAAAGTTGTACCTTTGCAGCACGAAAACCAATCGGTACAAGACCTACAAAGGACAGGGTATGGACGGGGCATGGACAGACCGTGTATGGTCTAGGTATCGTCTAGGTATTGTCTAGGATAACAACCATTAAAGAAAGGCATAGTATGGGAAAAGTAAAATACCATATGATAGTAGAGGAGCTGAGAGGCGCATTGGACAGCAAGAATTACGGTGAGATCCACGGGATGCGCATGGTGTCGCGCCACCGCAAAGGAAGCGGTCAGGAGCACCAGATTTATTTTATGCGCAAGCATGAGGGCAGCTGGTCAGAGGGTGCGACTCAGAACAGGGAGTTGATCAAATCCGCCCAGAAACGCGCCCACGCGATCGAGAAAGCCTTCCGCAAGCCGACGGAGTGTAGCGCAGAGGCAGTAGCCGAGGCGAAGGAATGGCAGCGGCGTTTTGAGAGTTACCGCGCAGGCCTAAAAGAAGGCGAGAAAGGCTACGGGAGTCTGTACACGTATGTGTATGTGCAGATTTACAGGGAGTTGAGAGAGAACCGCGCATAAATGCGCGGGGCACAGACGCTATCAGAACCCGGCATGTATGCCGAGGGTGAATCGGAGGCAAGAAACAAAATAAGTACGCGCGAGTGCGCGTACTTATTTTTGTTAGCCAGCTGACTAGGCGACTAGCCTACCAGCCCCACCCCAACCCTCCCCCATAGGGAGGGAGAAAGGAGGGAAGGGAGAACATGGCGAAGGGGCAGGTGCTGTTTAGAGGCCGAGGGAAGCTTTGATAGCGGGAACGCGTGCTTCGGCTTCGGCGGTGCAGCGCTCGTAGTCGGCACCGGTGAAGGGCTTGCCGAGTTCGGTCTTGACAGGGATTTCAAAGTAGAACTTGATCTTCGGCTCGGTACCTGACGGACGAACAGACACTTTGAGGCCGCCCTCGGTGAAGTACTGGAGTACGTTGGAGGTGGCGTTGAGCGGCATCTCGATGTCGGACTCTACCCATTGACCGTCCTTCAAAGCGCATTGCTTGAGGGTCTTGTAGTCCTTGATGAGGCATACTTTCTCACCGGCAATCTCCTTGGGCGCGTTGGCGCGGTAGTCCTTCATCATCTGCTGGATCTCCTCGGCGCCAGTCTTGCCCGGGCGAACGACGTTGATGGTGGTCTCGCGCTGGAAGCCGTAGTCGGCGTAGATCTTGAGGAGGTAGTCGTAGAGGGTCATGCCGTTGTCCTTGGCGTAGGCGGCAATCTCGCAGATGAGGCAGATAGCCGATGGCGAACATTTATCGCGTACGGCGTCGTAGGGCAGGAAACCGAATGACTCCTCGCCGCCGCCGATATATTTGCGTTTGCCCTCCCACATACGGATACGGTTGGCAATCCACTTGAAGCCGGTATATTCGTCGGTGAGGGTAACGCCCTGTGCGTCAGCGATCTTGCGGATGAGTTCGGAGGTGACGATGGTCTTGACGATGAACATGTCATCGCGGAGTTTGCCCAGACGCTTCATGTTGTTGATAATGTAGTAGTGGTACATGATATTGGTCTGGTTGCCGTTGATGATGACCCACTCTCCCTTGTCGTTGCGGCAGACGATAGCTATACGGTCGGCGTCCGGGTCGGAAGCGATGACCAAATCGGCACCAAGCTTGGTGCCTAACTTCATGCCAAGTGTCATAGCCTCAGCGTTCTCGGGGTTCGGGGAAACGACGGTGGGGAAATTGCCGTCGATGACCATCTGCTCGGGCACAACATGGATGTTTTGGAAGCCCCATGAGCGGAGGCACATCGGCACTATCTGGCGTCCGGCGCCGTGCATAGGCGTATAGACGATATTGAGGTCGCGCTGACGATTGATCGACTCCTGGTCGATGAGTACATCGTGTACCGCCATCATGTAGTCGTAGTCCATCTCGCCGCCGATGATCTCGATGAGGTCTTTGTTCGCCTCCCATTTGACATCCTCCATGCGGACTTTGTTGACCTCGTTGATGATACCCTGGTCATGCGGCTGGAGTACCTGCGAGCCGTCCTCCCAGTAAGCCTTGTAACCGTTGTACTCCTTGGGGTTGTGGGATGCGGTGACGTTCACGCCGCCCTGGCATTTGAGGTGACGGATAGCGAAGCTGACTTCGGGCGTCGGGCGGAGGGACTCGAAGAGATACACCTTGATTCCGTTGGCGGAGAAGATGTTGGCAACCGTCTCGGCGAAGAGACGCCCGTTGTTGCGGCAGTCATGGCCAACCACCACTGCCACGCGGCCGTTCTGCACGTTCTCAAAACCGCCCTCGCGCTGCACCTTGAGGAGGTAGTTGGCATAGCCCTGTGTAGCCTGAGCCACGATGTATTTATTCATACGGTTGGTACCTGCGCCCATGATACCGCGCAGGCCACCGGTACCGAACTCGAGTGTGCGATAGAAAGCGTCGATGAGTTCGGTTTTGTCCTCAGCGTCCATCATCGCTTTGACTTGCGCGCGTGTTTCGGCGTCAAACGGCTCGCGAGTCCATTGCTCGGCGACAGCCATTACTTGTTTCAATTCTTCGTTCATAATGGTTAAATTTAAGAGTTATTGATTGTTGTGTTTGATTTTTCGTGATAACGTCATGGCGACATGACGACATGACGATGTTAGGACTTTTTCGCTTTATAGATAGCGTCGAGGTTGCGCTCGAAACCGTCGAAATCGAGTCCGTAGCCCACGACGAACTCACCAGTGATCTCATGGCCGACATAGTCAGGCTTTGCATCGTCGTACTCCAGTTTCTCCGGTTTGAAGAGCATAGAAGCCACCTTGACCGATGAAGCTCCCAGTGCCCGGAGGTGGGCTTTGAGTTGATGGATAGTGAGTCCGGAGTCCACAATATCCTCGACGATGATGACATCGCGGTCGGTCACGGTTTGCTGTAGCGGCACAATAAACTCGAGTTTGCCTGTAGTAGCCATGCCCCAATAGGAGCTGACGCGGATAAAAGTGATTTCGCAATGAAGATCTTTGTCCACTGCGCGAATGAGGTCGGCAGCAAAGACAAAAGCTCCATTGAGCACGACAATAAAGAGCGGCTCTTTGTCCTTGTAATCACGGCTGATATGGTCCGCCACTTGTTTCACGTCCCGGGCGATCATGTCCGGCGTGAGCCACTCCTCAAAAGTGTGTCCTTGTTCTGTAATACTTCGCATAATTATCATTTACGATTTAACAATTTACAATTGACAATTTACAATTTATTCCTCGTAGTTCTGGAAGAGGAAATCGTTGTAGGGGTAACGCTGAATATGTATGGCTTTGATGCGTGCGTACATTAGCGCGCGCAGGGCGTCTATATTGTCTTTGTTTTTCGCGGAGATGAAGATGCAGTCGTTGCCGAGACGCGCCATCCATGTTTTCTGCAAGTCGTCGAGCGAGTAGTTCTCGCGTGTCATAGGCGTGAGGTCATCTTCGTCCTTGGGCGTATAGGTGAAATTGTCGATTTTGTTGAAGACGACGATGCGAGGAATATCTCTCTTTATATCGTCATGCCGTGATGACGTCATCAGATCGTTGATTGTTTTTTCCACGACATTGTACTGCTCCTCAAAATTGGGGTGAGAGATATCCACTACGTGGATCAGGAGATCGGCTTCGCGTACCTCGTCAAGGGTTGATTTGAAGGACTCGACGAGATGATGCGGCAGTTTGCGGATGAAGCCGACGGTGTCGGAGAGGAGGAAAGGCAGGTTGTCGATAGTCACCTTGCGGACCGTGGTGTCCAGCGTAGCGAAGAGTTTGTTCTCGGCAAAGACCTCGGATTTGGAGAGGAGGTTCATGAGCGTTGATTTGCCTACGTTGGTATATCCGACGAGCGCCACGCGCACCATTTTGCCGCGGTGCTGGCGTTGTGTAGCCATCTGGCGGTCGATCTTCTTGAGTTCTTCGCGCAGCAGGGCGATGCGCTGGCCGATAACCCGTTTGTCCGCCTCTATCTGGGTCTCACCCATGCCACGGTTGGTGCCACCGCCGCCTCGCTGGCGGTCGAGGTGCGACCACATACGCGTCAGACGCGGGAGCATATATTGCAGATGCGCCATTTCGACCTGGGTCTTGGCATAAGAGGTCTGCGCGCGCTGGAGGAAGATCTCAAGGATAAGAATCGTACGGTCGATGACACGGACGTTGGCCGGGTGTTTCTCGCGACGGTTGATCGCTTTCTCCAGATTGCGGATCTGGCGCGGGCTTAACTCATCATCGAAAACAACTACATCTACAGGCTCTTCTCCGCTTTCTCTCTCAATGATGAACTGGCGGATTTCCTCGAGTTTGCCTTCGCCGACGTAGGTGGAAGTGTTGGGTTGGTCAAGGCGTTGCGTGAAGCGCTTGACAGGCACTATACCATGCGTGTCAGCCAGAAAAGCCAACTCGTCGAGATACTCGCGAGTACGGTCTTCCGGTTGCTCAGGAGTTATCAACCCCACCAGCACCGCGTGTTCAATATAGGGCTTGATCTCTATCAAAACTCTACTTTTGGAGCTGTTTTAGCAGTGGGTTCAGCCTCGAAGTACGGTTTCTTCTCAAAGCCGAACATAGAAGCGATTATATTACGCGGGAACTTGCGCAGGGAAGTGTTGTATGCGCGTGCCGAGTCATTGAACAACTGACGAGCCACCGTAATACGGTTCTCCGTGCCCTCCAACTGTTGCTGGAGATCCAGGAAGTTCTGGTTGGCTTTGAGGTCAGGATAGTTCTCCGCTACAGCCAAGAGTCTTCCGAGCGCCTGGGTGAGTTCGCCCTGTGCCGACTGGTAAGCCGCCAGCTGCTGAGGAGTGGCATTGGCCGGGTCAATGGTGATTTGAGTGGCTTTGGCGCGTGCCTCGGTAACTTGATCCAAGGTCTCCTGCTCATGTTTGGCATAACCTTTGACTGTAGCCACCAGATTAGGCACAAGGTCGGCACGACGCTGATACTGGTTCTCTACTTGCGCCCATGAGGATTCGACTTCCTCCTGAGCGGAAACAAGGTCGTTGTACACTCCTACGCCCCAAAGTACTACTACTGCCAGTACACACAGCACTGCAATAATCCATTTGATTGCTTTTTTCATTGCTATAAAAATATTTATATCGTTATGTCGTCATGACGTCATGTCGATAGGGCGTCAGGGCGATTTTTTCTTACCATTTGCCGCCGGCGCCGCCGCCGAAAGTGGATCCTCCTCCCCATGAACCTCCGCCCGAGAAGCCTCCGCCGAAGCCGCCCTTGCCCGAGCCGCCGGAAACGACCACAACGCGTGACTTGCGCGGGATAGTAAAGGGGAGCACGAACGTCTCGCCGCAGTGGCGGCATTTATATGTCCTCTCGCCTTTGCCCTCGCGGGTATAGGAGGCGTATTGCAGGATTTTCTCACTGCCGGTAGGATAAGCCTTGCGTTTATGGCAATGCGGACAGCGTTTGACCGACGTAAACCACGCCATCACAAAGCAGAATACGGCTACGAGCAGAACGGACAGAAGGATAAGAATGATTTCGCTTGTAGCCAATTCATCCTCCTCGGCATACTGCCCGCGGTTGGTAACCGAGCGTGCATTTCTCAGTTCGTCGGGTGCGTCACCTTCGGTACAGGTTTCATAGATACGCAGTGCGCCGAGGCATAGTCCGCCTCCGTAATCACCGGCGCGGAAGGCAGGTATCATCGTTTCCCGGATGATGCGCGAACATTTGGCGTCAGGCAGGACACCTTCGATACCCACTCCGGTCATGATACGGATGTCATGGCTCTCCTCGGCAAAGAGGATCAGGACTCCGGTATTCTTGCCTTCGCCGCCAATACCCCACCGCTGAAAGAGCTCGTAGGCAAAATCAAAGGCATCAGCGTCGCCTATACTCCCCAACGCTACCACCGCCATCTCGACCTCGGTTTGCCGGTACAGCATCGCCGCACAGCGGTTGAGATATACGACATCCGAGTCGGCAATCAGCCGGTCAGGGTTGGAGACGTAGTTCTCCTGCGCAAGTTTCTTGGGATCAGGAACCGTTTGCGGCGTGAAAACAGCAGCCTGAACCGTCAGCGAACAGAGCAAAAGGATATATGTGTAAAGGCGTTTTACCATATTTGGCGACAAAGGTACGAAAAAAAAATGACATACACAAAAAAAATCGCCCTTTTGGACGATTTTTTAGATTTCAGCTTCCTGCTTTCAGCCTTCGGCTTACTTACGGATGTTGAGCTCTTTGATGATAGCACGATAGCGCTCGATGTCTTTGCGTTTGAGATAATCGAGCATGCTACGACGCTTACCTACCAATGCCGTCAAAGCGCGCTCGGTACCGAAGTCCTTGCGGTTGTTTTTGAGGTGCTCGGTGAGGTGGTTGATACGGAAAGTGAAGAGTGCGATCTGGCTCTCAGCGCTACCGGTGTTCTTGGCGTCTTTGCCGTACTGAGCGAAGAGCTCAGCTTTTTTCTCTGAAGTTAAATACATGATTTTTAAGTTTTCAGCCCTCAGCTATCCGCTGTCAGCTTTGTTAAACAATGGTGACTGAAGGAGAATTTGAAGACTCGAAGATTCAAATATCAACTTCGTCACATTTATGCCTTTTCACGCGAAAAAGCGTGCAAAGGTACTGCTTTTTTATGACATACGCAAATAAATCTGCGTTTTTTTTATTTTTTTATCTGAATAGGGTATGAGCCGATGAGGTTTCCGTCGCAAAAGAAATCAACGGTATAGAAGCCTTTGACTATTTCTGCATCCACGGGGCAGTAGCATGTGCCATGGTATTCCTCACCCGTATATTCAAACTCCTGAGTAAGGGAATAGGGAATCCGTTCGTTCTCGAACTCAAAAGTCTGCGTGTTGTTATCCTCCGCCGCCTCAGCGCCTTCCTCGGCTTCGGCAGGAGCAGTATAGCCGAGCAATCCGCCTTGCGGATCACGAACCTGGACATAAAGATTTTTCATACCCGGGGTACAGGTGATATTTTCCGCTATCGTGAAATCAAACTGCAGTTTGTGTGCCTGACTGACTATCTTGGTTTTGTGATCGCGTTTGTTGAGCAGCGTCAGCGTGCAAGAAGTCACTTTGAGCATAGCAGCGCGTGTGACTGTCTCGGTAAGGGCAGTGTTGGCTTGCTCAAGCTGGGTGTTCTGCTCGCGCATCTGGCGGTTCTCCGCCGTAACGCGGATATTCTCCTGCGTGAGGCGGGCATTGGTGGCATTGAGCGAGTCTATCTGGCGAACATAGTCCTTCATTACCGTGCGGACGGTAGCCAGTTCTTTCTTGAGTTCGGCTATACGGCGGGCATTGGTAACCTTGGTAATACGCAGTTCCTCCAGCAGATCCTGTACGCGTTGCTGCTCACGGCTGAGGAGGTCCTGAAGGCTGTCATTCTTGATATCCAAAGTCTGATACCCGTCAAACTGGATAGCCAGATCTTCGTATTCCTCCTGCAGCTCTTCTTTCTCGATAGTCATCTGCTCAACGAGTTCGGTCATTTCCTTGTTTTGGTGGAAGAACAGGAACGCCAGCGCAGCGAGTGCAATAACCAGAATGGCTACAATAACCCAAAATGTTTTCTTATTCATATTATAAATACGGTATTACTTTCTCTAATTGGTTGGAACGTGAGCCTTTGAGCAGCACTTTAGCGCCGCTGACCGGATGAGCCTGCAGGTAGTCGCACAGGGCATCTACATTCGCAAGAACAGGGTATGGCGCGGTTGTGTCGCGATACTCATCTCCGACAAGCAGGACAGTATCCGCTTTGCGCTCCAGCAACATATTCACGATGTTCTGGTGCTCAACGTGGCTGTATTCACCCAACTCGCGCATAGCGCCGAGTATATACGTGTTGCCTTTGAAGGAATTGATAGCGGCTGTCATGGAAGTGGGGTTGGCGTTATAGGCATCCACGACGACGGTGTTACGGCCTGTTTGGAGGAGTTGCGAGCGGTTGTTGGTAGGCACGTAGGCCAGGACGGCTGTCAGTGCATCCTCTTCGCTCACACCGAAATGCCTGCCCACACAAAGGGCAGCGGAGACATTTTCGGCATTGTAAGCCCCCACCAGATGCGTGCCCTCCGGCATCGTACCGGTAGTGTAATCGACAATTGACAATTGACAATTGATATTTTTATTCCGGGCGTCTGCCAACATTTTCTCCAGATAGGGGTTTCCGGCGTTGCGGAAGATGGTACCTCCGTGGGCTACGATCCAGTCGTAAAGTTCACGCTTGGTAGCCTGCACCCCTTCGAAAGAGCCGAAGCCCTGCAGGTGCGCCTTGCCCACATTCGTAATGAGGCCACAGGTAGGTTCGGCTATCTCCACCAACTCCCGGATATCACCCGGATGGCTGGCACCCATTTCGATGATTGCTATCTCGTGCGCACGCGTTAATTGTAATAAGGTAAGCGGCACGCCGAGCGAGTTGTTGTAATTGCCTTGGGTGTAGCATACCTTATACCTCTTGCTGAGCACAGCGGCTGTCAGTTCCTTGGTAGTGGTCTTGCCGTTGGTTCCGGTGATGGCTATAACCGGAATATCCAGTTGTCTGCGCCATGCGCGTGCAAGGTCTTGGAGTTCAGCCAAGGCGTTCTCACCACAAATGACGTACCCGGCACCATCTTTTTTAGCCTGTTCGACGTAGTCGTTGCCGTCGAAATGCTCGCCCTTGAGCGCCACGAAAATACAGCCGGGAGTTACCTTCCGGCTGTCTGTAGTGACATTGAGGGATTCTTTATTTTTTATTAGGAAGTTCCAATCCATATCCTTTGCGTTTATCTTCTACCTTGAGCGCGAGGCTGAGCAGGAAAGCCAGCACTCCGAAAGAAGCAAAGACAATCATGGGGACAAGGTATCCGTTGGTAGCCACGCGCAGTTTGCCGATAAGCAGCGGCACCAGGCACAAGCCGATATTCTGCACCCAGAAGATGAGGCAGTAGGCGGAGCCCAGCACTTTCTCATCGATGATTTTTGGCACGGATGGCCACATGGATGCGGGCACGAGCGAGAAACTGACGCCGAGCACCAAGATAGTAACCAGTGCAAGCGTCTTGGACGGATAAGCGGGCAGGAGGAACGCAAAGACACAGTGGCACACCGTCATGATCACCGCGCCCAGCAGCATCATTGAAGCGCCTTTGCCCTTATAATCGATGAACGCTCCAAGGAAAGGCGTGAGTACCATTGCCAATATCGGGAACCACTTGAACAATCCTGCCGCCTCGGCATTGGAGATAGCGAGGGTTTCTTCGAGGAAGTTCGTTGCAAAACGCTGGAAGGGGAAAATAGCCGAATAGTAGAGCACGCAGAGGAGCGCTACGATCCAGAACATCTTCGAACGGAAGATCTGTCCGAGGTCCGAAATATGGAATTCGTCTTCAGGGTCTTTCTCCGCAGTAGTTTCGCCGATGGCCACAAGTTGCTTGTCAAACGTCTTGTCCATAATTGTGAAGACGAAGAAATTGAGCAATCCTACCACCAGCAGAAGAGCGGAGAACACAAACGGAGCGGCAACCGAGTTCACACCGTCCACTGCGAACTTCTGACTGAGAAGCGGCGAGAGCCACATGGCAGCGAAGACGCCGACGCGGGCGATTGCCATCTCCAGTCCCATAGCCAGCGCCATCTCTTTTCCTTTGAACCATTTGGCAAGTATCTTGCTGACCGTTGTTCCTGCCATCTCACAGCCGCAGCCGAAGATCATGAAACCGAACATCGCCAGTTTGGCGGAACCGGGCATAGATGTCCACCAGCCGTTGAGCCAGCCGGCAGTGTTCGCTTCCGCCCATGTCAAGCCGAAATACTTGATTCCGGCACCGATAACCATGAGGCTGGCGGAGAGCAGTCCGGTGAAACGGACACCCATCTTATCCAGGATAATTCCTGCCAGAATAAGGAATCCGAACACATTCAAAAGGTACTCGCCGGCAGCGTAGGTGCCGAATACGCCTTGATCCCAGCCGAGTGTGTCGTTGAGCAACGACGCCAAGGGCGAGAGTATATCCACGAACATATAGGCGAAGAACATCATCGACGCCACAAGGATAAGGACCGTCCAACGCGCAGCAGCGCTGTCACGAAGGGTCTTTTGGAGTTTTTCTACCATGATTGTAGGTGTATTTGGATTTTTTCTTGAGCCACTCTGCCTTCTTCTTCTCATACTCGGCATAGTGGGTTTCCAGATAACCGTCAGCCATCGCAGTTGACAATTGATAGTTGACAGTTGATATTTACTTGATGCCGAGTTCTTTCTTGACAGCCGGCATAGCGTCCTGGGCGTCAGGACCGATATGCACCATAGCAGCGGCATCGAAGATGTAGGTGTAACCCTCGCGTTCGCCAACGGCCTTGATAGCCTTTGCCATGCGCTCGTGAACGGGCGTAAGGAGTTCCTGCTGTTTCTTCTGGATGTCCTGTTCGGCAGTCTGATAGAAGAGCTGGATGCGTTGCTGCATCTCCTGGAGTTCCTGCTGACGGATTTGCTTGACGGCGTCCGCCATCGTTGCTTCCTGTGCCTGGTAGTCCTGTGCTTTCTTTTGGATTTCCTCGTTCATCGAAGCCAGTTGTGCCTCATATTGACTTTGGATGGTATCCATTTTCAGACGGATTTGCGCTACTTCGGGCATTTGCGCGAAGAGTTCCTGAGTGTTGACGTGTCCGAATTTCTGTGCGCTGAGAGCCATCGGGGCAATCAGCAGCATTGTGATGATAAGTTTTCTCATTTTAACGTATTGTTTTGATGTTATTTTATTCCGAATTGATTCCGAATTGTTCCCGAATTGATCCCGAATTGATCCCGATTCGATTCTCTCTCGATAGTGTCTCGCCAGTCTGATTTTGCTATCTATCACTTGGCTCCGAGCTTCTGGAGCACCTGATCAGAGATGTCAAGTTTGGAGGACATATAGATGAGCGAGGGGTCCGAGGAGCGATCCTTGACGATGTCGATGCGTTTCTCGTCGGAGAGTTCCTGAATCGCGTTGTATATCTCGTCCTGAATCGGTTTGATAAGCGCTTCGCGTTTCTTGAACAGTTCTCCGTCCTGCCCGAAATACTTGCGTTTGAGTTCCAAAACCTCCTGTTCTTTTTTCACGATTTCTTCCTCGCGCTGGCGGCGCATAGCCTCAGAGAGGAAGATTTGCTCAGTCTGATAGTTGGTAGCCATGACGCGCGCTTCCTGCTGGGCCGTGTCCACCTCCTTCTGCCAGCGACGGGAGATGAGCGTGAGCTGCTCGTTCGCCTGCTCATACTGCGGCAGGTTCTTGAGTATATATTGCATATCAATATAGGCAATCGACTGATCTTTAGCAAAAGCCGTGCCAAAACAAAGTACGAGGGTACAAAGTACGATGTACGATTTATGTACGAAGGACTTTTTCATTTTTCAATTTACATTTTATTACAATTCTTGTCCGAGTACGAAGTGGAACTGGCTACCGCCGTACTGACGGCTGCCGTTGATCTCGTCGAATCCCCATCCCCAGTCGATACCAAGGAGTCCGAACATAGGCAGGAAAATACGCACACCGACACCGGCAGAGCGCTTTAGGTTGAAGGGGTTGTACTCCTGGATATTGGCGAAGCAGTTACCCGCCTCGAGGAAGACGTGCGCCCAGATGGTAGCCGATTGCTCGAGCGTAATGGGGTAACGGAGCTCCATGGTAAACTTGTTGTAGAGGTAACCCATGTTTCGTCCCGTAGCCACGTCATACGGTGTGAGTGAACCGGAGGAATAACCGCGCATCGCCACATATTCAGTGGAATAGCTGGTATAGCTGGACATACCGTCGCCACCCATATAGAACGACTCGAACGGCGATTTGGCATTAATATTATAGTGTCCCAGATAACCAAATTCGGCACGCGTCATGAGCACCAGCTTGCTGTCTCTGGTAAGCGGCGTGAACACCTTGCCTGTGAATTTCCATTTATGGTACTCAATGAGATGGTATTTCTCCGAAGTGGTGAGTTGGGAATAATCCTTGCCGCTAAAGAGCGACCATGGCGGAGTGATCTTCAATCCCAACGTGAACTGCGATCCGCGGCGGGTGTAGATAGGGTTGTCGATAGAGGAACGCGACAGCTGGAGGTTGAGCGCGAGATTATGGGAAGTACCGTTCGCAATCAGCAAGTAGGGCCAATCCTTCATCATATACATCTGATAGCTCAGCTCGCCATAGAAGGTGAAATAGTCGTCAGGCCAGCGCAGACGCTTGCCATAACCGACCGACACACCGAGCGTACGCAGGTACTTGTCCTTATCTGCCTCACTCTCAGCCAGTTGCTGATAGTAATTATTGTTGCCGGAATAGTAATAATAGGAAGAATAAGTGTTGTACAGGTTTTGGTATGCCTGCATATACCGGCTGGAATATCCTGTCTGATTGGCGAAATAGATGCTCGCGCTCAGGCTGTTCGGCCGCTTGCCGCCCAGCCATGGTTCGAGGAAGGAGATGGAGGCGGAGGTATAGTAGATACCGTTCGTACGCGCGTTGATGGAGAACGTCTGTCCTTCGCCCTGCGGCACAATACGGTAAGCCTTTTTGTTGAAGAGGTTCTGGATGGCAAAATTGGTGAATTTCAATCCCAACGAACCCACCAGACCCGTAGCTCCCCAACCGAGCGAGAACTCGACCTGGTCACTGGATTTGGTTTCAAGTTTGTATGTCACATCCACTGTTCCCTCCTCCGGATTAGGCTGGATATCCGGCACCAGTTTCTCCTGATCAAAATGGCCCATCTGCGCCAACTCACGGAGCGAACGCATGATATCCGATTGCGAGTAGAGCTGACCCGGCTTGGTATATAACTCGCGGCGAACCACATGTTCATACACGCGGGTATTGCCGACTATATTGACCTCGTTGATAGTAGCAGGTTTGCCTTCATACATACGCATCTCAAAGTCGATAGAGTCGTTCTCGACATTCACCTCCACGGGCTCGACGTTGAAGAAGAGGTAGCCGCGGTCGGTATAGAGTTTGCTGACGGCATCGTCGTCGTTCTGGAGGCGGTCGTTGAGGGTCTTGAGGTTATACACATCTCCGGGTTTGACACCCAGCGTGGCATCCAGCAGTTCATAGGGATAAACTGTGTTACCCACCCATTTGACGGAGCGGATGTAATATTTGTCGCCCTCGCTGACGGTCATATAGACATCCACGCGTGTGGGATCCTCGGGGTTGGGCACTACCGAGTCCGCCACAATATAGGCGTCGCGGTAACCGATTTCATTGTATTTCTCGATGACCGCCTGTTTGTCTTTCTCATACTCCTCGGTCACGAATTTCTTGGTTCGGAAAAGATTGACGATATCGTTATCGTTGGTCTTTTTCATCGCCTTGTTGATCTGCCGGTCGGTCAGCGCTTCGTTGCCGGTGATATAGATTTTACCCACCTTGGTTTTGGCTTTCTTGTCCGTAGCAATCAGCACTTTGACGTAACCCGGGTGGTCGGCATCATTTTGCTGGAGCACATTCACCTCCGCATTGTGGAAGCCTTTCTCCGCCAGGTATTTCAGGATAACCGTCTTGGCATGGTCCTCCAGATTAGGCGTCATCTGGCTTCCCTGACGGATACCCACCTTGACTTCCAAGTCCTCTTTCTCGCTTTTCTTGAGCCCCTCGTAGCGCACTTCGCTCACACGCGGACGCTGTTTGAGGTCAATGATCAGCCATATTTTGCCGCCTTCAATCTTCTTGGCGCGTATCTTGACCGAGGAGAAAAGGCCCTGTTTCCAGAAGCGTTTGATGGCCTTGGTAATCTGGTCGCCCGGCACCTCAATCTTGTCACCCACGGCCAATCCGGAGAAGCCGATCAGCACAAAATCCTCATAACTGTCAGCTCCCTGCACTTCGATGCCGGCAATCTCGTAGGTCTTGCGCGACATCCCGTATTCTATATCCGGCACCCGGTCGGCTACCGCAGCCGATGAATCGGCAGAAGCAGTCGCCACAGCAGCAGTGTCCGCCCCGGTCTGCGCCAGAAGGCATGAGAAAGGGAGACAAAGGACTGAAAGGAGGAGTACTGCCAGCCGGAGACGTTTAGTATGTAATATATTGAATATCAATGTTTCAGTTGTTCGCTTGTTTTGCCGAAACGACGCTCACGTTTCTGGTAATCGATGATAGCTTTGTATAGTTCCTCGCTCGTAAACTCCGGCCAGAGGCAATCGGTGAAATAGAGCTCCGAGTACGCCAATTGCCACAACAGGAAATTGCTGATACGGAACTCACCGCTGGTGCGAATCAGCAAATCGGGATCAGGAATAGCCGCCGTGGTCATGAGCGACGAAACCAAAGGTTCGTTCACCTCCTCGGCACGCAGTTTGCCCTCCTGCGCCAACCGTACGGCCTCCTGCATAGCACGCGTGATCTCCCACCGCGCGGAATAGCTGAGCGCCAGCACCATGGTCAAACCGGTGTTGCCGCTTGTCTGCTCGATACATTGCAGAAACTTGGTACGTGCGCCGTCCGGCAGGCGGCTTAAATCGCCAATCGTCTGCAACCGTACGTTATTCTCCATCAGTGTAGGCGTCTCCTTGGCAATAGTGTCCACCAGCAGCGTCATCAAAGCATCCACCTCCTCCTTCGGACGGTTCCAGTTCTCAGTGGAAAAGGTATAAAGGGTCAGGTATTCCACGCCCAGCTCTGTAGCGGCCACGGTGATATTATGCACCGTCTCCACGCCCTGTTTGTGACCAAACATACGTGCCAGACCCTGTTTCTTAGCCCAACGCCCGTTGCCGTCCATGATTATGGCTATGTGGCGCGGCAGACGCAAGAGGTCGATTTGCTGTTTATAATCCATACGATTAATCGGAGTTACACATTCTACAAATTTTCTTCGCCTTTCCGAATTCAAAAACTATGCCGAGAGTCAGTTGTCCGGTCAGGTCAAAGTTCATAATATTGCTCCCGTTCAGATTGTAGGTGTTGTTCAGGTTGGCGCCAGTCTCCAGATTATCAGCGAAATAGAGATTATGCTGCCACGCGATATTCAAACCCATCCAATCGTAAAATTTCCATTTGAATCCGATACCGAAGGGGAAATAGGCTGCTACACGGTTGAACTTGTTCATTTCGCTGCCGTACATCGCCGCACCTATGCCCAGAAAAATATACGGCGTATAGGGATAAAGCGTTTTGTCGTATTTGTTCTTTGCCCCGAACCGCAGGAAATTGCACTCCGTCATCACGTCCACGTTAATCAGCCGGTTCTGCCAATACGTGTCTTGTTTCACCAAGTGGTTGCTCGCATCAAAAGCGTAGTTATTGCCCGTAATACGCTGCGTCAGGCCTTTCGCCTGAATAGCCCAGCGCTTGGTGAACTTGTAGCGGAAATGCAGGCCATACGTCTCCCGCACATTCTGAAAAATATGCGGCGTAGCGTCGCCCACATAATAGCCGGCACCGGCCTGCAGGCCTAACTCGCACAAATACGGACGCTCTTCGGCAAACGCCGAAACACCCGCCGCCAGCAGCAGGAGAACCACACAATATTTCCGTCGTATATACGCGCGCATTGCACACTTCAGTACATAAAGCGTGCAAAATTACTAAAAAAAATTGGAATACACAAAAAAAAGTGCATTTTCTCGTTAAATCTTATGATTTAATGAGCAAACGGAAGGCATCTGTGACTTTTTTGACCGCCACAACCTCTATTTGGAAGCGTTTGGGATCAATGTGTTGTTCAGCAGGAACAAGTATTCGCCGGAAACCGAGTTTCTGCGCTTCCTGAATGCGCTGTTCGATACGGTTAACGGGTCTGATTTCTCCTGCCAGCCCCACCTCGCCGGTGAGACAAGTGCCGGCATCCAGCGCGATGTCCATATTACTGCTCAGCACGGCAGCCAGCACCGCAAGGTCGATAGCAGGATCCTGCACCCTGATACCTCCGGCTATATTAAGAAAGACGTCTTTTTGCAGCAGTTTGAACCCCACTCTTTTCTCCAGCACCGCCAGCAGCATGTTCAGTCTCCGTCCGTCAAAGCCGGTAGATGAGCGCTGCGGAGTACCGTAAGCGGCGGAAGAAACGAGCGCCTGTACCTCGATGAGCAGCGGCCTGACACCCTCTACCGCCGCAGCGATAGCTACGCCAGAAAGCCCTTCGCGGGCGGTACTCAACAGCAGTTCGGATGGGTTGGTCACTTCTCTCAGACCGCTCTGACGCATCTCATAGATACCGATCTCGGAGGTGGAACCGAAGCGGTTTTTCTGCGCACGGAGAATGCGGTACATGTATTGCTGGTCGCCCTCGAACTGCAGCACGGTGTCCACTATGTGCTCCAGCACTTTGGGGCCGGCAAGCGAGCCCTCCTTGTTGATATGACCGATAATAATAAAGGGAATATTGCTGGTTTTGGCAAACTCCAAGATACGGGTGGCGCACTCACGCACCTGCGTCAGGCTGCCGATAGAGGCTTCCACGGCTTCGGTGCCGATTGTCTGGATGGAGTCGATGACCACAATCTCCGGCTCCAGCGACCGGATCTGTTCCAGAATATGCTCAAGCGAGGTATCGGAACTGAGATACAGGTTTTCGGCATTCCCCTCCAGTCGTTCGGCGCGCAGTTTGATTTGCCGCACACTCTCCTCGCCGGAAGCGTAGAAAGTCTTGCGTTCGCCCTGCTGCAGCAGAACCTGCAACGCAAGGGTGGATTTGCCGATTCCCGGTTCGCCACCCAGCAGCACCAGACTGCCCGGCACCAACCCGCCTCCCAATACGCGGTTGAACTCGCCGTTATGCATGTCCAGACGCATCTCTTCAGCGGCCTCTATGTCTTGCAGCCGCCTGGGCCGGGAGCCATTGGAAATCTGACGACTGACAGCTGAATGCTGACGGCTTGGCACAACCTCCTCTTCGTACGTGCCCCACTCGCCGCAAACAGGGCAACGGCCGAGCATCTGCGGAGCCTTGGCGCCGCATGACGAACAGACATATTGAATAACAGGCTTTGCCATCAGATTTCGATAACCATTTTCTCTTCGGCGGCAATCACATGGGGAAACACCTCTCGGGCCTCCGATGCGAAAAGACTGTGGTCCTCCACCCGTGCAGAGTAATGTCCTATGATGAGTTGCCCGGCATTGGCTTTGGCGGCAATAACCGCCGCCTGGCGTGCCGTGGAGTGTTTGACCTCACGGCTGCGGTCGGACATAGATTCCAGAAAAGTCGCTTCGTGGTACAGTGTGTCCACGCCCTCAATGAGCGGCACAATCTTCTCGCTGTACATGGTATCCGCACAGTAAGCGTAACGCTTGTGCGTCACACGCTCGAAAGTGCCGTCCTCACGTTTGACGCGGTGGGTCTCCTTGAAGAGAAAACCGCAGGTAGGCACACCGTGCTTGAGAGGTATCGTCTCCACGCTCACCGTCCTGTCCTCAAAAATCACCTCATGCTTGCGGGGATTGATCGGGTGGAAAACAATCTCATAGAGCCGGTCGCCGCAGTGATAATCAAGAATGGGTTGCAGCAGTTTCTCCAGATCCGGATGGGCGTAGATATGCATCGGCTGGGTGCGTTTGAGCATGCCAAGCGTGCACAGCAGTCCCGCCAGACCGAAACAATGGTCGGCATGGAGGTGGGAGATAAAGATGTTATACAGCCGCGAGGTATGCACCCCCAGCCGCTGCATCATCAGCTGCGCCCCCTCTCCGCAGTCCACCATAAACATCTTGTCGCATAACTCAACCAGCTGCGACGAGGGCGAAGTGGTCTTTGTAGGTTTGGCACTGCCGCACCCTAATATAGTGACTTTTCCTTTCAAGATTCTCCTACTTCTGCCAGTCTTCCCAGCATCGACTCACCCAGCTCGGTTTTGCGGTCGATATGTTCAAGTACAGCCTGCACGAACGAGTTGGACTCGAACGAACCGCGCACTTCCTCAAAATCGGCTGCCGCTTGTTCGCGGTCGCCGTCCACGCCGAAACCTGTCTGGCTGTTGAGGTCGAACTCCTTGCGGGCATCGTCGTAAACCATTCTGTCCAGCCGCACCACGGCATCCTGCCATTGACGGATCGTGGCACGTATCTGCGTCAAGGTCACCTGCTCCACCGTACAGCCCCACACACGCTCCAGCTTGCAGAGTGCCCAGGTCCACTCATAAGAGTAGTAGTTCGCGTGCATCTGAGCGAGCCGGCGGCGGATAGCATCCAGAGTGATACCACCCTGCTCTATCTCGTCCAGCAGTCGGCTCACCTCGTTGCGCGGCGCAATCAATCCAGCCAGATCCACCCAATCGCCCAAGCCTGCAGGACTATCGGGACGCAGGGCTGCGCGCAACTCGTCCATCGTGTGCCATTCGCGTTTGTCCAGACGGCTGATCAGACTATTGCCTAAAAACTTCTGGATACCTATTGTGTATAGTTCGCGACCGTGGCGGAGCGAAGAGTTACGTATTTTGCAATTACGATAGCCATACACCTCCGTGTTCTCGCCGCCGAGAGCCTGCAGTTCGTCCAGCACCTCGCGACCGCGCCACATTTTCTGGACGGTATAAGGGCTCAGCAGGTTAAAATTGATGCAATCCAGCTTCTCGGGATCCTTGCGGTTGTCGCGCTTCGGCCATTTCTGGGCATCACGGATTGTACCTACGGTACGCAGGTTGGCACCGGGCACCAGATAACTCTCCGAGTTGTTCTCTATCAGGTAGGAGAACGGCAACTCGCTGGTATCAGCATGGTGGGTATGGCGCCCCATGACCAGCGAGAAAGCACCTATCTTGCTCGGCCACAACAGATAACTGTCGCTCGTGGTTTTCGCGCCGCGCTCGGCTATGCCCTGATGAATCGGTCCGAGTTTGTACATGTGGTTCGACTGGTTGCTGCCGGAGCCCGCATTGAGGAACGAGAACATACCTGCAATCAGCAGTGTGCTCTTGTGGTGCGTCACTGTGTAGGGGCCCGCAAAGATGGCGCAAGCCTCGCCGTGCATGCCCTGGCAGTTGCTGAAGAACAGACTCTCGCCGGCGGAGTAATGCTTATCGAAGATACACCCCTGGCCCACGAAACATTTGTCCACCAGCGTACTGTCGCCTATCTCCACGCCCGAAGCGATGATGAAATCCGCACACTTGACGCCGCTGCCCAGCTTGACGGGAGCAAACCGGTTGCTGTTGATTGTACCATTCTTCAGACGGCTCACGCCTGCCAGTTCGGCATAATCGCCGATGCGCACGTTCTTGATCGTACCGCAGTTGAGGATGCACACGTTGCTGCCTATCTCGCCATGGTCGGATGCCTGAGCCTCGGCGTAGGCGTCAATCATCGCCTCTACGGCGTGAATCATTTTCGGGCGGTGGCGATAGAGCGTGAGAATATACGCCAGACTGGCGCTGAGCTCGTTGAAGATCGGTATCTCGCGTCCGCCGCCCTCGTTCATCACCGGCACGCGTACGCCGTTGCCGAACGTTGTACGACTGTCCACCAGCACCGAATTTACGTTCTCGATGCAGGTATTGGAGCCGATGCGGTAGTTGGCTATGTAGTTGTGGATATTATAGATGTGTACGTCATCGCCCAACTCGCAGTTGTGGATGGCGGCGTTGTAAATACCCGAGTGCACCTGTAATCCGCCGGGCAGTTCAAACTCGCGGGTGAAAGCCCCGATCAGCACATGGCCCGAGAAACGGGTGTTGCGCACATGCGAAGGCTCAAACGCCTCTGCCACTTCTATCTCCTGCCAGTCGGCAGCCGCGCATCCCTGCGCTTCCAGCGCTGCTATCTCCGCGCTCGTCAATGAACGGTAGTTCATACCCCTTCGCCTTTCACCTTTCGCCTTTATTAGTCATTCAGCAGCATCGGCATCAGCAGCATCAGCACATCTTCGTTCTCCTCGTTCTCTGCCGGCAGGATCAAGCCTGCGCGGGCAGGGTCGGACAACTTGAGCTGCACATCCGTGCTGGTCAGCGACGCCAGAATGTCTATCATGAACGGCGCCTTGAAGCCGATAGCCATCGGTGAACCGTTATAACTGCATGAGATAGTCTCTTCCGCCGACGTCGAGAAATCGATATCCTGCGCCGAGATCTTGATACTGTTCTCGCTCAGCGCCAGACGCAGCATGGCGGTGCCGTTGTTGGCAAAGACGGCCACGCGCTTGCACGCGTTGATCATCGTCTGACGGTCCACCGTAACGATATTCTGGTTGTTCTGAGGAATAACCGCATTGTAGTTCGGGAAACGACCTTCTATCTGACGGCTCACTACGGTTGTCGTGCCGAACACGAACGTCACGTTCTTCTCGCCGAAAGAGATGGCCACGTCGCCCTCTTCTTTGCCAAGCACGTTCTTCAGCAGCCCTGCGGGTTTCTTGGGCAGGATGAAACTTGCCTCCTCACCGCCCTGCAACGCGGTGTTCGTGTAACGTACCAGACGGTGAGCATCGGTAGCTACCAGCGTCACCTTGTCAGGCGTGATATCAAAATAAATACCGTTCATCACCGGACGCAGCTCGTCGTCAGCCGTGCAGAAGATCGTCTTCTCTATCGCGGCTTGGAGCACTTTAGCCGGCAGACTCAGATGGTGGGCATCCGTCAATGCGTTCGGCATCTCGGGGTATTGGTCACCATTCACGCCCACGAACGAATACGTTCCGTTCTGGCTCACCATGCTCACGGCGTAGTTGTTCTCGTCAATAGTGAATTGCAACGGCTGCTCCGAAAACTCCTTCAGCGTGTCCAGCAGCAGCTTGGCGGCGGAGGCAACGCGTCCGTTGCCCTCCACGCCCTCTACTTCCACACTCGTGCGGATAGTGGTCTCACCGTCAGAGGCCGTCATGCGCAACTGACTGCCCGAGAGCTCAAACAACACATCGTCCAGGATCGGCAGCGCGTTCTTGCCGGCTATCACACGGCTCACCGTCTGCAACTGAGCGAACAATTTCGAACTTGATACATTGAATTTCATATACGTATATTTTTTAAAAGATTTCAGCTTTCAGCATTGAGCCTTCTGACTTCTGAAGGCTGATGGCAAGTTATTTTTACATTTTAGCGCACAAAATTACAACTTTTTTTTGATATATGCAAACTTTTTTGTACTTTTGCACAAAATTATCAGCATTCAGCATTTAGATGGCTGACATGGCTGATGGCTGACGGCTTATGAAAATAGGTGTTTTTGACAGCGGTTACGGCGGACTCACTATCTGTCAGGAGATTCGACGGCGGTTGCCCCGGTATGATTATATCTACTTGGGCGACAACGCACGTGCGCCCTACGGCACGCACTCTTTCGATGTCATCTACCGCTATACCCTCCAGGCGGTTCGTTTCCTCTTCTCGCAGGGCTGCAACCTCGTCATACTTGCCTGCAACACCGCTTCCGCCAAAGCCCTCCGCACCATCCAGCAAAAAGATCTGCCGGAAATAAATCACAAATTACAAATCACAAATCACAATTCTCCCAAGCACAACGTACTGGGAGTAATCCGCCCCACTGTAGAAGCCGTTCCTTCTATTACGAAAACCGGCCATGTCGGCATCCTTGCCACACCCGCCACCGTCAGTTCTGAATCCTACGTCCTTGAACTGGAAAAGACAGCCCAAATCAAAAATCAAGAATCTCTTGTGGTAACGCAAGAGGCATGCCCCATGTGGGTGCCGCTCATCGAAGCCGGAGAACACACACATCCGGGCGCCGACTATTTCGTAGATTTATACCTGTCAGAGATACTCGCCAAGGATGCGAAGATAGACACGCTGGTGTTAGGCTGCACCCACTACCCGCTCCTCCTGCCCAAAATCAACGCCTGGCTCGATGAGAAAACAGGCAAATGCGAAAATGAGAAAATGGTAAATGTTCTCTCCCAAGGTTCCCTTGTCGCCGACAGCCTCGCCGATTATCTCAACCGCCACCCAGAGTACCGCGACCCCCTCTCGCTCGGCGGCTCATGCACCTATCTTACTACCGAAAATGCCGACCGCTTCGCGCAATCGGCATCTCTCTTCCTCAACACCCCCGTCTCCGCCACCCACGTGGATCTCTGACCCCTCTCCCACTTTTGTCTTTACTCGCCCGTAAGGGCTTGGAGGCGGGCTTTCATCTCAAACCATTCGTCACGCAGCCGCGCGGCCGTCTCAAACTCCTGAGCCTTTGCCGCCGCAAGCATCTGCTTGCTCTTGGCTGCCACGGCCTGCTCCAGCGCCTTGACGTCCATCTTTTGCCAGTCGGCACTCTTCCAACTCTCGCGGATAGCCGCTTCCACACGCTTTTTCTCCGCCTCCGGGTCTTTGTACAGGCTCGCCAGAGCCGATGTGTTGATCTCCTTTCGGATAGCCGTAGGCGTAATTCCGTGCTCGGCGTTATAACGCATCTGGATAGTGCGGCGACGGTTGGTCTCGTTGATTGTCGCCTGCATCGCCGGAGTGATCTTGTCGCCGTACAGCAGTGCCTTGCCGTTCACATGCCGTGCCGCACGGCCTACCGTCTGCGTCAAACTCCGCTGGTCTCTCAGGAAACCTGTCTTGTCCGCGTCAAGGATAGCCACCAGACTCACCTCCGGCAGATCCAAGCCCTCGCGCAGCAGGTTAACTCCTACCAGCACGTCATACTCGCCCCGCCGCAGATCCTCCATGATCTTGACACGCTCAATCGTATCGATGTCGCTGTGTATATATGCGGATTTGATACCGTAACGCCGCAGGTATTCGTCCAGTTCCTCCGCCATGCGCTTGGTCAGCGTGGTCACCAGCACACGCTCGTTGCGATGGATGCGCGTGCGAATCTCGTCCATCAGGTCATCCACTTGGTTCTCCGTCGGCCGCACCTCTATCTCGGGATCCAAGAGCCCAGTCGGACGGATCAGCTGATCGATGACGATACCCTCCGAGCGCTCCAGCTCGTACTCATCCGGCGTAGCCGAGACATAGATCGTCTGACCCGTTTTCTCCACAAACTCATCGAACCGCAGCGGACGGTTGTCTCTGGCTGCCGGCAAACGGAACCCGTACGTCACCAGATTGTCCTTCCGCGCCTTGTCGCCCCCGTACATGCCACGTATCTGAGGCACCGTCACATGACTCTCGTCAATCACCAGCAGCATGTCCTTGGGGAAATAATCCAGCAGGCAGTACGGCGGCGTGCCTTCTTCGCGGCCGTCGAAATAACGGCTGTAGTTCTCCACACCCGAGCAATACCCCAACTCATCCAGCATCTCCAGGTCATATTTGACCCTATCCTCCAGACGCTTGGCGTAGAGTTCCTCACCCATGCCGATGAAATAGTCCACCTGCTTGGCAAGATCGGCTTTGATCTGCTCTTTCGCCGCCTCGATACGCTCTTTGGAAGTCAGAAAAATAGTAGCCGGCGAGAGGTTATAGTGCTCGAACTCCTCCAGCACCTGCCCGCTCACGGGATCAATCGTCATGATAGCGTCTATCTCGTTGCCGAAAAACTCAATGCGCACTATATAATCGGCGTACGCCAGCGCAACGTCGATGGTGTCACCCTTCACGCGGAAACGCCCGCGTGACAACTCTATGTCGTTGCGTACGTACTGCGCGCCCACGAGCTGTTTCAGCAGATTATCCATGGCCATCTGCTTGCCCCGCATCAGTTCGATCACGTTCGCCGTGAAGTCCTGCGGGCTGCCCAAGCCGTAGATACAGCTGACCGACGAAACGATGATCACGTCTTTTCTGCCGCTCAGCAGCGCCGCCACGGCGGAGAGACGCAGGCGGTCGATCTCTTCGTTGATACTCAGGTCTTTTTCGATATAAAGATCCGTGCTCGGGATATACGCCTCCGGCTGGTAATAGTCGTAGTAAGAAACAAAATACTCCACGGCGTTGTGCGGAAAGAAAGCTTTCATCTCCGAATACAACTGCGCCGCCAGCGTTTTGTTGTGGCTCATGATCAGCGTCGGGCGGTTGAGCTGCTGTATCACATTGGCTACCGTAAACGTCTTGCCGCTTCCGGTCACGCCAAGCAATACCTGCGCCTCCGCACCGGCACGCACGCCCTCCACCAGCGACCGGATCGCTTCCGGCTGGTCGCCTGTAGGCTTATATGGACTCTCTAATTGGAACAATGACCTAAAATCTTAATAATCGTATATTTTTTATAACCCGATAAACCCCCGATTTACTCCCGATATTCCCCCGATATTCTCCCGATACCGGGGAGACGGGGCAAAATCTTAATAATCGTATATTTTTAGAAACAAAAAAGGAGCTCCGTAAGGACCCCCTTTGTTTGCACATTATTTCACGCGGCGCTCTTGAATGCGGGCTTTCTTACCCGTACGCTCACGCAGATAATAGATTTTGGAGCGGCGAACTTTACCATATTTGTTGATGGTAATGCTCTCAATGAAGGGGCTGTCCATCGGGAAGATACGCTCCACACCGACGTTTCCGCTCATTTTGCGGACGGTGAAACGCTTCTTGTCGCCCTCGCCGTGAATGGCGATTACGTCACCACGGAACTCCTGTACACGCTCTTTGTTACCCTCTTTGATACGGTAGCCTACCGTAATCTGGTCTCCCGCTTTGAAAGCCGGGAACTCTTTCTTCTCGCCGGCAAAAGCCTGCTCGGCAATCTTCATCAAATCCATTTCTAATAAATTGTTTTATGGATTAGTAAATTCCCACAAAGTATACACTACTATTCGGTTGGAGCATTCAGAATTCAGCTTTCTGATGGCTGACGGCTGATGGCTCACACCTATTGCAATCGCCAGAGACTTTGTGCGATAAAAAAAGAGGCTTTCGACCTCTTGTGATCTTTAATTAGATCTTGTGATCCATGCAGGATTCAAACCTGCAACCCCCACATCCGTAGTGTGGTACTCTATTCAGTTGAGCTAATGGACCTCGTCGAAAGCGGCTTGCAACGATTAACAAACTACGTTTGTTGTGGGTTGCAGCGCTTTCTCCTCTTCAATGAAAATGCTGCTAAACCAGCACTTTCATTGATTTGGTAAAAAGATTTGACTGCGGTGCGGACGAGACTCGAACTCGCGACCTACGGCGTGACAGGCCGGTATTCTAACCAACTGAACTACCGCACCAGATAGTCTTCTTTTCAAAAGCGCTTAAGAAGCGATTTTTCTCGGTACAAGTACCTTCGATTCAAAAGCGGTTAAGGAGCGTTTTTTCTCGGTACAAGTACCTTCGATTCAAAAGCGGGTGCAAAGGTACTGCTTTTTTTTGATATGACCAAATATTTTTGCACTTTTTTTTCAAAAATCTGCATTTTCCATCGCTTTATGGGCAGATTCCTGTGTCAATTGGCGCTGATTGAGTGTCATTCGCGGGTTGCGGTAGGGATTGAGACGCACATCCTTTCCCGTCAGAAACTCATACCAGACACACGCCGCCGTATAGCGTCCGTAAATCAGATTAAGATGGTAGCCGTCGCGGCAAAGCGAGTCGCCCAGTTTGGTGGAACGTGCGTTCTGGATAGCCGTTCCACAGGGGATGACGCACAGGCGCGGATGATCAGCCAGCACGGCACGCGTGCAAGCCATAATACTGTCGTACATCAACTGCTGGTTGTGGTGGTAGCGTTTGAAAGCCGGGTGGTCAGAGGCAGCGGCATAAGCCCATGTCTGCATCCAGCACAGCTGGGCATTAGGCTGAGCGGCAACAACGGCATCGATCAAAGTTTGCAACCATGGTTCGTAGGAACTGCGAATGCCGCTGTCGTGGCTCGCCTGCTGGAAAGAGATATAGTCGTAGCGGCCGTCGCGGAGCGCCTGACGGAGAGTGACCGTATCTTTCTCCACACGCCAGTTGGTACGGAGAATACCGTCGCTCTTGGGTTTGGGCGAACGAACGTTGGTACATACGCGGTGGGAATAAGCGGCCGAGTCTTTCTGCAAAAAATGCGCGTGCTGCTTGAGCGAACAACCGCCGTAATACAGGTTGTGCACCTCAATCTCCACGCCCGCGGCATCGCACAGCGGCACCAACTCCTGCTCCACGGCGTCCCACGAAAAACTGTTTCCGATACACAAGACACGGATGACTAAAAATATGGATAATAGAACTCTCATCGTATAGAAATGTTCGTAGTGGTAACGATGTGGTAATGATAATGACCCGATTAATGTGCCTCAAGCCAGTTGCCGCCTACGCCACACTCGGCTATCAGCGGCACCGAGAGGTGAACAGCGTTCTGCATTTCGTCCACAACAATTTCTCTCACACGCTCCACTTCCGCTTCGGGGACATTGAAATTGAGTTCGTCATGCACCTGCATGATCATTTGCGCTTTCAGCCCTTCTTCCTGCAGCCGGCGATGGATAGCCACCATAGCCATCTTAATGATATCCGCCGCGGTGCCCTGGATAGGCGCGTTGACGGCGTTGCGCTCGGCAAAGGAACGGACGGTGGCATTGTGGGAAAGGATATCCGGCAGGTATCGTTTGCGACCGAAAAGCGTCTCCGCATAACCTTTTTGGCGGGCAAGTTCCTTCTGGCGCTCAATATAAGTGATCACGCCCGGGAAAGCGGCAAAATAGTCGTCAATCAGCTGTTTGGCTTCCGCACGCGGACAATCGAGCTGCTGCGCCAAGCCGAAAGCCGAGATTCCGTAGATAATCCCGAAATTGGCTGTTTTGGCCCGACGGCGCTGGTCTTTGGTAACCTCGTTGATAGGCACTCCGAAAATACGTGCCGCCGTAGCCGCGTGGATATCCTCGCCCGAACGGAAAGCCCGGAGCAAGTGCTCGTCCTGGCTCAGGTGCGCCAGCAGCCGCAGCTCAATCTGGCTGTAGTCGGCGGAAAGGAAGCGGCAGCCCGGGTCGGGAATGACCGCTTCGCGGATAAAACGTCCGCGCTCGGAGCGGATAGGCAGGTTCTGCAGGTTCGGGTTGCTGCTGGAGAGCCGTCCTGTGGCGGTGACTGTCTGGTTGTAGGTAGTGTGGATCTTGCCGTCCACCGGACTGATATATCCCGGCAGCGCGGCAATATAGGTAGAGACGAGTTTTTTCAACTCCCGGTACTCCAGTATCAAACCTACCACGGGGTGCTTGTCCTTAACACCCAGCAGCACTTCTTCGGAGGTAGTATATTGTCCTGTTTTGGATTTCTTGGCTTTGGGATCCAGACGAAGATGGTCAAACAACAACTCGCCTACCTGTCTGGGACTATTGACATTGAACGTCTCGCCGGCAACCGCGAACACCTGCTGCTCCAGGGCGGCAAGTTCTTCGCTCAGGGTGATCTCCGCCTCATGCAATTTAGCCACGTCCACGCGCACACCCGCCGCCTCCATCTCGCGGAGCACCGGCACCAGCGGCAGTTCCACTTCGTTATAGAGATTCCAGAGGTCGGCGTCCGCCTTCAGGGCAGCCCAGTCGGGCTCCTTATACGGGTTGTATGCCACCTCGGGGTTCAACAAGTATTGGCAGAGTCGCGCCTCAGTCTCCTCCTGCTCGGTACGCCTTGGCCTATCGGGAGCTCCGGCACTCTCCTGTGTATCGGACGGCTCGGCGAACAGATCCAGCACGCCGGATGTATCCTGTTTGGCGGGTTTGGCCGGTTTGGAGGACGCAGGGTCTTTCGGTTCCTTCTGAGTATTCGGGTCATCCGGGGCGATCTTGCGCAGAAGGGTGTTGAACTCCAGCTCACGGTAGAGTTGCGCCAAAGCCTCCGCGTTCACCTCCTTGCGTGCCAACAAGGCCTCATCCAACTCTACCGGCGCATCGGTACGGATAGTAGCCAAGAACCGCGAGAAGCGGATCTGCTCGGCCTGGGACTCGACCTTCTGGCGTAGCGCGCCTTTGATCCAATCGGTATGGGCCAGCATATTATCTATCGTGCCGAACTGCTGCAGGAGCGCCACGGCGGTTTTCTCGCCTACCCCTTTGCAGCCGGGTATATTATCACTGGAATCGCCCATCAAACCCAGCAGATCGATTACCTGTCCTTGATTGTGCAGGCCGTATTTGGCACACACCTCCTGCGGCCCCATAATCTCAAACCCGCCCGTATGACGCGGACGATACATGCGTATTCTGTCGGACACCAACTGGCCGTAATCCTTGTCCGGTGTAGCCATAAAAACCTCAAAATCAGCTTTCTCAGCCTGCTTAGACAGGGTGCCGATCACGTCATCAGCCTCAAAGCCAGGCACCTCAATCGCCGCAATATTCATAGCCTCAAGCAGCTGCTTGATCACCGGCACAGCCCGGCGGATATCCTCCGGCGTCTCCTCACGCTGCGCTTTGTATTGCTCGTACGCCTCATGACGGAACGTAGGACCGTGAGGGTCAAAAGCCACGCCGACGTGTGTAGGATTGACTTTGCGCAGGAGGTCGTCCAAGGTGATACAGAAACCGAAGATAGCAGAGGTGTTCTCACCCCGGCTGTTCATGCGAGGCGCACGCACGAAAGCGTAGTACGCGCGATAAATCATCGCATAAGCGTCGATTAGCAGAAGTGTTTTCATAATTCCAAGATTAACCGATTTGCAGATTTACCAGTCAATCGGCTGCAGGCCGTGCCGGATAAGATAATTATTGGCCTGGCTGAAATGCCCGCAGCCGTCAAAACCGCGATAGACGGAGAGCGGCGAAGGGTGTGAGGTTTGCAGCACGAGGTGTTTGCGGCGGTCGATAAACTGCCCTTTGCGTTGCGCGTAGGATCCCCAGAGCATAAAGACCAGATGTTCGCGTTCGCTGTTCAGCGCCGCAATAGCCGCGTCAGTCAGTTCCTCCCATCCCTTGCCCTGATGGCTGCCGGCGCGATGCGCCTCTACCGTCAGCGTTGCGTTCAGGAGCAGAACGCCTTGTTGCGCCCATCGCTCCAGATTGCCGCTGGCAGGAACAGGCTTGCCCAGGTCGCGGTGGATCTCCTTGTAAATATTCACGAGCGAAGGCGGCACAGCCACCCCGTCAGGAACAGAGAAACTCAGACCCATTGCCTGACCGGGCTCATGATAAGGATCCTGACCGATAATCACCACCCGCACGCATTCAAAAGGACAAGAATCGAAGGCATTAAAAATCAACCCCGCAGGCGGGAAGCACCGGTGTGTCCGGTACTCCGAGCGGATATATTGTGTCAGCAGTTCGAAATAGGGTTTGTCGAACTCAGGCTGCAACACCCGCTGCCATGATGGGTCGATTCGCACTTGCATCAGTCAACTACCAGCATTGCATCGCCATAATCACCGAAGCGGTAGCCCTCCTTGACGGCCTCGCGGTACGCATTCATTGTCTCCTCGAATCCAGCGAAAGCAGCTACCATCAGCAACTGGCTCGACTGCGGCATATACAGATTGACAAAGAACGAGTCGGCAGCGGTGAAATGGTAAGGCGGATAGATAAATTTATTGGTCCAACCGTCGTAGGGTTTGAGTTTGCCGTTGGTGCCTACTACCGTCTCCATCGCACGCATCACCTCGGTACCCACAGCACAAACATGGTGCTGCTCGTCATGCGCTTTGTTGACAGCCTTCACCATCGGTTCGGGCAGGATAATCTGCTCCGACTCCATCTTGTTCTTGGTCAGATCCTCCACATCAATATCTTTGAAGATACCCAGCGAGACATGACTGGTCATGAATGTGGTTTCCACACCGTGGATCTCCAGACGCTTGAGCAACTGCTTGGAGAAATGCAGACCGGAAGCCGGCGCTGCTACAGCCCCTACCTTGGAGGCAAAAATAGTCTGGTAGCGCTCATTATCCATTTCGTTCACCGGCTGCTCGTGGAACTGTGCGTTGTATTCCTCCAGCGTAGCGGCGTCCATAGGACGATGGATATAGTAGGGCAGCGGTGCCTGTCCCAAAGCATACAACCGGGGAATGAACTCCTCGTTGTCATAATCGGTAAGGAAACGGAAAGTACGGCCGCGGCTGGTTGTATTGTCAATCACCTCCGCCACGATAGACGGATCAGCGTCAAAGGTGAGTTTGTTGCCTATACGGATTTTGCGGGCCGGATCCACCAGCACATCCCAATAACGCAGGCGGTGATTCAACTCACGGAGCAGAAAGACTTCGATCAGCGCATTGGTTTTCTCCTTGTGGCCATACAGGCGGGCGGGGAACACCTTGGTATCATTGAGAACAAACAAATCTCCTTCGTCGAAAAACTGCGGGAGGTCGGTTACCATCTTATGCTCCACCTCGCCGGTACGGCGGTGCAATACCAGCAGACGGGAATCATCGCGGTAAGGCGCCGGATATTGGGCAATCAATTCTTCAGGCAGTTTGAACTTAAACTGGCTGAGTTTCATTTCATTTGATTTATACATAGTCGTTGTTTATCTTATCTCGCTTCACTCGAGCGGTTTGTCTCCGGGTGAACATCCAGTTGGCGGAGAAAATCTTCTATGGTCATACAATCCTCCACTCTCGTGTCGCCCACACGGGTTCTGCGCAGGGCAGTCAGATAGGCACCCGAGTTGAGACGTTCGCCTATATCCCGCGCCAAGGCGCGGATGTACGTGCCTTTGGAGCACACCACTCGGATAGTCAGTTGCATCGTTTCGGCATCGAAACCCAGCACCTCGATCTCATCTATCTTCAGCAGTTTGGGCTTGAGTTCCACCGATTCGCCTTTGCGGGCCAGTTCGTAGGCGCGATGTCCGTTGATCTGCACTGCCGAGAACATCGGCGGCACCTGCCATTGCTCGCCCACAAACTGCGGAATAGTTGTATCTATCAGTTGGCGGGTGATATGCGCCGTCGGGTAAGTGGCATCCACCTCTTTCTCCATGTCGTAGGACGGCGTGGTAGCACCCAGCTGGAGCGTGGCCTCGTACTCCTTTACATCGTATTGGAGCCGGTCAATCATCTTGGTTTTCTTGCCGGTGCAGATGATTAACACGCCTGTAGCCAAAGGATCCAATGTACCGGTATGACCGACTTTGAGTTTTTTGGTTCCGAGCAGGCGGCACAACGCGTACCTAACCTTAGCTACCAAATCGAACGAAGTCCAATGGAGAGGTTTGTCAAAGGCCAGCACCTCGCCCTCAGCAAAATCCAGCATAACTTACATCAATGTTGTGACAATAGCTACCGTTCCGACAATAGCACAATAGACAGCGAACCACACCAAACGCTGACGACGCACGATCTCCAGCATGAATTTGCAAGCCAGACATCCCGTCACAAATGCGGCCACAAACCCTACCGCGGCAGGCAGTACCGCCAAATCGCTCACCACCTCGCCTTTTAGCAGCTTGAGCACATCCAGGAACGCCTCGCCCAGAATAGGAATCAGCACCATCAGGAACGAGAACTGAGCTACACTCTCTTTCTTCACGCCGCACAGCAGACCCGTAGCGATAGTAGAACCCGAACGGCTCAGTCCCGGCAGAACGGCACACGCCTGAGCCAGACCGATGATAAACGCATCGCTATAACGGACGTCGTGTCCTTCTCCGTTCCGGCGGCGTTGGATCCACTCGCTCAGGGCAAGCAACAATGCCGTAATGAGCAGACAGATACCTACCAGTAGAAGACCGTTTCCGAACAAGGCCTCCACCTCGTCCTTGAAGAACATTCCTACTACAAACATCGGCATCATAGAAAGCAAAATCTTGGCGACATAATCCTTCTCCGCATTCCATTTTACCGTAGTGAACGTACCGCGTAGAAGCCAAGCCACTTCGTTCCAAAGCACTACCAGAGTGGATAATACGGTAGCCGTATGAACGATGATGGCGAAGGTCAAATTGTCTTCGCCCGAAGTACCCAGCAGCGCCTGGCCGATTTCCAAATGTCCTGACGAGGACACCGGCAGAAACTCCGTCAGCCCCTGAATAATACCCAATATCAATGCTTGCAGCCAGTTCATTTCTTTTTAGGACGATAAAGGATTGCAATAATCATCATTACAAAACCCGCCAGCGAAATCATCGGACCCACGGTAATGCGCCGGAATGAAAAGATATCAGGGTTATATACCTCACCCGACGGTTCGCCTGCCATCAGGCAGAAACCAAGCACGATTACCGCAACAGAAACGGCAATCAGGATGAGGTTCAATTTAGGCAAATATTGCTTCATAACTTATCTACTGTTTTAAATCTCATACAACGAGTTGTTATCCATACGAATATAGCGGCCTGTGGCAATCAGCGAGGCCCAGAGAGTAATCAGCAGTCCTGAACAGAGCACCACCACTGCGACAAAAGCAATGTTCTGCCATGTAGGCGGGAAGAGCAGAATACCCATCTTCACTTCTACATAATACACCACCGCACTCAGAATAGCCAGAGCCGCCAGCCCTGCAAAGAAACCCATCAGCATATTGCGGAGCACAAACGGGCGCCTTGTTACCCACGAGGTGGCACCTACCAGCGTCATCGTGTTGATAATAAAGCGTTTGCTGTATATCTGCAGCCTTATTGTATTGACAATCAGCACCATGGAAACGAGCAGCAGGACGATTGCTATCACCAGCAGTATCAGCGAGAACTCACTCACATTGCTGTTCATCAAATCCGCCAGATCACGCGGATAAATCACCTCCGCCACATATGGCAGTTCCTCCATTTGTCCAGCCAGCTGCTCCAACTGTTCAGGGCTGCTGTACTGGTCTGCCGGATGTATTTCATAACTGGCGCTTAGAGGATTGTAGCCAAGGAATGCACTGGGGTCTTCGCCCAGGGAGGAAATATGCTCTTTGAGTGCCTGCTCGCGTGAGACATAGGCAAAACTGCTGCAACCGGGGCTGGCGTCCAATATCTGTTCCAGTTGTGCGCACTGCGCGCTGTCGGCATTCTGGGTCAGAACTGCCGTAATGGTAATATTCTCCCGCATGCGGGTTACCAGCGCGCCGGCTGACAATAGTACGATACACTCCAGTCCTATCAGGCACAACACAAGCGCCACACTCACTGCCGCTGTGAAATACGAATTTCTGAAATGGTGTTTACGCATAGTACTACTTATAGCACAAAAGAGGCAGGTGATTGCCTGCCCCTCCGTACGATTGATTAATATTCCCAGAGGTCTTGCTCGAAATTGAGCAACTCGGTTGCAATTCGCTCTTGTTCCTTTTTGGCATCAGCTGCCGTCTTGACGTAATTGGGAATCCAGCGGTTATACATATTACCTTCACCTACAATATAACTCGTGTAGAGATGTTTCTGGAAGAACTCGTCGAAGGTAACGCGCTTGGTTTCGTTACGATTGGGGATTACATATTGCATTGCAAGGTAAGGACGCAACGCATCAAACGGAACCCAGAACATTATCGATTGAATCAGTGAACCCATAATGTCCGAATCATCGCGTGTAGAGATCTTATCCGACTGCAAAGGGGCTATCGCGATGATTTTCTGGTACATACGCGAAGTGTGCTTGTCAAAGAACACGATCTCCTGAATCAGATATTTCAACTGATTACGCACCAGTTTCTCGAACGGATAGAAGTGGAACGACAACTCGTCTGCCACGCTGTCATAGTGCACCAACATAGCATCCGAGCAGCAAATCTCGAAGTGCGTAGGGTCGTCCGAATAGTCTGCCGTAGGGTCATCCGCCATGAACATCGTAGGGATAACTTTGCGGTCAACAGGAGCCTGCAGGAAATCGGGTTTGATATTGCTGGCACTCCTCTCGTATATAGGCATACCATCTACCACGGCGTCGGTAATCACCTTGAATAAATTGCGGTAATCAGCATCGTCAGACTCTACAGGGAAATACATCTGATAATTCTGCTTGTATCGCATATCAATGATCCGATAAATATATCGCGACCAGATGATATCATCAATACGGTGCTCCACCTGCACAATGGTATCATGAGCCTGGGAGAACTCCTCCGTTTTGATTTTAGCGCTTCCCATCTCGTCAAAGAACGGGATGACCGGGTGCTGCGCATGAGCAACTGCCACCGAAAGCGTAAAGCATACAATTAAACTGAGTTTCTTTATCATAATCGTATATGTATTAATTCAATGTTAGAGGAATAGGAGACAACGGAACCACCTTTCCATCCGGACCCTTGGCACGGATATCCGTGATAATCACAGAGTTGCCCGGTTTCAAGCGGCTCAAACGGTCAACCTGCTCCTTAGTAAACTTGTCGCCTTTTGCCTCGGAGATCACACCGTTGATATTGGCTTTGAAACTTACAATCTGGTAGGGCAGATCGAGCAAACCATCCGGACCGTAAGAGGCAATTACCGTTGCAGAACTATTCAGCAAAGCACCACGCGGAATACCTTTTTCTCCGTTGTACTCGTTCTCTCCTGACTTGAAATATGCTCCCGGTTTGGGCAAGGCTCTCACGCGGTACTCGCGGCTACCCATCGGCTGCATTTTTCCGTCCAACTCAGCGGTTACGGTAATCGTCACACTCTTGGTGGTCTCATTGGGCTTGATAATCCACTGGCCTCCCTGCTGACTCAATGCCGCTCCGTTAACGCTCACTTTGACTTTGTCGTTGGACACGCCCGGCACCGAGATGGAGAATTTGTTCTCATAACCGCGGTACATAATATTGAGGTCGTTGTTGGAGATGGTAACAGCCGGCTCGCTCACGCTATACTCGCTCTGGAAAGGCAGGTTCTGCATCTCGCCGGTTGACGGATCCTGATAGGCAATCCAACCTGAATATTTCTTGAGTCCTATAGAGGACGCTGCTACCTCATAAAGGCCTTGGTCGTTGATGCGCTGTCCCTCTATGTAGTACTCCGGACGCTGCGTTGAGTCAACGGCTGCCAGAATAATCTGCGCCGTATATTTGCCGCCACGGATTACATAATTGGAATTAGGAATCACATACGCGTTCAGTTTGTTCACGCGCAGGTCACCCGCATCCGTACGGTCCATGAGGTATTGGATCAACTGGCTCTCCGTAGCACGCACATCGTTCTGCAGCTTGGTGAGAATAACCATTGATGCACCTACAGGCATATTATCAAACACTGCGATTTCCCAGTCGCAGGAATCTTTCAAGTGGTTGTTGTATCCGCGCTCGGTTGCCAAGGCTTTCTCAATGGAGTTGCGCAGCTCGGCGTCATGTTCCGCCAACTCTGCAGCATAATCACGATAATAAGCCACCGTCTCTTTGAGGATGGTACCGTTGCCTTGTACGATTGCATACTGACCCGTTACATCCAAATTCGACGTACCCTCGATGTGCAATGTAGGATCACCCTCGGCAGCGCGTCTTGCGTCAACGGCTTTTTTACCGTCAGCCAGGATGACGATTTGCTCCTTGAAATCCTGAATATAATTGTACAGCGAATCGGCACGGTGACGCACCTCTACGGCTTTGTCATACCACTCTTGCGTCTTCTCGGGGTTATCCGCATTGGCGGACTGGAAGTCGCGATAGAGTTTGGCATTGCGTGTATCGGATGCTGCTATTGAGGAATGCAGACTGTTATCCACCAACGAAAAGCCGCTCAGGATATCAGCACTGACGTTCAACGCCAACATGGCGGTGAGCACCAGATACATCATACCAATCATTTTTTGTCTCGGGGTTTCCGGACAGTTTTTTGCTCCACCCATTTGCGATGAGTATTAATATTCTTAATTTAATGCATTCAGCATATTACCATATACAGCATTCAGGTCTGCCACATTTTTCTGCAGCAACTGAGCGCCTTTAGCGAAAGCAGCCTGAGCCTCAGCAGCCTCTTTGGCAAAAGCAATCTGGTTGTCGGCGGCCTGCTTGGTTGCAGCAGCGATGTTTTTCTGAGCCTCAGTCTGAGCCTTTACAGCCTCAATTTGAGCTTTTGCAGCCTCAACCTGAGCATTCACATTCTGCAGTTGCAGTTCATATACCGAGTTGAGTGCGGCTACATTCTTTCCTACCTGTTCTACGTTCTGCTTGTAAGCCTGCGTCTGAGTAGCGATCTGCTGCATCTCACCGCTTACCTGCACATAATTCTGCGCCAATGAAGCTGTGGCATTGGTATAGGTCTCGGTAGCTGCCTCTGCTGCAGCCAGTTTTTCGCCCAACTTGACACCAGTCTGAGCCACTTTGCCCAACTCGCTGAACTGCGTTGCCGTCTTAGCCAAATCCGCGATACCCTCTTTCAATGCCTTGAGGTCTTCATCTTTCAATGCCGGCACCTCGGCACGGGAAGCAGCAGGTCCGGATGTTGTTTGTCTTGGAGCCGGAGCCGTTCCTCCTGTTACAGAAGCCAAGTCCGGACGGGGAATCGTCAGGAGTTTCTCTGCCTCTTCATCCGTAACTGTCTTCGGATCCACCAATTGCGGGAACACTTCCTCCCAATGGAACGAAGCGTGGGGCTTATCCATCACACCGATGAGGAACAGCAACACCTCCGTACCCATACCCAGGTTAAGCATCATAGATGCTCCGGGATAGTGCTGTATTTTGAACAAGGCACCCAAGATTACGACTGCGGCACCTACCGAATAAACGATACCTACCACGCGTTGACCTTGATACGACTCATACCAACGTGCAAATGCACTCTGTTTTTTAGCTTTTTCTGCAGCCATAATGTTTTGTTTCTTATAATTATATTTCCGTGAGTTACTATTGATTAATCGCCGATGTACGAACGTACACAACGGAAGCCGATATACGGGCGGCTCTCATACTGGTATTCATACGAGCGTACGCCGCATTGCATGAAATAGCTGATATCCTTCCAGCTGCCTCCCTTGACCACTTTGCGTTTCAAAATAGGGGGATCCGCCTTACGGGACATATAGCTATAGTCCGGATTCAAATCGTGAATGTGCGTATTGGCAGCACTCTGGTAAGCCGAGTTGGTCCATTCGGACACATTACCCGCCATGTCGTAGAGACCGAAATCATTCGGACGGAACTGTCCTACTTTCATAGTAGTGGAACCGGTATCATCCACATACGATCCGCGGTAGGGCTTGAAGTTGGCAAAGAAACAGCCTTTGCTGTCCCGTGCATAGTTGCTTCCCCACGGGTACATAGCCATTTTTCTGCCTCCGCGCGCTGCATACTCCCACTCTGCCTCGGAAGGCAAGCGGTATTCGCATGCACCGACCGATGAGCCTTGTGCAAAGAGTTTCGTACGCCAACTGCAGAATGCATGTGCCTGCTCCCACGTAACACCTACTACAGGGTATTCCGCATAGCCGGGATGGCTGAAATACATCTGCAGCATAGGATCGTTGTAAGAGAACTGGAAATCACGCGCCCATACCAGCGTATCCGGATAGATACAGATAATTTTGTCCGTACGCAGGTCTTTCGGTGATCTCAACGGACGGAAGATTGTCGAGTCGCGAATACCGCCGTTATCGTCCACCCAGAAGGTATCTACACGTGCAGTTGATCCGGGAGGATAAAGACTGGTGGCAACGTCGAACTTATTGCGTTGGGGCAGCGCCTCATCCATATTGACCCAGCTGTAACGATAGTGCAGTCCGTTGGTCTTGAGCGTTTTGTCCTCGTAGAACATGGAAGATATAGCATCCTGCACCTCTTCGTCCTTGCTGTCCCATGGCACTTTCTTGCGCCAGTTAAGGCGGAAATTGGTCTCATCAAAGTCTTCGTTCTTCGGTTGGATGGCATAATCCGTCATACCTGCCTGAACCAAGCGGGTCATAGCGATTGAATCGCGTACCCAGTTGACAAACTGATGGTACTCGTTGTTGGTAATTTCCGTTTCGTCCATCCAGAAAGCGGCAACAGTGACCATCAGGATGTTGTCCGGCTGCTCGAAGACCGCCGACTGCGTATTGGCACCCATCAGGAACGATCCCTTCTTGATAAACAGCATGCCGTAGGGGTTCGCTTCTTTGAAATTACCACCCTTGCCTGCGCCCACCAACTCTCCGGCGGGGCCGTTGCAACTCGCCAAAGCCACCGCCAAAGCGAGAATAGGCAAAATCTTTGTTACTTTCATATATATCTAATTGCAATTAATATTCTTCTTTCGATTCTCTGTTAGAGGTATCGGATTGATTTGTATTTGTTCACTCTCTTGGGCTTCAGGATATCAAATCCGTATGCCAGGTATATCTCGTGACTGCCGTAACTCTCCAGGAGCAGTTTGTTGTGCGGCAGTTCGCAGGTGTAGCCCAACTGAAGACCGGAGATAATATCTATACCCAATAGGATATTCACACTTCCGGCTATGCGGTAGCCTAATCCCCAGCGGTAGCGGTCCTTGAAATCGCACATGAGTGTCAGGTTCACATCCCATCCCGAGAAATCCGTCATGACCATTGCGCTTGGGGTGAGCATCCAGTCTCTGTGGTTTTTCAGACGGAAATGATATCCTCCTGCAACAAACATCGTTCCCTTCACTTTCATTTCCTTTCTGTCTCCCTCCGTGCCGTCACTCCAGTCCATCTTGGGCTGCGTGAGGTGGCTGTAACTGATGCCTGCCCACCAAGTCGGCGCAGTGTAATAGACACCTACTCCCATATCGAATTTCATGTCCGATTTGCTGGCGCTCGGGATGACAGGGTCGCTGGAATCATGATAGGTCTCACCCTCCGCTCCCTGAGGCACCGTATGGGCGGAATCGCCTCTGAACCCTACGTTCAGAAATCCCAGATCCACGCCTGCGCAGAGATACCCGTTTCCTAATTTTTGCCTGTACGCGTACTGCGCATGAAGCGCTTGGGCTGTAAACAAACCGAACCGGTCGTTCAAAAAGCGCACGCCTGCGCCATGACGCGTTTTGCCTATCACAAACGGCGATGTGAAACTGAACCATGTACTCATCGGCGCATTGGAAATATCCACATACTGCATTCGGTGCGCACCTGCCACTTTCATCAAATCGCCTTCTCCTGCCGCTGCAGGATTATAGGCGGTTGGCATATACATATATTGTCCCATCTGCGGATCAAACTGCGCACGGGCAACCGCCACGGCACATAACACCGACAACAGAACAAGATATCGCTTCACTATATTAGTACTCCTCCTCGTTAAAAAAGAAGTCTTCATCCTGGGTAGGATAGTCAGGCCAGATATCCAAGATACTCTCATAGACCTCTTCATCCTCGTCTTCCAATTCCTCCAGATTTTCTATTACTTCAGCCGGCACTCCCACGCGGTTTGCATAATCCAGCAACTCCTCTTTGGTTGCAGGCCAAGGTGCATCCTCCAGTTTTGATGCCAATTCAAGTGTCCAATACATTTCCTAATTCTCTTATACTAAGCCTTATAGGACGCAAAAACAAGTCGTATAGGCACGACAAAACGCCCCATTTGGGCACAATTTTGCAAAATTATCGTGCAAAAGTAGTAAAAAGTTTCGAATTGTGCAAGTTTTTTTTGCAATATTTTACATTTTTTGCCAATTTTTTTCCTTTTCTTGCATTTTATGCCCTACGAAACGAGCCAACACAAAGAGGTAGTCACTGAGCCTGTTGATATATTGCATGTCCGTCTGGCTGCAGTTTTCAAGCTCGGTCATCCGTCTCTCGGCGCGGCGGCAAACGGTGCGGCAAATATGGCACCGGGTGACAGTTTCTCCTCCGGCGGGCAGCACAAAAGCACGCATGGGGGGAACGACTGATTGCATGGTGTCGATCCATTGCTCCAGACAGCGCACATCTTCCTCTGTGATCCATTCGCCGGGCGCACAACTCAGGCTGGCGCCGAGGTTGAACAGTTTGTTCTGGATTGTTTCCAACTGCTTCGCAACAGCCGCACCGTCGGCGGAGAGCAATTCGCTACGGGTGATTGACGCGCTCAATGCTCCTATCCAGCTGTTGAGTTCGTCCACTGTGCCGTACGCCTCTATCCGGGCATCGGTTTTGCTCACGCGCTGACCGTTGGCCAGCGATGTCTCGCCATGATCTCCTGTTTTGGTGTAAATTGCCATAACTATAAACTATAAACTACAAACTCTAAACTCTAAACCCTTACCCTATAATGCCTTTTCAGGTAATGCGGGTCCACAAAAAGCATACCCACGTGATACAGATCTATCGTGGAAGTCACACGCGGATCCGTTTTCAGTTCTTCCCATGCTCGCTCCATCTCCGGCGAATAATGGATGTCGTCAATAACAATAATACCCTTTTCGGTCATTCGCGGCAGGAGGTAGTCAGCATAGCGCAACGTAGCCTCATAGGTATGGTTGGCGTCCATAAAAACGACATCCAGCTTCTCACGCGCGCGTTTATATAAGGTGTCGTCTATCCGCCCTTCCCCCCATTCTATATTCTCTGTTTTAAGAGCCTTCCATACGCCTTGCGCAACGCGCAGTACTGCCCTGCTGCCCTCCAGCGTCATAACGCGGTTGCGGCTGGCCGGGGAAGCGAGATAAGCGGTGGTGATTCCCAGCGAAGTGCCTAACTCCAGGATCTCAAGAGGCCGCTGCAGTTCACCGCCTAAAAAATGAACTACGCGGAACAGCAACTGCCCCATCTGCTTGCTCTCCAGTTGGCGGGCTGCGATGTCCGACACCTTCCTCCGGACAACCGTCCCTTCCGGCGAACCGGCTGACCCATAGTCGGTTACGGACAGTTCGTCGTGACAAGAGAGAAGGAGTTGCCGACGCCTCTCGATGGAGGAGAAACAATAGAAACTGTTCTCATCCCTGAGCACAAACCGAACCAGACGGAAAAGCCATGGCGAGTGAATCCCCTCGCCTGTGGTGTTCCACGCCGTTAGGCGGTGTTTGATCCACGCACACGTTCTATACCAAAAGAGATTTCCCATTATTTTCGTGCAAAATTACATAAATTCTTGCACATGTGCAAAAAAAAGTGTAATTTTGTGCCATGATTTTGAATTATATCTGGGTTTCGCTTATTCTGATAGCGGTTGTGACGGGTGTCATTCAGGCACTGTGTTTCGGCAATGCGGATATTTTCTCCACGATTCTCAATTCTACGTTCGACTCCGCCAAGACGGGTTTTGAACTGTCGTTAGGTTTGACCGGAGTGTTGTCGCTCTGGATGGGTATTATGAAAATCGGCGAGCGGGCTGGTGCCGTGAACGCATTGGGCAGGGCTATCAATCCTTTCTTCAGCCGTATTTTCCCGGATGTGCCCAAGGGGCATCCCGTTTTCGGATCTATGCTGATGAATATCGCCGCGAACATGCTCGGCCTTGACAATGCAGCCACGCCGATGGGGCTGAAAGCGATGGGAGAGCTGCAGGAACTGAATACCGACAAGCAGAAAGCCTCCAATGCGATGATCATGTTCGTGGTGCTGGGAGCCAGCGGACTCACGCTTATTCCCACTACTATCATGGCTTACCGTGCCCAGCTGGGCGCAGCCAATCCCGCAGACGTTTTCCTGCCTATTCTGATTGCCACCTATGCTGCTACGCTGGTAGGCTTGATCTCCGTTTGTGTGGCGCAGCGCATCCGCATGACCGATCCCGTTGTGCTCGGTACGCTCCTTGGCTTGACGGCGCTGGTCGGCTTGCTGGTATGGGGTGCCACGCTGCTGGATCCGCACACGCTGTCTGTGGTATCGGCGGCTGCTGCAGCCGTTATTTTGTTGGGTATCATCTGCTGGTTCATCATACGCGCGATGGTCAAGAGGCTCAATGTCTATGACGCTTTCATCGACGGCGCAAAAGGCGGTTTCCAGACTGCCGTCGGCATCATCCCCTATCTGATAGCCATCCTCGTGGCTGTGGGTATGTTCCGCGCCTGCGGGGCAATGGATCTGCTGGAGCACGGCATAGCATGGCTGTTCGGCGTTTGCGGCATCAATCCCGACCTCGCCGGAGCCGTGCCTACCGCACTCATGAAACCTCTCAGCGGTTCGGGTGCACGCGGACTCATGCTCGAGGCCATGACCACCCACGGCGCTGACAGTCTGGTTGGACGCCTCTGCTGCATCCTCCAGGGCACTACGGACACCACTTTTTATGTGCTGGCGGTTTATTTCGGCTCGGTGAATATCAAGGATACCCGCCACGCCGTAGCCTGCTGCCTCATAGCCGATCTGGCAGGAGCCATAGCGGCCTTTGCTATTGCGCCGATATTCTTTGGATAACAGCTTAACAGTTTAACAACTTAACAGTTTAACGATAAAATGGTTTGTTTTATCTCTCAAGATATAGAAAAACCCGCGCTAAACGAGCGCAAAATCAGCCGATGGATCCGTGCCGTGGCGGCGGGATACGGCTTTAGGGTGGGAAACATCAACTATATCTTCTGCTCCGACGAACGCGAACTGGAGGTCAACCGTCAGTTCCTCGGTCACGACTATTACACGGACGTCATTACCTTTGACTACTCCACTGCCACTACCCTCAACGGCGACATCTTCATTTCCCTTGACACGGTCCGTTCCAACGCCGCCACTGTGGGCGCAACCTTTGACCATGAGCTTCGACGCATTCTTATTCATGGAGTGCTGCACCTGACGGGGCAGGGCGACAAAACACCCGAGACAAAAACGGAGATGACCGCCAAGGAGGAAAAAGCATTGGCGCTGTGGGCGCAGTTAGGTGGCGAATCTTAATAATCGTGTACTTTTTGAGCCTCGGGAGCAAGTCGGACTTTTATCGGATGTATATCGGAAGCAAATCGGGGTTTACTCACACCCGGCCTAAAGCGGTCAAATCTTAATAATCGTACATTTTTCAGTACAACAAATAAACCATCTCATATGAAACATTCCTCTACTCTCTTAGCCGCATTGCTGCTAATCCTTTCAACGTTCACTTTTCACCTTTCACCTTTAATGGCCGTCACGTACTGCGCCACCTCGTCATGGGGCTATGCCGGCAATGCCGTTACAGGCGGCGGCAACGCCACACCTACGCTGGTCAAGAGCGAAAGCGAACTGAAGAATGCGCTCAAGAACAGCAACAAAATGGTGATTATCACAGAGAACATCACTGTTAGTAACCAAGTATCCATTGAAAATAAAAACAATATTACTTTAATGGCTTTGCCCGGCAAGAAACTGACCAGCACATCACAAGAGGCGGGCACGTCCGGCATTTTGGCTATTAAAACGAGCACCAATATCATTCTGCGCAACATCATTTTTGAAGGCCCCGGTGCTTTTGACTGCGACGGACGGGACAACCTCACTGTAACCGGTTCGCAGAATATATGGGTGGACCACTGCGATTTCCAGGACGGCTGTGACGGCAATTTCGATATCAATAAGACGTCGGACAACATCTCTGTTACATGGTGTCGTTTCCGGTACTTGAAATCACCTCGCCCACGCGATGCGGGTGACACCAATACCGATCACACGGACGACCATCGTTTTTCCAACCTTGTCGGCTCCAGTTCAAGCGACAAACCCTCTGACGGCACCTACAACATCACCTATGCCTTCTGCTGGTGGGACGAAGGATGCAAACAGCGCATGACACGCTGCCGCAACTGCGAACTGCATTTCCTCAACTGCTACTGGAACAGCTCCGTGGCGGACTACTACGTCGGACCGGAGAACGCCAAATGCTATTTCGAGGGTTGCACCTTTGCCGGCAAAGCCAATAGCGCCTCGAAAATATGGAGCCCTTTCAGCGGTTCCACCAACTATTGCACCTTCGTCAACTGTACCGGTAACCTGCCTGCCAATTCAAGCACTGCGGTTGCTGCACCATCCTATTCCTACGACCATCTGTCTGCCGCCACGGCAAAGAACTGCGTCACCAACTCTGCCTGCGGCACAGGCGCCACACTCACTGTCACTACCGCCGGCAAGGTGAGCAGCAGCTGTGACGAAGAAGAAGAGGAAGAAGATACCGGCAAAACAGCTGTCAGCGGCACCTGTTGTATTGACCTCAGTCTGGGTGAAGCACCTACAACGTCTAACGGAGGTATTCCCTCCGAGTTCAAGAAAACGGTGGTGGTCGTTAATCTGGCAAAAGGAACATGGGACCAAGGTTATCTCAACATGGGCGGCAACGCCGACTATATTACCTTTGATTTCTCGGCCTACAACAGCACGATTACCTCCGTGGAGTTTGACGTAACTATTCCTAATTGGACTGAAGAAAAGAATACGGTTGCATATCACTGGAACAGCAATCCGAATACCCAATACAACATAGCCGGTTCCGCCAAAGAGACCGTTGCACTCACAGCACCGGAGAACGCCACGTCGTTTACTATCCAGCGCTCTGCCGGAACCGGTACACGCATTAGCCAAGTATGCTTTGTGCTGAAAGCGGAGGATGTCACAGGAATAGAAACACCCCTCAAACTCTCCGGCTCTCAAACTCACAAAGTGCTGCACAACGGACAACTCTATCTGAAACACCAAGAACGATTGTACGATGTACAAGGACACCGTATCCGATAAACCGAACCACTGGTGGGGATTGGCAACTCTGCCGGAAGAGATATCCTATCCCTACAACGGCGAAGCAAACCCCATGACCCTCGTCTGTCAGTTCGCCTATGGCGAAGGATTGGTCTATATCTTTGCCGACCTTGACTATTTCTTCGGAGACATGGAGGCGGACGGCGGTCATATCGGCGAATGGAACAGCAACTTGTACCAAGTACTATATACCGACCATCTGTCTGATCTCCATGAGCACGAGATACGCTATGCGGACGGCAGCAGTGCTGTGCCCGAACCACGTGACACAACCAACTACGAATCGCGCATCCTGAGCAAACCTACCTGCTGGCAAGACGAACTGACACAAGACTACCCCGGCTATGAGGTGCTGGTGCAACTGGAGGAAGACGATGACATCGGTTTGCGGTTCTACGACTGCGGCACGCTCTTCTTCCTTATCAAGCCCGCAGACCTCGCCGCCCGTAACTTCAATAACGTCAAATGTGTCCTCTACTCCTACTAAATTTATAATTCGTAATTTTTAACTTTTAATTTTTAATTCTAATGTCTGCTTTCTCACCTGAATTATTCAAAGCGGCATCGGGCGCCAAGTCCCTGCCAATCAACAAAGAACGTATCGACGACCCCTCCTTCGTGACTCCTGTTTACGAAGACTATGCCGCCAAAGGAGATTTAACGGGTTATATGACCGCCCTTTGGCACGGTGCTGCCGTGCGGGATATCGAGTGCCTGCAGGTCCTGCTCTATCTGGCTATCAAATGCCACGAGCCCGAAGATGTAATGGATTTGATCGATATGCTGATTGATACGGACGATGACTCCTTCATTCCCCTTTGGCAAAAACTTAGCCAAATTATCAAAGATGCAAAGAAATGGCCCAAAGAGATTTATGAGGACGAAAAGAAGTATAAGTCCCGTTTGTCGGCTGAGTTTGAGAACGCCCTCTGCGTATCGGGCCCCCCGGACTGTCTGTTCGGTGAGGCCGAGCCGGAACTGCTGCGCGCGTATCTCAATAATGTAGGGCGTCAGTCCGATGCAAAAACACCCGACGAGGAGATAACTATTAACAACTGCGTGCCGGAAGAGACGAAGAACTACTGGCGCGGACTGTACCGCCGTGATGACTGCTCCTCCAACCAAGAGGTTATCTATCACGACGCGCTCACCTATGCGCAGAAAGGTGACCCGTTCGCGATGCATGTGGTCGGATACCTGCTCAATCATGGCATCCAGACCAAATACTCTAATCCTAATATCACCCTCCTCGAATGTGATCATCAGAAAGCTTTGCCGTGGCTTAAACGCGCCGCCGATGCCGGTGTACCCGAAGCCTGCTATGAGGTGGCTTGCGCCCTATTCAATACGTGCTATGTCTCTACCTCTCGCGAGTCGTGTACGCCCGAGATGATGCACTACATCAAAAAAGGCGCCGAACTCAACGAGCGGCATTGTTTGGAGCGGTGCTTCCAATGGGCTGAGAATGACGAAGAGGCGTTCGGGTATCTGGTTCGCCTTGCCGACGCATGGCACAAGCATGAATACAAACTCAAACTCGCTGAGTATTACGAGAAGGGTCGCGGTTGTGAGAAGGACGAGAAGAAAGCCTTTGAACTCGCCGAATATGTCTGGAAGAACTCTTCCGCCAGCCCGTACGACAGCAGCTATGAAGACTCGGTGGAACTCCTCTACCGCTATCTGCGCGAAGGTATCGGCTGCGAACCCGACCCCGAACGCGCCGGCAAAATATACTGCTGGTACAAGGACGACGAAGACCGCATGTGGGAACTTTTAACAAAATAAATGACTAAATTGTAAATGACTAAATTGTAAATGATATTATGACAGCAGCATTTGTAAATTTGTATCAGAGCTACAGCGACCGCGGGGCGTTTGTGCAATCGGGTCTGTGGCAGAGTTCCGAAGTGGACGAGTCCGAAATCGTGGTAGGAGAGAAACTGCCCCATTGGCCCAGTTTCGATAAACCGATAGTGACTAACTTTAAACCCGGCTTGCTCGAACTGGACTATCACGGCAAGACCTTCACGATCGCCTCCGGCGAAGAAGTACAAATCGACAGCTCGCCCTTCTCGCAGGAATACGGCGTGAGTTGTTATATCCTCAAATGTGTCAAAGTAGTGTAATATGGCAGTAATTAAAGTTACCGGTTACGAGATTTCCAGCGACCCGGGGATACAAAACATTTCGTCTTACAAAGGCGAGACGGATACCAAAGACATCACGCCCGATATGGATTTGGAGAGACTTATTACAGATCCCTGGTGGTGCAGTGCTATCGGACCTAAGTTCAAAAAACTCACCTTAGTAGAACTGCGTGACACGGGTGCAGTCTTTCACTATAAAGGCGAAGACTTCTTCGTCGAGTTCGGCAAATCCCAAAAAGTAGAGCAAGTGGGCCTCTCCTACGCCTACGGCGAACTATGGGTCGAAGTGAAACAATAAAATACTATAACAATTATGAAAAAATCTTTCTTTCTACTTATTCTCTTGCTGGGCAGCGTCGCTGCGCAGGCACAGGTCTATCTGACGGATAAATACAAACCGCAGGAAGAAAAGGCAAGTTACTATTCTTCGACTGAAGAGTTTTCGCACGATTTCTGCCACTCCCTAAGAGTAAAAGGTGGTATGCGCTTTATTTATCAAGATTGGGGAGGAAAAGTGCAAACATATAAAATCAACAAAGAATATAGCACATTAACCTTTTGGGTTGGTCCGGATTATGAAGGGGGCAAAGGAATCTTGGTTATTGAGGCGGATGGCGAACCTATTTATGACGAACCCCTACATCACTATTATGCCCCACGTTTGGTCAAATTGGATATTAAGGGCGTTGAAACATTGGTATTCAAGGTCGTTGATCTTGATATGAATATTTTATTGGCGCATATTCAACTATGGAAAGAGAATGAAACTGTTATTCCTGATAGTATTGGTATTGAACCGCCAAGCAGAAAGACTCAATTGGTGGAAGAAGTGTTGCCTTATTACCTAGGAACGGAGATTATAAAGAAAGTAGAGTATCACCTTGGCGATAACTATTACTATGATAGACATATAGATAGTATCAGTATGGATCGCCATCTTTTCCAATCGGGATTGCAGATCACATCCCGTCAAGGACTATTCAATAGTATAGAAGATTTTGCTTATTTCTGGTTGAACAAAAAGTACGAGAAAATCTCTTTTGTTATCGGTCCGCGGGATAATATCAGCTCGCACGCTACGTCATGGTTCGTGATCAAAGGTGATAAGGATAAAATCCTCTACGAAGAGATTATTAGTCAGACGGATTTGCCGCGGCAAGTAGTGGTAGATGTGTCGGGTCAAGACCGTATTTGTTTTTGTACCGAGTTGCGCGGTTCCGATACCTTCGGAGGCATCGTCTTCGGTGTAGTGGATATATGGGCTTATACGAAAAACGACCTCGCCGATGTACCGAAGGAAGGTTTGGTTAACCCCAATAAAGAGAAAATGGCAGCATTGCCGTCGCCTTGCCCGCTTATCTCCAAAATACCGTCTTTCTCGTATCACGGGAAAGCGCATCCTGATGCAGTCATATTTGATGGCAAGTCACGCCACCTGACCTTCTCCATGGGCGGCGAGAAGTTCAATCAGGGACTTATCTTCACCACGGGTTCAAACCTCTGGAACGACAATATCGACTGCTATTTCATGTTCGACCTCGGCGGCGAGTTTGACTACCTCAGTTTCTATGCCGGAATGCTCACCAAGCAGCGCGCCCTCGCGGATGACAGTATCCGTATCTACGCGGACGGCAAACTGATTCTGGACACCATCATCCACTGCGCTTGGCCCAACCAGTACTTTGAAATACCTATCAACAAATGCCGCAAACTGACCTTCGCCAAACCCGGCAACGGTACGCTCAACAAAGACTGTTATATCTGCCTTGGCGACCTCGCCGTTTATCGCGGCAAGCCCGTCAAGCACCACCTTTTCACACATGACCGGCCCGAGTGTCCCGAAGAGGCAGACCTGATTGACCTTTGCGGCAAGCCCTATTTCCACTACGTGGGGCGTTACCTGTCCAACATCACTAACTTTGATTTTGAGGACTGCTTCATGGACGGTTCCACCAAACGCCGCTCGTTCCACATGAAAGACGGCACGCAGATATACAAAGGTGTGATGCTGGAAGCGAACAAACCGCCTTTCTTTGAGGACGCGACGCTGATGGACGTAGCCATGATAGGTCTGATGGGCGCCGGCAGTTCGCTCATGAGTTCGGACGTTGCCGCCTATACGGGTGTCACAGCCGGCGCCAGTCCGGTTGCCCTGGTGGCGTTGCCGCTCATGACTCAAAGCGGCGGACAAGCGTCGGTGGCGTCGTTCAACACGTACGGCGAGTATCAAACCTGCACGTTCACTATCGCCAACAAGTCCGAATACTGGGACGCGATGGATGAGCTGCTCCACCTCGGCGACCGCAAAGACGAGCCGTTCATACTCAATGTGCTGGCGGACCAGCGTATCGTCAAGCAAATCGAGCTGCGCAACCGCATGGAGCCGCAGACTTTCACCGTGCCGCTCTATAACAGCAGTTCGCTCACCTTCTGGATGGAGCCGCGCGACGTACGTTCCGGCCAGTTCGTGCTCTACGACATGACGGTCAGCAAGCAGCCCTACACGCCCGCCAAACAATGCTGGGAAGTGACCTATGAGCAGTCCGGTGCTATGCAGACCATCTACGGCTGGCTCACCGAACAGGAAGTGCTGGAGAACATCGCCGAGATGCGTGCCGACCCGTCTGTCAGCAACATCTCTTACCGCCCCGCCTCCGCCAACGACCGCCATGCCTGCGAACAACTATTTGACAACCACTAAAAAAGGATACGCTATGAACTATTTACCACTCGACGGCAAACCCGATTCATTAAAACGCTACACGCAGATTTGCAACGATTGTTGCGACCAAGCCGAAAAGATATTGCATGAGATGGACGACCCGAGTCCGATAGCGGACCTCGTTCGGGAAGTGATGTACTATGCACGGTATATGGGGCAGTTCGAGCACACACTGCCGCAGGCTTATACTGCCGCCAAACGTATCGCGGAGTGCCTGTTTGAACACCCGCGCTTAATGCTGGAACTGAAACTCCTGCAGTTGGAGTTAGTCCATTATGCAGAGGCTATCGAAGGGCATGAGTTCGATATAACCGAGGACTTGCGCGCGGAAATCAATACGCTTCGCTACAATATTCAAATGGCAGACGAGGATCACTTGGAAGCTATTCGTGACGGCAGAATGCTCAAATCCGACCCTATTGAGTGGACCAAAGCGTACGAAGAGGCGATTGATGACGCGGACAAAGAGGCGTACGCGAACCTCACGGACGCCCCGCGGGGAATGGGGTTCTGCTTCGGATACTGGGCAGAGAAACGCAAAGCCCTCGCCAAACGAGGCATCGAATGGCGTAGTCCGGGTGAGATGAACCCCAGAGTCATGTTTGATTAAACACTATCGCTATGACTAAATACCTTGAAATGCTCTACGAGGGCAAATACGACGAACTCGTCACCTCTGCACTACCCGTCTTGGATACAGACGCTGAAGCAAAATGTGCTTTCCTGCGCCTTTTTATGGCGAGAGATATTATGTTCCTCTTGGATTTCGATATATCTATCGAACCGTTAATCAAGGAAGCCGAGGCGGGCAATAAATATGCCCAATATGCTTACGCCCGCTGGCAAACCCTCGTCCGAGGCGGCGAGAACTCTATCGCCATCGCCTACCACAACATGAAGGCTGCGGCGGAACAAGGACTGCCAGATGCCATCGCCGGACTCGCCATTACATATGAATTTGGCGACATCGGACAAGTGGATTGGGACAAAGAAGACGAACTGCTGGACCGGGCACTTGAGATGGGCAGTGAACTGGCGGCGAAGTATAAACTGCAGGATTACTGTTTCGGTCGCCACTATCAAGATGCAAAGCTGTACAAGGCGATTGACCTGACAGACCAACTCATTGCGCGTGATTTCGCCAATGGCACCGACCCGAACGGCTGGTGGTACTACTACCGCGCGGTAGCACAAGAGGAACGTCTCGGTCGCACGCGTGTTGCAGAAGACTATCAGCGGGCGTACAAGTTAGGAGTCTTGTATGCCTGTACAGACCTTATCTTTGCTGCCGGCTATGGCGATTCCGATACCACTCTGGTCGAAACAAAAGAGTACATCGAATATCTGAACGAAGGAATGAATCGCCTCTGCTCGGGTGCTTTCTTCCTGGATGCGGCGCGCGAGATGAAACGGTACGACACCTTTGAGGAACTCTATCACGAAGAAGACGGCGTGCAGCGGCACAAACTTAGATACAACCTGATGCAGCAATGTCACAACCGTATCTTCTCACGCCTCTCGCAAGCAGCGGAACTGGGCGACTGCGCCGCTTGGGAACAACTGGGTGATTGCTACAAAGACGGTCTTTATGACTTTGAGAAAGACGACAAGAAAGCCTTTGTCTGCTACTCCAACGGCACGATACACGACTCCCGCAGTTGTGTGGAGAAATTATGGAAAATGATGCACGACCACCTCATTGACCGTCCGCTGGACTATGTCGATTCGATTGCGCTCAAAGGTGCCCGCTGCGGCTCCAAACGGCTCCTCGCCGAAACAGTCATCATTCATCAGGAAGGACGACTGACCGAATACGACGAGATAACCCGATTTTACGACCCTATCTTCGATGCGCCCGAGTTCACCCTCGATAACAACGAAGACTGGCGCGAGGTGATAGACGAGCTATTCGGCGACGATGACCCCGATGATGACGGACGCTATGACGCCTGGGCATAAACACTAAACAGACACATTATGAAACGATTGTACTTCTTATTTTTCATTGCGTGCGCGGGGCTGGCAAGCCTCCACGCTCAGGCTTACCTTGTGAATACCTTGCAACCGACGGAGAAAAACAGACTCTCTGTCTCGTCCACCAAGACCGCTTCCGAATGGGGGGAAGACATGCTGCTGAAAATGAGTTATATCTTCCGGTCCAACGGCGGATTTCTCTTGGAAGGTGACGCACACGGGCTTATCGGCGGCGACAATCACGGATATGTCACCTATCAACTGAACGGCCAATATGACAAGATTTCATTCTGGCTTGCCCCGGGCTTTACCACACAAGGAGTTGCGCCCCTTGACAAGACTATCCTTACCGTCAGGGGTGACAACAAACTGCTATACGACAAGCCGGTTTTTCATGCGGACCCGCCGCGCTTCATCACGCTGAACGTCAAGGGCGTAAAGGAACTGAAGTTCAAACTGTTGATCGGCGAGATTGACCTTTCTTTTGCCAAAGTGCAACTATGGAAAGAGGGCGTTGAGGTTGTCCAGCCGTCCCTCTATCCCTCCTTGCCTGCCGGCAAAGTGCAGCTCGTGGAACAATTAGTGCCCTATTTCACCACGCGTTACGTCAATCCGATTACGCAACAAAAGAAAGTCAGAGGCCTTGAATACGCGTCCTAGTCCATCAACATGGCGAGACACACTTTCACCTCGGGTTTGTCTTTCACCTCTTCCGAACAACTCATGGGCGAGCGGCTGGACTACTCCTATTTCTGGCTGAACAAACGATATGACAAATTATCCTTTATCCTCGGTCCGCGAGACAACCAGAGTTCGAACTCTACGGCCTGGCTCGTCATCTACGGAGACAACAAGAAGATTCTCTACGAAGAGGTTGTTACCCAATCCGATCTTCCGCGGCAGGTGGTAGTCGATGTATCCGGACAAGAGCAGATATGCTTCAGCAACGAACTGCGTTCGAATGATTTTCTAGGCTCAATCACTTTTGCCGCCGTAGATATGTTTGTCTATCCCAAAGGCGACACGTCCGTGCCGAAGGCAGGGTTGGCGAATATCAACAAGGACAAGGTAGCCGGTCTGCCGTCGCCGTGCGCGCTCATGTCGAATATCCTGCCTTATTCCGTCCGCGGTGTGGCTGCCGCCAAGAACACCATGTTCACCGGCGAATCGTCGTATATCACATTCTCGATGGGAGGGGTCAAATATATGGAAGGCATCATTCTGGCGCCCGGCACCAACCTCATGGATGACAAGATAGACGCGTACGCCACTTTTGACCTTGCCGAAGAGTTTGACTATGTATCCTTCTACGCCGGCGCACTGACCAACCGCCGTGTGCTGGACGACGGAAGACTGCTCGTCTATGCCGATGACCGGCTCATTCTTGATACCGTCATTTACTGCACACGGCCCAACGATTATTTCGAATTGCCGCTCCATAAATGCCGCATGCTAAAGTTTGTCAAACCCAGCACCAGCAGCAACAAGCAGATCTTCATCGGACTGGGAGACATAGCCCTCTATCGGGGCCGACCGGCAGAGAACGACCTCTTCTATCACGAGTATCCCGATTTCCCGGAGGAAGCGGACTTGATTGACCTCTGCGGACGGCCGTATTTCCATTTCGTCGGACGCTACCTGTCCACCCTCACGAACTTCGATTTCAATGACTGCTTCTATCCCGGCGGTACACAACGCCAGTTCTTCCAGATGAAGGACGGTTCGAAGATATACAAAGGGGTCATGCTGGAAGCCAATGTGCCGCTGCCGTTTGAAGATATCCGGCTCACGGACGCCATTACGATGTTCCTTGTCGGAGCCGGAAGCGCGTTAAGCCACAGTGATGTTTCCGCCTATACCGGAGTGACCGCAGGCGGCGGATTAGCGGGGGATATGGCTGTTCTCCAACTGATGAATCCGAAGAATAACGGACAGGCTTCCGTGGTGGCTTTCAATCCCTACGGACAATATGAGACCTGCACCTTCTCCATCGCCAACAAATCGGAGTACTGGGATGATATGTCCAAAGTCACTCATTTCGGCCAACAAGTACAGGACACGTTCAAACTCTATGTTATCGCCGACCGGCAGTTAGTCAAAGAGCTGGATGTCTATAATACCATGGAGCCGCAAACGATTACCGTACCCATTCATCAATGCCGTCAACTCATGTTCTGGCTTGCGCCGGGGGATTACCGTTCGGGGCAATTCGTGCTCTATGACATGAAGGTCAGCAAGAAACCTCTCCCCGCCATAGAGCCGGAAGTTAAAAGCCAAGAGCCGAAGCAGTCGGTACAGCCGGAGACTCCTGCAACAGTCTCTTCGCTTTTGGACTTGGTGGAAAATCCCCAATCCGTATCGGTGGAATAAGGTTCTTAAGCCTCAACGGCTAACAAAAACGGCGACTCATTGAGCCGCCGTTTTTGTACATTGTACATTGTACATTGTACCTTTGTACATCAATTTAGTCTTTGAACTTGGCGCCGATGAACTCGCGGTTGAGGCGTGCGATGTTCGCCAGGGAAACAGATTTCGGGCACTCGGCAGCGCAAGCACCAGTGTTGGTACAGTTACCGAATCCGAGTTCGTCCATCTTGGCTACCATCGCTTTCGCACGCGCCGCAGCCTCCACCTTGCCTTGCGGCAGGAGAGCGAGTTGCGAAACCTTGGCCGCCACGAAGAGCATCGCCGAACCGTTCTTACAAGCGGCCGCACATGCGCCGCAACCGATACAGGACGCAGCGTCCATCGCCTCGTCGGCTACCGGCTTCGGAATGGGTATTGCGTTGGCATCGGGTACACCGCCGGTGTTGACGGAAACGAAACCGCCGGCTTGCATGATCTTGTCATACGCGCCGCGATCGACCATGAGGTCTTTGATTACCGGGAACGCACGGCTGCGCCACGGCTCCACGGTGATGGTCTCGCCGTCTTTGAACTTACGCATATGGAGCTGGCAGGTCGTGATGGCGGAGTCGGGTCCGTGGGGGTGACCGTTGACATACATCGAGCACATACCGCAGATACCTTCACGGCAGTCGTGGTCGTAGGTAACGGGGTCTTTGTGCTCTGCGATGAGTTGTTCGTTGAGGATATCAATCATCTCCAGGAACGATGCGCCTTGGAATACATGTTTCAGGTCGTAGGTCTCGAAATGTCCTTGCGCCTTGGGTCCGGCTTGACGCCATACCCGTACTTTAATATCAATATAACTATCCATGATTAATTCTTATAATTACGGGTTTTACGTTCTGTGAATTCATAATCAAGCGGCTCTTTGATGAGTTGCGGCTCTTGGTCCTCGCCCATGTATTTCCAGCAGCCTACATAAGAGAACTTGTCGTCCTGACGGAGTGCCTCGCCTTCCGGCGTCTGGTATTCCTCGCGGAAGTGACCACCGCAAGACTCTTCGCGATGGAGGGCATCCACTGCCATCAGACGACCGATCTCGATGAAGTCCGCCAGACGGAGGGCTTTCTCCAACTCGTTGTTGAGGGCGTTCGCCTCACCCGGAATATAGACATTGGTCCAGAACTCTTTCTTGATGGCGTCGATCTTCGCGATACCTTCTTTCAAGCCTTCCGCCGTACGACCCATGCCGACAAAGTCCCACATGATGAGACCAAGCTCTTTGTGGATGGAATCCACCGAACGTTTTCCTTGGATAGCCATCAGTTTGTCAATCTTGTCCTGAACACGCTTCTCTGCCTCAGCAAACTCAGGCAGGTCGGTGCTCATACGCGGAACGCCGATCTGGTCGGAGAGGTAGTTCTGAATGGTGTAAGGCAGTACGAAGTAACCGTCCGCGAGACCTTGCATCAGCGCCGAAGCACCGAGACGGTTCGCACCGTGGTCAGAGAAGTTCGCCTCACCGATACAGAACAGACCCTTGACGCTCGTCTGGAGCTCGTAATCCACCCAGATACCACCCATCGTATAGTGGATAGCGGGGAAGATCATCATCGGGTTCTCGTACGGGTTCTCGTCCACAATCTTCTCGTACATCTGGAACAGGTTGCCGTATTTCTGTGCCACTACGTCTTTGCCCAGACGCTGGATAGCCTCAGAGAAGTCAAGGAACACAGCCAGACCGGTGTTGTTCACGCCGTAGCCCTTGTCGCAACGCTCTTTGGCAGCACGCGAAGCCACGTCACGCGGCACGAGGTTACCGAACGCCGGATAGCGACGCTCCAAGTAGTAATCGCGGTCCTCTTCAGGAATATCACGACCCTTGATCTCGCCGGCTTGCAGACGCTTGGCGTCCTCCAGTTTCTTCGGCACCCAGATACGTCCATCGTTACGGAGCGACTCAGACATCAGCGTCAGTTTGGACTGGAAATCACCATGCTTCGGGATACAGGTCGGGTGGATCTGTGCGTAGCAGGGATTAGCGAACAGAGCGCCGTGGCGGTACATCTGCATAGCAGCCGAACCGTTGGACGCCATGGCGTTCGTGCTCAGGAAGAACGTGTTGCCGTAACCGCCCGAACCGACTACTACGGCGTGCGCAAAGAAGCGCTCGATGCGGCCGGTAACAAGGTTACGGGCGATGATACCGCGTGCACGGGGTTCGCCGTTCTCGTCTTTGATCATCACGATGTCCAGCATCTCGTAACGCGTGTACATCTTCACTTTGCCTTTGCCAATCTGGCGGCTCAATGCGCTGTAAGCGCCGAGCAGCAGCTGTTGGCCGGTCTGACCCTTGGCGTAGAACGTACGGCTGACCTGTGCGCCGCCGAACGAACGGTTGTCCAGCAATCCGCCGTACTCGCGTGCGAAAGGTACACCTTGTGCTACACACTGGTCGATGATATTATTGGAAACCTCCGCCAAACGATACACGTTCGCCTCGCGGGCACGATAGTCACCGCCTTTGATCGTATCATAATAGAGACGATACACAGAGTCACCGTCGTTCTGGTAGTTCTTCGCGGCGTTGATACCACCCTGCGCTGCGATGGAGTGCGCACGGCGAGGACTGTCTTGGATACAGAAATTCAATACATTGAATCCCATCTCAGCCAACGAAGCCGCAGCGGACGCACCTGCCAGACCCGTACCTACAACGATGATGTCGAGGCGGCGTTTGTTAGCGGGGTTGACGAGTTTCTGATGATTCTTGTAGTTCGTCCATTTCAACTCTAACGGACCCTCGGGGATCTTCGCATCCTTCGGGGTGATGACCTTCGTCTCTTTCTTTGGAGCAGCCTTCGGAGCAGCCTCTGCTTTCGGATCTTCTGCCGGTGCCATTATTTCCTCAGCGGCAGCCACGGCTGCTTTGCCGGCTTTCTTGGCAGCTTCGGTCACAGCCTCCACAGCCTCTTTTACCTCCGCGCGTTCGGCTACTTTTTCCACTTTCTCCTTAATCACTTCTGCTGCTTTCTTGGCAGCGTCCAGTATTTCTTCTTTCTTTGCCATATTATAATATGTATTATTTATAAATTACACAATATTACAATGTATAGTATAAGTATATGAGCCGTATCATAAAAACAATGCAGCCATTCCTGAGTCTTCAAAGATGCTTTATCAGAACGCTTTCCATAAGTAGATATTATAAGACCTGATGTTATCCATACGCTGCATGTTATACTCAAGCCTATAGTCATTATAAAATCGTTTACATCTTCAAATTTGGTACTAAAGAACAGTCCATATAAAAACAACGAGTACGCTGTAATCATTGCACATAGCATTATTATTTTATACCAGAATGAATATTCTTTGTTAATGGCAACTAATATTATCATTTGTACTATAAAGATGGCACTCAAAATAGATAAAACAATCTCCATTCCATCAATGGTATATTTAGCAAAAAAATATATTAATGCTATTATCACGGACAACTCTCTGATGACTATCGAAGTAAATGGTATATTTACAAATCTTCTTCCCATAATACAGAACTGTAGTAATACGTTGACAACATGCCATTAAGAAGCAATACATCTTCTTCGGCTAATCCGAATTGGCTAATTATTTTCATTACAGACTGGGTATAATCATGTTCATCGTTTGAGGAGATATTCATGAAAGTATCTGTATACTTATCTATTATTCTTTTATAATCAGCATTAACATTATGTAATTCATTGTCATTCTCTAATAATATATATTTCTCTCCTAATATATTTTGGATATCTACCCGATTATTGTATTTGCATATGCCATTTATCTCTAAGTAATCCAAAGTATAATTTATAGCATATTCTGAAGATGGTTTTTCTATAAAGTCTTGCCACATTTCTTGAATAATTAAGTTATGGTATAGACCTATATTTCCGCCAAAAATATCTTCGGAGAAGAGAGGAGTATCCTCGCATTTTTTTATTGAGTATCGCTTCCCTTGACGTCTCCTGACAGCATTGTTTGGTATATCTTTCTCGCCTGAAACTGCCATTGCAGAACTAACTACAGCAAAAGCCAACCCCGATGTCAATGCATCTACAGCTGCACCTGTGGCAGAGCCGATACCTGGGCATATCACTGTTCCCATAATAACGCCTTCAGGTATTCCTGTAAGCACCCCGATTCCAAAGCCCAACATATCTTGCTTTATGATATTATTCTTATCATGTCGTTTTTTCGAATCCGAGTTACCGTCATTGGGTGACTTTATGCGTTGACAAGAAATATCTTCTCCGCCTGATGAACTTACATAAGCCAAACTTATGGAATCGATTTTTTGGACAAGATTCTGTATATCATTTGATTGTGCAATCTTGAACTCGTTGTGACGAGAACATGAGACACTTGTTAATACCATACATACTAACAGATGTACTATAATTAACTTACTTTTCATAATTTAGCAAAGCATTCCGATGCCCATGCCCAGATAATACAGTACTACAATGGTGAACGGAGCTACAACAATCGATGCTACTACCGTGCTGATCACCTCCACGCGCTTCTGCCATTTCAGGTTGTTCAGTCCCATGGACGTCATAGCCGAACCTACACCGTGATTGAGGTGCAGCCAGAGAACAACGAACCACAACAGATACAGTACGCAATATACCTGGCCCCAGACAGGCTCGGTGAACAGCGCTTTCACATAGGCGGCACCGTTCTGCGGATCAAATGCGCCCGTCTGAATGCCCGTCAGTTCGGCAAACTGCATCTTGAACCAGAAATTGTACAAATGCAGGCAAAGGAAACCAAGGATAATAAAGCCCAGCACGAGCATGTTCTCACTCTCCCATGTCACGCCTTCTTTCTTGCCGCGAACCTCATAGCGGTCATTGCCGCGGGCTGCACGGTTCTGAATAGTCAGGTACAAGCCGTAGCAGAAATGCACCAGCACCAGAAACGCAATGCCCAGCGAGCCGATGACGGCGTACCAGTTGGCACCGAGCAGACGGCAGATGGTGTTGTACGCCTCCTCGCTGAATACCAGCGCAAGGTTCATACAGCCGTGGAACAACAGGAACAGCACCAGCGCCGCTCCGCTGAGGGTCATAACGAACTTACGGCCGACAGATGAATCTTTTAACCACATAAAATAGTTTGTGTTTTTTAGATAAATATTATTGTTAATTATTGTTTACCCTTTTTCAGCGTACAAAATTACTGCTTTTTTTTGACATACGCAAGCGCACACGCATTTTTTCTGTAATTATTTGTATTTATTGCAATTACATGATAGGTTATCGGGAGCATCTCGGGAGCATCTCGGAAGCACATCGGAAGCAAGTCGAGATCAAATTTACCCTAAAAACGCAAAAAAATGCACAAAAATTTGCGTATGTCAAAAAAAAGCAGTACCTTTGCACGCTTTTTTCGTCGGTCAATAGGCTCGACACCCGTTCAGCTGACAGCTGACAGCCCTAATAGTAATCACACACTAAAACCTATAAAACAATGAAACGTACATTTCAACCTTCGCAGCGCAAGCGCCGCAACAAACACGGTTTCCTCGAGAGAATGGCTACCGCTAACGGTCGTCGCGTTTTGGCTGCCCGCCGTGCTAAAGGTCGCAAGAAAATGACCGTAGCCGACGAGGGACGCCACAAGTTTTAATTGACAATGAACATGCGACAATTGACAAAATAGGGAAAAGAGACTCGTCTCCTTTCCCTTGTTTTGCTAAATACACAGACTATCGCAATTCGTACATCGTACATCGCTAAATCGTACATCACTTTATGGAATCAACCCGTCAACACAAAATCGCCCGTCTCATACAGAAAGACATGAGCGATATACTCCTTCGCTACGCGCGCACGCTGCACGGCACGCTCATCTCCGTGAGCGAGGTGCGCGTGTCGCCTGATCTCAGTATAGCACATATCTACGTCTCCATCTTCCCGCAGGATCGCGTACGGGAGACTATGACACTCATCGAAGAGAACACCCATAAGTTCCGCGGCGAACTCGGTACGCTGGAGCGCCACCAGCTCCGCGTAATCCCCGAGATTGCCTTCCATCTCGATGAGACAATCGACCGCATGGAGCGTATCGACCAACTGTTAAAACAATAATGAACAATGAATAATTATCAATTCACAAAGCGTCCTAAAGGTTTTGTACAAACTTAATAGAAAGCACGTATCTTAAAAAACTTGTACCAAACTCCTAAAGCCCTTTGTAAATTGTAAATTGTGAATTGAAGATAGAGCCTCACATAGCCTGGCGGTACCTTTTTTCCAAGAAAGGCCACAATGCCATCAATATCGTCTCTGTGGTCTCAGCCGCAGCAGTGGCGGTAGTCACTGCGGCTATGATTTGTGTGCTCTCAGTCATGAACGGTTTCGGCACACTCATCGAACATATGTTCTCCGAGTTTGACGCCGAACTGCTGGTAGTGCCTGCCGAGGGCACCACGCTGCGAACCGATGCGCCGGAGATAGCCGGGCTATATGCCCTTGACGGCATCGAAGCCGTCTCCGCCCAACTGGAGCAAACGGCGCTTGTGCGGTACAAAGACCATCAGACGCCGGCACGTATTCTGGGTGTGGACAGCCTCTTTGCCCGCACCGCCCATATCGACTCGATCATCACCGACGGTTATTACTCCGTCTGGGACGGCGCTTTCGAACGGGCTGTCCTCGGCCGAGGACTCGCCGCACAGATAGGCATCAACGCCCATTTCACAGGTGCGCTGCATCTCTATGCACCCAACCGCACCGAGCGTATCAATCTCCTTCGGCCGGATAAATCGCTCGTCCACGAGCACGCCTTCATTGTCGGCACCTTCGCGGTAAACCAACTGGAGTACGACGACCAACTCATGCTCGTCTCGCTGCCGCTCGCGCAGCGCCTCTTCTGCTACGACGACCATACCGCCTCCGCCCTCCGCATCAAAGTCAAAGACAGCAAAAAAATATCAACTGTCAACTATCATCTGTCAACTATCCTGGGACCCGAGTACCGCGTGCTCGACCGCTATGAGCAGCAGGCGGATTTCTTCCGCATTCTCCGGATAGAGAAACTGCTGACGATGCTGTTGATGGTTTTTATCCTTGTTATAGCCGGCTTCAACCTCATCGGTTCGCTCTCCATGCTTATGCTGGACAAGCGCGAGGATATCCGGATTCTCTCACACCTGGGTGCCGACGAACCCGCTATCCGCCGGATCTTCCGTCTGGAGGGTTGGTTGATCTCTTCGCTCGGCGCAGCAGCCGGACTCATCATAGGCACGCTCGTCTGCCTCGGGCAGCAGCACTACGGCTGGCTCCGACTGGGCAACGGCAGCGACTACGTCATATCCGCCTACCCGGTCACCGTTCAGCCGACGGATATACTCATCGTGGCGCTGATTGTGCTGTCATTGGGCTTTGTCACCGCGTGGATACCTACAAGGAAGTTGAGAGTTGAGAGTTGAGAGTTGAAAAATGAAAGCTATGAAAAAACGTCTGTATATATTTGCCTTTTGTACGTTGTACATTCTCCCTTTGTACATCCTCTCTTCCTGCACACGCTATACGCCTGCGCCCTACCGTGGCTTACCCAAGGAGTATTCCGTTGCTTATCAGGAACTGTATGGCAGGTGCTACGACTCGATTCCCTACTCCGTCGTTGCCCTTGATCTCTATTCCGACAGTCTGTCGCTCGACAAGAACCGCCGTATGCAGGGCACAGGCTACAACCTGTACATCTCGGATATCTTCGTTTCCGCCGACACCCTCACGCCGGGTGAATACCACTCTATTCACCCCGACTCCCTCTCATCTTTCACCTTTCACCTTTCACCTTCCTCCTTCCTTCCCGGGCGCGACTGGGACGGCACGCCTACAGGCATGTATCTGTTGTATGTAGAGCAAGGCAAACTGCAATCCATCCAACTACTTGACAGCGGTTCGTTCATCCTGCGTGACACTACCAACGGACTCGCCGACCTGCAGTTCACGCTCTATTACAAGAACGCGTACGGCTATCGCGCCACCTACACGCCGCATTTCCAAGGTGTACTCACCTGCATCCGCAAATGACTTATGCCCAAAGCCCGATCCGACATATTCCGGGAATACCACACATGGCTGCGTCTGGAGCGTGGCTATTCGTCCCATACTATCGAGGGTTATGAGCAGGATCTGCAGCGTCTGCGCACTTATTGCAGCGCACACACGGATTCCCAAGGGCAAGCCCTGGATCCTGTGAAACTGGATTTCGACCAACTGCAGGATTTTGTGTACGAGGAGTTCAAGATTATCACTTCTTCCACCACCCAGGCACGCGTCTTAGCCGGTATCCGCTCGTGGTACCGTTTTCTGCTCTACAAAGACTATATCGAGCAGGATCCCTCCGAACTGATTGAGGGGCCCAAGAAAGCGCGGCATCTGCCTACGGTTCTGTCGCTGGAGGAAGTCAACCGGCTCATGGCGGCTATCGACCTCTCTACCAACGAAGGCCACCGCAACCGCGCCATGCTGGAGATGCTCTACGGCAGCGGCTTGCGGGTGAGCGAACTCACCGACCTCCACCTCAGCCAAATCTTCCTCGACGAACATTACATGCTCATTCAGGGCAAAGGCAGCAAACAGCGTCTGGTGCCGCTCTCGCCCGTGGCGGAAGAGTGGTTCGGCTACTGGATGCAGCAACGTGCCCACTGGCCGATCAAGCCCGAAGCCAAAGACATAGCTTTCGTCAACCGCTACGGACGGCCGCTCACGCGGGCAATGGTCTTCACGATCATACGCCGCCTCTGCGCCGAAGCAGGCATCACCAAGACAATCTCGCCCCACACGCTCCGCCACTCGTTTGCCACCCATCTGCTGCAGAACGGAGCCGACCTCCGCGTGATCCAGCAGCTACTCGGACACGAGGACCTCGCCACCACCGAGATATACACCCACGTGGACGTACAAAACCTGCGCCAAGCAATTCTCCAATACCACCCCGCTAATAAATTGAAAGGTGAAAAGTGAAAAGTGAAAAGACACATAGCATCTGGTGGAGACTGATTCTCCTTTCAATTTTCAGTTTTCAGTTTTCATTTCTGCCTGCCGTAGAAACCATCATAGTCGGCGAGGTGGTCAACGACGCTACAGGCGAACCCGTTCCGAACGTGAACATCCGTTTCCGGGGCACCAAGATCGGTACCACCTCCGATGAGAGCGGCGCCTATGCCCTGCGGGTGGATATACAGGAGAAAGCGGTGCTCGTCTTCTCCGCCGTGGGCTATCACTCCCAGCGTTTTGAGATAGAGCCGGGTACGATGGCAGGGCTGGAGGTAACGCTCCACGAACGTACGGCGGCGCTCTCCGAACTGGTGGTCACGCCCTCGGAAAATCCGGCACTGGCACTTCTCCGCCGTGTGCGTGAACACCGCCTGGAGAACGACCGTCTGTTGAACCCCGAACTCATTACGGATGTCCGGCGCGAGCAGACGCTCTATATATCCCAAATCCAGAAACGCCACCTCCGCCGCGCCCTCTGGAGGAGCCTGCAGGCAGGTATGATGGCGCAGGACGACAGCACCTATATATTGCCGCTCTACCGCGAGACACAGACTTTCCGCCTTGCCGGACAAGAGATGATCCCTGCCAACGACCAGCGGTCGCAGGCAGTCGTCCTCACCTCTACCGACTACTCGTCGCTGCTTCAGCTCTCCGGCAATCTGGATTTCTACCAATCCAACATCGCCCTCATGGGTCACTCGTTCCTCTCGCCTCTTGCGCCGAGCGGAAACCTCTACTACCGCTATTATATCAACGAAGAAGAAATCAACAGTTCAAACTGCGTCAGCATCACCTTTCGCACAAGAAACCCTTTCTACGCCACCTTCAACGGCGAAATGCTGATTGACACCGCCACCTTCGCCCTCAGAGCCGTTCACGCCTATGTACCGCCCGAGGTAGCGGTCAATTATGTCAATAATATCCATATCTCGCAAACCCTTGCGCCGGACAACTCCCTGGCCGACGAACATATTTCCGTGCTTCTGGATTTTGCGGTCAAGACGGAGCAGACGGCTACGGTCTTTCCCACGGTGCTGCTGACCAATCATCTCCATAACCCGAACATCTCAGTTTCTCCATGCGGCGAAGCCGCTATCAACAATGCCGAAAGCATTTCCAACGGCGAAGCCTATCCACGCGGCGAAGCCGCTGACTCCCTCGCTTTTGCGGCGCTCGACAGTCTGCCTATCGTCCGCACCGCCAAATGGTTTGCCACGATAGCCACCACCGGCTATATACCTACCGGCACACCGGTGGACATCGGTCATATAGAGGAGATCCTGCAGGTCAACCAACCCGAAGGCGTGCACGTAGGTCTGCCCTTCCGCACCAACGAACGGTTCTCCCGGGTCGTCTCGCTGGAGGCGGCAGTGGGCTACGGGTTCCGCGACCGCTCGCCCAAAGGCCTCGGACGTATCTCCGTCAATCTGCCTACCCCGCGCAAGAACACCCTGCAATTGGAGTACAGAGACCGCTATGTGTGGTCGGAAGTCGATGATTTCAGCCGGTTGCTTAGGGAGAACTCCATCGGCTACGGCAATTTCGATTTCACGTCTTACGCCTTTGAGGCGCTCAGGCGGGATACTTTCTGCGTCAGTACAATGATGCGCCAGCGCCAAGGACAGATCCATTGGTTTGCCGACTGGAGCGAAGGCTCTGCACACTCCGCCGCCCTTGAGACGCACGCCTACGTCCGTTTCGGCTGGCAGGGCGGCGTAGCTTATCAGTCGCTCTCTGCTATCGCACGTCTCAGCTGGGGCGAACATAAATACGACGGTTTCTTCTCCCGCCGCTACGCCTACTCGTCGCTCTACCCTGTTCTCTACCTCGGCCTCGAAACCGGCCACTGGACCAACACGCTTAACGGCGAAGCCTATAACGCAGGCACTTCCAACCTCTACCTTCACCTGCGCGTCATGCTCACCCAGCATGCCCAACTCGGCATGAGCGGGTCGCTCAGTTATGCCCTGCAGGCGGGTGCCATATTCGGTTCGGTGCCTGATTTTATGCTCTGGCAGGCGAACGCCAACCAGGGCTACGCCTATGATCCCTACCGCTTCACGTTGCTCCACGGAGGCGAACTGACAGCGGACAAGTACATCGCCCTGCATGCCGAATGGAACGGCCAGGGTATTCTCTTCAACCTCATTCCGGGTATCCGCTGGTTGCATCTGCGCGAACTCGTGGAAGCCAAGATCGTTTACGGCTATTTAAGCCATCAGCTATCAGCAAGGTCAGACCTGTATCAGCAATCTCCGCATAGTTTCTATGCGGAAGCGGGCGTAGGCATCGGCAATATCCTTCGCGTGTGCGATCTCTACTCTGTCTGGTCGCTCGTGCCCACTACCTCACCCCTCGCCGCACAACAAAAAGGAAGCGCCATGTGGTCTATGCGCTTCCGTATTCATTTGGGATTGTAGTTAGCCTCCATACGCTTCGGATTCGAGTGTCAGAAACCAAAGAGGAGTGTGCGAAATAATACTTGTTGCGCATAGTGATTGTAATTTGATTAGGACTTGCTCCCGAGATGCTCCCGATGCGCTCCCGACATGACCGTTGCGTTTGAGTTGGTCATAGACGGATTGGAACATTTTGCGGTAGGGTCGTGGATCACCCGCCAAGCGGAGGCGGAGGTAGTTTCAAAAGCACTCAATAAATCAAATAGTTGCGCGATGAAGGTTTCGCTTTGCTATTCGTATTGTAAAGAGAAAGATAGTCTTTATCAGGGAAATACGTATTGGCCCGATAGAGAATCCAGCACATGTTCTGCTGTTCTTTTTCCCAATCGGCAATCTGGAGAAAAGGCCATGCGGAAACAGGTTTGCCCAGATAGGGCGACAGGAAATCCACCGCTTTCTCCACGCGCGAGGCTATTTCGGCATCCGCCAACAGATCAATACCCTGCAGACGGCAAATATCCATCATATCCAGAATATGCTTGAGGTTGTAACAACTATAGCCGTACGCCCGTGTGCGAACCAATTCTTTAGGTTGCCGTCCGTCGGGTTCTAACTGCGGCAAGATACGCCGATCGGCAAAACTATGGAGATATTGCTGTGCAACCGAGTCATTGTCTGTAAAAAGTGCATAAACTGCCACCTGGATATGATAAGCCGTACCATGGTTGTTAGGAGCTATATCTTCTTTCCGGCCTTGCGGCGAAGAAAGCATCCAGTCCAGATAGTTGGCGAACCATTGTTTAATGGTTTCGATATCTTTGGTCTTGGCACTTTTGGAAGCAGACAAAATCTCCACCGCATCGGGCACGATGAGCAGCGAATATCCGTCCAGCAAGCCGGAGTTGGAGCCTTGGTTACCGTTATGCCCCATACGGACCTGGCTATACTGAAGGCTCGGATTCATCCGGGTTTTCTTGTCAATAAACCACGCATGCAGAATTTCCCATCCCTTCTCGGCATAGGTCTCCTTGTCGGTATAGAAATAGGCAAGGGCATAAACCGTCAGCATCTTTTCCATCGCGCCGAGTGTCTCGCGGTCCATGCCTTCGGTTTCCGGATTGCGTTTCCCGTCCTGACGGATATAGGGCAAACCGTCCGGTTTCTTGGGATCCGGCCACCAATAACGCGCCATAGAGAAATAATCATGTTTGTCTCCGCTTGGCGCCACCCGTTTTTTGTCGGTTATCACAGGTATAGGCGAGGGCAGCATCTTATCTGCATCGCGGATGATACCCTTGACGGCAGGTTCTCGCACCTCGTCCGGCGCTTCCCTATAAGCAGCCATACGGGCAGTGTCCCACAAATACGAGGCAGCCGATGCCGGTAAGATCATCAGTCCGCTCAAAAGGAGAATCAGGAGTCTTCGTGTCATTGGATATTGGTCATTAATGGTATGTCATAACAATATTTTCTGTACGCCCATAGCGTTGGACGTAGAGAACCATACAAAAAATATGCCACTCACTCCCTCCCGGAGTGTCAGTTGCTCATTGCAGCGGAGATGGGTAGCCGAGAGTACGACTCTGCCATCCGGAGCAAACAAGACCAGCCGCTCTACATCCGTCGTCATTACGCCGGCGTTATTGATTACAGGCCGGGTTGCAGGCTCTGATACAGAGCCGGACGGCAACATCGCATGTCTGACCTCCCATTGCGCCAGATAGAGCGACAAGGGCTCCAGTCCCTCGATATTTTGCCCTTCCACATACCCCGGCGGAAAATCCGATGCATTGACCGGATGGCCTGTTATTTTTTTAGCCTTGCAGCCGATAGCATAGTTCTGCGCCGTAGGCGGTTGTTGCAATCCGATGGTGCCGTAAGCGGCATCCACGTCGCAGTTCCACAGCACCGATTGCACGGCAGCCCATCCGTGACCGGTACCCATCGCCACACGATTATAGAGCCCCAAGGTGAAGGGACGGGTCATATTGATGTCGCGATGATTGTCATAAAGCATTCCCTGGGTCCAACCCCTGTGGCCTTCGTTCACATTGAGCGCTCCGTCGGAAACACATTGCAGGAACACATTGCCGGAGGTTCCTGAGGTGCCGTTGGAGATATAATTGTGCCGTCCGGCGCGGGCATAACACTCGCGGAACAAATTCAACTGGGAATGGAGATAGGTATTGAAATTGTATTTGCGTTCACCGGTAGTAACACCCACCGGATCGAGTGCGGAGCAGCGGATAAACGAACTGCGCCGGCATGCCTCGGTAACGATACCGGACTGGCCAAATCCGATGAAGGTACAACCTACCGCCCAGGCGTTCTCTATGCTACGGAAGCGCACGGCATTCCATGCGTGGTTTTCATCCTCACCGCCAAGCGACTCTATTTCAATAGTCAGATTCTCAATACCCGAACCATAGACAGTGCCGTTCATATTGGGTTCATAGACATACGACTCAGCCAGGGCTTTGCGCAATGTGTAAAATACAGGAGCGTCCAATGTGAGTGTATTGCCGTCAATAGCGGTGATATAGCGGTGATAAGTAACCGGATACTGCCCTTCCGTCCATCGCTCGTCGGCATCCTCGGGAGCAGAAGGATCAGGATAAGGTACACCGCCATAATCCACCGCAGCCAGCCATTGGGAGGAGCAAGGGTGATAGATAATTATCTGCTGCCCCACCCTATAGGACGAAGCATCCGATACATGTATCTCCATGGCCCCGGGTCTGATCACCTCATCCGTTATTGACCGGCGTGTATTCTTTTTCTCGGAGCCTCCCCAGATACGGCTGGTTGCACCCACTACCAGCACATCCCGCTGATGGGGTGTATCCCCCGTAGCGTAGAGCACCGCCCCATCCTCTCCGCGCAATACCACGCCGTCGTAGGGAACTGTGAGTGTACCGCGAATCTCGTAGGTACCCTCCTTCAGCAGCAACGCACCGCGTATGCCATCCCGAAGGGGCATTGCGCCTACGGCATCAATCGCCTCCTGAAGATGCGCAGTATTATCACCGGAGACAGGCGCGACGGTGCGCACTACAGCCACCTCAGGTATTTCTGCATCTGCGCCCTGATAACCCGCATGACTGAAATCCGGCAGCATATAGCCGTCTGCATCCGCATGATATACCAGTCCGCCGTTGCTGACAGAGAGCATAGCGCTCTGCCATGCCATCACCGGCAACGAAGCTGCCAGCATAACAATCAATCCTATAACCTTATGTTTCCCCACGTATAAGTTGTTCTTTCCGGTTACAATCCTATATTCCCGCCATCCGTAGCGACGCCGGCGAGCGGCGATTTAGGATGAGTATGATAACTCTTCTTCTGGAATTTGGGTTTGGCAGTCATGATTCCTTCCGCCCGGGCACCTCCCTGCGTTCCGATTTTCCCGCAGAGATAGACATTGCAGTTCGCTGCCCGGTGAGCAGCACCAACCAGACGGACAGCCCATTTGGAAGAAGAGTTCATGAACAAGGTATTCGTTATCTCCACCCTCTTGATTCCTTTCTGGCGAAGGATAGTCTGGTCATCCCGGTCGTTGACCTCATCGAAGACACAATGGTTCACAATGAGTGCGCCGCCGGTGGTGGACTCATCCTGTCCGAGCCGGTTGTAATCCACTGCCCATTGGGTGATAGCATGAAAGACTGTATTCTCAAAGACCACCACCTCGGCGTTGTAGAGACCTTTCTCCTCTTTTTCCTCTGCCAAAGCAAAGCCGCGATAGCAGTCATGGATATCGCAGTTGCGTACGATGATGGAGTCAGCGAAGGTATTCTTGTACGCCTTGAAGAGCGCGCCGCCGTCGGTGACCATAAATCCGGAAATCTCACAGCGGTCTATCACCAGACTATAGTTGGAGGCTGACTCCTTGTTGGCCGTGAAGCAGTATTTAGCCAGCGGTTCGCCATTCTTGTCACCGCGTACCACTACCCCTTCGACAGTCAGTCGTGCATCATTGCCAATCTCGAAACCGATGATTGTGCTTTGGTCTCCGGCAATAAACAGGACCGGTTTGGCACCCTCCGCCGCCCGGATAGTGAGATTGGTAAGCACTTTTGCTTTTTTGGTGAGCGTGTAGGTGCCATCCGCCAGTTCGATAATATCTCCGGCCTGTGCTTTTCGAATAGCTTTGCCGAGAGCTTCATCTCCTTGCTCGGGACGCCATGTTTTAGGCGCACGCTGCGCTTTGGATGCGGAAATCTCGACAGGCTTATACCATGCCGGACCGCAGTTGGCGGCAGAAGCCGTTTCATAGGCAGGATCGGCAAACACTCTTCCGCTCATGGCACCTATGGACGCATCGTCAGCAAGAGGGATAAATAGGTCGTGCCAGAACGAAGTCTGCACCTCCGTCGTTGCCGAGGAGGGGTCGAAACCGGCAGCAGAGAACATCACATTGCGGCTGAACGTAATATCATAGCCCTCATCATAAGCCTGCACCAGATCGGTGGCGGTAGGGCAATAGACCATATTGCTGCTGACGCGTGTACGCTGGGGTCGGGCATCACGGTCGCGGAATCCTTTGCCTACGCATAACTCAAATGGATGATCACAACTGACAAAGGTATTATGCTCAATCACGGCATCCTTGACCTGATGATACCCATTGAGCGGCGTATCATAGATTCCGTTCATGATACTGAGTGCCGCACGGAACTCTTTGCCCGCCAGTTTATAGAAGATATTGTGGTGCACATGTTGCCCCTCATTGACAATACGCACACCGCCTGTATGGCGTTTGCCATTGCCGACAAACAGGTTGCCGCATACTTCGTTTCTGTCACCGTGACGCAGCACTACCGAGCCTTCGCATTCATAGAACGTATTGTTGCGGATGATATTCTCGCAACTCTTGACCGACACGATCTCCACCTCGCCGTCGCAATGCTCGAAATAGTTGCCCTCGACGATTGTCTGCGAATTGGATTTGGACACATGACTTGTACCGATGCGCATGGTCTCGCCGCCGTTGGATCCCAGCGGTTTGCGGTACCCGAAATAATTGCGACGGATCAGATGATGATTCTCCTGCGAGAGCGAATCATTGGGCCATACAATAAAGGTTGTTCCCTGGTTGGTCTTGCCGGCAAAATAGCAGTATTGGACGGTATTATCCTTCCCCCAGAGGCTGATCCAATCGCTATGTTCGGATTTGTCCTGCGGGTTATAATCTTTGATAACGCATTCGCTCAGGACCGAGTGGTTGGCATAGTCCGTGGACGAAGTGCGGAACTCTATCACGTGTCGCACTCCCGCTCCACCGTTTTGGAATACCAGCCCTTCCACCTTGACGTACTCGCCGGAAAAACGGATGGAGGAAGCACCTTCGAGTGTGGTTTTGCCTTTCTCCTCCACGGTGATGATGACAGGTGATTCCTGGGTTCCATGAGCCCGTTTCACCACTAATTTGGCATCTTGCCACACTCCTGAAGCCATTATCACCGAGTCGCCTGCCTGCAACTGTTTGACAGCTGCATTGAAACCGTCTGCATCACTCACACGGTGAACTGTTGCAAAACTACTGAAGGCTATCGCCAACAGGGTTGTCAGTACCAAAATTCTCTTCATGATTCTATTCGTTATTGATATTAATAATTCTCCCGTCCAACGTGACATACATCACTGTCTGCCCGCGTTCCATACGCAGCATTCTGACGCCATTTTTCATCACCCATTCCGCCTTGTGTGGAGAAGGGTTTTGGTCTATGCCTTGTGGATCCGGGTCAGTATCCGTGATAGTATTGTTCTCCAGTCGGACTTGGCTGTCATTCATTTGGGTATGGAAAGTGATCGGCGAACGCACAAACAAGTTGCCGCTCACCACACAGTTGACAGGTTTCTTGGAATATTTGCCGCTATTGGTAAACCCGACTTCCATACCTGATGCACAGTCGATGAGGGTATTACCGGTTATCAATACATTCTCCGGCAGGAAATGTGCAGAATAATTGGTAGAAGAATTGGTTGCATCGCCGTTGGTAATCGTCAGGCCGGCATCCCAAGTATCCCCCGTGAGACCTTCCATATGATTGCCACGGATGATATGGTCCTTGCCGTACACGCGGATGCCTCCGCAACCAATCGTTTTGTCCTCGTACTCAGCCGTTTTGCCCTCGCCGTAGAAGGAGTTGTTCTCTGCCGTATTACGAAATCCCTGGCGCAGACACAGCGTACCCAGACAGCGGCGGAAAATATTGTTTCGGATAACATTGTCACAACTCTTGACCGACACTATTTCCGGATCGCCGTCACAGTCCTCAAACACATTGTTTTCCACTACTGTCCATGCCGATTGGGTAGTGAGATCGCTGACGCCGATGCGGATAGTTTCTTTCTCATTGGATGCACGAGGTCCTACGTTGCGGAAGGTATTGTGGTCAATCGTATCATGTACGCTGATATGAGGTGTACCTCCGTGAGAGCCGTCAATCACGAACAGCGGACCGCCGTCCTGTTTGTTCTCAAAGATATTATGATCGAAACGGTTATATCCGCTGTTACAGGTTGTATTCTCCCAAATATCTCCTATGAGAATCCATTTGGAGGTTTGTCCCTCTTTGTCCATCGACATGGTGAACCGGCAGCCGGTAACGCGTATATGGTGCGCTCCCTGGAATTTCATGATGGAGGATGTAGCCGACATGTCAAAATCAATGCCGTCAAAAACCATCCATGAGGCACCATTGAGTGTCACGCAGCCTGTTCCTGTCACACGCGCTCCAAGCGGGTGTTCGGCCTTCAGCACAATCGGATGCCCCTCTTCTCCCGCACACGACAGTTTGAGCCAGGAGAGTGCATAAGCGCCGTCCGCCAACACAAACGTATCACCGGGCAATGCAGCAGGGAGCTGCTGAATCACCTGTTTGGCCTGCGTACAATACTGCGTAGCGGCACTTAGCGGCAGTACACTCACCGCGAGCAGTACCCATAATCCTATAGCCTTGCATCCTCTCATCGTTACTTGCTCCAGATAATATCAAACTCCACCTCGGGTATGCGTCCGTTCACCGCCTCCTTGGGCATTGCAGTTACCTTGATAATACCGCTTTTGCCCGTTGTGAAATTCTTCACCCATCCGTACGGATAGTCATCCAGCGAGAAATGCGAGTTGCTGTAACCATTGTCTTTGGCGGATTTATACACACGCGGTGCCTTGCTGGACGGCTCGGTTACGCCGGCAAAAAAGTCTTCGCTGAGTTCCACTATTGTTCCTGCTTCATAAGCATCTATAATCGCTTTTTCGGCCGGGTTCTCCGGTTTGAGGATGCGGAAGCAGGTCTCTGTCTGGAAGAACGGAGTCCATGTACCGTCCTGCGGATCGATAGTCTTGCCGTCGCATTTGAAATTCTTGACCGTATTCGAGGCATTATGCGGCCCGTAGAACTGGACATACCCCGCCTGGTCATATGCCAGAAAATCAATGACCGGGATATTAGCTGCAGCAGCGCAAGAAGAGATGACTGTTCCGCTCTCGGCGTCAAAGAACGACTCTTCGTTGCCGCCATACGCCGCACGGGCGCTAAGCAAGATATTCTTGTAAGAATAATACCGCGGTTCGTCGGGATCGGCTATCACCTCAAAACCACCGGCTATCAGCATTTGTTTGCTGCCATAATAAACAGCCTTCAGGTCGCCGGTCATGTTACCGCCGAAATAATTGGTAGGCATATCAAACGTGATCTCTTCGTCGGATTGCAGTTTGATCAGCACCGGTTCGCTGCCGACCATCATCCGCTCTATCAGCTTGAGGTGTTCGCCCTGCAGTGTAACGGGTTGGTATTTGGTGAGGGATAGCGGGCAATAGGTCACTATAGGAGCCTCTTTGAGCACCAGAAACGAGTTGCCCTCTGCTCCGACAGACTGCATCGAAGTGCCATCGAAATACGTAAATCGAAGCGAGACTTTGCTCTCCTCGTCGGAATACGGCACTTTGAACACCAGTTCGTTTTTGCGCTGGGCAATGATTACCGCCGCTTTGCCATCCACCAGCACTTGCTCGATAAAATGCAGATTATCTCCCTCCACCACCAGTTCGGCATTGACGGTGCCGGAATCGGGGTATTGTTTGATTACCGGCACTGCGTATTGCACGGTGAACACGTCCTTGGATTCAGCCGAACCGTTGACATTAGCAATCCGGATAGTGCCGGTACGGTTGCCATTCACCACTTTGGCCACCAGTTTCTCCGAACTGATCCTATACAGGATAGCCGCCCGGGTACCGCCTATCAATACCGTATCCACGCGCTGCAGATGATTGCCGGTAATAGTGATCTCCGTACCCGTTTCACCTTGTTTGGGCATAAAATCCGACAACTCGGGTGCGTGCTCTTCGTGCGTAGGGATATAGGCTTGCTCGCAGGCTGCCAGCAGAACCGCCATAGCTGCTATTATGATACTTTTGCTTTTCATATGCTTCGCTGTTTTAATAGCCCATGTTTTGGGTAATGACTTGATTGATATCTATCTCTTTCTGCGGGATAGGCAGCAATATCAGGTTCTCGTTCAGCACGATAGGTCCGGTCTCGGCAATGATAGAGGTGTAATAGCTCTCGGTGTTCCAATGCTCGGTCATTACCTCTATCACACGGTTGGTACGGATCAGGTCAAACCATCGGTGGTTCTCATACGCCAGTTCCAGCCGCCGCTCTTTCTCTATCGCCATACGCATCTGATGGCGGTTGCCTACCTGCGAACCTGTCAGGGCGGCGAGACCTGCGCGTTGGCGGGTTTTGTTGATATAGGGCAGTGCCGCATCGGGACCGTCCAGTTCGTTCAGTATCTCGGCGTAAAGCAGCAATATATCCGCATAGCGGAGCACCGGCCAGTCTTTGTCGCCATCCTTGGCCAGCGTCACAGGCGAGAGGTATTTGGTCACATACCTGCGATCCACCACCTGACCGCGCTCGTTGGTATAATCCAGTGCCAGGGTAGCCGCACGGCGCGTATCGGACGACGAATAGGACGCCACGAGATCATCCGTAGGATAGTTATACCCGCTTCCTCCACCGTTCACTACAGCCGCACCGCTCTGGAGCGGAGCAAACAGATTGCCAAACGGAGAGCCCAAGCCCAAACCGCCGGAGGTGTACCGGATCGCAAACAGTATCTCCGTATTTAGTTCGTTGTTGATATCAAACACTGCAGCATAAGTAGGTTCCAAGTCAAACCCGCCGTGGTCGATGATATCTTTGAGCAAATCGCGTGTCGTGGTATCGTACAATCCTTGTGTCATCCGCACCTTGGCCAGCAAACCTTTGGCGACCCAGGAGGTCAAACGTCCGAGTTCGGAGGCAGGATAGGCTGCAGGCAGGTTGTCCGCAGCAAACTGCAGATCGGCAGTCAGAAAATCATATACCTCCTCTACCGACGCACGCTCGTAATTGAGAGCAGACACGGCATCCAGACGTTTGTCCACAATAAAGACCGGTCCATACAGGCGCACCAGATTGAAATAGTGGTAGCCGCGGATACAACGCGCCTCCGCTTCATACTGTGTGCGCAGCGAATCCTGCGTCACGGCATCCAGATGCATCAGCACCACATTGCACCGCGCTATGTTATGATACACCGATTTCCAATAGTTATATACATGTTCGCTGGTAGCGGACACACGCGACTGGTCGAAATCCAGTTGCATCGTACGGTCGGTGGAGGTGGTGGCAGAGGTATGCAGACGTGCATTGTCCGAACGCAACTCTGTCAGCATCCATTCGTATTCCATCGGTGCCTGAAGACCGTTGTAGCAGGCCACTACTGCCGCATTGACCTCTGCAGTGTTTTTATAAAACGCACCGTCACCCACTTCGGAAATCGGTTGCATCTTCAGATCGCAACTTGTGAAGCAGCCAAACAAGACTGCGACGCATAAACTATATATACTATTTCTTCTCATGGTCGTAAGGTATTAAAAGCCGATTTCTACTCCGACGGTATAGGTTCGCTGGATGGGGAATCCGCCACGCTGATAGCCGTCTATCAGCGGTGAGCTGTACTGGTTGGATGTATAACGTGCCTCCGGATTGATACCCTTGTAGCCTTTGCCCCATACATACAGCAGGTTTTGACCGGAGAAATAGATGCGGATTGTATTCAGGTGAATAGGACGCAGCTGTTTTTTGTTGAACCGGTAGCCGATAGTGACATCCTTGAGCGCGCCATACGAGGCTTCCTGCAACAGATAATCCGTCAGTTCCCACGCCATACCGTTGCCATTGGCAAAAGCAGGTGTTTTGCCGTCACCCGGATACTCGGCACTGATAAAGCGGTTGGCTGTATAGGCACGGTTGATTTTCTTGGTCTCCTGATAATAGCCGTCGCCGTTCAATACCGTTACGCCGGCTACGCCTTGCAGCATGAACGACACGTCAAATCCGTAAAATGTGAACGTATTGGTCATACCCCATGTGAGAGTCGGGAACGGACTGCCAAGCACATCACGGTCGTAAGCATCAATAATACCGTTGCCGTCGCGATCCACCACTTTGAGCGTACCGGGCACTACCGTCTTGCCTACCAAGAACACATCGGTAGCCGGACGGCCTGCTAGAAAATCATCTATCTCCTCTTGCGAAGTCCAGACACCGTCAGTGCGATAGCCATAGTATTGGATGGACGGACCGCCTACCTGCGCGGCATACACCTCGCTGCGCTCTCCGTAACTGAGCAGCCGCTCCGAGCCGTCACCCAATGCCAGCAGGCGGTTGTTGTTGGCAGAAAGGTTCAGCTGCGTCTGCCATTCGAAATTCTTGTTTTTGATATTGTAGGTTGTCAACTCGACCTCCACACCCTGATTGCGCACCTTGCCGATATTGTTCCAATAATTGGTATAACCGGTGATGGCGAGTGCCGGTTGCTGGAACAGCAGGCTGCGGGTGATGGAGTAATAATAATCCACACTCAGGTTGACTCTGGTTTTGAACATGCTCAGGTCGAATCCCACGTCAAACTCATTGGTCTGTTCCCAGGATATATGGCGGTTGCCCAGCACGGAGCCTACATTGGCCAAGCCTGCCGCCAGCGTGTTGGAGGTACCAAAGGTGTAGTTGGCGGCATTCAGTTTGTCGTAGGCGGCATAATTGACAATATCGTTGTTTCCTGTTACGCCCCAACTGCCGCGGATCTTGAGTTGGTTGAGCCAGCTTTGGTCTTTCAGCCACTCTTCCTCACTCATACGCCAGCCCAGCGACACGGAGGGGAAGAAACCCCATTGGTTCTCCGGGCCGAACTTGGAGGAACCATCGGCACGAAAACTGACAGAAGCCAGATACCGGCCGCCGTAACTGTAATTGACACGAGCCAACACAGACAGCAGCATCTCGGCTTCCTTCAGGGTATAAGTACGGCGTGTGCCGTCGTTCTCCGTAATCACAATCTCCGTAGCGGCGTTGATAGTAGGAATATAATCCGTCGGGAAAGCCGTTCCCTTGATGCCGGCAGTGGTGGTCCATACCTTGTTGGCGGTGAAGCCTGCCATGGCACCGAACTCATGTTTTCCCCACGTAGCGTTATAACTCAGCGTGTTCTCGGTGAGCAGGTCGGTACGCAGGCGGTTGGTATAGAGCGCATAGTTGGCATCGCCGTCGCTTTTGGCATTGGCGTTGTGATAGGTGTCGTTGTCACGGTATTGCACATAGAATCCGTTCTGCGAGCGGAACACCAGCCCCTTGACTATGTTGATATTGATATAGGCGGACGTGTTCAGACGATAGTCCTGCGTATAGCGACGCTCGTTGTCCATCACACACCGAGGGTTGTTGTTGTTCGTACCCCACGGGCTGGCAGTGAACACATTGCCGTCCGGATCGGTGTAATCCAGATTGTTGAAATGCCGGCCATGAGCATAACTGCCTACCGGCTGGCCTGTGAGCGCTGCCGTAGCCTCCGTATGGCGGACAGGTAGCCACGAATAGGTGCGGTAAAAATCAATGAAACTGGTTGCCGGAGACTCACGTTTGGTGTACGACGGCGCCATGTTGATACCTATCTCTACGATTTTGGAGAGCGTAGCATTCACTTTGGCGCGGACATTGAACTTGTCGTACCGCGAGTTGATCATGATACCGTCATCGCCGGTGTAGCTGCCGGAGATATAGTATTTCGCTTCTTTCTTGCCGCCGGAGACGGAGAACTGCACATTGGTGATGTTGGCTACTGACCGCAGCGCCTCACGCTGCCAGTCGGTGTGGTTGTCTATGGCAAGCCATGCTTTTTCCGAATTGGTAGGCGAAGCGCCTCCCAGAGACTCCTCGCGGTAGAGCATCCGTACGTAGTCATGCGAGTCCATCAGGTCATGCAACTTATATGCCTGTTTGAAGCCCGTGAACACCTTGACCGAATACTTGGCTTTGGATATATTGCCGCTTTTGGTCGTGATAAGAATCACGCCGTTGGCTCCGCGGCTGCCGTAGATTGCGGCGGAGGCGGCATCTTTCAATACTTCGATGGACTCTACATCGTTCATGTCGATGAAGCTCAGTCCGTCCGACATCGGATAGCCGTCCACTACCACCAGCGGTTCATTGCTCGCCGAAATCGAACCCATACCACGCACTCGCACTTGCGGAGCCGAACCGGCTTCCGAGGACACGTTGGAAATGTTGACACCGGCTATCTTACCCTGCAGAGCCTGATCCAGACGCGACACAGCCTGGTTGCCTAAATTCTCATCCGAATACTTGCTCACCGAGCCGGTCAGATGGCTTTTTTTCTGTACGCCGTAGCCTACTACTACCACCTCGTCGATGTTCTGCGCCATCTCATCGAGCACAACCGTACCCAGATTGCCGTTCCCGGCACTCACCTCCCTGGTCTGATAGCCCATATAGGACAAAACCAACACCGATGATGCAGAGGGCACCTCAATCGTGAACTCTCCGTCGATATTGGTGAGCGTGCCGGTGGTGGTGCCTTGAATAAGGATATTGACGCCTATCAGCGGTTCGCCGGAGGCATCGGTAACCCGGCCGCCTACCAATATGTCAGCCCATGCCGACAGTCCGATGGATAAGAGGATGGTTAGAAAAACTGCACGTGTTCTCATAGTATAGAAATCGATTAATATATCAATTGCCCTGTCAGGGTATATTGTTTTCCGTTTAATTCAATCGTCATCTGTCCGTTGCGGATATGTTTTTCCGCGCGAGGTATCGTAGATGCGACCACGTCACCCGTAGCCAACTCTTCGCCTCGCGGTTCCGGCTTAACCATATCGGCATCCCGTAGCCATTCCGACGAAGCGGGTGAATAATCTTTCCATTTGCCGGCGTTGTAGGTATTGTTGGCCCATGTGACCGTTCCGCCGGCGGCGGCTACATAGACGATTCGATTGCCGGTATTGCCGGCATCGTTATAGACGATATTGTTGTCAATCGTCGTGTTGAGCGCAGGTAGCGTACAATCCGACGAGGAATGATAGTTCACACTAAAAGCCTCTTTGCAATTTACAAAGATATTGCCGCTGACGGTGGCATCCTTTACTTGGAAATACTCGTTCAACTCCGGGTTCTCCTTACCGCGCACTATACAGATACCTGCGCGGTAATTATTGCCGGCCAGGTTCTCAAAATAGTTGTTGCGTACGATATGCCCTTCGCCTATGATACGAACGCCGCCGCTCCCGCTCTTGCCGTTGCCAAGGAACTGATTGTCCTCTACTGTGCAGCGATTGCCATGACGCAGGGTCAGCATGCCGCTGCAAGAGCGGAAAATGTTGTTGCGGTATATATTGCCGCAGGATTTATTGGAGATAGTCTCTATCTCGCCGTCGCATTCCTCAAACAGGTTGCTCTCCACCACGCAATCAGCATCCTGCATACTGGTACTGCTGTCGCCTATTCGGATTATCTCCTGTCCGTTCAGTTCCTTGCCGTTGCTGTCCAGATTGGCGGTACGGCGGTAGAAATGATTGTGGTCGATAGTATGAGACGGCACTACGCCGTTCTCCAGCCATACCACTAATAATGTACCCGCGTTGGTCTTGTTCTCAAAGAAACAATGGTCCACGCGGTTGTTCTGACCTTTGAGCGAGACCCATTTGAAGTCTTTCGTTGCATCGGTCGGGTTAAAACTCTCTATGCTGCAATCGGTCAGACGGCAGTGCGACGAGGCGCTGCTGAACTGGACCACATGGTCCGTTCCTGTGTTAGTACCACGGAACACAAACCCGTGCACCTCTATATACGTGCCGTCTATCGTCAGACGGGATTTGGTAGTCAGCGCCACTTGGCGTGATGTCTGTGCACGCAGCACAATGGGAGCCTCGGCACTGCCGCCCCCCTTTAGGGTCAGCACCTTGCCGTTATACTCCCCGTCAGTCCATACCAGCGTGTCACCCGCCTGCCATGTCTTGTTGACATCAGCAGCCGAGTGCACGGATATAGTACGCGCTACAGCCTGCCCTGCCGCACCAAGCAGCAAGGCAAGCGTCATAGCACATATGTGATACAATGGGCGTTTCATACTAATTACCGGACAACGCCGATTCCGCACCGTAGGATAACCGTAACATAACCATAGGACACCCGTAGGATAAACCTCGCAATGTGTATTAATGTACGTTATACTATATATATACTATGTATATATATACTTTTTATCCTTTGGGGCTTGATTTTAGAGTACCTTGGTTCCGGTCATGTTGAAGTACTCGCCGTTGCGCTCTATCAGCATCTGACCATTCACCATCACCTTCCGAGCCTTCGCACCCGCATTCACTTGGTCGATAGCTGTCGGATTTACGGGAGCCGGAATGGTTTCGATTTTCCATATGTATTTAGAACTACCATCCGCATTGGCTACACGCAGTTTGGCAACACCAGATTTCGGCGTTACAGAAACTTCGGTGATATTGTCCTTCGACAATGGATAACTCGCATCGCCTATTTGCTCCCATTCATCGGTGCTACTGTTATACTGCTCCACCTTTATTGCTTTTTGATCCGTACCGGCATGTGCATAAACCTTTATTTGTGATGCGGATTTCACAGCCGGAAGTGTAATTACACCTGTGGTAGCACTGAGCACTATACGAGCAGTATAACCAGATTTATTCGAAGCGTGGAAATATGCATTTGCAAAATCATATCCAAAGATAGATGCACTTGTATAAGAATTTGTGTAAAGCGATGTTCCCTTCCAAATGTCATCTGATGGAATTAGTTCGATAGACTCAATAGGATCGCTCGTAGTAGTGAAACTCTCAGAAGCAGATGACTCAGGAGAATTGTTATAATCTATTCCATCACCCAATGCTATAACTTTGTAACTCATAGTGGTTGCTACCGGAACATTATTAACAACGACACTTGTCTCCTCTTGCCCATTTACGACTTTCTCTGCAATCACGTTTTCACCATAATATACATTTACTCTATATCCCGTGGCACTCTCTACTGCTGTCCAGTTGGCCGTAAAGTTATCTGCACCTATTTGAGAAGCTTCTCCTACAATGGGAGCATCCAGAGTTGTCAATTCGCCCTTCTTAGCTACAGCCTCAGCCCATGTCGTACTTACGCGCAAACCGCTAACAGTAAAATTGGCTACACTATTACCATTGTGCTTGAATATTATGTATCCCAAAGAGGATTTTGCTATTCCCTTTTCTGAATCACTAATGTTGGCAGTAGGCTCAACTGTTGTTCCGAGTTCAGGATTTATAAACAAGGAAGCAGTCTGGTTGGTGAAATCATACTTAAGTACAACTAAAATTACGGTATTGGTGGGAATAGTAGAATCATCGCACCATTGAATATCACCTCCTGTTGTGCTTACGCGTGTAATGCCAAGACGGAATGGATTCTTAGTTCCGCTACTTTGTTTGCCCGCCCAAGCTTTCACAGCTGATTGATTCTTAGCATCAGAAAGACCGATTACTTCTGACTGTGACTGACTTTGATCTCCATCTGCTTTGTATAAATACGACAGATATACCACCCCGGAGCTAATTTCCTCTATTTGTTTATAAGCAATATAGTTCGAACCTTTGGCATATACATTTTTCACAGCTTTTCCAACACCCGATAAAGCATATTCTTTATCGTTTTGGGTGTACTCCAAAGGCGTAGCCAGCAAGGCGCGATTGGCACCTTCTGTCCAGTATCCGGTAGATGTCCACTCCGGGGCTGCTCCCAAAGTGTCTACATTATAATTAAACGTCTCATCTATTATTACATTTGCGTGAGAGAAGACAGCGAATGCAAGCGCTGCAATGGTTAATAAATGTTTTTTCATAATACGTAAATTTAGTTGTTAATATTATGTTGTTATTCGATTATCAGGTTATTGTACTTTTGCACCGCTGATAGTATATATACTGCCGTCGCGGATGATGAGCAACTGACCGTCGCGTAAAATCTTGGTATATTGTACCTGGTTGCCTTGTACATTATCAATGGCTTCCGGTGACGGAGCTTTGTAATTGAGCGCTTTCTCCCATGTCTTGGCTACGCGGATACCGTCAAAGGTGGCGTTCAGTTTCATCTGGCGGAAGCAGAGGTAACGCAGATCCGTGCCGCCGTCTGCACTATTTCCCTCTGCTACCAACATCTTGGCAGCATTCTCCGCCTCGGTCTTCGCAGGGTCGGGGTTGACATAAAGGTAGAACTCATCCGGGGTATTCGAACTGCCGGTACTCTTATTCACGTATTTTACTACCAGCAATGCAGTCTCAGCCTTGTCCAGCGAATCGGACCACTGGGTGATTTCCTGGCTGTTTTTGTGGATACCGAAGACCATCTTGTCTTTCGCAATCTTCACATGAACACGGCCACGCATCGTGGTTCCTGTACTCTCAGCCGTTCCTTGTTTCAGATAGGTGAAGATATCCTTGCCGGAGGTGCTGTTCATCTCGCTGAGATGGACTAACAATGCGGTATAAACGACCTCGTCTGTTGCCAGTTTGGCATTGGCAAAAGGCATCACCGTATTACGTTTCAGATTGCCCGAGATCTCCTGTGCCACACTATCCAGTACCAGCGCACCGCCTTCGCCACTGCCGTAACCGGCATAGGTCAACGACTCAGCACCTACCTTCGGGCTTAAACCGTCCTGCTCTTCCGGCTTGCTGCTTACGACCCAACCGCCTTGACCTTCGATGGCACTGCCTGCCTCGTACTCAAAATCTTCGATAGCGTAAATATCCGGATCAACCTCCGGTTTCTCAGGCTCGTCGGGAGTATCCGAACCGTCGCTCTTGACTACATCCGCCCAACTTGTGCCGATGCGCAGACCGCCTATCTCCACACCGTTACCGCGCTGACGGAGCCCGAAACCCTTTACCAACATATCGGTTGCATTATCCGTCGTTGCCAGAGGAGTCTGCTCTGCCTCTGTCTTGCTTAGCGAGGGGTTCACCCATACTTTCACTACATCATTGCTTGCACCTTCTACTACCTCGTATTTCATTACGATGAGGTTGACACTGCCTATTTCCAGAGACTCCGACCAAGCAGAGATACTACTGCTATTTTTCGTAACGCCTACTTTGACTGCACTTCCGTCTTTAGCTAAGAACAGACGCCCGCGGCACATTGAACTGGTCACAGAGCCTTCCCAGATAGCGAAATCGCGACCGGATGTGTTTTTAGCGGATAGCGGTTTCATCAGAAATGCTGCATACATAGACACCGTGTCGCGTGCGCCCAGTGTATCCAGATAATACACACTGATGCGCTGGGTGGTGTTATCATCACCCACAGCGGCATCCAGTACAGCCACTTTGCCTTGTGCTGAAGCGATGTAACCCGGGTAAGTCAGATTACGGTTTGCTACTACGGGCGAGACACCCAGAGAGTCAGCAGGTTTGAGGGACTGCATCCATTTGCCTACTACCAGTTCGTCATTGCCGGCCTGCTCCAGCGGGCCATCAGGATAATTGAAATTCTCCTCCAGCCAAACTGCTGCTTGCATACTGACTGCAGCTACTGCCAAACCAAGAAACAATGTAAAGATCTTTTTCATAATGTTACTATTTAAAAGGTTAGTACTATTTGCGTATTTTGGTGCTCAGACCTTCGCCGTTTCTGAGGTTGATGCGCACGCTGTATATGCCTCTCGGCAGCGCCGCCATCGAGCAACGGTCTCCTTTGACCTGCAACACCGTCTGTCCCAATACCGTATAGACAATGATACTGTCCACCCCCGCCGGGCTGTCCGCTATCAGTTCTTCTCCCTCTACACGGCAGAAGCCTTTGCCGGATATATTTTCGTAAGCCGAAACACTATGATCGGCTATCGGATAGCGGTTGAAGGTCAAGGCTGCATAGCCGTCCTCATTGCGCAGCCACGGATCGACATACAAGGTATCCATGCCGCGGGTGGCACTATAGACATAGTTGTCCGGACCATAGGTCAGATGCGTCGGACGGGCAGCCGAACTCTCCAACTCCAGCAGCACGATGTGCTTGTCTGCCGTGTCCACCTTGCCGCTCTTCATCGGAATAGCTTGCTCGTTCTCGTCATAGAAATAATCCTTCATATCTCTGCCCCACATGATTTCGGGCCACACCATCTCCTGATCGAAACGGATGGCGATGGTATTCTTCTGCTCATCGGTCCATTGCACGCTCTTCACTGCGGGAGAGGTCAGCGGACGATCGAACGTCTTGCCGTAAAAATCCCGCTCTATCAGCCGCGTGTACTGGGTATAGAGACGGTCGTAGCCGTCGTCCACATAGTGGCAACTATCATAGCGGATAGTAATACCTATATTGGTAATGACGGTGATATCATCGTAGATCTGGCCAAACATACGCTGCATCTCACGCATCTCCGAGGCGTACGGACTGGTGCCGCAGCCTACGTTGATCTGGCTCAGATAAATACGCTCCACATTGGGGTAATCCTGTTTCCATGCATGATATAGTTTGTCAAATCGCAGGGCGTAGTCCTCGTACAAACCGTTCTGGTCACTCTCTCCCTGCACCCATATAATCGCTTTCACAGCGTCTGCCAAACCGGCTTTACGCAGACGATAGAGACCTTCGCCGTAGAAAGTGCTCAAGTCCTCATGGTTCTCCTCGTTAGGCATGTTCTGGTTGAGCGAGCTACCGCCGATGGCGATATTGACCACAGCGGTCGGCATGTTTTGCTCTTGGAGCAGATTGCGCTGCATCACATAGCCTGACCATCCGTTGTAATACTGCTTGCCATAGCCCCAACCGGCGCTGTTAGACATGCCCCATGTAGTGTCTGCGGGGTTATAGACAGAGGTCTTCTGGACACAGCCGAAATTGCGCCAGTACAGGTTGGTCACGCCCGGATTGCCGCTGGCGGCAGCCGCACCGTTGGATTGACCGGCTATCACAAACACATCGCCGGCTACCACACTGTCTGCCAGCACCTCTTCGGTGCCCATATTCGTCGTGTAGGTGAATTTATAGTCTGCCGGCTCAGCCGTTATCTCAAACGAAGCGGCAAAAGGTACGCCTTTGCTTACGCTCAGCGGCTTGGACGACTGCTCCTCTTTGTTGCGGTACATCTTCAGAGTCACTTGGTTGATGCCGCTATGCTGCGTCATACCCGCAATCTCCACCACCGCTTTGTTCTCGCTGTTGCGCGGATAGAGTTGCATCCGTTGCGGTTGCTTGTTGAATACTACCGGACGGAACTCATCAAACTCTACGGCATTCAGTGTCAGCGCAGATGTGCCGGTATTACGCAGACGCAATACCACTCCCGGCTCTACCGATATACGGATATCTCCTGTAGTGGCTGTCTCCGTACCGGTGAAAACTGCCGGAGTTCCTTCACCGGCAATCACACTCAGCTCCATAGCGCCCGTACCAGCAAACTCGGCGCGCAGTCCTTCGAGCCCCTCGCTGTATGTCCATTCCTCACCTGCAGCCAAGGTCACATTCGGTGTCAGACGGGTGGCATAGGATTGATATACCGTGTACGACATCACCTCGGTGGTGTCGGATACATAATACGCATCAAACGCAATAATACGGTAATATACCTTCCCCGTACGGTCAGCCTTGATTGCATCGGAGAGGAACTGCGTGGCATCGGTCTTGCGCATCGCCACCTCTTCATCCAGCATCTCCGGATGATAGCCGTATTGGATCTTCGCTTCCGCTATGCTTCGCTCTTCCGGGCTGGAGATAGCGGCGCGCACTGCCGTAGGACGATTGACTGAGGGGAAAGGTACGGTCAGCGTAGCACCGCTGATCTCGGGCGACTGACCGCTGATATAGTTGGTAAGCGATATATCATCTATGTACAGCGTGCCGGCACCCAGACCACAGTCGTTCACCTCAAGCATTACCTTAATATTCGCGCGCTCATCGCGCACGAGAACGGTCACTTCACGCCACTCTTTGTTGAACGGTCCCTCAATGTAGGCGACCTCGGTCGTGTCACTGCCGATAATCTTATAGACAGTGATATTACCGCGTGTCTCGTTGGCAGAACCGATTACAAAGAAACGCAGCACGCCGGCAGTATTTACTGCAGGTGAAATGATTTGCGAGTGGTTGCAACGGTCGTTGCCCTCTGTCTTGTTGAACGTAAGACTACGGTCGGTTGTACCGAAATCGCCATGGTTGCGGTTGGTAGATGAACCTCCGCGGATAACGGTCCAGTTGCCGTTCGTATCAAAGCCTTCCTGAAAATGGAAAACCGGCTTGTTGGGATCCTCAGGTTCTATACTCGGTCCTGTATAGTTGACCGCCTCCTCCCATGTGGTAGTTACACGAAGATGGGACATAATTAGCACCCCCCCCCCTTCGCGTTGTTTGACTGACATCGCCTTCAGTTGCGACGGGTCTGCTGTATTCGAATCGAAGTCCGTGCTCTTGACCATCTTGGCCTGAACCGCTCCCGCATACTCATCATACCCAAGCGGAAAATTCACAAACAGCGACACCTCGTCATTAACATCGCCGTCAATAAAATCGTATTTCATCACCGCCAGATAGGTCTTGCCTAACTCCAACACTTCCGACCATACCGGCGTTGTGTTCGCACGCGTAATACCTAATGTATATCCTGCGCCGCTCTTTTTCAAAAACAGACGCCCGCGCTGGGCGGTACCTGTATTACCGTCAAAAGCAAAAAAATCGCGTGTATTAGACGTAGCCTCGCTCACATTGATAAGGAATGCCACATACAATGCGTCGGTATTGCTCGGTTTGTAAGAGCTATTGGTATCAAACATCTTATAGGTTACCCGCTGACGGTTAGATTCCGGCGAAATAGTACACTGCGGAATCACCACGCCCAGCCCGCTCGCTTCTGCGCCTTGCCCGTAATACGCCATACTCAATCCCGTATCGGATACCTTGAGCGGCACGCTGGCTGTCTGCTGATTGTTGGCATTGGTAGATAGCGTCCAGACATTGGAAGTACCCAGACCTTCCAGTTCGGCGCCGGCAGTATAATTAAAATCCTCTACGAGCACTACGGCTGCCTGCATGCTGATTGATGAAATTACAACGGACAACAAGGATAAAATTCGTTTCATGGCAGAATAATTTGCAATTTGTTCGTATTTTTTATAAATTGGTCAACCAATTCAAATTCGGCGCAAAGATAGTAAAAATATTTAATACTGCAAAATTTTTGAGCATTTTTTTTGTACTTTCGAAAAAAAAGAGTAATTTTGCACCGTTTTTCAAGCGTAACATATCCAACACACCTATTTTATATGGATCAAAAACCTGTCCATATCATCGAGGATCAGAACCCGCACGATTTTATCATCCGCCAGATCCGCCGCAAACTCCAGAGCGGCGAACTGAAGCCGGGAATGCGTCTGCCCGCAGAACGCAAGATGGCGGAAGAATATGGCGTAAGCCGCACCTACGTACGCACGGCACTCAAAGCTCTTGAAAGCTACGGAATTGTAGAAACAAAGCCCCAAAGCGGTACCTTTATCGTAGGATTGGATATCAGCGCCATCGACGGCTTATTCGCTGATATACTGCGGCTTGACGCATTCGATTTTGCATCGCTTGCCGAGATGCGCGCTATATTGGAGGTCAATGCCGCCCGTCTCAGTGCAGAGCGCAGATCAGAGGAGGATTTGGAGAAAATACACACCGCGCTTGTCAACTACGAAGCCGCCTTTGAGCGGGGCGACCAACAGCAGATATATACTACCGATTTTGAGTTTCACCGCTGCATTGCAGCAGCCAGCGGCAACTCCACTTTGCGCTCCATGCTCATGCTCATCACCCCCGATATCATGAGTATCTACCAGAAACAGCGCATCTGCTCTACCGCCGACACCGTGCCGCTGGAAGAACACCGGTTGCTATACCGCTTCATTGCAGAAAAACGCCCGGAGGTAGCCGCACAACTAATGAAGACACATCTGGACGGAATGCTGCAATACGCAGAAGCACTGCGCTCTGAACCCGTCTAAAAACATTCGTTTTGATGCAAAAAATCAAGAAAGTGGCATAAAAATGTCACTTTTTTTGTTTTTTGTTTGCACGATTGAAAAATTATTACTACCTTTGCAGCCGGAATAATTGGTTAACCAATTTACAACTATAACCACCATGACCCGTTCGAAACACATACTCATGCTGCTGGCTGCTTGTTGTCTGGCCTTTAGCGCCTGCACCGGCAGCAAGTTCACCCACCCGCTGTTATCCCTCACCCCTGACGATGCGCAACTGATCCATAACTCGCTCGGTAAATACCCGGTGTTTGATGCATCGTTCGAATACGCGCGCCGCACAGCAGACGAGGCTCTGGCACTGCCGATTGACGTGCCGGAACCGCTGCATGCAGCCGGCGGATACACCCACGAGCAGCACAAAAACAACTACTACGCCATGTACTATGCCGGTATTCTATACCAGGTGACAGGCGAAAAACGCTATGCCGTGTTTGTACACGACATGCTGCTGCAATACGCCGACAAATACAGCACCTGGGGTCAGCATCCCTACAAAGGTTCGCCGGTGCCCGGTCGTATGTTCTGGCAAACGCTGAACGAATCGGTATGGCTGGTACATACTGCCATGGCATATGATTGCGTGTATGACATTTTTTCCGATAAGGAACGCGCGCACGTAGAGAACGACCTGCTGTTTCAGATAGCCGAATTTGTAGAACACGGAACGGAGGCTAATTACGCCACATTCAATCGTATGCATAATCATGCTACATGGGCGAACGCAGCCGTAGGAATGACCGGTTACGCTACCGGCAACCGCGACTTGGTAGAACGTGCTTTGTACGGATCGGAGAAGGACGGCAAAGCCGGATTCCTGCTCCAGTTGGAGCAACTATTCTCTCCGGAAGGCTATTTCACCGAAGGGGCCTACTATCTCAGGTATGCCATTTGGCCGTTCATGCTCTTTGCACAGGCTATTGAAATAAACGAGCCTGAGTTGCATATTTTCGCCCGCAGAGACGGCATACTGCTCAAAGCTGTCAACGCGCTGCTGCAACAAGCCTACAACGGAGAGATCATACGCGCCAACGATGCGCTGAAGAAGACCTATAGCACCCAAGAGATCGTGGCAGCAGTGGATATAGCCTACTGGGCAAGCCGCGACCCACAACTGCTGTCGATAGCCAAAGAGCAGGGTTCGTTTGTTCTTTCCTCCGCCGGCATCACTACCGCCAAGGCCATAGCGGACCACAAAGACAAACCGTTTGACTACAAGTCGGTGCTCTATCATGACGGAGCCGATGGCAGTCAGGGAGGCGTAGCGATTATCCGCCGCGGCGAGGAAGCCGGCAAACAGATGATGCTGGTATTCAAGGCCACCTCCCACGGCCTCTCCCATGGTCATTACGACAAACTGACTTACAGCCTGTATGACAACGGCAGCGAGATACTGACCGACTACGGCGCAGCGCGGTTTCTCAATATCGAATCCAAGAGCGGCGGACGCTACACTCACGAGAACGACACCTATGCTATGCAGACAGTAGCGCACAACACGCCGGTAGTGGACGGAGAAAGCCATTTCCGTGGCGACTATAATACATCGATGAGCTATTCGCCGGTCATCAACTATGCATCTATGGACAACCAGCTCTCGGTGGTATCCGCAACCGATACCGCCGCCTATCTGTCGAAAGGAGTCCGCATGGATCGTACTCTGGCAGTGATGCAGCCTATGGGAGCAGAATTCCCGCTGGTAGTGGACATTCTGCGTCTCCATGCCCCCTCCGCGCACACCTATGACCTGCCCTTCCACTACAACGGCCATCTCATCAACAGTTCATTCCCTGCCCGAAAACAGGGCAATGTGCTCTACCCGATGCACGGCAGCTACGGCTACGAGCACCTGTGGAACGAATGCGAAACGGCTGTGCAGGGACCTAACGCATGGTTCACCATCCTGCAGGGCGACCGGTTCTATTCCATCACCACCACCATTGACCATGGCAGAGTATTCCTCGTCCGGTCAGGCGCCAACGATCCTGACAATAACCTGCGCAGCGAACCGGCTGTGCTATTCCGCGAGGAAGGCAAGAGCACCCATGTGTTCGCCAGCGTGATAGAGCCGCATGGGTTGTTCGACCCCAATCTGGAGCTCACCAAGGGTGCGCTACCGCAAGTAGAGCATATCGAGGTGATCTCGGACACCAACGACTCCACCACTATCTTTTTCACCCTGCGGGGCGAGCCCAAACCCGTGGTGGTGACCACACGCCGGGACACCTGTATCATCCGGCAATAAACAGTCTAACCATAAACAATCAACTAATATGAAAACCCGTAGCACAAGTTTTTGCTTAGCCAAAGACATTGAATGGGAGAACCCGGGACCGGGTATCCGTCGTCAAGTAATGGCCTATGACGGCCAACTGATGCTTGTCAAAGTATGTTTTGAGAAAGGAGCCGTAGGCACACCGCACGAGCATTATCACTCGCAAGCCACCTATGTAGCCAAAGGCAAGTTCGAAATGCTTATCGGCGATAAGAAGCGTATTATCTCCGAGGGCGACGCCTACTATATTGCCCCCGACGAATGGCACGGATGCGTATGTCTGGAGGAGGGTATATTGATTGACACGTTCTCGCCCATGCGTGCAGATTTTCTGAAATAAGGAGCAACAGGTATGAAGATCAAAGGACTAAGATGGTGGATTCTGGCGCTCATTGTGATTGTCACCATCATTAATTATCTGGACCGCAACACGCTCGGTATCATGTGGGCGCAGATTGTGGAGGATCTCGGGCTCATCGACCGCGAAGGCTTGAGCGATGCCGAGTTTAACAGCCGCAGCAAGGAGCTGTTTGCCTATATCAACATGTTCTTCATGGTGGCATATGGTATCTCCCAGATGCTGTCGGGCAAGCTGTATGACAAGATCGGCACCCGCCTCGGCTTTACCTTCTCCGCACTCATCTGGGGTATCAGCGATATACTCATGTCACTGGCTACGGGTGTGAAATCCATTTGCGGTTTCCGCGCCGGTCTTGGTCTGGGCGTAGCCGGTCCGTGGCCCGGTACCGTCAAGAGCAATGCCGAATGGTTTCCTCAGAAAGAGCGTGCGATGGCGCAAGGTCTCTTCAATGCCGGTGCATCCGTAGGCGCTATCCTTGCTCCTATACTCATCGCGCTCATCTGTGCTGCCGCCGGATGGAAAATGACATTTGTAATCATCGGTGCGATGGCACCGCTATGGGTTATACCATGGCTGCTGCTACGCAAGAAAGGTCCCAAGGACCATCCTAATATCACCGACGAGGAGCGAGAGTATATTCTCACCGGCCAGCCGGAATGCAAGGTAACCAACGACAAAGGACTCAGTTGGGGTCAGTTGCTTTCGCGCCGCAAGAGTTATGCGGTAATCCTGTCGCGTTTCTTTCTGGATCCTGTATGGTGGATGTTCGTCACATGGCTGCCTATCTATCTGGGGCAGAAATACCAGATGGATCTCAAGGCTCTGGCAGCGCATATGTGGATTCCCTACGTAGGTGCAGCCCTCGGTTCGATAGCCGGAGGATGGGTTTCCAGCCATTTGGTCAGTGCAGGAAGAACGGTTAATTTTGCCCGTAAGTCCTCGATCATTATCGGTGCTCTGATCACGCTGCCGGCACTCATCTATGTGGCCTTTGTACAGGACGCGATGGTAGCCGTATGCTGCATGGCGGTCATCCTGTTCGGATTCCAGTTCACCATGAATAATATCCAGACCCTTGCCAGTGACATGTACACCGGCAAGAGTGTCGGTTCGCTCGCCGGACTGGGCGGCGCAGCAGCCACATTGGGCACTATCCTGTCGATCTGCTTTATCCCGATGCTTACGGCAGGAGACAACTGGACTCCCTTCTTTATCATGGGTGCGGCGCTGGTACCCATCAGCGTATGCTGTGTGTTCCTGTTCGGACGCAATATCAGTCATGATGCATAATTATTCAATTTATAATTCATACTATTATGAAAAAACTTGCAAACAGAGTAGCCATCGTAACCGGTGGCGCACGAGACCTGGGAAGAGCCGTCTCTCTCAAACTGGCTTCCGAAGGAGCCAAAGTGGTAGTTAACTATTTCGACAATGAGGATGATGCCAAAGAGACGCAGCGCCTGATTGCCGAAGGGGGCGGTGAGGCTATCATCGTTCAGGGCGATATGACCAAGGCCGCGGATGTAAAGCGCATCGTGGACGAGGCCATCAAAGCATTCGGCAATGAGATACACGTACTCATCAACGTGGTAGGCGGTATTGTAGGCCGCAAGAAAATCACCGAACAGGATGAAGCATGGTATAATTTCTTGATGGATGTCAACATGAAGAGCTGCTGGCTCTGCACCCGTGAGGTAGTTCCGCATATGCCGCGCGGAGGCGCTATTGTCAATTTCTCGTCGCTGGCAGCCAAGGACGGTGGAGGTCCTGGTGCATCCATGTACGCTACCGCGAAGGGCGCAGTAGCAGTCTTCACCCGCGCCATGGCCAAGGAACTTGGTCCCGACGGTATCCGCGTCAACGCCGTGGCTCCGGGCACCATCGCCACTTCGTTCCACGACCGTTTCAACACACCTGAGAACCGCGAGCGTATGAAAGGTATCTATCCGCTCCGCCGCGAGGGAGACGCAGGTGACGTTGCCGATCTGATATGCTTCCTTGCATGCGACGACTCGGATTACATCACCGGAACCAATATCGATATCAACGGAGGAATCTTCTTCTCCTAAACCTTTTTATGGTTCTTCTATCAATGCCAAGTTACGACTTGGCATTTTTTGTTTTATTGACGACAGGGCAAAACATTGCCAAGGGTATAGCAAGGGTATAGTAAGGGTATACGATTAGCGCGAGTAATGGCGAAGGGTGAATGTTTATAATGGCGTATGGGCAAAAAAAAATCGACATACACTAAGTATGCCGATTTTTTTGGAGTTGTAGTCAGCCCTTCACTTCATCGGGCAAGACGGGCATGGCGCCATGCTGCGTGCAAACGAAAGCACTGACACGAACGGCACGTTCGTGCGCCTCGCGCATGGGTTTGCCGAGCAGCAGTTGAGCCACGAAGGTAGCGGTAAACGAGTCGCCTGCGCCTACGGTGTCCGCCACCTGCACTTTCGGAGTAGCCACATAGCTCTCCTCATCGGCAGTGAACACATACGAGCCGATGGCACCACAGGTGAGGATCAGCATCCTGAGGTTATAGCGTGTGATGAGTTCGCGGCAGATGCGGCGTGTCTTGGCGGCATCCTCAGCGATGAGTTGTCCGGGGGCAGTAGGTTCGCCGAGGAGCATCGTAGCCACTACATCCAGTTCCTCGTCGTTGATCTTCAGGATATTGGCGCGGTGCAGACTCTCGGCAATCACCTCAGCCGTGTACCACTGCTGGCGGAGATTGATGTCGAACACCTTCAGCGCGTCAGCAGGCGCCGCCTCCAGAAACGCCTGAATAGTGGCACGGCTGACCTCCGAGCGTTGCGCCAGCGAACCGAAACAGACAGCCTGCGCCTGCTTGGCTACCTCTATCATCTCGTCCGTCAGAGGGATATTATCCCACGCTACTCCCAGACAGATCTCGTACTGCGGCACGCCCTTGTCGTCCAGCGTGACCTTGACGGTGCCGGTAGGCTGCTCCACCACCGGCAGGATATGATTGAGTTTCACTTTCTTGAACGTGTCCACAATCTCCTCACCCAGTTCGTCATCGCCGATGGCTGAGATCGCACAGCCGTTGAGGCCGAATTGGGATACATGGTAAGCAAAGTTGGCAGGCGCGCCACCCAGTTTGCGCCCTTCCGGCAGGCAGTCAAACAGCGCCTCACCGAGTCCGATTACATATTTTTTCATTTGTTCTTTACCGTTTAGACATTTATTTATTATTGGATCATTTAGCCATCTTGAAAGCGAAGAAAGTGAGGTATGCAGCGCCTACAGCCATGACGAGCACGGCTCCGACACTACCCATTACATCGCTCATCAGACCCATTGCCAATGGGAAGATGGTACCGCCGAACAGACCCATGATCATCAAGCCCGAGATCTCGTTCTTGTGTGCGGGGTCATGGTTGAGCGCCTGGGCAAAGCAGATAGAGAAGATATTCGAGTTGCCGAACCCGACCAGCGCAATACCCGTATAAAGCACCCACTGCGCCGTACCTGTTGCCATCAGTATCATAGCAGCAATGATCATGCAGACCGAGACAGCGAAGAACACTTTCTCCGGAATCAGGCGCAGGATAGCGGAGCCGCTCAGGCAGCCTATGGTACGGAAGATAAAGTAGAGCGAGGTAGCAAAACCCGCCGTTGCCAGATCCAGACCCAGCCGCTCCATGAGGATCTTCGGGGCGGTAGTGTTTGTACCTACGTCAATACCCACGTGGCACATGATACCCAGAAAACACAGCAGGATAAACGGATTGGCCAGAAGCTTGAAGCACTCAGCAAAACCCGAACCTTTGGCCACCGGCTCCTCATGGATGGTGGTCAGCGAGAGCGCCACGATAGCGATGGTGCCGATGACGGCATAGACAGGGAACAGCACTTTCCATCCCAATCCCATCGAAGGGATAACCGCCGTAGCGCCCCACATGGCAATGTACGGCGCAAGGAAAGAGGCAATCGCCTTGACAAACTGGCCGAAAGTCAGCGTAGCGCTGAGGTTGCCTGTAACGATGTTGCTGACCAGCGGGTTGAGCGAGGTCTGCATGAGCGCATTGCCTATACCCAGGAGCGAGAACGCGCACAGCATGAGCGCATAGCTCTCGCCGCAGAGCGGCAGGACGAGCGACAGGACGGTAACGACGATAGACAGCAGCACTGTTTTCTTGCGACCGATCTTGTTCATCAGAATGCCCGTAGGCACAGAGAAAATCAGGAACCAGAAGAACACCAGCGACGGCATGATGTTCGCCTGTGCGTGCGTGAGACCGAGATCTTGCTGGACGTAGTTGGAGGCAATGCCTACCAGGTCAACAAAACCCATGGTGAAGAAGCACAGCATCACAACTGCCAGTGCGCCTAAAGATGATTTGGTGTTTGACATATAGATTATAATTTAACGGTTTAACAACTTAACGGTTTAACTCATATATAGTGGCTGTACCGCCGTTAACCTCCACGCGGTTGTAGGGTTCGGAGGGGAAGACGAGATTGGTCATCGCCCACGCGCCCTCGCCGTCAAAGGCCTCAATCGAGCAGCGGTCGATGAACAGGCGGACGGTGTACGAAGGACGGTGTACAAAAAGCGGGGCGGTGGTGACGGCAGGAAAATCCTTGGAGAAAGACACATTGCCGGAGTGGTTGCGGTTCATCGAGAACGTCTTCTTGCTCGGGTCAAGCGTCATCACTACCTTTTCACCCTTGTCGTTGGAGAGGGTGATCACGGTCTTTCTGCCCTCCGGCGCACCAGCCACCTCGATGAGCGAGGTTTCAGAAGGTTGGTCGGTCAGGTTACCTCGGAGAGTGAAAGCTTCGGCTGAAGGCACGACAGCCACGCGGTATTCGCCTTGGTCATCCGTGTAAAGCGACAGATCTCTCGGCAGACTGTTCTGCGAACGGAACTGACGGGTAGGCAACATAGGGGCGTACTGCCAGTTGCTCATCCAGGCAATACTCGTCACACGCCTTCAGGCGCGTTGTGCCATGTCACCGCCGCATAATGGTCTTTGCCGTAATCCAGCCACTTGCATTCTGCATTCTGACTTCTGACTTCGAGCCCGTGGCCGTCCATCACAAACTCCTTGCCGTCCCAGTTGCCTACGAAGTACTGGGTAGCCGATCCGCCGAACGGCCCGCCCGGGTTGATATTGACGAGCAACACCCACTTCTCCTCTGAAGGCTGAGAGTTGACGACTGAAAGTTTTATTAAATCCGGGCACTCCCATACGCCCCCGTGACAGCCTGCACCCTGGCCGAAACGCGATACGCAGGCCCAGTGCTTGAGGTCGGGCGACTGATAGAAACGTATCTCCTGCTGACAGGCCAGCGCCATTGTCCAGCACTCCGCCAGCTCGTCCCAGAACACTTTCGGGTCACGGAAATCGGCTATGCTGTCCGTCAGGACGGGATTGCCCGTATAGGGTGTAAAGGTCAAGCCGCCGTCGGTCGAATAGGCTATCGACTGCATCTGTCCGCACACCTCCGCCTGCGTATAGACAGCCACCACGGCGTTCTCGCCGAAGCCGGCGGTGTTATGACGGTCAATCACCGCACTGCCGGAGAAGATAGTGCCCAGCCCGTCCGGCATGATAGCGCTCGGCAGGTGCGTCCAATGGATCAGGTCGGGTGAGACAGAGTAGCCCCACGTCATGTTCTGCCACATCGAGCAGTAGGGGTTCCATTGGTAATAGAGATGCCATAAACCCGTCGCGTCGTCGTAGTACATACCGTTCGGGTCGTTCATCCATCCGTAGGCGGGCGAGTGGTGATAGACAGGACGGTGAGCCTCACGGTTGGAGGTGTCGAACGTGTCGGCCTGACAGATAGCCTGCCAGCAGACATAGTTGCCGGTGCCCTTTTTGTCCGGATTCCAGAAACACATATCCATTACCACCGGCGCCGTACTCTTCCACTCATAGGGCACGAAATAGTCGATACTGTCCACTGCGAGACGGATAACCAGGTTGTCCGTCTCGCGGCCGTTCTCAATCACGCGCAGGCGTCCTTCCGACGCGCTCTCCTGCACCGGCAGCAGCAGGTAGTGTCCTTCCGGCACCCAGCGCATCACTACATGGTTGTTTCCGCTCAGACTGATATTCTCAGGCAGCGGCGCTGCCTCGGGGCGGGATTGGTCGGTCGATGCCACGCAGCCCGTCAGCATGGCTGCTGTCATAAGAATAAAAATGTGTTGTTTCATATCATTAGTGATTAACTTTCGCTATTGGAGTCCATTTGCCGAACGCGAGTGCAAAGGTACTGCTTTTCGCGCACATACGCAAATATCTATGTTGCGAAATATAGCAATTATGTTGCACTGCACTATTTCTGCCACCTTTTGCAACAAAAAAACGCCCCGAAGGACGTTTTCTTGCTGACCCGGCTCTCCGTTTACAGCTGTGCGCCGAGCACGTTGTACATTTGTCCTTCGTACATGAGGTAGAGTTGTCCGTTGCGGAGCACTTTCGTCCATCCGCCATCCGCCCTTCGTCCATTAACCATTACATCGTCGACAGCCTCGTTATCGCCCGTTTGGTCGGGTTCGGGTTGGACGAGGGTATAGGTCTTGGGGGTGGCAGTCGTCTCAAGGTTATAGATAGCGACGCGTGTTGCGGGTCCTGTGACGCTGACCTCCTGACCGGCTTGGGCGGAAGGGAAGAGCCGGACGGAGCTTGCCCATTGGTCGTTGACAAAGAGATCGAGGACACTATGGTCAAGGTAGGTATGCAGCCTGAGCGTGCTGCCTTGGGCGAGAGGCTGCGGCAGGGCGGAGGCATAGAGTCCGTTGAACACGCCGGCATCGTTAGTCTTGCGCCGGAGGGCGGTCATATCCACGACGATGCGATTGGCGGACGGTTCGTAATACACCTTGAGTTGGTCATCGAGCATATGGAAAGCGCAGTTGTCCGTGCCTACCGTAAACTCCGCCTCCATTTCCACTTGGAAAGGATCGGTTACCTGCGCCTGCAGTGCGGTGACGGTATCGCGTCGGAGGGCAGTGAGTCCGCTGAAGGGTTTCTGCTCCAGTGTGCCGTCGTCACTGAGCGACCATTCGCGCGGAAGGGAATAGGAGTGTGCCCAGCCCATATCGTAATTGACAGCCGCAGCGAGTTTGTCAGGCACTATACCGAGAGCTATCGTCTTGCCTGACAGTTGACATACCGTAGGCGAGAGGAGTCCGTAGCCCTCACGTGCCAGTCCGGGCAGTTCAACTGTTTGCGGCGCGGCGTTGTCGGGAACGAACTGACCATCGGCGTTGACGGTGCCTACCCAGTATATCGTGCGGACACCGGAAGCGGAGCCTAAAGGCGTGACGGTGAGCAGCCAGCGGTCGCCTGTCTGCGTGAGAGTAGGCATCTCGAAGAAAGTGCCGCATGAGGCTGCATCGGAGCCACTGAAGAAGAGGCGTCCGTCGTTGGTGAGCGACCCGTCAGCGAGGAACTCATGGAGCGTAAGCACGCCTACGCCGTTCTTGGACGAGCCGACAATCATATACGCCTTATCGCCATTGCGGAAGAAACAGGGGTCGCGGAAATCGTCGGTCAGTCCTGCGGGCCGGCCGTTGATACGCGGGTTATTAGCGCTCTTGATCCATTCGAGCAAAGAAGACGCGGCAGGCATGGCAAAATCAATCGTTGCCTTGGCGTTATCCACGCCGGTATAGGCTATCCATGGTTCGCCGCCGGTGAGTTGCTCATCGGCAAAGACGCAACCCGACCAGCAGCCTTTGATATCATACATCTCGGAGGGCGCCAAAGCCACAGGCACCTCTTCCCAGCCGCATAGGTCGGAGGAGACGAGGTGTCCCCAATGCAAACGGGCCATATAGGGTCCGTTCGGGTTCTTCTGGAAGAAGAGGTGGTAGGTGCCGTCGCGGTAGATCATACCGTGCGTTTCGTTGGTCCAGCCCATCATCGGTTGCCCGTGAAAGTGCGACCGGAGGCGGTTGGAATAGAACGCATCCTGCGGGAAGATGAGGTCGGCTTCATGTTGCGGCAGAGCGTTGATCTCCTCGTCTGACCAGATACGGCTGTCGATGCGGACATCATCAATCAAGCCGTTAAAGGTATTCAGCATAAAAGACGAGTACGTTTTCGTTTGCCCGTCTTTGCCGATAAGCATCGTGCCGCTGCCTGCGGACAAAGCACTCATCGTCCGGCCCTGTGCAATCTTCTCCCCATTGAGATACATCTTGCTCTCACGCGCAACGGCATCGAGCGTCACAACGATATGGCTCCACTGATAAGCAGGCAGCAGCACATCCGTCTCAAGCGTCTGCTTCCATCCGTCGGAATAACACTCGAAGCGCAGGTTGCCTTGCGACGACAGCTGCAACGCAAAGCCCGTATGAGCCGTCTCGTCGATGGTCTCGATGATAGATGTGAACGCGTTCTCCGCCTCCCGGGCATTCATCATCGGGTAGGTTTCCGGGGCACACCAGACGGAGATCGTCTGCTGCGTCGTACTGAGCGAAGAGGCGTTATACTTCTTTTTGGCATACGACGTATAGCCGTTCAGCCGCACGGCGTTGCCTACCGCTCCGGGCATCACGACAGCGCCCTGAAAACCCGTGGCCTCGTCCAGCGGAAACCGTACCTGTGCCTCCACAGGGAGACACAGGACGGCTGTTACCGCCAAAACAAATAGTGTGCGAGTGGTACGCTTCATAGGAAAAATCAGTTGTCCTGACGTTTGCTCAGGTAGTCAATCGTGTTCTCCGTCAGCTTTTCGATGTTCGCCTGGTACCGGTTATCCTGGTTGTTCTGCTTGAACTCGTAGGCCGACAGTCCGTTGGCGATGATCGTACCGCGCCATGCACCCGTAGGATGAAACTCCACGATACCCGCACAGCAATAGTCGGACACGTGCCCCCAGGTACCTAAAACGGTAGAGGCGGTTACGTCCTCAAAGTTCTTGATCACATTGGGTTCGGCTGCAAAACCGTAGGCGTTGCAATCCCACATCGTATTGTGGTCCTCGCGGAAGCCGCCGGGGCCTAAGAGCGGGAAGACCTCAAAGCCGTAGAAATCCGTGTTGGTTTCCATAGTCTGATAGATGGGGTGGTAGCGGTGGTCATAGGTGCCGATGCCTATGTTGGCGTTCACGCACCATGTGTCATCACCCGTACCGCCGTCGCCGTCGCCGAAGATACCCGGTGCGTAACGATCCTCAATACGGCCGATAGCGCTTACCAGCGGTGTAGCCATCTTGGCCAGGTAAATATTGCCACCGTCCTCTACATACTTGCGCAAACCTGCCAGTGCGGCATCGGAGATGAGTGCGGACGGCAGATTAGCCCACCCTGCTCCCAGACCTACACGGTCCACGAGGATAAAGAGCATGCTGTAGTCGTTCACCGAGATAGACCCTAGTTCGGCCGCCGGGAGGAACGCACCCTTGTTCTGATCCACATAATGCGCCTTGAACCACCGGGCTGCATATACCTCGTCATCATCAGGCAATGCCTCCGGGTCGGCAGCCAACAGCACCATAGCCGGTACCGGCTGCGACTCCGGCTCTACGTAGAACGTCACCGATACGCCTTTCGAGATAGAGCGGTCGGAGATCACGCGGACCGTATAAGTCAGGTCAACACCTACCTCGGCTTTCTCTATTACATAACCGGTCACGGCTCCTTCCGTCTCCTTGAAGGTTTTGTCATTCTCCTTCACAATCTGCAAAGCCAGTACGTTCTCATCCGCCGGCAACTGCCAGCTCAATGTGACCTGGCGGCCGTCGATAGTATAACTCAGATTGCTCACTTCCTTAGCCGGCTCCACGGGAGCATCCTTTTTCCCGCAGCTCGCAAGGAACAAGGAGCAAGGAACAAGGAATAAGGACAAATATGTCTTTAAAGATTTCATTGTTTTCATAACTTTAAACTTTCTGTTATATCTGATATCTGATGGCTGACAGCCCTCATATTACTGCCCTACCTCTCCATAGAGGCCGTTGGCATTGCGCACTTCGTCAATAGGCAGCGGCAGGAAAATCTTGTCGTTGCTCATCGTAGCTCCTGCCAGATACGGACGCAGCGCACTCTCGGACTGATAGTAGGCATTCATCACCTCGGTCACTACGCCCCAGCGGCAGAGGTCAAACCAACGGTTGCCTTCCATCGCCAACTCCAGACGGCGCTCCATACGTACCGCCTTGCGGGCATAATCCTGTGTCCAGCCGGCCGTCGGATAACCGGCTACGTAGTAATTGGCTTTGGTCGGGTCGAGATCCTGCGGGGTATAGGTGGCGCTTACCGAACGCGCAGCCTTGGTGCGCACCTCGTTGATGAGCGTGCGGGCAGTCTCCAGATCAGTGCCTTGCTCTATCAATGCCTCTGCTTTCAGCAGCAGGATATCGGCATAACGGATGAGACAGAAATTCAGTCCGCTGGCTCCCCACGGGAAACCCTGCACCATATCCGGCGACTCAGGCGAAATAAGCCCTTTCTTGCCCGAATACTCGCCATACACATCGTACGCACGGCACCAGCCCAGCGTATAAGTATGACCGCGGAACGGCATACCGATACGGCCTACCGTCAGATCCAGACGCGGATCCACATTGCCGGTGTACGTAGCCACATCCACTTTGACCTCATTGAAATCATCCAGGTATGGCAGACCGTTGGCATCCGTGCGGAACGCATTGACGAGGTTCTGGCTGCCGATGAAGAAATCATCGCCGTTGCCGAACAGGTTGCCGTCCGAATAGGTCGTATTGAGCAGATTGGACCAGTTGATATGGGCGTTGTTATTCGCCGTAGAGAACTGGATAGCCATGATCGACTCCATCTTGTTGTTGAACTCGATCTTCGACATATCCGCATAGTTCTGATACAGGGCGTACTGACCTGAACCGATTACATAGTCGGCATAGGTAGCCACGTCAGCCCAATCGGAGGTGTATGCGCTCACTTTGGCCATCAGCGCGGCGGCTACGTAGCGGTTGAAACGCCCCGCTTGGGATTGGCTGACCGGCAGGTCGTTATAAGCCTGACGCAAGTCATCTTTGATAAAGCCGAAGATCTGGTCACGCGTGTAGGCGTCGTAACGGGCCGCATTGGGGTCGTCGTCCTGCGTGAAATACGGGATGCGCTCAAAGATACGGATGAGGTCGAAATAGTACCACGCACGCAGTACGCGCAACTCACCCAGCAGCGCCTCTTTGTTCTCCACACTCGAGTTGGCTATACCGCGCCATGCCTGGTGTACACGCGAAATGGCAAAATAATTGTTCTGCCACTTGTTCAGACAGCTCACATTGTCACTTGTCAGATTGCTCACCTCCAGCTGGTGGATATTGGCCTCCATGGACACACCTCCGCCGCCTTTGTAGGCGTCGTCCGAGCGGACATCGAAAATCCAGTTGGTGCTCGGCCCGGCAAAAGCCTCGTTGTTGCCGAAATAGTGCGCCTCCAGACCGGCATACGCCGAAGCCAGCAGGCCCTCTATCGACTCATCGCTCAACTGCGCAGCAGTAAACTGACCGTAAGGCTCCGTGTTCAAAAAACTATCGCAACTTACCAAACTAACGGATACTAATCCTATTAGGGCTAATTTTACTATACTTTTCATAATTGCGTCTGATTAGAAGTTAAGATTCAAACCTAATGAGAAACTGCGACTGCGGGGGTACGGGCCATTATCAATGCGTGCACCGTAGCCGCCCAACGGCAGTTCGGGATCAAGACCGCTGTAAGCCGTGGCAGTGAACATATTCTCCACTTGGGCGAAGATATTCAGCCTCTCACAATGCCACGGAGTAAGCACGCGTTTCGGCAGATCGTAACTGAGTTTGATATATTTCATTTTCAGGTACGAGCCGTCCTCTACATAATAGGAAGACATACGCATCTCGTTGTTGTTGTCCACCGCCGAGAGCGCAGGCACAGTAGTGTTGGTATTGGCGGGTGTCCAGGCGTTAAGCACCGATACACCGCGGTTGGTCGATACACCGCCATAAGACATGAAATCCAACTGACGCTTGGTCGTGTTGTAGATATCAAAGCCGCACTCCGAGGTGAAGAACATTGACAGCGTCAGACCTTTCCATTTGAAATCCAGGTTCAGACCCATCGACACATCCGGGTTCGGGTCGCCGATGATCTTCTGGTCCTTCTCGTCGATGAGACCGTTGTTGTCCAGGTCGGCATACATGAGGCGGCCCGGGGCGGCACCTGTCTGCGTAGCGTGAGACGCCACCTCAGCGGCGTTCTGGAAGATACCCTCCACTACATAGCCGTAATAGACACCCATCGGCTGGCCCTCGATCAGACGATAGTCACCGCCGAGTTGGTTGACAAAGTCGTTCAGTTTGACCACTGTGTTCTTGTAATGCGAGATATTGAACGACGCATTCCACGAGAAGTCGTTGTATTGGGGACTATTGTAGGATATGATAAACTCCACACCCATATTGCGCATGTCACCCGTGTTGCGCCATACAGCGGCGTTCTCACCGGCTACAGAAAGCGTCGGCGGCACGGTTAACATATCTTTGGTGTCCTTCAAATACCAGTCCAACGAAGCTGTGATATCGCCATGCAGGAACGAGAGGTCGAGACCTACGTTGGTCTGCATCGTAGTCTCCCATTTGAGGTCTTGGTTGCCGCTCTTGGCTACCACCACACCTGCCACTGCACCTGTGTTCGTGCCATTGAAATCATAGGCCGCATTGCCTGTCGAATAGGCGTAAGTGGACCAAGTAGCGTAGTTGTCCGAGATAGCGGCATTACCGTTGGTACCCCAGCCTACGCGCACCTTGGCGTCCGTGAGCACATCGTTCTTGGGATAGAACTCCTCCTCCGTGAAACGCCATGCCGCACTGAAAGCGGGGAACCATCCATGGTTCTTGGCGCCATACAGACGGCTCGTAGCATCGCGACGGACGGTAGCGCTGATCAGATAGCGGTCGGCATAGTTATAATCGGCTTTGGCGAACAGCGAGAACAGGCGCCATTCGGCGATACCGCCGCCGTTGGTCTGCGTACCTTCGCCTGCGTTCAGAACCATGTAATGAGAGTCCTCAAAAGCATACTGATTGCGCCAACCCGTCAAGTCCTGGAACTTATAACCTATCGTCTCCGTACCTAACAACGCATTGAAACGATGCTGTCCCCATTTCTCACTGTAAGCGGCAGTATTAGTCCATGTCCATGTCAGACCCTGGCCATATGCACGGCTTACTGCCGGCACATCGCTTGCCTCTACGCGGCGAGTCAGGGCGTTATTGAAATACTGCAAGTGCTCGATACCGATATTCGATTTCAGTGTCAAACCCTTGACCGGATAAATCTCCAGATAGGCATTACCGAAGATACGCCAACTGTCGTTCTTGTTATCACGGCTGTTATGGAGTTGGTGCACAGGGTTAGCTATATCCGATGAAGCCAATACCATCGGGCTTGTGAAATTGCCGTTCGAGTCATACACGGGAATAGCCGGGTGCTGACGCATGGCGGTATAAGGAATACCGCGGTCGTCGCCCGTTGCCGCGCCGTTATCGCTCCATTGGGCAATCATCAGGTTCTCGCCTACGCCCACGTATTTGCCTATCTTGTAATTACTATTCAGGCGCACGTTAAAGCGGCGGTAATAACTCTCGCGGATCAGACCGTCCTGGTTGATATAGTTGCCGGAGAAGAACACGTTGCCCTTCTCGCTCGCGTGAGCCACAGACGCAGATACGTTATGTGTCCATGCTTCATGATAAACGGCATTCTGCCAGTCGGTATCCGCAGTGCGAACCGTACCGTCCGCATCCAGATAGTGGAGTAGCTGCGGCGTAGCGCCGTTGCCGTAGAAGGGGTGCGAAGGTGTCAGACCGGCGTTGAGGTTGGCTGCCCAGTAAGCTTCGCCCCATTGCCGGGCGTTGAGCGTCTGGTAACGTTTGGCTACCGTCTGCAGCGTGGCTGCGTAACTGAGGTTAACATCCAGTTTGTCGCCTTTGGCTTTCTTGGTGGTGATGATAACCACGCCGTTCGCCGCGCGCGAACCATATATAGAAGCCGAGGAGGCGTCTTTCAGCACCTGGATGGATTCGATGTCCGCCTGGTTGAGCGAAGCGATGTTCTCCGTCGTCGGCACACCGTCAATCACATAGAGAGGATCCGTGCCGTTGATTGAACTCATACCGCGGATGCGGATACTGCCGGCACCGCCCGGAGCGGCATCCGTGGTGATCTGCACACCCGGCAAGCGTCCCTGCATCGAAGTCAGCATGGATGCGCTCGATTCGCTGGTGGCACCGCTCATGTCCATCACCGCTACCGCACCCGTCAAGTCTGCCTTGCGCTGGGTGGTATAACCGGTTACCACTACTTCTTCCAGGATTTCGCTGTCCTCTACCAGAGAGATACGCATGTCGGCTGCGGGGTAGAGCCGCTGGGTTTTGTAGCCCACATAACTCACCACCACCATGGCGTCACTGGCCACCGTGAGCGTAAAATTACCGTCGAAATCCGTAATCGTTCCGTTGGTCGTTCCTTCCTCCAGCACCGACGCACCGATCACCGGTTCGCCCGTCGCGGCGTCAATCACCACACCCGTCGCTGTCACCTGCGCAAACGCAACAGCAATGCCCGACATTACCGTGAGAAAGGCTAAGCATAAACGTTTTTTCATGTTACTGATAATTGATTGTTAAATTTAAATGAACGAATCTGCTTAATCAGATTTGCGGTGCAAAGGTACAACCCTTGACGCGCATACACAAAAAAACATGTTGCAAAATATACCACTGAGGTTGCGCTGCAACAAATCGGTCATATTTTGCAACAAATTTATCATCCTGCTATAAAACCCATATCGGGGTTTTGTCGGGGGAATATCGGGGGTTTATCGGGGGAATGTCGGGTTTAGCGACTTACCTTGCTTGGCAGGTGACCGAAATACTCCTTGTAGCATTTGGAGAAATAGCCCGGACTGGAGAAGCACAGTTCCAGTGCCACCTGCTGGACAGTCATATCTGTAGTGCGTAGCAGCTGTTCGGCACGGATGAGGCGTTGCTCGCGGATATAATCGAGCGGTCCTTTGCCCGTGACGCTCTTCACGCGGCGGAAGACCTGGGTACGGCTCAAAAGAAGCATATTCGCCAGACTCTCCACCGTCAGTTCGGGGTCGGAGAGATGCTCGTCCACTACCTGTTTGAGGCGTTCGGCAAAAAGCATATCACGCTGGCTCAGCTGGATAGCCGATTGCACATCCTCCAGCTGAGGAATGATCTCCTTGCTGATCTCATTCTGCATACGGCGCTGGGCGAAGATGATATAGCTGATTGCCAGCAGGAACAGCAAGAACAGGAGCACGATACCCGAGATAAGGAAAATCCTGTCGATCTGCACCTGCCGCCATTGCCGGGCTGTTTGCACCTGAATAATATGCAGCGTCTCCAAATCGCGCGTGATAGCTTCGTCCTGCCTGAGCATAGGATAAGCCAATGATGCATCAATCAACGTAGTTTCCAGAACGGTGTCGCGTACAAACGGTTCGTTATGCAGAATATCCGCCGCAGTAGCAATCACCATGTCTCCGCGTGAGGCATACGTGGCCGTACAGGTAATCGTGCCGTCCACGATAGCCTGCAAGCCCAGCTGGATACCATCCACACCCATGATAGGAACATGTTTGGACGCATAGGCTTTGTTGGCATGCACCGCCTCCGACGCGCCTATTGCCATCAGGTCATTCTGCGCTACGATAACATCCACATCCTCATGCGTGCGCAGAAACTCGCTGACAGCCTTGTATGCTGTTTCTTTATACCATGCGCCCTGCACAGATTGGACGACAGGCTGCACTCCTCCGTGCTCTGCCATACTTTCCATCATCCCTTTATGTCGCAGCGTGGCAGGCGTTGAACCGGGAAGCCCCGCTACTTCCAGCACATGAAGAGGCTTGCTGCTCTGCGACTGGAGCGACTCAATCCATTGAGCCATCAACGCACCTACCCGGTAATTGTCACCGCCTATGAACGCCGTCCATTCGTCGCCTGTAACGCGGCGGTCGGCTACAATAACAGGTATGCCGGCACGATAAGCACGCGTAACGGCGGGCTTGACCTCCTCCGCCTCGTTGGGACTCACAATCAGCAGATCAACCCGTTCGGCTATGAAACTGTCTATCTGCGCGCATTGCAGTTCGTTGCTGCCGTAAGCGATGCGGCGGGTGAGCGTCATTTCGGGATGCAGCAGCAGTTCTCTGCCCATCTCGTAGTTCATTTTCTCGCGCCACGCATCATCCAGACACTGGCTCACGCCGATGCGGTACTGCGGTTTATTGGGAGTACAAGCCGTAAAAAGAAGGACGAAGGACAAAAGAACGAAGGACAGAAGTACAATGTACGATTTATGTACGAAGGAGAATAAAGGATGAACGGCGAATTTTTTCATGGTCATAGTGGATTTGCGACGGCAAAGATACAACTTTTTTTCGGAATACGCAAGAAAAAAATGCCGATTTAAACGGGTATAAAATGTAAAATCACGGAATAATATACTACGTATATTATAGGTATGGGTATGATACGATATTCACCCGATGCGCTCCCGATGCGCTCCCGATGCGCCCCCGATGCAGTCGTCATTAGCCCTTTTATCCGTTGCGCTAATGCGCGTTAGAGCCGCTTTGCAGCGTTGAGAGCAAGCAGAGCTTGCGTTTATACTAAAGGACGAAAGTTTAATGGAAAGTACTATTTTGTCACAAAAAAGGTACTATTTTGTCACAAAGTTTGTCCGGTTCAGATTTTTTTTGTAACTTTGCACGCAATTTTGCGTGCTCGGTATTTGCGTACTCGGCATTTACGTGCTCGGTATTTGCGTGCTCGGTATTTGCGTGCTCGGTATTTGCGTGCTTGGCATTTTAATAACAAACAATCATACGAACAATGAAGAAATCCTTTTTGCTTATGGCCTTGGTAGCGCTTGGCGCAGCCGGTATGACGGCTCAAGAAACGGTTCAACCGGATCCTTTTACCACAGGTATAGGCGGTGTAGCCACCGTCATCGGTGAGGCCAAGACGCCTGAGGCATCGGGCGAGGATGCAGCAGACAGTGCGGTGGCACAAGTGGTGCTGAAGCCTGTCCCCGTATGGAAACAGAAACTCTATTACGGCTACAATTTCGATATCTATTACCACCACGACTCCCGTTCCGAACGCAAGGAGAACGGGTGGTCGATTGCGGTAGAGCCGGAGATAGGCTGGAAACTGAAAGAGCGTATTCACCTGGGTCTGCGCTTAGGAGGTAGCTATCAAGATACGTACGCCACCTACATCTATGAGGACAGTGAAGGCAAGGCTGCGACGACGGATTTGCGCATCCAGCAAGGCAGTTGGAACGTGACGCCGTACGCGCGTTACCGGCTCAAGACGATGTTCGACGGCAAGTTGGGTATCTGGCTGGAGGCGCACTTGTACGCAGGCATGGAGTTTCCGCGTGTAGCGGGCGACGGCATTGCTACCGGCACCGATTACGACGGGCTGCGGCATACCATCATCTATGGTGCGCAGGTTTCACCGGTAATCCGGTATCAGTTCAACAAGAAGCGCAATTTCCAAATCTTCTTCTCTATCCTCAGCCTCGGTTACAGCGGAACGACATTCTGCTACTCTGATCCGCTGAAGGGCAATTACAACGAGTACACCAACGACGTGATTATTTTCTCGGGCAAGCTGCGTAACCTGCTGGCTAACCAGTTCACGCCGGGCTTGTACGGATTGAAATTCGGTGTGCAGAAGAGTTTTTAGGAAGGTGAAAGGTGAAAATTGAAAGGTGAAAGGTGAAAAGTGAAAAGTGAAAGGTGAAAAGTGAAAAGTGAAAGGTGAAAAGTGAAAGGTAAACGGATAATTTTATTGCTTCTGGCTGCGTTGCTCGTTTGGCCGGCACGGGGGCAAGAAGTAGTGACGGAGAGTAAGGACAAGGCATGGAAGTTCGACGGCATCATCGGACTCAATGCCAACGGCACCGGGCTTGTTAACTGGACCGGTGGCGGCAAGAACTCCGCCAGCGGCTTGGCGTTCGCCAAACTGCATTTGAGTTATTACAAGGACGCGCTGGCGTGGGAAACGAATCTGGACACCGATTTCGGCTTGAGCTGGGAGCAGAAGAAAGAAGACCCCTGGAAGAAATCGTCGGACAAGATCAAGCTGAGCTCCAAGTTCGGCTGGGAGTTCCAGCCGACATGGTTTCTGACGGTGCGCGGCAGTTTTGAGAGCCAGTATGCCGTAGGACGGAAAATGAGAGACGGCTACGACCCTCCTATCTCGAAGTTTTTGGCGCCGTCGTACACTGATTTGTCGGTCGGTTTTGACTGGAAGACGAACGTGAACGGTTGCAAATTCTCACTGTACATGTCTCCGCTGGCGATGCTCGTCGTCACAGCGTACGTGAGCGATTGGATGAACAATGCGTATAACAAGGAGCACAAAGAGTTGGTGCCGGGAGACGACAACTGGGATTTCCGCCGCGAGATGCAGATGAAGTACGGCACGTTCCGCGTGATAAAGGACGCAGCGGGCAAGATTGATATCGACTGGCGCAACGCCCGTGTGGAAGTGGGCATGGGTATCCAAGGGTCGATCTCGTACCGCTATGACAACATGACTCTGCTCTCCACGCTGACCTTGTTCACTCCTTATCAGGGACGCGGATTCGAGATCAAAGAGGCGTACGAGACAACCTATCCGGGTGAGAAATGGACCCTGCCGCTGCGATACTCGAACCTGAACCGCCAGTTCGGTTATTTCGACGCCAACTGGGAGACGACTCTCACGTATCAGTTCGCCAAAGTGCTGAATGTGACGCTCTCGACGAACCTCAAATACCTCAACGGCACGCTCATCGCCGATGATGAGGGCGTATGGGCGGAACGCGTGCAGTTCAAGATGAACGTCGGCATCGGACTGGGGTACAGTTTTTAAGTGAAAGGTGAAATAATCGTTCGAGCAGAGCGAGATAAGAAAATTGAAAATTGAAAGGTGAAAGGTGAAAATTGAAAGGTGAAAATTGAAAATTGAAAGGTGAAAAGTGTATTCATATTTTGTCACAAATTAACTTAAATTTTGTCCCACATCTTGCATATGTGGGATTTTTTTTGTACTTTTGCATGCTGAATATCTGCGCGCATAGCATGAGCGCGCGCAGGTATCCTTAAGTAATGGTGAATATATGAGCAAGAAGACAACTATTAATCTGTTAGCCGGCATCGTACTGGCAGCCGGATTGGTGCTGACGGGCTGTGCGCGCTGTGAAACCACCGGGCAGGAGTACCCGCAGCGGGACAGTATTATGGATGTTGTCACCAAGTATCTGGTGGCGGAGGAGCAGGACTGCGCGAAGGCGGTGATTGATTCGGCGGAAGCGGCAGGCAGTCTGTCGCATGTGGCGGCTGAGATTATGAGGGGGCGTGTGCTGGCATCAGACGAAGCGACTGTAGCCGAGGTGCAGGCACATTGTGCGCCGCTGTTGGAGCAACGCCTGACGACAAACGAGCGGGCGGAAGTGTTGGAGATACTGACCAACGCCGCGCGCGTAAGGGACGACGATGCCCGTCTGCTGCAATACGGCACACAGTATATCGACGTCTGCCGTCAGACGGGCAAGACGGTCAAAGCACTGGCCACACAAGCCCGGATAGGTGCCGCGCTTATCCGTCTCGGACGCACCGACGAAGGGGAGCAGGCTATCCGCGAAGCCATAGCACAAGCGGACGGGATTCGGCAGTTCGCTGCGCTGGACGCGGGCATACTTGCCAAGAAAGCGATGATCCGTGTGCTGCTGGATGCGAAGCGTTACGATGAGGCTGTGCCTTATTGTGAACGTATCGTGAGCAGTCTGCAGGACTACGAGGCGCACCCTGAAGCCTATGCCGACGGCTCAGAGAAAGAGCCGACTGACGAACGGCGACCAGGGTATGTCGATTTCTATACAGGTCAGGCTTACGCGTTCATGGCTTATGCTTATGCGTCATTAGTCGAAAGCCGTCAGCCATCAGCCATCAGCAGTCAGAACGTCGAAAGCCAAGCTCGTGAGGCACTGCGGCTGTTTGAGCAAACGGACTACAGCCGTAAGTTCAGCGGCCAGAAACTCATCTCCTCTACATGGTTCCTATTAGGTCAGTACGACCGCCTGCTGCCGTTCTACGACGAGCTGCAGGCGCGCTGGGGTGCTGACACGCTTCACCATGATTATGCCATTATGTTAGAGAACCGCGCGCTGATTGCCGACGAGCGTGGCAACAAATCGCAGAGCGCAGGGTACTGGAAACGCCTTGCCGGTTTGCAGAAACAACTCCATGACGCCGAGCGTCTGTCGGCGGCACAGGAGAACGCCGCGCGGTTCCATGAGCAGGAACAGCAGTATGCCTTGGAGAGAGAGCGTGCCGAGAAACGGCGTATCACGGCGGTGGCTGTGTCGCTGGCGGCAGGCGTGGCGCTGATTACGGTGTTTGTGGTGCTGCTGGTTTATCAGCTGCGTATGATACGTCGTAAGAATGATGTGCTCTCGCAGGAGATAACCGAGAACGCGCGGTTCAAGGCGCAGTATTTCGCTCCCAATGGGGCGGCAAAAGTCGAAAGTCAAAAGTCGAAAGTAGTGAGCAATCCCAACGAGATGAACGATACGGAGTTGTTTGAGTATTTGAGTGCGGTTATTGTGAACGAGCAGTTGTATCTGGATCCGCATTTCAGCCGCCAACAACTGATGGATCGTTTTCATCTGCGCAAGGAGCGTCTGGGTGCGGCATTTGCGCGCGGTAGCCGGTTCGGTTCGTTGCCGGCTTTTATCACCGAGTGCCGTCTGGCAAAGAGTGTGTGTCTGCTGACCGAAGAACCGCAGATGAACATCGCCGACGTCGCTGCCGCCTGCGGTTATGCCAGCACCGCCACTTTCCTCACCAATTTCAAGCAACGCTATGCGCTCACTCCCTCCGAATTCAGGAATCAGCATACTACTAAAACCCAATAGAACACTATGATCCACATTCAAGAAGAAGCAGGCCGCTGTCTGCTATGCGCAGCAGCGCCGTGCGGCGAGAAAGCGGCACGTGCCATCCGTGCGCTGCGTTTTGACAACCTCTGGACTGCCCGCGAACTGTTCGAACAGATGAATGACGCAGAGATTGAGGCGGCAGAGCAAGCGTGTATCCATTATGACCGTCCCATCCGCGTGACGGAGATGAAGAAGGCACTTCGAGATGTCGAAATGTCGAAGTCTCGAGCTATCGAAGAAAACAAGCCTCTGCCCTCATTGGGCATCTCCTTCTGTGGCATACCATGCGAGAACCCGTTCTTCCTCGCTTCCTCCGCTGTCTGCACCAACTACGACATGGTGGCGCGGGCGTTTGAGGCAGGCTGGGCAGGCGTGTTCTACAAGACCATCAGCAAGCAGGACATCCGCGAAGTGAGTCCGCGTTTCGACGCCGTCTATAAAGCGCAGCAGGGCGATTTCTTCGGTTTCAGGAACATGGAGCAGCTGAGCGAGAACCCCTACCAAGAGGACTTCGATATCCTGCACCGCCTCAAGCAAAGCTACCCGACGAAGATCGTCGTAGCGTCTATCATGGGGCAGACCGAAGAAGAGTGGATTGAGTTGGCTAAGATGGCAGAGCAGGCAGGCTGCGACGCGGTGGAACTCAATTTCTCCTGCCCGCAGATGCGGCTGGCAGGCCTCGGCAGCGACATCGGTCAGAACCCCGAGCTGGTACTTTTCTACACCGCCTACGTGCGTCGCAACGTGTCGATTCCTGTTATCCCGAAGATGACGCCCAACGTGGCGCAGATGGGCCCGATGGCGATGTCGAGTTTCTATGCCGGCGCGCAAGGTATAAGCGCTATCAACACCATCAAATCTGTCACGATGAGCGACACGTCCGCCGTCAGCGACAAGAAGACCGTCAGCGGTTATTCGGGTCGTGCAGTCAAACCGATTGCCCTGCGTTTTATCTTGGAGATTGCCGCTAACCCGCTGATTGCCAAGGAGCACAAGATGGACATCAGCGGCATCGGTGGCATCGAGACGTGGCGCGACGCGCTGGAGTTCATCCAACTGGGCTGCTCCAACGTGCAGGTCTGCACTGCCGTCATGGAGTACGGTTATCGTATCATCGACGACCTGACCGCCGGCTTGCAGCACTATATGGTGGAACGTGGGATCGAACATCTGCAGGACATCGTGGGCGAGGAAGTGAAGCACTTCGTCCGTCCGTCGGACCTTGACCGCGAGACGATGGTCTTCCCGAAGATTGACCGCGAGAAATGTATCGGCTGCGGCCGCTGCTACACCTCCTGCATGGACGGCGGACACCAAGCTATTTTCTTTGAAACAGACCCTGCCGCAGACAGCGCTCACGGTTTGCGCCAGCCCCGTATCATAGGCCCCAAGTGCGTAGGTTGCCACCTCTGCCGCCTTGTCTGCCCGACCGGTGCCATCGGTCTCGCCAAACGCATGAACAAACCCCAAAAACAGTAACAATGACAGAATACGAGAAAATGCTTAACAACCTGCCGTATAACTATACGGACAAGGAAATACAGGCGCATATCCTGCGGGCGTATTATGCCATGCGGGATTTGAACCAATGCGGCGCGTGGGATATGGACGAGCTGCACCGCTGCATCGCGGAACTGATTCCCGATGCGCATCCTTCGGCGATTGTCTGCCCGCCTTTTCATTGCGACCACGGCGACCGCATCACACTGGGCGAAGGGGTGTTCGTCAATTTCAATGCAGTGTTCCTCGACGGCGGCGGCATCACCATCGGCGCGCACACGCTCATCGGACCGAACTGCCAACTGCTCACGCCTGACCATCCGCATGGCTACATGGAACGCCGCCAGCCTGTTGAGACAGGGCTGCCCATCCGCATAGGCGAGGACTGTTGGCTGGGCGGCGGAGTGATTGTCTGCCCGGGCGTGACCATCGGCAACCGCGTCATAGTGGGAGCCGGAAGCGTCGTCACGCATGACATCCCCGATGATGTAGTCGTCGCCGGCAACCCTGCAAGGATAATCAAGAAGAATGAATCATAAAAAGCGCACCTGGCTTTGCGTGATTTGGTAAAACCCTATCCCGAGACGTATTTTGATTTCCCGACAGAGTAGTCGGAAAGGGATGAAAGGGGAGTAATGGTGGTGCCTGCTTCGCGGCGTTTTTTGGGATGGACCGGAGAAAGATAGAGTTGGTACACGCGGTGCGCTCTGTAAAAGGCGTGTTTGGGGTTGGATTGCAGGCGGCATATGACCCAAAATCCCCATTTCTCGGCTTCAGGGAGGGTGTTGAGACGGCCTGTAGGAACAAGCATTTCGTCGCAGTAAAAAATGATTTCAATACATGTTGCGGATGAGCGTTTGCGGCGGTGCACCATTTCCGCAGCCAAGGTGTCTTTGAGACGGAGATAGAAACGGTACAAGACGGGGTGGATCTTGCAGTTAAGAGCCTCAGTTGTGGCTATTTTGAATATTTTTACAGACATTTTATAAAATCACGGGATATATATTATTTATAATATATATAAGGTTGGGTATGATACGATATTCCCCCGATGCGATCCCGACGCGCTCCCGATGCGCTTCCATCGGGACACCCCCAAGGCAGTTGGTTTTCCATTCCGGCTGCAAAGGTACAATATTTTTTTGACATATGCAAACGGAAGCGGTGTGAGTATGGCAAGATTGCCATACAACAAGTCATAGTTTGTCACAAAAAAGGTACTATTTTGTCACAAAACTTGCACGTATCAGATTTTTTTTGTAATTTTGCACGCGGATTAATGGCGAAAGGTGAAAAGTGAAAGGACGAAGGGGTGAAAGGTGAAAGTTGAAAGGTGAAAGGTGAAAAGTGAAAGGATGAAGGGGTGAAAGGTGAACATGCTACAAAAAAGTAAATAAATCTACAAAAAAGTAAATAAATATGGTACATGATCTTTATGTATTGATGATTACGGCAGGTATTGTCAGCCTGCTCTTCAAGTTGATGAAACAGCCGGTGGTGCTGGGTTACATCGTAGCCGGTGTGCTGGTAGGGCCGTACTTGTTCGGCGAGTCGTGGGTAAGTGCGGACAATGTGAAAGCATGGGGCGATATCGGCGTGCTCTTTGTGCTGTTCTGCATCGGTCTGGAGTTCCGTATCAAGAACCTCATTGCGTCCGGCAAGGTGGCGGCGATAGGTGCGCTGACCATCATCGGCGGTATGATGCTGTTAGGCTTCGGCGTAGGCAAATGGGCGGAGATGGATATGATGAACGCCCTCTTCCTTGCCGGCATGCTCTGTATGTCCTCTACGACCATTGTGATGAAAGCCGTGGATGAAGCCGGGCTGGGCAAGGCACGTTTTGTGAAGGGCGCCACGAGTATTCTGATTGTGGAAGATGTGGTGGCGGTGGTGCTAATGGTGCTGCTCTCCAGTATCGCTATCAAACATCAGTTTGACGGGCAAGAGTTGCTGAATAAAGTGCTTGTGCTGGCTGTCACGCTGGTAGCATGGTTCGTGGTAGGTATCTTGATTATCCCTACGCTGATTCGAAAAGTGAAGCCGTACCTGAACGACGAGACGCTGATTATCTTGGCATTGGGTCTGTGCCTCGGCATGGTGCTGACGGCGGAAGAAGCGGGCTTCAGCGGTGCGCTGGGTGCGTTTGTGATGGGTTCGATACTGGCAGAGACGGTCGAGTCGCATCGTATAGAGAAACTGATGACGCCGCTTAAGAACGTGTTTGCCGCTATCTTCTTCGTGTCGGTAGGTATGATGATCAATCCGGCTAATCTCGTTGAATACTGGCCGAGTATCCTTATTACGTGTGCGGTGATTGTAGTCGGTATGATTGTGTTCGGCACGTTAGGTTGCTGGTGGGGCGGCGAGACGATGAAAGACGCCATGCAGACGGGTTTCTCGTTCGTGCAGATAGGTGAGTTCTCGTTCATCATCGCCGGTTTGGGAAACAGCCTGGGGGTATTGCACCCGGCGCTCTACCCTATCATCGTTGCGTCCAGTGTGGTCACGACTTTCTTGACACCGTATATCATGAAAGCCGCTGTGCCGTGTTACAACGCGCTGTACAAACATGCGCCCGCAGGACTGAAAGCGAAGTTGGACAAGCGCGAACAAGAAGTGGAGGCAGCCATCAGCAATCAGCCGTCAGCCATCAGAACGTCGAAGGCCCGAGCAGGGCTCTCCAAGGCTATTTCGCATACCGTCGTGACCAAGCGGCTGGTGAACCTGTTCGTTGAGAACATGAGTGCGCATGAGAAAGAAAACGAAGAGAGTTGAGAAAAGTGAAAGGTGAAAGGTGAAAAATGAAAGGTGAAAAGTGAAAGGTGAAAGAAATAAATCAAATCATAAAGCAACAATATGAAAGCAGACAAGATTATTAAGAACGCGAGGATCTTCACCTCGGACAAGGCTAATCCTGAGGCAACGGCTTTGGTAGTGAAAGACGGCAAATTCGTGTATGTAGGCGACTACGACCGCGCGCTGGCGGTCAAGTGTATAAACGGCACCTTCGTGGGTGCTAAACAAGAGAATGTCATCAGCTACAAAGGTATTCCTTATGTAGGCAAGCAACCTGTAGGTAACCTGCGTTGGAAAGCGCCGGTGGCGTTTGTACCGGACGAGGGCGTCTATGATGCCTCGCATTTTGCTAAGATGTCCGTACAAGACCTGTCCATTGGAGAGAACCAAGGCGAGGACTGCCTCTATCTGAATGTGTACAAAGCCGAAGGAACAGCGCAGAAGCGACCTGTGATGGTGTGGATTCACGGTGGCGCCTTCGTAGCCGGAGGAACCAGCATGGAGGTGTTTGATTGTACCAACCTCGTCCAAGAGCACCCGGACATCATCTTTGTCACCGTGGCTTATCGACTTGGTGTGCTGGGTATGCTTCATCTCTCGCACCTCGCGGACGGCAAGGACTATCCCGATGCGCAGAACCTGACACTTCTCGATCAGAAAATGGCGCTCCAATGGGTGCATGAGAACATAGCTGCTTTTGGCGGTGACCCTGAGAACGTGACCATCTGGGGCGAGTCTGCCGGTGGCGCGAGTGTGAGTATGCAACCGCTCGTCCCGGGTTCGCAGCAGTATTTCCAAAAAGTGATTGCACAGAGTGGCGCGCCATGCCAGACCAATTCATTGGATGAATCTATCGCTACCACCAATGACCTTCTGGCGGCGCTTGGTTGCAAGACCGTAGCAGAGCTGCTCAAGATAGATGCACGGACACTCATTGATACCGCCGCCGAAGTCGTTCGCCTGCGCATCTTCCCTGTTCGCGACGGACGTATCCTGCCTCTCGACCCGTGGGAAGCGTACAAAAACGGTATTGCTAAAAATATCACCTTCCTGCAGGGTTGCAATAAAGATGAAATGAACTGCTTCGTCTCCGACTGGACAGTAGAGGGTTTCAAAACGTGGGCGGCGGAGCGCAAGACGCATAAGTATGCCCAACTGCTGACGGACGAAGAGCGGGCGAAGATTGACAGTTACTGCCGCGAAGGAGCGGAGACAGACTGGGATGCTGACAGTAAACTATTTGGTCACAGTTGGTTCATCGAGGGTGCGATTAAGATGTCCGAGTGCCAAACGATGGGTGGCGGCAAGTCGTACTTCTACCAATACCGTGTGGAGTCATCCGACCCGATTATGAAGTGTGCCCATTTCGAAGAAGTGCCTGTTCTGTTCGCACATCCGGAGTTCGTAGTCGGACGAACTTGCAGCGACCTGTTCTGCCAGACCATGCGTGCGCTGTGGATTCAGTTCGCTAAGACCGGCAATCCATCGCTCACTGCAGAGCAGTCGCCTGATGGGAAAGCGCATGAGTGGCCGATCTATGATCTCGAAGACAAACGTCTCATGGTACTCGATGATAACAACATCCATCCTGCCAAAGAAGCCGATGTCCACATCGTCGATTGGGAGCGTTCAACCTTCTTGACCAACTATTATATGTTGTGATAAAAAGGAATAACCAAAAAACATAAAGAACATGAAAAAGATTATTGCAATGCTTATGTTGAGCGTGATGACGCTCGGAATGATGGCTCAGTCGCCTGTTTATCGCGTAGGAGACAAGTACATGATGGACGGCCAGATGATGAACAAGAAAGAGTTCAGAGGCTATCTTCAAAATACCTGCCCAGAAGCCTTTCAGTTGTTCAACAACGGTTATAAACTGAGTATCGCCGGCTGGACATGTTTCAGCGTAGGCGTAGTAGTCAACTCGGTAGGAAGCGGCATGCTGCGCCGCTACATACGTGGCAATGCGCAGAAAGATGCTATGTACGATGTGGGCTATGCTCTTACCTCTGCGGGTGCAGGTATTACGGCGGCAGGTATAACCTGTCTGGCTGTAGGCTACACGAGAATGCATAAGTCCGTTAATATCTATAACATAGAAAAAGCGCACCGCCCTGATTTGCGTTGGGTGTTCGGCGTAAATGGCACCGGAGACATGTCCGTGGCCATGCAGTTCTAACAAATCTCTCCCTAACCCTCCCCATAAGGGAGGGGACAAGGGATGGGAATGGACGAAAGGAGAAAGCTTATCAAATACCGATACATACATATATTGGCTGCGGTATTCCTCATTCTCGGGATGGGGGTGCAGTTCGTTGTGTCCTACCGGCGTGCAGCGCAGGGTGTGGAAAAACGGATGGAACTGGAGATGCAGGTGGCGCAGGAGAAACTGCGGTTCGAGTTGTACGATGCGTATGACGCAGAG